>PNNN01000018.1 GCA_013824245.1 Chlorobiaceae bacterium | reverse complement strand
CATTTACCCGGACAGCTTTTCTTTCCTTTCCCAAAAAAGATTGGATTTCTTTTGCTGACACCAATACTCCTAAATTGGTGATGTTGTATCTATCATTATCACGAGTAAGAAATTTTTGTGATATTAAAAATTCTGCAATACCAAAATCAGTTTTCGGAACCGGGAATCTCAACATATCAAAAACACGTATATAGTCTAATCGGGATAGAATATCTGTCAAAGATTGTGAAGTATATGCGGTCATTTCTTCAAAGCGAATTGGTTGAGAAGAAATTAACGCACGACGAAGTTCATTCTTATCTATCTTTCGAGTTTGTGCTGCTGAACGTATATATGATTCCTCTAATGGTTGACCACGCATGTGCACCGGTTTAATTCTCGACTCTGCGATGTAGATGAACAAAACAGATTTTCCTCGATATTCTTCTAAGCTATGATCTATTGAAACTGATGGTTCTAATCCATCTCGTGCAATATTGCCAATTTTTTGTATAATATTATCAATAATATTTTTATTTACACCATGAACAATACCATGTCTATCGATACCAAAAACAAGAAATCCCCCGCCTTCGGTGTTCGCGAATCCCGAAATATGATGATGAAATCTTTCATCTTTTTGTGATATATCAATTTTCCAATCTAATTGGTTAAGTTCCTGAGGAATTGGCTCAAGACTCTTTTCCAATAAACTAATAGCACGTTCAATCCAAGATTTCATATAAACCTTTACATAGCCATTACATAAAAATTCGCGATTTTCGTTCGTTTTTGATAATAATAGTGCTCAATGTTACATAAGCATTACATTAAAAAAATTTTAAAAGAGAATTTGTGGATAACTACACTTTTCGTTGCCACAAACATAGATGGCAGCCGTCGGGAGTTGAAAACATGCCGAACCAGCCCATATTTTGCACTTTTGACTTTTTAATAATTACAGTGCCACCGGCTTTTTGAACCTTTTTCAAGGTTGCGTTGATATCTTTCACTTCTATATAAACATTCACTTGATTTGTCTTTGGCATTTTCTTCACTTTAAAAAATCCGCCATTGGGTTTCATACCGGCTTTGAAAAGAACATATTCAATTTTTGGTACGTCCTGGAATGTCCAGCCAAACACATAACCAAAAAATGTTTTCGCGATTTCAAAGTTTGTCGTAGGTATTTCTATGTGTCCAAAATGATTCATAATTTTTCCTTTATGCTTTTTCGATTTGTTGTGAGAGATAATTTTGAATTCCTATTTGCTTAATTTGATCGAGCTGAGCTTCTAACCAATCGATATGGTTTTCTTCATCAACCAGTATAGCTTCGAGCATCTCGCGTGTTCCGTTATCGCCAACCGAAACTGCGAGCTTGATGTCGTCGTTGTAATCTTTAATAGCGCCGCTCTCTGCATTCCAATCGTTTTTAAATTGCTGTTCCACATTTGCGCCGATAAACATTTTATTGAGTTTGCTGACAACTGGTGTTCCTTCTAAAAATAAAAGTCGGGCAATAAGCTTCTCGGCGTGTTTCATTTCTTCAATAGCACGCTTTTCGATAGTGTGATGAAGCTTTTCGTAACCCCAGTTAGCGCACATCTCCGAATGCACTATGTATTGATTGATAGCTGTAAGCTCATCCGCAAGCCGGTCATTGAGCATGTTGATAATTTTTGTGTTTCCCTTCATGACGATTCTCCTTTATTGTTAAATTGATAAAACAATCCCAGAATGTGGAGTATAACTTAAAGGTGTGCTACACATTACGTTATCTGTGAATTAGATCCAATATTTTTCATCTTTATTTTCGATAATTACTTCAGAGTACGTTTTAAAGTCCTCAATCGATGAAAAATAATTTAATAACAAGTCGATTTTGACAAAAGAATTTTTTCGTAGACCAATATACTCAAGATAACTGGAATATTTCCAATCCTCGAGTTTATTTACGATACCAGACCTAATCGGATTTTGATGAATATAAGACGCTACCGAAATCAGATAACTATCTTTATCCACATGTCGAGATTTTGTGTGTTGCTGAAAAAGATTTCCATGTCGGCATTGCTCTATATTTAGTGCCTTGGTATAAGAACTTAAAAATATTCCTACGCTATTTTTTAATTTGATAATGTCGTCAGATTTAACAAACACCAGAAAATGAAAATGTGTAGGCATTAAGCAGTATGTAATTGTGTCAAAATAATTGCTAAAATAGTGTTGATACTTTCTTAAAAAGTAATCATAATTATTCTCTGAATGAAAAACTAATTCATTATTGATTGAGCGGTTGTAAATATGATAATATTGATCGGTATTCAATTCCATGATGTTTCTTAGATGCTTAGATGTAGTACGCCTTAAAGGTGTGCTACATCTTCTAATGTTAAAACTATTTTTCCAAAAATTTTTCTTTCTTCCATTTTTTTATGCGCCTCCGATGCTTTTTCTATCGGGAAGACAGAATCGATAACCGGTTTAAGCTGAGCATTTCCTTCACCCTTTTTAAAAAAATTCAGCACTTCTATCATCTCGCGTTTTGTTCCCATAAATGAACCGAAGAGAGTTAAATGTTTTGCAAAAACATAACGAATATCGACTTTTGCAAGATAATTATCGGTTGATCCGCACGTTACAAGTTTGCCGCCCTTGGCAAGTACGGATATGCTCTTCTCGAAAATTTCACCTCCCGTGTGCTCGAAGACAATATCGACACCGCGCTTGTTTGTGAGTCGCTTAACTTCTGCCACAAAATCTTTTTCTTTATAATTGATAATTTCATCGGCACCAAGTCCTTTAGCTTTATCCAATTTTTCTTCAGTGCCGGCAGTTGTTATTACTTGTGCGCCCATAAGTTTCGCAATCTGAATTCCCGCCGATCCAACACCACTTCCTGCCGCATGAACAAGAACTGTTTCTCCCGGTTTAACTTCCGCTACACCAACCAGCATATGCCAGGCAGTAAGAAACACAAGCGGTATCGCTGCGGCTTGGTTAAAATCTAAACCATCGGGAATAGGAAGAACATTTGTTGCCGGAACTTTTACAAACTCTGCGTAGGTTCCATCTTCTTTTGTACCAAGCACATGATAATATCTGCAAAGATTATCGGTTCCGCCTAAGCACATCTCGCAATGTCCACAGGATATTCCGGGCGATATTAAAACTTTATCTCCGACTTTCAGAAAATCAACTGCGCTTCCTACTTCTGCAATAATGCCCGCGCCATCAGAGCCGGGTATATGAGGAAGAGGAATGCTTTTTTCTCTATCCCCGCTTCGCACCCAAAGGTCAAGATGATTTAATGCCGCCGCTTTAAGTTGGAGTAATACATCATTTGGTCCAATCTTTGGGATTGGCATATCTTCAAATTTTAAAACATCTGCGCCGCCAAATTCATGGAAACGTACTGCTTTCATAATCTTTCTTTCGAGTTATATTATCACTTTGAAAGATAACGAAAAGGAATCTCATCTTCAATCTATCAACAAAATCACATATCACTCTTTACTTGGAGTTTATCCCGATCAAGCAGTACTCTTAACTATTGGCTTTTAGCTTTTGGTTTGCATCTCACTCCTCAATTCACTAATTTCACATTATCGCTTTATTTTCATAAATATCTTATTGTATCAGCAGGAGTATTCATGGCATTAACAAAAGGTTTAGAAAAATTGAAAACCGGTTTTCATCCGACTTTCTGGGTTGCAAACGGCATGGAACTGTTTGAGCGGTTAGCTCTTTACGGTCAGCAAATTATTATGGGCATCTACTTCCGCAACAAACTTGGTTTCAGTGAAACTGAAGCTGGAGGACTTTCAGGACTTTTCGGCGGTTTGATTTATCTGCTTCCGATTCTCGGAGGAACACTTGCAGACAAATTTGGTTTCCGGCGTGCCTTCATGATTGCATTCTCTATGTTAGCAGTCGGTTACTTTTTGATTGGTTCTGTCGGGATGACAATTTTCTCTGGAATTTATGGCGGCTTGCCACTCTACCCGGTATTGATTGTGTTTCTTGTGTTCACAGCTATCGGCGGTTCTTTCATCAAACCGTCTGTTCTTGGAACCATCGCGGTTACTTCATCCAAAGAAACAAAATCTCTCGGTTATGCAATTTATTATTGGCTTGTGAATATCGGCGCAGCCATTGGTCCTACGATTGCATACTTCGTGAGAGATTCAATCGGAATCGAGTATGTTTACCTTGTCTCCGCAATCAGTTGTGCGGCTATGTTGGTTGTAAATTTTTTCTTTTATAAAGAAGTGAAGAGTGCTTCAACGGAAGTTGTTGAAACGCTCGGAACGAAGATGAAGAATCTCGTTATTGTTCTTGGTAATGTGAAGTTTATGATATTCCTTCTCATCTTCTCGCTATTCTGGATTATGTTCTGGCAAGAGTTTGTAATTATACCGTATTATCTTGTTGACTTTGTTGATAAAGATGCACCGTTCGAGTTGATACAATCATGGTCAGGAGCCGGTGCGATTATCGTGCTGCAGCTTGTTGTGAACCGGTTGACGAAAAATATTCCAACACGAACTGCGATAGTTATGGGTTTTGGTGTTTCAAGTTTTTGTTGGCTGATTATTGGATTGAGTCCAAGCATTCCGACGATTGCCGCCGGCATCGTTGTTTTCGCTATCGGCGAGATGGCACAGGCACCGCGATATTATGAATATATATCTGAATTAGCGCCACCGGGTCAACAAGGTTTGTTTCAAGGATATGCATTCCTTCCAATAGCGATTGCATGGTTTGTTGGTGGACCTTTTGGCGGATGGATGTATGAAAACGCAAAACGCACGGGCGAACCGGGAATAATTTGGTTCGTGCTGTTTGGAATTGGAATTCTTGCAACCGTATTGATGGCGATATATAATAAAGTTGTTGCAGTTCAGGAAGCAAGAAAATAGACAATATAATTATTGATTATTGTTAAAATGTAAATTTTTATCTGGAGGATTTATGTTAGAACTATCAAACGATAATTTAAAATGTTTTGAGAGAGGTAACTATTCGATCGATAAGTACAAATTACTCTCCTACTATCTTAATTTATTTTCGAAAGGGATGAAACAAAAATGGGATAAAAGGGTGTTTATAGATTTATATAGCGGCCCAGGGTGCTTTAAAATAAAAGGGACTAAGAAGATTTTTGCAGGATCACCGTTGTTGGTATTGACGGTAAAGGATCCGTTTGATAAATATATTTACTGTGATATTAATTCTGAAAATATAGACATCTTAAAGCGCAGGATAGAGCAGTTGAATGTATCTTCCGACATTTCCTACATTGTTGGAAACTGTAATGATAGAATATCAGAGATTATAAAAGCTATAC
This sequence comes from Chlorobiaceae bacterium, assembly GCA_013824245.1. Classification (GTDB taxonomy): domain Bacteria; phylum Bacteroidota; class Ignavibacteria; order UBA10030; family SZUA-254; genus PNNN01. Next base: position 119,018 of record PNNN01000018.1, on the reverse strand, counting down.
CGAAGCATTCAAAGACACAAAAAGTATTATCTTTTTGTTTTGTTGATCCACCTGACATTGGTTTATATTATTCTACCATTAAAATTCTAGCAGAAGCGAAATTTGTGGATTTTCTTGTTCTTTTAGCTTTTGGCATGGATGTCAAAAGAAACATCCCAAACTATTTGAAACCATCAAACGACAAAATTGAAAAGTTTCTTGGAATCGCAGATTGGCGTAGCGGGTGGACAGACCATTCAAAGAAAGATAGTAATTTTTCTAGATTCTTAATTTCGGAATTTGAAAGACAAATGTTTAAATTAGGATATATGAAAGGAAATCCCAAACGAATAAAGCTTCAACAAAATAATGTACCATTATATCATCTAGCATTCTATTCAAGGGATAAAAAGGGTATTGAATTTTGGAATAAAGCAATATTAGGTAGCTTCAATCAAGGAACATTAGATTTTTCAAATGGCAGATAGATCAAAAATAGAATGGACTGAGTCAACGTGGAATCCTATAACGGGATGCACGAAAGTCAGCCCAGGATGTAAAAATTGTTATGCTGAACGTATTGCAAAGAGATTGCAGGCGATGGGTTCGCCCTCCTATAACAGTGGATTTAAAGTAACTCTACACCCAGATGTTATTGCGCTGCCACTAAAATGGAGGAAACCGCGGATTGTTTTTGTAAATTCAATGAGCGACCTATTTCATGAAAAAATTCCCACAGAGTACATTCAAAAGGTATTCCGGATGATGGATAAGGCAAACCACCATACTTTTCAGATTTTAACAAAACGCTCAGATCGATTACGTTTGCTTGCTCCAATCCTGATTTGGCCCAAAAATGTTTGGATGGGTGTAAGTGTTGAGTCCGAAGATTATATCTCACGAGTACATGATCTTGCGCAAGTTCCTTCGGTTGTCCGATTCATCTCATTGGAGCCTTTGCTTGGGCAGATTTCGACAATCCCCCTTGATAAAATCGATTGGGTAATTGTCGGTGGTGAATCCGGACCCAAAGCAAGAACAATGTCCCCGGAATGGGTGAGAAATATTCGAGAGCAGTGTAAAAACAACAGTGTGCCATTTTTCTTTAAACAATGGGGTGGTGTTCACAAGAAGAAAAATGGAAGGATGCTTGATGGAAAAATATATAATGAGATGCCATCCAGAAATTCAATAGATGAAAATTTTAATTCGAAATATTCACAGAAGAATATTAACGAAAATAAACTCTCTCAACGAATCTCCGCTTGATGAATCCTTCTACAAAGGACAATCAAACATCTCAGTCTCTCTCCGAGGTTCATCGCTCGGTTTCTATTCCGAAAAATGTGGGAACATTTAAACGCTTCTTCGCATTCCTCGGTCCCGCCTATCTCGTTAGCGTGGGCTACATGGACCCCGGTAACTGGGCAACTGACCTCGAAGGCGGCGCGCGGTTTGGTTATTCTCTCATCTGGGTTTTGTTGATGTCGAACCTGATTGCTGTTTTACTGCAAACTCTTTCGGCAAGATTGGGAATTGTTACAGGAAGAGATCTTGCGCAGGCGTGCCGCGAGAATTACCCGAAGCCCGTCGCGTTCATTTTATGGGTGCTTTGCGAGATTGCAATTGCCGCCTGCGATCTTGCCGAAGTTCTCGGTACGGCTATCGGCTTGAATCTTTTATTGAACGTTCCACTTTTATACGGCGTTATCATAACCGGATTTGATACCTTTCTTTTTCTTATCATTCAAAATTTTGGAATCAGAAAAGTTGAAGCGTTTATCGTTATGCTGATTTCGACTATCGGATTGTGTTTCGGTATTGAAATATTTTTAGCCGAACCGGTGTGGGGAGAGGTTGCCAAAGGATTTGTTCCCCATCTGACTTCCGAAAGTTTATATGTTGCAATCGGAATTCTCGGTGCAACAGTGATGCCGCATAATCTTTATCTTCACTCTGCGCTGGTACAAACACGCGACGTATGCGAAACCGACGATTGCAAAAAGCAGGCATGCCGTTGGAACCTTCTCGATACATCAATAGCGCTTAATGCCGCGTTCTTTGTAAATGCCGCAATTCTTATAGTTGCCGCTTCGGTTTTCTATAAAAACGGAATCGTTGTAACGGAAATCCAGCAAGCGCACAGTCTTCTTACACCGCTTCTTGGAACAGCTATCGCCAGCACACTATTTGCGCTTGCTTTAATTGCCGCGGGGCAAAGCTCAACGCTTACCGGTACACTTGCCGGACAGATTGTTATGGAAGGATTCCTGCAATTCAAAATGCGTCCGGTTATACGTCGGCTCATAACGCGGATGCTTGCAATTATTCCGGCAGTAATTGTTCTTGCGGTACAAGGCGATGAGGGATCGTACGGACTTCTTATTCTCAGTCAGGTTATTTTAAGCTTACAGCTCCCGTTCGCAGTTGTTCCGTTGATTCACTTCACAAGCGATAAAATACGCATGAAACAATTCGCAAACAAGAAATGGGTTTTAATTCTTGCATGGACTGCGGCAGTAGTTATTATCACGCTCAATGCACGGTTAGTTTATGGTGTTTTATCAGAATGGATTGAAGCGGCGGGCAGCAATGCAATCTGGATTTGGATTACAGCCGTGCCATTTATTCTTGGCTGTACAATTTTACTCATGTATATGACATTTCCGAAATTATGGAGGAAAAGGAGAGAAGTTACTATGCCAATCCCATCGCTTTCGCTTTCGCATCAAACATACACTAAAATTGGCGTTGCTTTAGATTTTGGCGGGATGGAAGAGAAAATTCTCTCTCACGCTCAATCAATCGCAGAGCATCATCATGCCGCAATTTATCTTTTCCATGTTGTTGAAGGAGTAAGCGGACAACTTTTTGGGAAAGAAGCATTTGACGATGAAGCACGAAGCGACAAAGAGCATATTGAAAATATCTCAGACCAACTTCGTACATTCGGTTTTGAAGTTCACACTCATCTCGGATTCGGCAACGTTCCCAAACAACTTGTAATGCTTGCAAACGAAACGCAAATCGATCTACTCATCATGGGCGGTCACCGCCACAGCGGATTGAAAGATATTTTGTTCGGAACAACAGTACCTAAGGTTCGCCACAAATTGAAGATACCGGTATTGGTGGTGTAGTAGCCGATCACCAGATCGGCACTACAACTCCTTGCATCCCTCACATCATTTTACTACATTTTAGATAATTATTAACTCCTAATCCACCACCTGCGTGTCGAAGTATTTACATCTTTCTAAAAATTTAAGGGAGAATATTCTGGCAATTCTTGCCGGCTCGTACACGCACGACCAGTTGAACCGGCTCATTGCAGTTTCGCACACGCTTGCCAACTCGTTCCTTGCCAGCAAAACAACAGCAGGCACGTTAAGTGGCACATACGGTTTGAGCACATCCGATTTAGCATACGACTGCATCGCCGATCTATTTCAAAAAGACGCTGACGGTAATTATATCCAGTTGCTATCATATTTCAAAGGTCTTTCTTTGACTGCGGCGAAAGATGAAGAAATTCTTGCATATCTGCGCCGACTCGTTTTCTCGAAAGTCAATCAGGGAATCTATCGTTTATACAGCGAGGCAGATCCGTCGCTCGCAAAAATTATCCGCAATGTAAAAATTGCAGTAAACATTTTGAAAAATTATAATGAGGTGGAACGGTTCGGAGAAGCATGTATCGTCCCGTGCGCATGCGACACACTTGAAAATTATCCGATAATCGATCGCGATCTGCTGGAACAAAAATTTGCCGCTCTTACAACAGGGTATGAATTGGTACCCGAGTTGATGGCAAAACTATCTCTTTACCTTCGCGAGCAAAACGAACACTGCCGCGTTATACCGATTGTTACAGTTGCAATTCTTTTCCGTTCGATTTATAACTGCCGTCAAGATTTACCAAATCAGGTTGTTATGGAAGATGCAGAACTTGTTGCAAGCGATACATCTGCAACTATAAAAAATGTTTGTGAAGACATTAAGAATAAAAATCAAATAAAATATGTTGAAAAAGGTAAAGTATCCAAAGATATGTTTGAAAAATATTTCATTGTGCTTGAAGAAGAACTGTGCGAAATATTTACAGGAAAAGACGGACACAATTTTTCGCTTTACGAAAGTTTAAAAAAGCTGTCGCCCGATTTAACAAAAGAAGATTACAAGAAAAGCCACAGAAATAAGATTGAGTATTTATTGAAGCAGGCGAATAAGGAGACGGTGAGAAGATTGAAAGAGAATTGACCCTCACCCTGTAACCCCTCTCCCGAATCGGGAGAGGGGTGTCACGAAGTGACAGGGTGAGGGTATTTACGCAATAGCTTAAAAATGCAATTAGTTATTTGTAGATCGATTCGCTGAATCGATCATTAATAGGTGAACGGAATAACATTCCGTCCTACAAAAGAAGAAAATATGCACCATATAGATGAACATACAATAGAATTATACGTGCTCGGTTCCGATCTCGTAAAAGAACAGATTGCCGAGATTGAAGCGCATCTTAAAGAATGTCGCGGCTGCCGTACGCTTGCCGGGCAGATGGAAGCGTTTTATAAAAACGCCGAAGATTCTCTTCAAATAAGCAAAAATTATGTAAAAAACGGTACTCAAAAAAGCAAAGCTTTAGTTCGTATAAACAAAGCAGTTGAGCAATATTATGACCCGTTTGCGCCGCCGGTACGTTACCACACAAATACACCGCTTGCAAAAATGTTTTATTTTGTACGCCGGCATCCGGTTGCGGTTTCAATTAGCAGTTTTGCATCGTTCATCGTAGTCGGGTGGTTGTTGAATGATTTTATTAAACCGGTTGCGAAAGATAATGCTATAACCGATAAGAATCCATCCAGCTTTTTGTACAATACAAATGCGAATATGTTGGAAATATATAACAAACAAGATGAAAAACTCTGGGAAATAATTTCACCAGGTCTCTTGGAACGATTTAACCATGATAGATTGGTCAAAAGATCTTCAACAGTGCTATGCGATATAGACAATAATGACACAAATGAAGTGATTACCAATATTTCGCTTAGAAAAGAAGGTGAACATTCTTTAAAAATTTTGAATGCATATAAGAAAATTATTTTAGAAAAAGAATTTGTGGTTCCTTTTAATTATCTGAATAGAACATACAGTCCAAATTTTTCACCCGATGGAATAGTGGTAAATAATTTTAAAAATAAGGAAAAGAAAGAAATCATTTTAATCACTGAAAATATTGGGCGTTCACCAGCATTTGTAGCTCGGCTCGATGAAAAAGGGAATGAAATTGGAAGATATTGGCACTTTGGATATTTTATGAGCATGTTCCCACTCGATGTGAATAATGATGGAAAAGAGGAACTTGTACTTTGTGGAAAAAATGATACACCCGATTCAATCAATCAAGAATATCCGGTCATTGCAGTTATTGATCCGTTAAAAATTATCGGTGACACAAAATCAACTGCCTGTCCAGGTTTCAATTGGAAATTTTCTGATGCCGAATTGTTTTACATACGTTTTCCACGATCAGACATAAATGATCAGCTAAAATGTATTCCACAAGTAAATAGTATGAATGTTGAAAGTGAATCCGATATCTCCTTTTTTTCTCCAATAAGCGGGGATTATGCAGAGCAAGATTTAGGATTTGATTTTTATTTTTCGAAGAATTTGAAAATTAGGAGAGTAAAATCAAATTCTGCCATCATCAGGTTCCGCGCTAATATGGTAAATAAGGGTAAGCTCGCGGGAGAAATTGACCAACCTTATCTCGACAATCTTAAAAACAATATCCGCTACTGGGACGGCAAAAAATGGCGGAAAGAATGGACGATGGTGAAACACTAAATCAATTAAAAATGCAAAAGGAAAAATTAAAAAAATCAATCTGGCTCAGGCAGATAAAAAGTAAAAAGAAAATCCCACTCAAAATTAAAACTTTTGAATTCCAGATTGAGTAATAATAACTAAAGAATTTCCAGCCGCGAATGCTTTTATTGTTTCCTTCCAAACATGATTCATTATCTTCAAAAGGCGATCGTTTGAACAATTGCCTACATTGATATATAGAATTTGAGGCGGCGAACCCCGAAGAATAGAAAAATCGAAAAAATCTCTGTCTTTCGATATGATTATAAGATTTTCTTTTTTTGCATACTGCCAGAGTGTTTCATCGGGAAGTTGTATACCGCTTGGAAGTTCAGAAACATGGATGCAATAATCACCTTTTATTTTGAGCCATTTGCACAAGTGTGGAGGAAGTTGAGCGTCGACTAACCAATTCATACCTGCGTGGCGGCTAATGGTTCACTTGAAAATGATGAAAGACGTGAAGCATAGTTCAGACAAGCTTGAATGTCTTCACGTTCTAAATATGGATATTCTTCTAAAATCTTAAGTTCAGTCATTCCCCCCGCAAGGAGTTCCAATATATTTGAAACTGTAATACGCAGCCCACGGACTGTCGGTCTGCCTCCGCATACACCCGGAACAATCTTAATGCGGGATAATAATTCTTGTTCACTCATGATCAATTCCTTTAATTCTCATTATAAATGTAGTAATTATGACGTTGAGAATCAACCAATGGGATACCCGACGCACTTCCTTCATTTCTTGCCAATTTCTCAACATTTACGCATTTCATACTTGCATCAAAAGATATTTTCTGAATTTTTCCGCAACATTTTATGTTTGCAACTAGTGTATTATGAATTCACATCATAATCCACCAAACATTTTGAAAGGAAGTTTTATGTTCCGTTTTTCTATTTTTTTTGTATTCTTAGCTTTTTATGCTGCAAGTTTTGCGCAAGACATCACTCCGATTGGTAATTTAGGTTTCCCTGCAGTTGTAGTGAGTAATACAGAAGCGTGGACCTCTACGGGCATCATATTAACAAAAGATAGTAGTTATGTCATACTTGTACAAGGAGTTGCCGCAACAAACGGTAATACAGTTTCAAATACTGATTTATGGATTGGTCCAGAAGGAATGGGTGGTCCAGATTGGATGATGGCACCGGATGGTCCATTACCTGGAGCGGCATCACATTCTGTAATTGGCAAAATAGGCTCTACTGGAACTACGTTTTATATCGGGAAAAATTGTAGCTTTAAGGCAAACGTGATAGGAGAATTATATTTGGGAATTAATGACAAGGATTTTTCTGACAATTATGGTTACTATGTTGCTTTTATTACAAAATATCACCATGGTCTTCCACCCGATCTCGTCGAGAAAACACAGGGCTTTCCTGAAAACATCTCGATTTCTCAAAACTACCCTAATCCATTCAACCCTAATACAAACATTGAATACAAAATTACCAAGCAAGGAAATGTTGAGATAGGAATTTATGATATCAATGGCCGTTTAGTAAAATCATTATTAAATACTACACAGCATGCGGGATCATACACAATCCAATGGAACGGACAAGACGAGAATGGCGGCGTGGTTTCAAGCGGGACGTACTTCTATCAGGTAAAATCGGATGGCGTACAACTTGTAAAGAAAATGTTAATGCTAAAATAATCTTAATCACCTTGCGAAGGTTTCTCGAAAAAAACTAAAGTGCGACTCACCTCCAGCGTTGGTGCTTCATTGCAGGTGAGTCGCACATAGATGTTAGAACTCCGACTTTTTCCAGAGCATAACGGAATCAAAAGTCGGAGTTCTTGCTTGGCAATATTAGCAAACAGACCGATCTCAGGTAATGAAAAATAAAAAATCTTTGATCATGTTCACAACGATATATTGACTTTCTCTTTGCTGTAGCCGCGGACTTTTTCAGGTTGTCATAGGATAGATGTCCGCGTAATTGCCAAACAACGCAATCATCTCAAGTTAAATCCGGGAGGAGATTGCGGCTACTCGCTTGTTCTTCCTTCGCCAAGTGTTTTCTCGTATTCCTGTTTGAAACGATTCACGCCGTTGAATATTGCTTCGGCTATGCGTTGTTGTCCTTTGGCGCTCTTCAATATTTTTTCATCATGTTTATTCGATAGGTAGCCGGTTTCAACAAGCACGTTCGGCATAGACGCGCCAACCAGAACATAAAAACCCGCTTGCTTAACTCCATTATTCGGAAGGTCAAGATGTTTTCCCATTTCCTGCGTAAGTATCTCGGCAAACTGCTCGCTATATTTTACATACGCGCTTTGCGCCATCGTGAGAAGTATGAAATTTTCCTCCGTTAATTGCTGGTAACGTTTTTCGTATCCCTGCTCAAGTTTTACTACTTCGTTTTCTTTTTCTGCAATACGCAAGGCATTGTCTGTTTTACCCGGACGCAACAGATAAATCTCGAAACCTGTCTCCGTGCTTTTCTTTCTCGGCATCGAGTTGCAATGGATGCTGATAAATAATTTTCCGCCATTTTGATTTGCAATCTGACCGCGGCGATATAACTCAACAAAATTATCTGTCTTGCGCGTATAAACAACATCAACGCCGGGAAGTTTGCTTTCAATCAGAGCGCCAAGTTTCAAAGCTATCGGCAATGTAATGTCTTTTTCCTGCGTTCCGCTCCTGCTGATAGCACCCGGGTCGTCTCCCCCGTGTCCGGCATCTATTACAACAACATCGAGTTTCCATTTATCGCGCTGCCGCTGTAGTTCGCGTTCGTAATTTCTTGTTTTTCGCGCTTCGGCTTGTTCTTCTGTTGATGTTTGAATTGCAATCAGAATATTTGTTCCCTCATCCGCCGGTATCGGCTCGGCACTGTTTATTTGTCCCTTTAATCTAAGTGTCAACTGAACAGATGTTGGATATTGAAAAGCCAAAACCTGTTTTACAATCCCCGATAGTTTAGTGTTGTTAATTGTATTAATATCAGCTTTTGCATTTGCTATGGTAATGTAAAGCCATGTGTCGTTGCCGATTTGCTTGGGCCAACATTCGTAATCGGTTAATTTTTTACTGCAATTGATATTGACGAGAAGTCCGTTCGATTTGTCGTCGAATCTGATCCCCGTAATATCGAAAAATGATTTTGATACAACCTGTCCGACTTTGATGGCTGTTCCGGTAAAAACAATTTCTTCCGGCAAAGTATTTTTCAGTATCATAACGAAAGGTTCAATGGGAGCAAAAAAAGAATTCGCGGCAAAAATAACATTGACAGGCAATTGAATTAGATTCGCGTTTTCCTTTTTATCGATAACAACAACGAAAGAGTTATCGGCAGTAACTCTGATGGTGATGTCGTCGGATCTGATTTCTAATTTTTTTGATGTTTGATTTGTATAGAGCCGTAATTTGAATGTGTAAGCAAGATCGTTGAGCGATCCATACATGATACCGTTTTTTATAAAAGAACCGATCTGCGTGTTTCGGGAAGAATTCTGAATAAACTGAACTGGGATGGAATTCTGAGCGTAGGCGACAGACACTACAAAAAATATCAACAATATAAGCTTGCGAAACATCAGTTTATTATCGATAGTTTACAAACTGGATTGCGAATTTTAAATCTGCCTGACGCAGCATTCCCATAATTGTTTGCAAATCGTCTTTACTCTTTCCGCTTACACGCACCTGATCTTCCATTATCTGCGACTGTACTCGTAACTTTGTATCTTTGATCATCTTTACGATAAGCCGTGCGTTATCTTTGTCAATACCGTTTTGCAATTTAATTATTTGTTTAACTAATCCGCTGGCAGCCGGCTCAACGGCGCTATAAGTCAATGCTTTTAACGGAATGCTTCGCTTCACGAATTTTGATTGAAGAATATCAACAACAGACCGCATTTTAAAATCATCATCCGATATGAGGGTGATCTCATGCTCTTTTTCATTCAGCTCGATGGAAGATTTTGATCCTTTAAAGTCGTAACGCTGAATAATTTCTTTCCGCGCCTGATTAAGTGCGTTATCAACTTCCTGCATATCTACTTTTGAAACAATATCGAACGAACTTGTATCAGCCATGGTTAAATCTTTCAAGTAATAATGGTAGCATCAGATTGAAAATATAGATTTAAAAAATATTGAAATCAATTTCAATCTTGGAAATCTTGTCTGCGCATCAAACCGGTTGTGAATTTCTTGTCCGGTCTTTTTATTTTTTGTTATGATGATAACTGATAATGGGCGTTTCATGTTGGTTGTTGGTTCTTAGTTGTTAGTCATTGGTTCTTGGTAGTCGGAGTTTAACCCGAAAAGCTTTCTTTAATAATAATGTTTCTTTTCTTTAATTCATTTATTAACGGTGTAACCGGCACACAATGTTCCGGCGGCAAAACACCTCGTTCTTTGATTGTGCTATTCACAACCATCTGTGCAATTATCGAAGTTGGGAACGAAGTCGTGCGCATCATCGAGGAGATTTTTGTTTTCTCATCAAAGTAATCGATCATTTCATATATTAATGTTCTTTGTTCCTTGTTCTTTGTTCCTTGGATCCAGACACGCATCAAAATTAAATCGTGCCCACTCGACGGAAGTTTTTTCTTTAATAATTCCTGAAATAATTCTCGCGCGGTTTTCACCGAGTTGCCGACCATTAACGGCTCGGAACTCGCAAAACCAAGATCGAGCAGGGTTTTAAATTTATCACAATGTCCTTTATACCGAATTGTTTTGTAATCGAGAGCTTTAACTTTACCGTTGAACATTTTCGTCAAAGTTGAAACACCACCCGACGTGTTAAATGCTTCTACTTTTCCAAATGGCGAAGGAAAATCAAGTTCTTCCAAATCATCCATCGAAGGTACTTGTTTAACTTCACCGTTTCTGATTACTTCCGCCGGCTCTATATATTCGTTGATCAGTCCTTCAACAGAAAAAACAATCTGGTAGTTTAACGGAGGAACAGGATGCTGAGGCAAGCCGCCGACACGAAGATGAATTTCATCAACAACATCAAAGTATTTCGCTCCGCCGGCGCCAAGTATAGCGGCAAGCCCCGGCGCCAAACCGCAATTAGGGATGATTAAAACATTTGCCGCTTTCGCTTTTTCGTTCAACTCCATTTGTTTGTACACGACATCCATGTTGCCGCCAAGATCGCAAAAATGTTTCCCGGTCTCTATCGCCGCTTTCGTTAACAACAAATTATGATTGTAAGATGTAGCTCCGCAAACAACATCGACCTGTTCCATGACATAAACAACATCGTCGTGAGAATTCACGTCGAGTTTGACCGGGACTACATTCGTGCCAATATTTTTTGCCGCGCTCTCAGCCCTATCGAAATCAATATCGGCAAGATATACTTTCGCAACATCATCGGAATGTGCGAGGTCGTACGCCAGCGCACTTCCCATCATACCGGCTCCAATAACCAACGCTTTCATATGATTCTCAGTGTTGTGAGTACTGGGTTGTGAGTTTTAATCTTAGAGCTATATCGTATTTTTACTTTAGATTTTTGCATTTTGAATTTTTACTTAATATTCATTCTTTATTTTTATAAGACCAACATACTCGACTACTTAATTACTCATCTACTTCAATATCTGCCCTGTTTCCATGCACCAAAACAGCAGATCCAACTCGTCCATCGGAATACCGATGCGCTTAGAAAACTTCCGAAATTTTTCCTCGATTTGCAAATAATTCTTAGCAGTCAAAGTTTTGGGCAATTCATGGAGAACACCAAGTCGAACAAGGTTTCTTAGGATGTGTCTGTCGAGTATTGCCAAATTGCTATGACCGATATTTCTTAAAAAATGGGATGATTCTTTCCAACCCAGTCCCTTCACGTTTTTTACCAACCAGAGGCGCAACTCTTCGCCCGAAATATTATCAGTAATCTGCTTGGAAATTAACGGATATTGTTTTTTTACAGCGGCGAGGTATCTTGATTTGTTTTTATGAAAGCGGATGTAGCTGTCTTTCCTCCGCAGAATTGGTTCGGGATTTATTTCTTTTGATTTGAATTTGTTTGCCTTCAAAAGTGAAATTACCTTATCGGCGTTTACTGCGCTTGACTGGGGAGTAAGCAAACAGTATGTGAGTTCATAGAAATATTCTGACGCAGGAATGTTCGAAAATTCTTTGAGGCGATTTCTGATGTCGGATTTCAAATTTCGATAATTTGATCTGAGTTCTGATAGTTTAAGAAGAGGAATATTTTTTTTCATGACGGATTCTTTGTTTGAATTAGTTTTTCGATCACGTTTTTGTTTCCTTCCAATATATCATAATTTGATAATTCAGAAATTGGAACCCACCTGTAAGATTCGAAAACATTATTAATGATCTCGCCTGAATACGAGGTTACCATATAATAAAAGACATTGAATGATCCGCTGTCGCTGTAAACATATTCTTGACGGTGATACAATCGACCGATAACTGCATTAATTCCTAATTCTTCTTTCAATTCTCGGTGCAAGCACTTCTCTATTGTTTCGCCTGCGATAACTTTTCCGCCGGGAAATTCCCACTTGAGCGGATATGGAAGATTCGGTTTGCGCTGACAAAGTAGAATTTCGTTCCGATTATTGTTGATTATACCAACGGCAACTTTAATCATGACAAAAAGATACGGAAACGGCGAAGGAAATACAAAGATGGATTCTATAAGAGGTTATTGTTAGGTTTCTTTACCCTTAATCAATATATTTATGAGGTGATTTAAAATAGTTTCGGGAAACAGAATCATGAAAACAAGACAAGATATTATAAGAGAATACAAAGAACGTAAAAAACCGGCAGGCATCTTTCATGTAAAAAATACCGCCAACGGTAAATTTCTTTTAGGGAGCAGTTTAAATCTAGAAGGTCCGCTCAATAGCCATAAATTCATGCTCACAATCGGGAAACATCGCAATGAAACGCTGCAAAAAGACTGGAATGAATTAGGCGGAGATAAATTTGTTTTCGAAATTTTAGAAACCGTGAAGGTCAAAGACGATCCCGACTTTAATTTAGAGGATGAGCTTACACTTCTCGAACAAATCTGGATTGAAAAGCTTCAACCATTCGGTGAACACGGGTACAACAACGAACCTAAAATTCGGCAAGCATGAATCATCAAATAAATCCTATCTCGCGAATACTAAATCATAGATTATCCCTTCTTCATTAGTATCGCTGTGTAACTATTTTTATCTCTCAGTACTATAATTAATAGAGACAGAATGCAACATTATGACCGATGAACAACTTGCACAGCAAATAACCGAAGGGAATCGCGAGGCATTCCATGAATTATATGAACGTCATAAAAAAGGCATTTATAACTTTGCTTTGCGATTCCTTCTAGATAAGAATTTAGCTGAGGATGCTGCACATAATGTTTTTCTTCTAGTTTTTGAGCACATCTACCAATTTGATTTTAGAAAAGGTAAATTTACAACCTGGTTATACTCTATTACATATCACGAATGCTGTAAAATGAGAAAACGGAATAAAAAGTTTTCTCGATTGGGTGATGGCGAAGAAGAAATAAAAAATGAATCTAATTATGATTATAACGATGCGATTGATCTTGAACGCGCAATGCTTCGATTACCCGAAATATATCGGCTACCAATTGTAATGACCAAACTACATGGACTTACATCGGCAGAATGTGCCTCAACCCTGGGTATCAGCGAAACGAATGTGAAGCAAAGAGTCTTTCGTGCTTTCAAGATACTCAAGGAATATTATAACATCAGATAAGCTGCAAAATAAAAGGGTTAAAATGGATTGTAATAAGATTGAACAAATTATTGTTGAAGTTCTTACAAACGCAGCATCGGATAGTGATGTAGAGATTGTGCGGCTACATCTATCGGAGTGTTCTATATGCCGGGAACAATTTATGCCGATGCTCGCAATGAACAAAACTTTTTCAATAATCAAACAACATGAAATTCCCGCCGTCTTCGATGAGCGGTTCCGACAAAAATTGTTGGCTCAAAAAATAACCTCCGAACTCTCACCAGCTTTGAAATTCATAGTAGAAATTTTCGGGACTAACATTCGATTTGCTATCATCTCTATAGTTGGCGCTCTGCTTTCTGTCTTCAGTCCAATCGAATCGCTCATCAATATTTACCAATGGAATATCATACCAACTTTTTTGCTGATAATTAGTCTTCTAATTATCACTTTTATAATCAAACAATCGTTTAACTGGAACACATTAATTTTCTACAGGAGAAAAAACGTATGAAAACAAATAGATGGCAAAAGAACTTTAACCGTGCAACAGTGTATGAACTATATGTCAAGCCGATTATTGCTGCGGCAATTGTTTTTATTATTGTTGTCGTAGGATTTCGTTGGCTGTTCCCCGAATCGGTCAACCCCGTGTTGGCAATACTTGCAGTTGTACTTTATTATGTTCATTTTTTGGATGCGAAGATCGATATGCTGAAGAGGACGCTTGATGAACAAGCACGGCTTCGCGACACAAAAAAACTGTGGATTGAAGGTGAAATCAAATAACTTCAGACTTGGTTTAGATCATAATATTTGTACCTATCGCTGAAACTTGAATCAACAGTAACTATAACTCTTCGCCAAGCTCGAATGACGTCTTTAAAAATTTCTGTTGGATTTATTTTCCATAATCCTTACATTTAATCCCACGGACATTTTGAAAGAAACTCATGGCACACGTTACAAATCCAAAAGCAGAAGAAATATTAGATAAAGAGTTTAAATGCCTCAACGCCGGCTTCGTGCGCCTTGTTGATTTTATGGGTGGCGATGAATCGATTGTTCAAGCCGCACGCGTGTCGTATGGTAAAGGAACTAAGAGTGTTAACGAGGATAGAATTCTCCTGCGTTATCTCATGAGACATATGCACACGACACCGTTTGAAATGGTGGAATTGAAATTTCATGTGAAGCTGCCGATCTTTGTCGCGCGGCAGTGGATCCGCCACCGCACGGCAAACGTGAACGAGCTTTCGGGGCGGTATTCTATTATGAAAGATGAATTCTACGTCCCGTCTGCCGATACCATTAAGAGACAAAGCATAAACAACAAACAGGGACGTTCCGATGAAGAAATCTCACCCGAATTGCAACAAAAGATATTATCTATTCTCTTACAGGATCAACAAACCTCATATAATCATTATGAAGAATTATTAAACGATAACATCGCCCGCGAGCTTGCCCGCGTTAACCTGCCTCTTTCGCTTTACACAGAATGGTACTGGAAAATTGATCTGCACAATCTTTTGCATTTTCTTCATTTGCGTATGGATAAGCATGCTCAATTTGAAATCCGTATTTATGCTGAAACGATGGGCGAAATTGTGAAGCGGATTGCGCCAATGGCATGGGAAGCATTTGAGGATTATGTTTTTTACGGCGAACGGTTTTCAAAAGCCGAGCTAAAAGTTATTGCCGATCACCTTGATATGCAGAAGATAACAAAAGAATATTTGGAGAAATTCAATCTTAAAGGTTTAGAGGCGGAAGAGTTTTTGGAGAAGCTGAATAAACTGAAAAAATGATCCTTCGCATACTTTACGATTTTATTTAGAAAAATTATCTCGCAAAGGTCGCAAAGTCACTGATATAAATCTATAACTTTTCTCGTCTTTTTAATTTCCCCGCGCTGTTTCTTTGAAATCAATCGCTTCTCTTTTCCTGCCAATGATATTTTTGTTTTTATCCGTTTCTTCTTCGGCTTCAATACTTTCTGAAGTATCTCAATAAATTTACGAACCACATCCTCCCTGTTTTTCCACTGACTGCGAGATTCCTGCGAAACAATGTGCAAGATTCCTTCCAGATCAATCTGGTTTTTTAAGTTATTCAGGATTAGAGTTCGTTGATGATCGGATAAAAAAGAAGAGTTTACAACATCAAAAAGTAATTCCACCTTCGTCTCTACTTTGTTTACATTTTGCCCGCCTTTTCCGCCGCTTCGTGCAAACTTAAAATGCAATTCCCCAAGTGGAATCTCCAAATTTTGGTAGATTTGAATTTTCTCTAACATTTCTAATAATAATATGATCTCAAATATTAACATACTAAAATACTCTAATACTTCAAACCTTGCATTTTCCTTCGATCTTTGCTAAGTTGAGTTACCCTGCTGTGCCGTTAGTTTTATTGAGCTTACGGGATTGCGGGGTGAAGTGTTTTTTACCCCGTTGAAGATGTTAGACGTTCGATATTAGATATCTGAATTTTATGGAAAAAGTTAAAAAAGAATTAGTTAAATCTGAAAATTTTAAACGCTTCGACGTAGAAATTGAGAAGCTTAAACCTGGCGAAGCATTAAATGTGCAAGGAGTTGGCGGATCGCTTCTTGCATTTCTTGCATCTTTTATATTTGAATATAAGCAGAAGCAGATTGTGTTGATCGCGTCAGATGAGGATCGGTCTGAGAAATTACGCGATGACTGCTCTCTCCTTTTAGGCGAGCAATCCGTTCGTTACTTCGGCTCACGCCCCATGCATCAGGCGCATGTGATCGATATGTCTTCCTCGATATCACAGATAGAAACATTGAAAGCATTATCTACAGAAGGACGGTTTCTTGTAATTGCATCACCCAATTCAATAGTTGAAAAAATACCAACGCCCGATAAATTCACTCAAACAATTTTTGAAATCGAAGTCAATCGTAATTACAGTTTTCAAAAATTCATTGACCATCTTGATCAAATAAGATTTGAGCGCAAGAACTTCGTTGAAAGTTATGGCGATTATGCTGTGCGGGGCGGGATTATTGATGTCTTTCCGTATGTCGGTGAAAATCCAATACGCTTTGAGTTTTGGGGAGATACCGTTGAATCAATCCGCGAGTTTGATGTTTTATCACAACGTTCTATCCGCGAGTTGAAAATAGCGAGCATCGTACCCAATTTAACCACAGACAACACCGAAGAAACACAGATATGCACTGATTCATTATTCAATTATCTTGCTAAAGATTCGATTGTAATTCTTGATGAGCCGGAAATTATCAAACGGGAAATCGAAGAGTTGGTCCGCGAAAATGTACAAAATATTTTTGCATACGAAGACCTCTTGAATAAATCGAACGAATTTCCACTTATTGTTAATTCATCTTTGGGTGGCATAACTCAAAACTCAAAACTCAAAACTTATAACATTGTCGACTTTGATACTGCCGCTCAGCCCTCGTTCAACGGCAGCATCAATTTGCTAATTGATCATCTTGTAAAACTTGAGAACGAAGGGTACAAAATATTTCTTTCAAGCGATACGAAAGAAGAAACAGAAAGATTGAAAGATCTGATCGATGAGGTAGTAACAAATCCCGAAAAAATAGAAGATCGGAAGTTGAAAAGTTGGGAAACTAGTAAATTGCAGAACTCATATCTCACATCTCATATCCACCCCATGTTTCTTACTGAAACTATCCATTCCGGATTTATATCTCGTGCTTCAAAAATTGCCGTTTTCACTGAGCATGAGATTTTCGGTCGTTTAAAGAGACGCGGACAAATAAAGAGACGGCGCTTTAAGGGATTTTCGCACAAAGAATTGAAACAACTTAAAAACGGCGATTATGTTGTTCATGTGGATCACGGCATCGGAGAATTTGCAGGGTTGACAAAAATAAAAGTCGGAGGCATTGAGCAAGAAGTTATGAAAGTATTGTTTCTTGAAGAAGATACGCTATATGTGAACCTGAATTTTGTAAACCGCGTGCAAAAATATTCTTCTCAGGAAGGTCATATTCCCAAACTCACCAAGCTGGGTGCGCCGGATTGGGAACGGATGAAAGCTAAAGCAAAGAAACGGATCAAAGATATTGCCCGAGATCTGATTTCGCTTTATGCAAAACGAAAAAAAGAAAATGGAACTGCCTTTTCTCCAGACTCACACTGGCAAAAAGAGCTTGAAGCATCGTTTATGTATGAAGACACAGTTGATCAGGCAACAGCAACACTTGAAGTGAAGCGGGATATGGAAAGTCCGTCGCCGATGGATCGTCTTATCTGTGGCGATGTTGGTTTTGGAAAAACTGAAGTCGCTGTGCGTGCGGCTTTCAAAGCAGTTCTGGATGGCAAACAGGTTGCCATTTTGGTTCCGACTACGATTCTCGCTCTGCAACATTACAATACTTTCATCGATCGTCTGCAGCGCTATACAACCCGGGTCGAAAATCTAACGAGATTCAAATCGAAAAAAGATCAGAACCGGATTATAGAAGAAATGAAAAAGGGTTCTATTGATATCGTTATTGGAACTCATAGATTGCTTTCCAAGGATATAGGATTTAAAGATTTAGGATTGCTGATTATTGATGAAGAGCATCGGTTTGGTGTGTCGGCAAAAGAAAAATTGCGCCAGCTAAAAGCAAGCGTTGATACATTAGCATTAACAGCAACTCCGATTCCGAGAACACTTCATTTTTCTCTCATTGGCGCGCGTGATCTTTCGCTGATAAATACTCCACCACGAAACCGCATACCCATCATAACCGAAATTATTTCTGCTACTGATGGCAGAAGAACTCAGTGGCATATTATACGTGAAGCGATTTTAAAAGAACTTCGTCGCGGCGGGCAAATTTATTTTGTGCACGACCGCGTGCAGAACATTGACGCAATTGCCGAGCAAGTGAAGACGCACATTCCCGAAGCCCGTGTTCATGTTGCTCACGGACAAATGACCGGGCATCAGCTTGAAAAAACTATGCTCGAATTTCTTGAGAAAAAATACGATGTTCTTGTAGCCACAAAGATCATCGAGTCGGGACTCGATATTCCAAATGTAAACACAATCATCATCAACCGCGCAGATAGATTCGGGCTTGCAGAATTATACCAGTTGCGCGGAAGGGTTGGAAGGTCAAACGTTCAGGCGTACGCTTATCTTCTTGTGCCGCCGGTTAGCATTCTGCCGAAACATACGCTTCGGCGTTTGTCAGCAATAGAAGAATTTACCGAACTTGGCTCTGGCTTTAATCTTGCTATGCGCGATCTTGAAATCCGGGGTGCGGGCAACCTTCTCGGCGCAGAGCAATCGGGTTTCATTATTGAGATGGGGTTCGAAATGTATGAGAGAATTGTGCGGGAAACAGTTGATGAGTTGAAGCAAGAAGAATTTAAGGAACTGTTTCAAGATTCAACTCTCAAGTCGCAGGTTAAAAAACAGGAAACTATAAACTTGAAGCTTGATACTATTATTGATGCCGACATTGAAGCTCTGATCCCGGATTTTTATATCGAATCTAATACTGAGCGGCTTGATATTTACCGACGACTTTATCAGGCAACAACAGACGAAGAATTAAAATCAATGCGTGAAGAGTTGAAGGATCGATTTGGGGAATCTCCCGAAGAGGTTGAAAATCTAATTCAGCTTGTTGAAGTGCGATTGTCGGCTTCGCGTTCCGGTTTCCCGAAAATTATGATCAAAGAACAAATGCTTGCAATAACACTTCCGAATGAAACGAATAAACAATTTTACGGAGAAATCGGAGATGGTAATTCTCCATTCCAGCGACTGATAAAGAAGATTGCAAATGAAAAAAGAAAAGATATCAGATTAAAGCAATCGGAGAAAGAACTTACGCTTCAATTTAATCTGGGATCAATCAAAGAACCGGGCAAACGTATCGATGCAATTAAGAGCAGAATAGAGGAAATTGCCAAGTTGTCTGAATCGTGATTTGGTTTGTTCCATGTTTTAGCGGGATGTACATTGACATAACAAGAGAAAACTATCATAGGAGATAAAATGAAAGGAAATAAACTCAACATAAACGACCCGATGCCGGAGTTTAAAAATCTTCCCTGCGTCGATGGAAAGAAATATTCTTCTTCCAATTTCAATGATGTGAACATTTTGATTATCGTTTTCTCTTGCAATCATTGCCCGTATGTAAAAGCATACGAGGATAGAATGATTGCAGTGCAAAAAGATTACTCTGATCGAGGAGTTCAGCTTGTTGCGATAAACTCGAACGACGAAAGAAACTATCCCGATGATAATTTTGATGAAATGATAAAGCGGGCAAAAGCAAAAGAATTTAATTTCAAATACCTACGGGATGTAGACCAGCAAACTGCTGAAGCGTTCGGTGCAACACATACGCCGCAGTTTTTATTTACTTTCAATCCATTCAGTCATGGTTACAAAAGCCAATTCAAAATTTCCAGTCTGGCAATGATTCTCTGCATGTTCTTCTTTTGTGAAAAATTTTCCAGTAACGGATTTTGCATTAACTAAAGCTTTTAATTGCATGTCGTGCATTTTAAAAGGAATAAAATGGTCTTTTCTACCAGTCAGTATCAGAACATCTTGTTTTACCAACTCTGAATGGATATTTTGCTCGTTCATTTGTAAATAGATTTCTAAAGCATCCAGCGGTTTGGTTTTCTTTGTGATATATTTTAGATGGTCAACAACCCACGATGCCATACCTTCTCTTTTTTCGAATTTCATAACTGCCATACGATTCATAAAATTTGGCCAATGTTCCATACACCATAAATGAATCTTACGAAATATTGGTGGCATGCTTTTCATGTAATCTATTGCATGTCCTGTTGTAATCACTCGTTTTATTCTGTTTTCAAAAGCAGAAGCTCGTAAACAAAACCAACCACCCATTGAAATACCAATCATTGTTACATTTTCAAGCTGAAAATAATCCAAAATTGCTTTCGTTGGTTTCTCCCATTCAATGGTTATTGGAATGTTGTATTTCCTTAATGTGGCACCTTGCCCTGGTCCTTCAAATCCTATAACATCATAACCACGATTTGAAAAGTATTTCATCATGGAGTAAAACTCTTCAATAAATGAGTCAAAACCGCCATGGATAACAATTGTACCTTTCTTTTTACTGGATGAAGCAATTCTTAAAGCCGATAAAAAAGAATCTTCATATGGAACTCTGTGTTTTTCAATTTCATCTCTCTCAAAAGCTTTATAAAAAAGTTCAATAAACTTATCGTAAAGTATGCTTTTTTCTGTGTCATTTGATTTTGTATAGAATTCTGCTGCTCGGTAATAAAATGCAGCATTCATTAATCTTTCTTCGGAAATCGCTTTTTCAGCGAGTAGTAGCATTTCTTTTTTCCAGTCTGTAAAAGTCTTAATTTTTTGACCTACTTCTTTCATGTCTTCAAATCTGGCATATCCAAAAGAATACGGTCGATTTAGTTGGAAATTGAAAAGCTGTTTTTTATGAAACTTTTCGTATCCAACCGGAAATTTGAATTCTTGTTTTGTTGATATTTCCATTGTCAATATTGTACCTGGTTCGTTCATGCAAAAATTGGCGGTAACATCTCGCCGCACCACGCTTTTCTATCAAATGTGCGAGTCGTTGAGCGTACACAACTTTTGAGGCCAAGCCTTGCTTCAAGAACGCCTTTACAAACGAGTGCGCGACGTGGTGCGGCGTATTATGTGCGGTGCGCCGCTGCATATTGGCAACTTCCGCAAATGGCTTATCCGGCCCCAACATTTGCGTTCAACCTTATAAGTAAACAAATAAGCCAATACACCCTCCTAAATTCGAGTGAGCGAATCAACGAACAGGAGAACGCTCCGACAAGCAGCAAGTAAATGAGGTGTTTCTTCACATGGATCATTGGAAGACTTTCCTTTTCGATTCCATCGCCGATTGGTTCCACCATCGTAGTTCTCTTGTGAACGCAGCGAGGATTCTACATTGTGAGTTGTCATTGAGAACTGATGTACAAATTCTGAAACGGATTTTCTGTCCTCAAAACTGGATTCAATACCGTTAATGACAAACGCGCCCTTATACTCTCATCCTCTACCTGGTCGATAAGTTCTGGCGCATCATTCAAGGGATATCAAGAGTGCTTTTCCTTTTCAGCAATTTCCCGCTTCTTTTCTTTTGCCAATAACCATACACCTATGATGGTTACTATTATCCCAACAAATACGAGTGCACCAGACATGATCATGGGTTCCACAAATATGGTCCACCGTAAGAGTGGATTGGCGGATGCTAAACCCCAGAACACAAAGCCATAGATAACCACCAAGCCTATTCCTATTGCTCCCATCAGGTAAAGTAACGCTTTCTTCATGACAGTATCCTTTAACGGTTAGTTATGAAATTGTCACGCTCTCCGAGCGGGATAAATTGTTTTTATTTTTTAAAATTCATCATTTATTTTCAGATTTAAGCAATTTATGAGTATTGTTCCGTAAAACATGTTCGTCTTTCGTTATTTAAAAAGCACCAAATCGAAAATGTATTCACCAAAACCGCTCCAAGCTATCAAATCGAAAAATTACACTGCAAGAATATAAAACTTGCCGGAGTGAAAGTCAATGTACGGGATTCTTTTGAGTTGAAGATATATCAACTCCCGAGAGTTTAATGTCAAATGAAACCAGTAACTTTCGGGTAGCTCTCTAATGATAACAAACGTCAATTAGCTTTGGGAGAATCTCTCCCGATTTTCCAATCAGCACCTCATCTGCTTGATGGCTCAACTCAGTTCTTTCTAAATTAATTTCCACCACGTAAGCCCCTGTACGTTTTGCAATCATCGGAAGCGATGCCGCCGGATAAACCACCGCAGAGGTGCCTATCGAAAAAAATATTTCGGCAGATTCTGATGCCATTACACTTGCACTCCATTGAGATTCGGGAAGCATTTCTCCAAACCAAACAACGTCGGGGCGAATTAATCCGCCGCACGAACATCTAGGCGCTTTTTCTGATCGGATAATTTCCTCGTTTGAAAATTTATTATAACATACGATGCAATAATTCTGCTCGATATTTCCGTGTAATTCATAAACTGTTTTGCTTCCGGCTCTACGATGAAGGTTGTCGATATTTTGTGTAACTATAGAAAAAGATTTATGTATCTTCTCCATCTTGGCAAGCGCGAAGTGTCCCGCATTAGGTTTAATTTCTGAGATTATCTGTTTGCGGTATTTATACCATTCCCATACAAGATCGGGATTTTTTATAAACGCATCGAAGTTGGCAAGCTCTTCGGGTCGGAATTTTTTCCACAATCCATCCGTCCCACGGAATGTTGGAACGCCGCTTTCGGCAGAAATGCCCGCACCGGTGAGAACAGTAACAGTTTGAGCTCTATTTAATTTGGTTATAAATTGTTGGGAGAACATATTCACTCAAAGATATTAGATGTTCGTCATTCGATGTTCGCATAAAAGTAAAGTTCAGAAACGCATATCTCATAACCCATATCTGATATCATGAATCATTTCGGTTTCAATACAAGCTTTCTCCACCCTTTTTGCTCAATCAAATTCCAGTCTATCGTTGTTTGTCGATAACCGCCATTCAACCAGAGCGATACCTGATCGTCGTAATGGGTATGAAGCGGCTGTCCAGATTGACCAAGAGTTAAAACCCGGTAAGCAGAGTTTGGCTGAGCAAAATCTACAATCTGCCGCATCGAGGGAGATCCAAAAACCTGATATGATCCGTTCAATCTAAAAGCACCTTTGTTGATAGTTTGCTCGCTTCCGCCTGCCGGAAATGGGCCCACGTTAAAAACTTTATCTAACGGTTTCCGTTTGCCGAATGGATGTTCGAATATCGCAGTGTGAACTTTTCCCCATTGCCACATCTTCATCTCCGAACCGAGAGAGAGCAACAATTCATCAATCGCATTTTGAAAACTTTTTCTAATTATCACATCTCTCGATTCAACGGTGTCTGTCTTCACATCGTCGAACCATTGGGAGTTTTCATTTGTAAGTAATTTCTCGGTAACGCGGTAAGCGGGAGTTAGAGAGTATTTAAAATCATCCAAAACATCAGCGCCGAGTTCATCTTCAAATGTATTTTGAAGAAGATTCACAAAAAAAACATTAACTATAGTTGTGGCAATGTCGCTCGTAGTGGCGCGGTTATTCCAATTTCGAAGATAAATAATTGCTTGTTTGATATAATCGTTAGTTGAAGAGTCGTTTGAGAATGCACGAATTATATGACCTGCGAGCATTTTACCGTAACCTGTTTCAACATCTTGTTGAAATTGCTGAAAATCTTGCGCGGAAATTTTCCCAAGTCCAAGAAGTTCTCTGATACGTTCGTATCTATGCCGCGGTTCCCAGAGTGTTGAAAGATAGTAAGGATAAGATTTTCCGGCGAGCGGCTGGTTTGCCGAAACAATAAAGCCCTCAGCAGGATTCCAGATTTTTGGTAATTTTTCAAAAGGAATATATTCCACCCATTCATCTTCACCCGTTGTGCCATCGAGCGGTAAAGCGGCAGAATGTTTTCCTCTTATTGGAACCCGCCCAGCAGCCCACCATCCAATATTACCGCGCACATCGGCGTACATGGCACATTGTCCCGGAACGGTAAGTTGTTTAAGACCTTCTTCGAATTGAACTGAGTTAGCGGATTTATTCAGTCGATAAAAACCAAGAATTTCATCGCTCATCTCAAAACCGGTCCATCGAAGCGACACATTTTTCTTTGCCGTAGTTGAATCGTTTTTAATATGAATTGTACTTGGATGAATATTCGAAACAATAGGTCCGTGATGTGTTGACAGAACATTAATGGCGACACTATCGCTTTTACCGATGTAAATTACCTCTTCGCGCATTTTAACCGGTAATGAATTTCCCTTGAATCGATATGAGGGATGCTTCGCTGAGTCGATCTGCTCGATATAAAAATCGCAGTCATCAAGCATCGCGTTTGTAAATCCCCATGCGATTGAATCGTTCTGGCCGACAACAATTAGAGGAATACCCGGAATTGAAACACCTGCAACATTCCATCCCGGCGCTGTAAGATGCATCTCGTACCATTTCGCGGGGAGAGAAATAAGCAGATGTGGATCGTTTGCAAGAATCGGTTTTCCGCTCAACGATTTTGATGAATCGATTACCCACGCATTGCTTCCCGAAGAGAATGATCCCATCTGAAAATAATCACGGTAAGAACGGACAAGCGAAAGAAAATCGTGCATGGTGTTTTGTTCCAATTTCGTTTCGGTTATTTGCGCTCCGTATTGTTCATCGGTTGAAAGGAGTTCTTTAAATTTTTCAGGCGGAACCATTGAAACAATTTCTCCATAAGTGAGATCAACCCACCATGCAAAATTTAATTCCCACGCTAATATTCGTGAGACAATCAATGAATGTTGTGGTTTCCATTCCTCCGGCTCGTAATTGAGCATGTCGAATTCAATTGGATATTTTCCTTTATGAGTTACAATGAATTGATTAACGCCCTCTGCATAATCGTCAAGAAGCCGTCGCGATGTTGGGTGTAAATGAACATAGAGTGATTCTGCGGTGTTTGCAATGCCGAGTGTTCTGAATAATTTATCGAATTTCACCGTTGCCGTATCGAGTATTTCGGATAAACGTCCCTGTCCTACACGTCGAAACATATCCATCTGCCACAACCGGTCTTGCGCGTGAACATATCCGGTTGCAAACATCAAATCGTGTTCATCTACAGCCGAAACATGCGGTACACCATATTCATCCCGGTAAATACTCACATCACCCTTAAGACCGGAAACAGCAATCGATCTGGATGTTTCCGGAAATGATTTAGTAACAAGATGATATAGAAAAATTGAAATGGCGATTAACGCTATTAACAGTGTAAAAGCGATACCGATCAATATTTTTTTAGCGTTGGGCATTTATTATATGACTGTTCGATTAAAGATGATAACGGCAAAAAAAAATCCCGTCACCCAAAATATGTGACGGGATAATATACTTTTTTAAGAAATTATCTGCAATCGTCAGAAGCGATAAACCATCGTGGCGATTAGATTGTGCGTTTTTACTTTTTCATTTGTATCTGTATAAAATGGCGGATCGAAATTTACTTGCTGGCTGGCATTCCAGAATCCGTAGGCGTAACCGAAGTCGAGTCGAACTGAATTTTCAATAGTCCATCCTAAACCAGCCGTAATATATTTTTGCGCGTTATCGGAAGTGTGGAACGAATAAGGCGATGGCAAATAAGCAAATCCGGCGCGAACCGCAACATCTGATAATGGAATTTCATATTCGGCACCCACACGCAAGTTAACCGTCGGCTCCATCGTTTCTTTAATGATTGTGTTTTCCTGAAGCAAATCCGCATAAGTGTTTTTAAATTCCATCTGAGTCCAGTCTGTATAATCGACATCGCCAGAAATGAGCAGATCGCCGAATGTCCAAGAAGCACCTACACTGAAAACAAACGGTGTTGTTAGATCAAATTCAGAGTAGCCGACATCTTTGGCAACATAATCGCTGTCGGGTATATCGTCGTAATAATTTTCCGTGTCAGCCCAATCGTCGCGCATTGAAAGTGTGGATGGTAATTTCACATTAATGCCGAAGCGCCCTTTTTTATTTTTTGTTTCGTAAAGCAATCCAAGGCGCCCGGTGAACCCGCTGATATCTTCCTGAATAGTATAAAGCCGATTGATTTCATAAAAATAATAATTGTTATTAATATCGCTACCCGTATAATCTCTATTGTAGGTATATGAACCGGAAATAACATTGATAGAGACTCCTAGGTATAGACCACGTGCCGCTTCTATTGCCCCCGCCACCATCCAGTTGTTCAATCCGCCGTTTTCCAATACGTTTGTTCGGATATCAACATTGTCGGGGTAATTAGCAGTTGTAGTTTTTATATTGAAGGCATTAATGGCGAGCGAGGTAGCATGGTCAACTTGCCTGCCGTAACCGATGGCGAACACCATGCTTCCTTTTTGAACCGGGAACGGATATACTAAGCCCAAACTATTTAGGTTTGTTTTGGAGTTGGAGAAAGATGAATTTTCACCAAGAAAAGTATTTTCATCTTTATATAAATAATGAGAAAGCCCAAGTGAAATTTCGTTGCGTTTCACTTGTCCCAAGCCGGCAGGGTTCCAATAGACGGCTGAGAAATCGTTCGCAATAGCCGTGTAAGCAGTTCCCATTGCAAGAGACCGCGCGCCGAAACCTAAACCGAGATATGAAAGCCGGTATGCGTCTTCTTTGTACTGCCCATACAGCATTGAACTAAAAATGAATAGAATAGATAATAAAATGGTACGTTTCATAAATTTTCCGTTTTAAGCGTAATTATTTTTTTACTGCTATCGATTTAAAATATTATCACGGACGTCTATCTCGTGAACCGCTTCCACTGCTTGAACTGCGGCTACCGCCACTGTTGTCGTTCCTTTTGCCGCCATCGTTTGATGGTGGTGGTGGATTGTTCCGTGGAGCCGGTGGAGGTGTATAACTTGGCGCCGGAGATCGCTCTTCACGCGGCGGAGATTTATAAGTTGGAGATTGTGGTTTATATGTTTCAACCGGTTTACGCTGCGACCGAGTGTCTCGACGGCGATCATCGGTTCTAACTTGACGTTCTTGTCGTGGTGCGCGAGCGGGCTGATTGAAAGAACGCTCGGCTGTTCTGCTTTCACGTCGTGTCTCAACTCGTGTTGCTCCATCGCGCCTTATTGATGTAGGTGCAGTGTTTGTATTTCTGTTTGCCCCAGAAACACCGCTTGTGGTTTTATTATAAGCTGCGCCTGTTGGCATATCGAAATTTGTTCTTGCGGCACCACCAACTTCGTATTGGTTATCGCGCACACGTCGGGCATTGTCGTTTCCTAACATCGTTCCATCGTTACGTTTGCTTCCGTAAATTGATGACCCGCCGGTGTAATCATAATATCCGTAATAATAGGGTTGATAATAATAAGGAGAATACCACGAAGAGTAATACCAAGAATAAGGCGATCTATAATACCATCGGTCGTAAGCCCACCAGTTGTAGTCGTAAAACCACGGATCAGAATACGCAATGGTAAATAAAGTTGAGGGCGAGTATGCAGACGGATAATAATAGGAAAATCCAACACGGGGTCGATAATAATCTTCATAACAACTATCGTTCGTGTACTCGTTGTTCTCATCGATTGTCGCGGGTTCTTCATTTTGGGTAACTGTATCATATTCTTCTTCATCATCTCCATCGCGCGTTGTACCTAATTGTGTATAACAACCTGAGAATGATAGAAGAAGAACCATGCTGAGAAGACTCAACAAACCGAAAAACGATAATTTCATTTTCATAAATTCTAACCTTCACTTTCTATAAATACATCAAAATCTATGGCAATTGAAATGCCAGGAAAACCTATTTCTGTATTCTTAATTTACTCATAACCTGACAAGAAAACAAGCTTTTCGGCTATTTGTGGAATCCTGCATAGGATAAGGTGTGGTATGGATAAGACAAGAGACCTTCTAATCGTATTATTTTCAATACAATGAACTATATCGCCGCATTGCAGGTCGTAGACAAACAACGGTGAATTGTACCCATACTTTTCTCGTCCGCGTTCCGTCGTTAAAGCTATGGAGCGTAAGCGACCTGAGCAGAACGCGAGGGTGGATTAAAGTTCTTGGACATATTCAAGTAAAATGGTTCGGTTGCCGATTGTGATCTTTTTCTGGTTTTTTAGTATGTCTTTTAGATTGATTCCGATTGAAAATCCGTCACCAATAGAAACTCTTGCGCTGCCGTTAAGATAACCTCTTCCTTTTCCGAATGCTTTTGCGTTGCTGTCGTTCCAGCCGAGGTTATATTCCGCTAAAATAGATACAATCGGTCCAATCGATTTCTCGGTTCCGATAAAAATATTAGGATCTCGATCTCCATCGGTACGCTCAAGACTGTAATTTATTCCGCCGTGAAAACTAAGATTACCGAGCAATAAATAATTTTTACTTCCAACGATATAAAACCCGGGTGATTTAATTGTATACCGCTGATTGGCTCTATCATATAATTCTTTTCCTTGAGAATCAAAACCAAAAGCGATTGCGGGAAAGATGATTGATTCATTTATAAGACGAAATCGAAAATTGATTCCCGGAAGTTCATTCCATACGGGTGAATTGTCTCCGATTATATTCGCTCCACCATAAGACATGCCGAGACCCATTATGTCAAACAAGCCAAGAGATATAGAAGCAAGAACACCGCCTTGTTGAAAAAATTCAATGTCTGTCGCAAGCATACCATGCGGTATTATTCCTCCTGTCGGCACATCAATAAGAAAGCGCGGCTCATATTTGGCACTCGAGCCTGCGCTGCCCTGCGACAGCGATACGGTTGCGCATATAACGATTAGAAACAGAATGTTTTTCATATCATCAAAATATAACAATCACCCTACTCAATGGCAACCATTTGTGCTTGCAAATTGTTCAAAAAGATTATAATTTATATATCATCAAAAAAGGAATTAATACATGCCGATTAAACCAAGCGAAAAAGAAGAAGAATATTTTCTTAAATTGGAAGCCACCAGATTAAAGAAGATAGCGGAAGAGCGCGACAAAGAGATGAAGAAAAAAGAGCGCGATGAAATAAAGCAACTTCATTGGATGCGCTGCCCCAAATGTGGTCAGCATTTAGAAACGATCAATATTCATCACGTTGAAGTTGACCGCTGTTTTCACTGCAACGGTATTTGGCTTGATGAGGGAGAGCTTGAAAAAATATCATCGGTAGAGGGAAATAAAAAAAACACTATTTCCTCTATACTGAAGATATTTAAATAACAGTTTGGCAAGAATAAAGTGTAAAACTCACTAATGTGGATTTTGTACGGATGAATGCTTTGTTCGGAATTCTTCAATAATTATATCGAGAACATATTCTGCCGCTTTTTTCACGGGAGAGGTTACACTGTTGCCTTGTGCGAAATCTTTGCCTTCGATTCCGTAAACTACAAGACGCTTTGGCAACTGATTTAGTGTTCGCGATAACTCTACTGCTTCGGCAACTGAAAAATTATGTGATGAATAATTGAAAAACTGTGTCGGCATTTTTTGTTTTACCGCATCGAAGCGATAAATCATTCCGGGTTCCGAGCCGCTGGATGCCGCATCAACAACAACAACAACATCTTGATCTTTCCACTTTTCTATTAGCTTTGCGCCGTCTCCGGTATCTTCCATAATTTGAATCGCGGAAATATTTAGTTTCCGTAATTTGCGCGCGACGTTAATTCCAACCGCATCGTCGTTTCTAAATTCATTGCCAACACCTATTACAAGCAATTTCTGAGGATGGGGTTTCGTTTGCGATGCCGACATAGAAATCACTTACTCAATTTTTGCCAGATAACAAGATTATGTTTATTCATGTTCTATTTCCAGTTTTAGAAAATGTGTAGCGCACGATATGCATGGATCATAATTTCGAACCGCCTGTTCACATTGCCACGTTAACTTATCTTCCGGTAACGATATATTTTTCTTCACAAAATGATACAAATCTGATTCAATTGTTTTTTGATTTTGTGAGGTTGGCGGAACAATCTTAGCATCGAGGATTGTGCCGTCTTCAGCGAGACCATAACGATGATAAAGAATGCCGCGCGGGGCTTCGGTGCATGCACGACCGGTGCCTTGCTTAGGTTTTATATCGATAAACGATTTCTCCGGACGCTTGTATTGTTCAATGATCCTAATCGATTCTTCACAAGCATATGCAAGCTCCACACTGCGGACGATGATGCTTTTAAATGGATTGAAGCATTGTTTACCCAATCCGGCTTCGCGTGCGGCTTTTTGTGTTTTATTCGACAGCTTATCGAAGTTCAAACTGTACCGTGCCATTGGACCAACATGATAAGGACCAACGCCAATATGTTCAGAGTGAAGTGCGTTTGTGTGTTCAATATGAATCTCTTGGAAATGTTTTTCATAATCCTGCACAGAAATATCGAGCCCTTTGTTCGATACAAGCCGACCGCCCGTTATTGGATATTCTTCGGGGTGGCGCAGCGAAACGAATTCGTAATCATATTCAAAATCGGGAAAGTTGAATGTTGACGTCCATTTCACCGTTTCTAAAGAAGCGGCAAATGCCCACTTTAGTTTTTCTATCATCGGTTTCAATTCGTGTTCAAACGATGCTCGATGGAACCCGCCGACTCGCGGATTTATAGGATGGATTTCGCGACCGCCAATGATTGTCATCAGTTCATTGCCGATCTTTTTAATTTCAAGTCCGCGTTTCACGATATCCGGATACTTAGAAGCAATCTGCAGCGCATCTTCATATCCTAAAAAATCAGGGGCATGCAGCATGTATATATGTAGTGCGTGCGATTCTATCCATTCGCCGCAATATAATAATCTCCGCAAAGCGTGTAGTTGTCCATCCACCTCAACGCCGAATGCATCTTCCATTGCCTGCGATGAACTCATTTGATATGCAACCGGGCAAATGCCGCAAATGCGCGCGGTGATATCGGGCGCTTCACTATAATCTCTTCCTCGCATGAATGCTTCGAAAAAACGCGGCGGTTCAAATATTCTAAACTTTACATCCTTTACTTCATTGTCTTTCACGCGAATGTACAATCCACCCTCACCTTCAACGCGCGCTAAGTAATCTACTTTGACAATTTTCGCCGGTATTTTACTCATGACTCTCACTTTCTAAACGAAACTCTTTTGCGTATGCGTTAATACCTCTGAATGTTCTAATCAAATCGCGTTTGCCCATACCTTTCTTGCTCCAGAATTCTGCCAACGATGAAGTGTTTGGAGTTTCCTTCGGACCAAAACATCCAAAACATCCGCGATCATAAGATGGACAAAGTGCGTTGCAACCGGCTTGCGTTACCGGACCAAGACAAATTTGTTCGTGACCCACCATTCGGCAAACGATACCTCGCCGTTTGCATTCGATGCATACACTGTAATGTGGAGTATTCGGTTTTCGACCGTTTAAAAACGCGTTCAACACTTCAACAAGCTGGTACTTATCGACCGGACAGCCGCGAAGTTCGAAATCAATTTTCACATGATCTGAAATTGGAGTTGATTTACTCAAAGTGTGAATATATTCCGGCGTTGCATATACGATAGAAACAAACTCTTTTACATTGCTGAAATTCTTAAGCGCCTGTATTCCACCTGCTGTTGCGCATGCCCCAATGGATATGAGCAGTTTCGATTGCCTTCTAATACTATGAATTCGTTCCGCGTCGTGCGGTGTTGTGATGGAACCCTCAACAAGAGAAATATCGTAAGGACCTTTCACTACTGCACGAGACGCTTCGGGAAAATTCGCAATGTGAACCGCGCCCGCAACGGCTAATAATTCATCTTCACAGTCGAGAATACTCAACTGACACCCATCGCACGATGAAAATTTCCATACCGCAAGTTTCGGCTTTGCTTTCGTTTTCATATCAGATTTCTCGT
Organism: Chlorobiaceae bacterium; assembly: GCA_013824245.1. Taxonomy (GTDB): domain Bacteria; phylum Bacteroidota; class Ignavibacteria; order UBA10030; family SZUA-254; genus PNNN01. Next base: position 86,905 of record PNNN01000018.1, on the reverse strand, counting down.
TTAATAAAGATATCTTTAACAGCGTTGTACGGATATACGGGACCATCCTTGCAAATAAAAGTTGGACCGCACTGACAATGCCCGCAGAACCCGATTCCGCATTTCATATTCCGCTCCATCGAAACATAAATATTTTCGACTGGAACACCGCGCTTCAATAAATCTTGAACGCTAAACCGCATCATGATTTCCGGTCCGCAAACCATTGCAACCGTGTTAGGGGGGTCAAAGTGCGACCTCGGAATTAAAGTTGTTACAACACCCACATTTCCTTTCCAATCTGAAGCGGCACGATCAACGGTTGCAAGAACTTCCAGATCAAAACGTGCGCGCCATTGTTCTAATTCTTTTCTGTATAAAATATCTTTTGGCATTCTTGTTCCGTAAAGTAAAACAACCTTGCCGTATTTTTCCCGATTGGATAAAATATGATAGATCGAAGGTCTAAGCGGAGCTAAGCCAATACCGCCTGCAACAATTACAATATCATTTCCTTTAGATTCCTCGGCGGGCCAATGTGTTCCAAACGGACCCCTGACCCCGACAAAATCACCCTTCTTCAACTTCTGCATTGCGCGGGTTACACTACCAACAGCGCGAATGGTGTGCGTGAGCGTATTCCTGTCGGAAGGATCACCACTGATGGAAATCGGCACTTCACCAACCCCAAACATGTATAACATGTTGAACTGCCCCGGAGCAAAACTAAATCCATTCTTGGGCGGTTCTAGTTCAATCGTGAATGTATCATGGGTGTTCTTCTGTGTCCGAATTATACGAAAATATTCAGGTATCATTTCTTGAGAAGGAACAATATCTTTCGTTAATTTTTCAAGGGTTACTGTCATACATATCCAATAATCTTAATCGGGTTGATTCAAGTCTTGAATCGACAATCGAAGCGAAGCGTTTCAACAGTTCGTATCCAAGATCATGATCTGATTCACATTTATTGCGCAGGCATTTTCCGTCCAGCGCTATTGCGCGCGTTAATTCTCCGGCTACGGCATCGAAACGCCATTGATACGGTGGTATCAGCCACGACCAGCCGAGGATATCACCCTCGGTCAGCGCATCGATGATGATAGAGCCGCGCCCCGGGGTATAAATTTGCAATGTTACTTTACCGTTGCGAATAATATAAAATTGATCTGCCTCTTCGCCTTCGCGGAAAATGATCTGCCCAGCATCAAATCTGACGTTGGAGGCGCACCCTGTAATTAGCTGGAGGTGTTTCGGATCGAGTCCTTTTAAGAAAGGATGTTCACTAAGTAATGGCTCCAGAGTTTCCATTATTTGTTCTCCTTTGATAGTGTGATTGATGGATTATTTTTATCAGACATTCGAATCGCTGTAATTTCTTCCGTAACATCTATACCTACCGGACACCAAGTGATGCACCTGCCGCATCCGACACATCCGCTTGTTCCGAATTGGTCATGCCATGCGGCAAACTTGTGTGTAAGCCACTGGCGATAACGCGAATAAACCGATGGACGTATGCTTCCTCCGTGTATATATGAAAAATCCATTGTAAAACAAGAGTCCCATTTTCGCATTCGGTTTGCTTCCCTGCCTGTTAGGTCGGTTACATCTTCAATTGTCGTGCAGAAGCATGTTGGACATACCATTGTACAGTTACCGCAAGTAAGACAACGCTGTGCATTTTGCTGCCATCGCTGGTTTTCACTGTTACGAGATAATAATTCTTTAATGTTTGTTGTATCAATTTTTCTACCCATAGCCGAAGATGTTTTGTTCACAAGTTCTTCTGCGCCTTCAATCTCATAAACATTTGCCTCGGCGCTTGGAAGTTCTTTTATAATTTCTTCGCCAACTTTTGAACCTTTTTCTACAACAAAGTAATGTCGGCTTTTTTCAACAATCTCGGTCATTACAATATCATATCCCGAACTGATCGCCGGTCCCGTGTTCATAGATGCACAAAAACAGGTTCCGCCTGCTTGTGTACAGTTTACGCCTATTACCAAGATATCTGAACGACGAATCCGGTAACCGGTATCTGTGAACGGACTGTCGGTAAAAACTTTATCGAGAATTCCCATTGCGGCAAGATCGCAAGCGCGAACACCTAAAAAGGCGAGCTTTTGTTTTTTAGATTTTTCGGGAATAATAGCCGGCTTACCGCTGCTCTGTTTTGTCTGCCACAAACGCTGTGACGGTGGGTGAATAAACTTTTTCCACGATTGAACTGTGCTGTTGAATCCAAACAGCGCCTTATCGTTCCGCCTTTTCAGGCGCATTGTTCCGGCATTCTGCTCTTCTGCCCATCCTTCGGGCAAATCATTACTGCTTTTAACTATATCATAAATGATTGCGCCATCGCGTTGGGTGGGGCCAACAATTTGGTATTCTCGTTTGATAAGCGACGCAAAAAGAGCGTCAAAATTTTTTCTTTCTATCGTTACAGCATTAGAAAGAGATTGCTCAGACGTTTTCACTTAAATCCTTTTCGATACTACTGAACAAAATTCTATCATATTTATTAATTACTCGGAACATACACAAATATCATTCCATTGTTCTAAGGGGTTATGGGACATTTAAGGGAATATTTTTTTAAGACATATTGTAAGTTATCATTCTTGAAGATACAAATAGTCGGATAATTCATATTATTTTGTACAAAAGCACTTATTGAAGTTATATATATATTTATTATACACAAGTTGAAATAATATTCCCTCTATATTATAATTACGTTTTTGTTCATTAAGATATTTTATACTATTTTATTATCATGAATGACAAGAAAAGTAGCTAATTTATCAGGATTAAGAAGAAATTTCCCGATGTTCAACTTTTTTTCAATATTAATTCTTTCTTTTATGGCATAACGATTGTGTTATGATGTATTATCAAAATTTCTCGTTCTAATCAAATACACTGGCAAACCAAATGAATTCAGGCAGCGCGTTGTTGGGGGAAAATATCTTTTCGTTGATGAAAAAATACGATAAACCCGGTCCTCGCTACACAAGCTATCCAACTGCTCCGATGTTTAATTCTGATTTTGGTCCTGAAAATTATCGGGAAGAAATAGTCCGGTCGAACAGCAAGAATAATTCAACAGATCTTTCCCTCTATTTTCATATACCGTTTTGCGATACGCTGTGTTACTTCTGTGGATGTACAACGGTAGTCACAAAAAACAGGGAACGTGTTGGGGAATATATCGTATATTTAAAACGCGAGATCGATATGCTCGCCTCCGAGGTTTCAAACAGCAGGCGGATTGTTCAAATGCACTGGGGCGGCGGAACTCCAACATATCTCACTCCGTCTGAAGTCTCCGATCTAACACAACACATAAGAAATCGATTTAACTTCGCTGATGATGCAGAAGTCAGCGTTGAAATGGATCCGCGCGATTTATCATTCGAGCATATTCAAGCTTTGAGGGCTAACGGTTTCAACAGGGTGAGCATGGGGGTCCAAGATTTTAACCCTGACGTTCTTTCTGCTATCAACCGCAATCAAGGTGAAGAGCTTACAAGAAAGGTAATCGGGTGGACACGGGCTGTTGGAATTAACAACTTGAATCTAGATCTTGTTTACGGACTCCCGCTTCAAACGGTTGAATCGTTTGAGCAGACACTTGATAAAATTATTGAGGTTTCACCCGAACGAATTGCGGTATATAATTTTGCGTATGTTCCATGGATGAAACCGCATCAGAAACTGATCAACCCAGACGAACTTCCCTCGCCAGAAATAAAACTCAAACTTCTAACAATGACAATTGAAAAGTTTACACACGCCGGATATGTGTATATTGGAATGGATCATTTTGCGAAAGAAAACGATGAACTGACAATCGCCCAAAAGTCGAAAACCCTTCAACGAAATTTTCAGGGGTATTCCACAAAAGCGGGGTATGATCTTTTCGGTCTGGGAATGTCGTCTATTAGCCATTTTACAACAAATTACGCTCAGAATTCAAAGACTCTGGGAGAATATTATCAGGCAATTGACCACAACCGTTATGCAACCGAAGTTGGTTATCGCATGTCGCACGACGATCAACTCCGTAAATATGTGATTCTCAGGCTTATGTGCGATTTAACGCTCAACTTCCAAGATGTTGAAAATAAATTTAGCATTAAGTTTGAAGAATGTTTTCATGAATCGCTCCAGAAGCTTGAGCCGTTCATCGAAGATAATCTTCTTGAGCGCACAGCGGGAGAGTTGTTGGTCACCATGCAGGGAAGATTGTTTTTACGTAACATTGCAATGTGCTTCGATGCATATTTAAATAAGGTTTCAAAAGATAAGCCGGTATTTTCAAGAACAGTTTAATCATATCTTTTTCACTTCAGGTTTTATGTCAGAAAAAATTTTAGTTGTAGACGATGAACAAATAATTAGAGAATCAATATCATTCATTCTTAAGAAAGAAGGATATCAAGTTAGCGAAGCAGAGAACGGGAAGATTGCGCACAACAAACTGCTTACCGAACCGTTCGATTTGGTAATAACGGATATTGAAATGCCCGAGATGAAAGGGATCGAACTGCTCAACAGCATAACCAAGATGAGCCCTGAAATTTCAGTAATTATTATCACCGCATACGGATCTCTTGAAACCGCAATTGCCTCGCTCAGATCCGGGGCAAGCGATTATATCTTAAAACCTTTAGAGTTCGATGAACTGCTTGTAAAAATCCGCCGGTTATTTGACCATAAGAAACTTGCAATGGAAAATCAATATCTCCGGAAAGAATTGCATCGTGAAATAACCATGTCAACAATCGTCGGTACAAGTCAGCCGATGCAGCGCGTGTTCGATTTGATTCATCGGGTCTCTGCAACAGACAGCACCGTTTTAATTACCGGAAAGAGCGGCACAGGAAAAGAATTAGTTGCAAAGGCGATTCATTTTCATAGCAATCGGAAAGATCAACCTTTCATAACTGTAAACTGCGGAGCAATTCCGGAGACCTTGATTGAGAGCGAATTGTTTGGACACAAGAAAGGATCGTTCACCGGCGCCGTTGTAGATAAGATGGGATATTTCAAGGCGGCAGACAGGGGAACGCTATTCCTTGATGAGATCAGCGAAATGCCGATGCAGCTTCAGGTAAAGCTCCTCCGTGCGATTGAGCAGAAAGAAATAACCCCGGTTGGAATGTCCAATTCGTTTTTAATTGATGTTCGCTTCCTCGCCGCCACAAACCGCGATCTTCAAAAAGAAGTTGCCGGCGGACGATTCCGAGAAGATTTGTTCTATCGCCTAAATGTCGTAGATATAAAACTTCCGTCGCTCGCCGAAAGGAAAGAAGATATTCCTTTGCTTGTCGATCATTTCATAAATAAATTTCGACAGGAGATGAGAAAAGATATTCAGGGTGCAGACAATACGGCGATGCAATTTCTTATACAACATGAATGGCGTGGAGAAATTCGCGAGCTGGAAAATGTAATTGAACGTGCTGTTATTTTTTGCAACGGCAAGCATATAACGGTGAGTGAACTTCCCGATTTTTTCGGTGCCGGTAAAAATCTGGATATTTTAGAAAATTATACTTCGCTTGAATCTGCAATGAATAATTTAGAGCGACAGTATATTTTATCGGAGCTTAGAAAACATAATTTTAATAAAGAAAATACCGCCCGCGCATTAAAGATAAGTTTGCCGACTCTATATCGCAGGATAAAAGATTTATCCATACCTCAAGAATAGGTAAAACACACAGTGGAATTATCAAAAATGAAATACTTTTTTGAAATAAATGCGATTTTTAAATGATTTCGAGAGTAAAAGATCGGCATATCTTTTGTGAAAATATTTTCGTATATTTTGGCAATAACTCTATAAAGAGGGCAGGATAAATGAAGCAACTCGTAATAAAAAAAATATTAGTATCGACAGATTTTTCGAAACTTTCTTTCGAAGCTATGGGATACGCCGAAATGCTGTTTGGCTTGCAAGAGCCACAGATATATTTAATTCATGTAATTGAAAAAAGTGTTGAGCAAAAGGGAACAAAAAAGAAAAAAGGGGTGGGAAAGACAAAAGCCGAGATGGAAAAAGATGCGATGAAACAACTTGGCACAGTCGCTAATCAATATCTCTCTGAATGCGGCGCAATTTCGCTAATAGTCAAACACGGAGAATCGCATCGAGAAATAGTGAAGTTTGCTCAGGAAGAGAATATCGATCTTGTAATAATTTCAACACATGGGCGAACAGGAATTGCTCACGTATTGATGGGCAGCGTAGCAGAAAAAGTAGTTCGTTATTCTCCGATACCGGTTTTATCGGTTAAGCCCATGAAAGTTCAGATGAAACTTATGGAAGAGGATGATGTTGACGAGCAGTTGCACATCAAATCGATAAACAATAAAAAATGAAAAAAGATATACCATCATAAATAATCAATTAAATCTACATCTATAAAAATCATAAAGGGTCTACTATGAAGTATACAATCTCTTTATTCATCCTTATTGCTGTTACTTTCTTCTTTGTTGGTTCTGGCATTGCAGCCGACAACAAGTATGTTGGAGTAAAAACATGCTCAATGTGCCATAAGTCGGATGCAAAAGGTAATCAATTGAAAGTGTGGAACGAATCGGCACATGCAAAAGCATTCACCACATTAACTTCAGAAGCATCGGCAAAAATTGCAAAAGAAAAAGGTTTAAAAAAACCGGCATCTGAATCACCGGAGTGTCTCACCTGCCATGCTGTTACTGCAGATGCGAAATTGCTCGATAAGGGTTTCGATGTTAAAGACGGCGTTCAATGCGAATCGTGCCATGGTGCTGGTTCGAATTACAAGGCAATGGGTGTAATGAAAGATAAAGTAAAAGCAATTGCAGCCGGTTTGACGGAATATAAAGACGAAGCAGCTATTGAAAAGCAGTGCAAAACATGCCACAACGAAAAGAGCCCTACTTTCAAAGAGTTCAAGTTCAAAACAATGTGGGATAAAATAAAGCATCCTGCGAAGAAATCGTAATCTTCTTCCGGTTTAAACAATCATAACATTGCATAGTCCCTGCTGGTGCTCTCCCGCACATGGAGAACGTGCCGGCAGGGAATCATTATCTCTAAACCTTTATTCCGATCTTTTTCAAAACCCATGATATTAATATTTATTTTATTGCTTATAGTTCAATCAGGAGTTGTTGCACAATCAAACTCTGATTGTCTGATGTGTCACAGCGATAATTCGCTTACCATGTCTCAACGCGGAAAATCAGTTTCGCTTTTCGTGAATCAAAAGATATTTGATAAATCCGTTCATAGCGGTTTAACGTGTGTAACGTGTCACGATGGATTCAAAGCCGAAGATATTCCACACAAATCAAAAATTACGCCTGTTGAATGTACGGGATGCCACAATGATATTGCCGGTAAGCATATTTTCCATCCTCAATTAGTAAAATCGATAGCTGACGGTAAACAACCCGATGTAAGCTGTATCGATTGCCATGGTAAACATGATATTACTTCGATAAAATCGCCTCAATCAAAATTTAACGAAGCAAACATCATTGAATCATGCACGATCTGTCATTCCGATGTTAAAAAGATGTTTCTTACATCTGCTCACGGCAAAGCTCTGGCGTTGAACCAAAAAGGTGCACCAAATTGTTTGACTTGTCACCGTCATGAGGTTTCGAACCTTTCCGGTATCCACGATTCCCTGCAATTCAAAAAAGAGCAGGAAAAAATGTGTCTTTCGTGTCATCTTGATAATCCTGATGTGCGTGCTAAAACGTCTCCGTCTGCCGGATTCATTGCCGCGTATGAAAAAAGTGTTCACGGCAAAGCCATGTTGAGCGGTAATTCAAAAGCGGCAAACTGTGTCGACTGCCACGGCAGTCATGAAATGAAGAAAGGTTTAGATCCGTCTGCAAAAATCAGCAGACTTCATATTGCAGAAACCTGTTCAAAGTGTCATGAAAAAATCACAGAAGAATACAGTCAGAGCATTCATGGCGTATCGTTACGAGGCGGAATTTTAGAATCGCCAACATGCACAGATTGCCATGGCGAACACAATATTTTGCAACACAATGATCCAAATTCGCGTGTGGCTAAGAAGAATGTTTCGGAAAAAGTTTGCACTCCCTGCCATACATCTGTTAAACTTTCTGAAAAATATGACATGCTCGGCAACCGCGCTGAAACATACGAAGACAGTTATCATGGTCTTGCCGTTAAAGCGGGTTCGGTTGAAGTGGCAAATTGCGCAAGCTGCCACGGAGTTCATAACATAAAACCATCCAGCGATTCAACATCAATGATCTCGAAAGCAAACCTTGTGGCAACTTGCGGTAAATGTCATCCGGGTGCAAACGAGCGTTTCACCATGGGGTCGGTTCACAGTACAACCGCCAATATCGAGGAACCTCTTCTTTACTGGATAGCTTCATCATACATTGCCCTGATTATTTTTACAATTGGTGGAATGTTGATTCATAACCTGCTTGATTTTGTCAGGAAGTCGAAACGCAAACTGATGATTCGTCGTGGGCTTATTCCTGAGTCGCATCATGGAACAAGAATGTATGTGCGCATGAGCGGCAACGAACGTATTCAGCATGGTACATTGCTCGTCAGCTTTATAACACTTGTGCTCACCGGTTTCGCATTAAAATTCCCGGATGCATGGTGGGTAGCTCCGCTTAGAAATATAAGCCCTGTCATGTTCGAAATTCGCGGGGTTGTGCATAGAGTTGCCGGCGTTATCATGATATTAGCAAGTTTATATCATATCTATTACGTTTTTTTCGTACCGAGAGGAAAAAAACTTCTGCGCGATTTATTACCCGAAAGCCGCGATATCACGAATGTGCTGGATTTAATAAAATATAATATTGGAATTTCCGATATTAAACCACGATTTAAGCGGTTCAGCTACATCGAAAAAGCAGAATACTGGGCCCTTGTTTGGGGAACAATAGTCATGGGTGTTACGGGTGTTATTCTTTGGTTCGATAATACATTTATGGGACTTTTTACAAAATTAGGATGGGATGCCGCGCGCACCATACACTATTACGAAGCATGGCTTGCAACACTCGCAATTATAGTTTGGCATTTTTACTTTATCATATTTAATCCCGATGTATACCCTCTAAATCTCGCATTCTGGAAGGGAACATTAACGGAAGAAGAGATGGAAGATGAACATCCTCTTGAACTTGAGGAACTTAATAAAGAAGAATTACTTGAAGAATTGAAATCAAAACAAGAAATAATTCAATCACCGGAAGAAACTATAAAACATTAATGACGATGAGATACTATCAACCATTTCATCGATGGATTTTGTTCTTTGCCTTATTCGCGATTGCCCCAAGCTACCGCATCCTAGCACAGGAAAACAGCGATTGTCTCGGATGCCATAATGACCGATCTCTAAACGGTACAAAAAAAGGGAAAACAATTTCTGTCTTTGTCGACGAAAAACGATTTGGTTTATCCATTCATACTTCGCTGACCTGCGTTTCATGTCATAGCGATTTAGAAGGAAAAGAACTGCCTCACACAGAAGATCTTCAACCGGTTAATTGCGGTAGCTGTCATTCTGATGAACAATCACTTCATTCTAAATCTCTTCATGGCAAAGCAATAGCTCGCGGAGATCCATTAGCACCCCATTGCACCGATTGCCATGGAACGCACGATATTCTTTCGGCAAAAAATATAAACTCTCCAACCTCACCTTTAAAGATTCCGTTTCTATGCGGTAAATGTCATCAGGAAGGTGCGCCGGTTCAGAAACAACGAACAATTCACCAAGACCACATCATCGAGAATTACTCTGAGAGTATCCATGGTCAGGGCTTGCTTAAAAAAGGATTAATCGTTGCGCCCAATTGCGCGTCATGCCATACTGCTCATTCAATTTTACCTCACACAGATGCTACCTCATCGATTTCCAGAAAAAATATTGCTTCAACATGCGCCAAGTGCCATGCTGAGATTGAGGCAGTTCATCGAAAAGTTATCAAAGGTGAGTTGTGGGAAAAACAAGAACACGTCTTACCTGCTTGCGTGGATTGTCATCAACCGCACAAAGTAAGAAAATTATTTTACGATCAGGGGATGGCGGATAAAGACTGTATGCGATGTCACGATAAACCCGAAATAAAATCTTCAAAAGACAATCGCTCGCTTTACGTAAAGTACACCGATGTAAAATTATCTCGGCACATGAATATAGCGTGCAGCCAGTGCCATTCCGAGGTGAACGCATCGCATGTACGCCCATGCGAAACAATCAAGAAAAAAATTGATTGTGCCTCGTGCCATGCCGAAGTTGGAACTCAATATCAAAAAAGCATGCACGGAATGCTGATTGCCAAGAACGATCCGAATGCCCCAAATTGTAAAGAATGCCATGGCACGCATGCTATTTTAGGAAAATCACAACCAACATCTCCAACTTTCGCTCTTAACGTTCCAGTGCTGTGCGCACGATGTCATCGCGAAGGAAAAAAAGCTGCTGTTCGTTATACCGGCGATCAGCATGAAATCATTGAACATTATGCTGAAAGTATTCATGGCAAGGGGTTGATGAAAAGCGGTCTGACCGTAACTGCGATGTGCACAAATTGTCATACCGCGCATAGCGTTATGCCTCATGCCGACTCATCGTCGAGCATAAACCCGAAAAATATTCCTGCTACTTGTGGTAAATGCCATCATGGAATCGAAGATCAGTTCCAACAAAGCATACACGCAAAGCTTGTTGGTAAAACCGATAAACAGCTTCCGGTTTGCAACGACTGCCATAGCGCACACACAATACGCCGCGCCGATGAAGCCGGATTCAAACTCGACATAATGCAAAAATGCGGACGCTGCCACGAAGACATCGCAAAAACATATTTCGATACTTACCATGGAAAAGTTTCGCAGCTTGGTTATACTAAAACAGCTAAGTGTTACGATTGCCACGGGGCTCACGATATATTACCCATTTCGGATCCTAAATCTCATCTCAGTCGCGAAAACGTTGTAAAGACTTGTCAAAATTGCCATCCCGGTGCAACGAGGAGATTTGCAGGTTACTTAACACATGCAACTCACCACGATCCCAAAAAATATCCATTTTTATTCTGGACGTTTTGGGGTATGACCACGCTACTCGTCGGCACGTTTATTCTGGGTGGAATTCATACACTCTTATGGCTACCACGCGCGTTAAAAATACGCCGCGAACTTAAAGCCCTAGAACGATCCAAACAAGAACAAGCAAACCGGGAAAAGGAGAACAATGGAAACGATAAATAATCCTGAAGCAAAAGAGTATCTCCGTTTTTCACGGCTGAACAGAATCTTACACATTTTAATGATTGTAAGTTTCATCTCACTCGCACTTACCGGTATGACGCTGAAATTTTCGTACACCGGTTGGGCAGTTCTCCTCTCGCATCTTTTAGGCGGATTTGAAACTGCCGGAAATATCCACCGTGCGGCGGCAATAATTATGTTCGGTGTATTCTTTACTCATATCTACGATCTAACGCGCAGAAAGAAGAGAGAATTTGGTTCGTGGAAAAAACTTTTATTCGGACCCGATACAATGCTTTTCACCAAAAAAGATTTACGCGACTTCATCGGAAACCTGAAATGGTTTCTGGGCATCGGACCAAGACCAAATTATGGTCGTTGGACTTATTGGGAAAAGTTTGATTACTTCGCCGTGTTTTGGGGGGTATTCGTAATTGGTTCTACCGGTTTAACTCTCTGGTTTCCTGAAATTTTTACTTTGATGTTTCCCGGAGAACTGATAAACGTAGCAACAATCATCCATAGCGACGAGGCATTGTTAGCTACCGGATTTATCTTCACTGTTCACTTCTTTAATACACATCTCCGCCCAGAAAAATTTCCGATGGATATAGTGGTATTTACCGGCAGAATGACGCTAGAGGAATTCAAACACGACAAACCGGCTGAATACGAAGACCTTGTTAAAAAAGGCGAGCTTGATAAATTTCTTGTTGAACCTTATCCTCCAATCGTTCTTCGAACAGTAAGAGTGTTCGGATGGATCGCTCTATCGCTCGGCTTCAGCATAACGGTGTGGATTATTTATGCAATGATTTTTGCGTACCGTTAAATCAAAATTTTTCTTATATTTAGTACCATAAGGTCTGAATATGGCTTTGAATTAGCAAAATACAAAGCGATTTTTCGGAGATCAATAAATTAAACGAGAAGATTGATTCCATGAAGAGAATATTTCCCCCATCTTTTTATAACCTGGTTACACTTATAGGTGCGGCCGTGGCCGGCGTGAGCCTGGCTTTGATTGCATTCCTGATTATACTGGAAATGTTCGCCACACAATCGAAACCCTACATGGGAATCCTCACTTTTGTTATTCTTCCCATGGTTCTCTTTGTTGGAATAATCCTAATTGCTTTTGGAATTATTCGTGAACATCGAAGAGAACGCTTGGGGAAACCTCACGGTCTTCATCTTCCACAGATCGATCTGAATAACCCGCATCATCGTGCCGCATTTACTCTTTTCTCAATTGGAACCATAGCATTATTGGCTTTCTCAGCATTCGGCAGTTTCAAAGCGTATGAGTACACAGATTCAGACCAATTTTGCGGCGAAATATGTCACAAGGTTATGGAGCCAGAGTACACCGCATATCAATACTCACCTCATGCTCGCGTTGGTTGCGTACAATGCCACATCGGGTCGGGCGCCGACTGGTTTGTGCGAGCAAAAATCTCGGGTAGTTATCAGGTATATGCTGTGCTGTTCAATAAATATCCAAAGCCCATTCCCACGCCTATCGAAAATCTACGCCCCGCGCAACAAACATGCGAACAATGCCACTGGCCCAAACATTTTTTCAGTGAAAAGAAGCATGTTAATACTTATTATATATCAGATGAACAAAATACTAAGTGGACACTAAATCTGCTGATGAAAATTGGCGGAGGAAATATCGAAGCTGGTCCAACTTCTGGTATCCATTGGCACATGAATATTGCACACGAGGTTTCATATGCCGCACTTGATACGCAACGACAGGTTATACCCTGGGTGCGCTCCAAAAGTCCAGATGGTAAAGAAACAATTTATCGGAGTACGGATATTACAATAAGCGACGACTCTCTTAAGAAATTTTTAGTTCGAAGGATGGATTGCATTGATTGCCATAACCGTCCGACACATATATATCATCCACCGGCACGCTCTGTCAATCACATCATGTCGCTTGGATGGATTGATTCAAAACTTCCCAACATTAAAAGTATCTCAGTGAACGCTCTGGAAAATCCATATGTCAGCAGGCAAGGCGCACTTGACAGCATTAAGCTCAGCATAAATGAATACTATCAGCAGAATTACGCGGATATTGCGTTATCAAAGAAAGTAAAAATCGACAGCGCTATTGCCGAAGTGCAAAAAATTTACAACCGCAATTACTTTCCCGCGATGAAAGTGAACTGGAAAAACTTCAACGACAACCTCGGACATTTATATTATCTTGGATGTTTCCGATGTCACGACGGTAAACATATTAGTAATGAGGGGAAAGTTCTCTCAAAAGATTGTAATGTTTGCCATACAATATTATCGCAGCAATTCGAACAGGATACACCTCAACTATCGCTCAACGGCATTGATTACAAGCATCCCGTCGATGTCGGCGATGCCTGGAAAGAAACGAATTGTAGTGATTGTCATAATCCAAAATAACCGTAATGATTTCGGTGGGTGATAAATGAAAATTTTTCTGCTCAAAGTACTGGAACCTGCTACGGTCAGTGACTTTGAAACTGTATCAGATTAGGAAACATTCATGATGAACAAAGAGATATTAACTCAACCGGAACAGAGCAAGCGAAATTTTCTTAAGATTATACTCTCTGGAGGTATCGTCGCTCTTGTTGGTTCGATTCTTTATCCGATCTTTGCTTTTCTGAAACCTCCCAAGCAAGGCGAGGTCGAAGTTTCAAGCGTAAAAGTTGGAAAGCTGAAGGATATCGAAAAGAACAGTGGTACAATAGTAAAGTTTGGAACAAAGCCCGTTTTGCTCGTCCGAACTGAAAGCGGCGACCTGCGCGCATTTTCTGCAACGTGCACTCATCTTGATTGTACGGTGCAATACCGCAAAGACTTCGGAATGATATGGTGTGCATGCCATAACGGCAAGTATGATTTGAATGGCCGTAATGTTTCCGGTCCCCCACCCCGACCATTGAATGAGTATAAAGTAGTAGTTCAAGGTGACAATATCTTTGTCTCAAAAAATGTTTAAATCCATTTTTGTGGTATCAATATGAAATCGGCTTGGAATAAATTCTACTCTTGGCTTGATGAACGCGTCCAGCTTCAGAACCTCATTCAATTCATGGGTAAAAAATACGTCCCCGTACACAGCCATTCGATCTGGTATTATTTTGGCGGCGTATCGCTTTTCCTTTTCATCATTCAGGTAATGACAGGCATTTTGCTGCTTCTCTATTATAAAAGCGGTGAGGAATTTGCTTTTGAAAGTATCCAGTACATCATGTCTAAAGTGAATTTTGGATGGCTGATACGTTCGATCCATAGCTGGACAGCAAATCTGTTTATTCTGACTGCTATGATTCATATGTTCAGTGTTTTTTTCGAAAAAGCATATCGTAAACCGCGCGAGATGACGTGGATTACCGGCATGTTGATGTTTTTTCTGGCGCTGGGTTTCGGTTTCAGCGGGTATCTGCTTCCCTGGAATGAACTTGCATTCTTTGCAACCAAGGTTGGAACCGATATCGCCGGTGTTATTCCTTTCATCGGTAAGCCGCTAATGATTTTTCTTCGCGGCAGTGAAGAAGTAAATGGAGCGACTCTTTCCCGGTTTTTTGGTTTTCATGTTGCTGTTCTACCGGGCATCTTCACTGTCCTCCTTGGAATCCATTTAGTTCTCGTACAACGTCAGGGGATGAGCGAACCATTAGGACTGGGGGCAAATTCCAAGTCCGGGCTGAAAACAATGCCGTTCTTTCCGAACTTTCTCTTGAGAGATTTACTTTTTTGGCTTGTCGTGTTAAATCTTCTTGCTATTCTTGCGGTATTTTTTCCATGGGAATTGGGAAAGAAAGCCGATCCGTTCGCCTCGGCGCCTGCCGGCATCAAGCCGGAATGGTATTTTCTTTTCATGTTCCAGACATTGAAATATATACCTGCCAAATTGCTTGTTATCGACGGTGAGGTTTTTGGCGTCTTGCTTTTCAGTTTCGCCGGTCTATTGTGGATGCTTGTTCCTTTCTGGGACAAGAAAAGTAATCGCGGAGAACAAAATCGTTTCATAAATTATATCGGGTTATTTGCCGTTCTATACATTATCTTCTTCACCATTTTGGGGTGGTTGCTATGAAACAAGTAATGTTATTTTTGCTTTCATTTCTTCTCCCCGTACTTAGCAATGGTGTTTCTTACGCCGGTGATAAGTGTCTTACGTGCCACAAAGGATTGAGCGATAAACCTTCATCTCTTTACTCACACGATATTCATTCATCAAAAGGAATATCTTGCGCGGAATGTCATGGCGGGAATCAAAACTCTGACGATATGGAACAGGCAATGAGTAAAGAAGCAGGTTTCATTGGGGTGCCAAAAGGAGATGACATCTCGAAAGTGTGCTCCAATTGCCATGCGAACCCCGATAAAATGAATGAGCTTGGCTCCACGCTCCCGACCAACCAATGGCAGTTGCTTCAAACGAGCGTGCATGGAAAGTCTTCACTCGCCGGCAATGAACACATCGTTCAGTGTATTACATGCCATAGTGTTCATAATATCGTATCCGTGAAAAATCCTGCATCGCCTGTGTATCCATTGAATGCAGTCAAGACCTGTACAAAGTGTCACGCTGATCCGGCATACATGCGGGCATATAATCCATCGATGCCAGTTGATCAATTGGAGAAATACAAGACAAGCGTTCACGGAATGCGGAATTCCAAAGGTGATTCCAAAACTGCCGAGTGCGCAAGCTGTCATGGCGGTCATGATATACGCTCTGCGAATGACGTTAAATCATCCGTGTATGCTGTTAACATACCATCCACGTGTTCGCACTGTCATAGCAACTCAGTGTATATGAAGGAATATAATATTCCTATAGATCAATATGAAAAATTTTCGAAAAGCGTCCATGGAATATCACTGCTTCAAAAGCGCGATGTTGCCGCGCCTGCGTGCAACGATTGTCATGGAAATCACGGCGCAACACCGCCCGGCGTTGAATCGATATCGAAGGTCTGCGGAACGTGCCATGCTTTAAATGCAGAACTATTTTCTTCTAGTCCGCACAAAAAAGTTTTCGACGAGAAGAAACTACCCGAATGCGAAACCTGCCACAGCAATCACGAAATTATCGCGGCAACCGAAAAACTGCTTGGTGCAACACCCGAAGCAGTTTGCAGCCGATGCCATAACGAGAACCAAAATCCAAAAGGATATGTTATTGCAAAAGCGATGAGACATCTAACGGATAGCTTGGAATCGTCGGAAAATAATGCCGGCGCTCTTGTAACCGATGCAGAACAAAAAGGAATGGAAATTTCCGAGGCAAAATTTAAACTGCGTGATATTCATCAGGCACGATTGCAAACACGCACGATGGTGCATTCATTCAATGCTAAAAAATTTAATGAAGCTGCGATGAAAGGATTATCGACCGCATCTTTTGTTGCCGGTGAAGCTCAACATGCTATTGATGAATACTATTTTAGGCGGTGGGGCTTGGGCATAGCAACGTTGATTATATCAATTGTCGGTGTTGCGCTGTATTTGACTATAAGAAAAATCGAGATTAAACAACAAAATAAGAATAATGGAATCAAGGAAAGTTAAATTATGAATATTGGACATATCACTATACTAATCGCCTTTCTTGCGTCAACAGGAGCGACGATCTTCTATTTTATGGAAGCAAGAAAAAATAACCCGGCAAATCCCGGAAAAACTCTGCCGCCCCTAAAACGTGATGCGGCAAAACGTTTATATTACCTCAGCGTTGGTTTTGGTTTGCTTGCCGGAATTATTCTTTACTATGCACTGTTCACACACCAATTTCAATATTCATATGTTAACGGTTACAGTTCGAAAGATCTTCCGCTAATTTATTTGATCTCTGCATTCTGGGCTGGTCAGGAAGGAACGTTTCTACTCTGGGCGCTCTTTGTCGGCTTAATGGGAATTTTCTTTCTTAAAAAATCAAACGGTAACGATAGCTATGCGATGGCTGTTGTGAGCGCTTTCTCGGCGTTCCTTTATCTTCTTATGCTAATAAAAAGCCCGTTTGAATTGATAACACCTGTTCCACTCGATGGAAGAGGATTGAATCCATTGCTGCAAGATCCGTGGATGGCAATTCATCCACCGATTCTTTTTGTGGGATATGCGGCATCTACTTTTCCATTCGCCCTTGTGATTTCTGGATTAGCAAAGAGGAAATACGAGCGCTGGAATAATTCGGGTTTTGGATGGACGCTTTTTGCTTCTGTTTCTTTAGGCGCCGGCATCATCATTGGCGGTTTCTGGGCTTACGAAGTTCTTGGTTGGGGCGGTTATTGGGGATGGGATCCCGTTGAGAATTCATCGCTCGTTCCATGGATAGTTATGCTTGTTTCAATTCATGGACTTGTTGTGTTCAAAGCGAAAGGGTCGCTTCAACGGACAAATATGTTTTTAGCCATTCTCACTTTCATACTCGTATTGTATGCAACTTTCCTTACACGAAGTGGTGTGCTTGCAGATTTCTCGGTTCACTCCTTCGTTGATTTAGGGATTAATAATTATTTAATGGGCGTGATAGTAGCAAGCATGGCGTTGGGGTTTGGTTTATTAGCAACGCGGTTTAGTGAAATTAAATCTCCCAAAATAGACACGTCAAGTTTAAATAGAGAATTATTACTTCTGTTGAGCATGTATGTTTTGGGGGCAGCCGCATTGTTCACATTCGTTGGAATGTCGTCTCCAATCATAACCGGTCTAATAGGCAAAGCTTCACAGGTTGATATTTCATTCTATAACAAAGTCAACCTTCCGGTAGCTATTGCGATGGCTCTCCTTCTTGGAATTACACCATTCACGAGTTGGGCAGAAGAAAAGAAATTCAATTTCTTAAAAAGATATTCAATGCCGTTGGTGCTAACCGCGCTTTCGTGCGTTATTGCCTACGTTGCCGGAGTAACCTCATTCACATTATTATTGTTTGTAGGCGCATCGGCGTTTGGTTTGATTTCTAATGTTATAATAACTTTCAGGCAATACCGGTCGGGATGGTTGCATATTGGTGGACCGCTTTCACATATCGGGGTCACATTAATGCTCATTGGCATTGTTGGATCAGGCAGCTTTGATGAATCGAATCAGTTAATTTTGAAACAGGGCGAGCCACAAGCTGCTTTTGGATATAATTTTACATTCAAAGGAGTGCAAAATCCGGAAGCGCTAAAACCGATAATGGAGATTGAAGTATCGGATGGGAAAAGTTCTTTTACCAGCCAACCTAAGTTATACTTCAGTCAAATAAATCAAGCTGTAATGCGCGAGCCGGATATCAAAGTACTGCCACTAAAAGATTTATATATTTCTCCGCTCGAGTTGAAAATGGATGATCCTCAACATCAGCACAATCCGATGATTGAGATCATTAAAGGTGAGACGAAAGAAATGTTGGGATACAAAATCACATTCACAAAGTTTGATGTTGGACAACATGCTGAAATGGGCGCTATGTCCGTCGGAGCTGTGCTTAACATAGAAGCGGGCGGAAAAATGCATGAGGTTATTCCAACATTGACATTCGATAATAAGAATGGCAGACAACCGATACCGGCAGAGTTGCCGATTCTTAGCGGATATTCAAATGCGGAGATGCAACCTCATGTTACTTTAAATGCATTGAGTGTAGAGGAAAAGAAGATCATGCTCGAATTCCACGGTTTCACTCAACCGCATGAAGAGCCGCAAGCATCTCAGGCGCTTGTTGTCGATATCAGCATCAAACCGTTGATGATGGTTATATGGACAGGCGTTGTATTGATAATTTTAGGAACGCTGATCGCTTTCCGTCGCCGTACTTTGCAGAAAGAAATCAATTAAAGATTTTAAACTGTAACAATTAACCCCGCCGGATAGATTTTCTGTGCGGGGTTTTTTATTTCTTTAACCATTCTAAAAATAATTTTTCTTTTTCCTCGGGTGTAAGAGAGTGGTCTCCCCTTTTCAAAAATCGCTGGCGAAATGCCTCATACAGCGTGACCGCGCAAGCTACCGAAACGTTCAAACTTTGGATCATTCCGGCCATCGGAATTAAAAAGTTTTCGTCCGCAAGTTTAGCGGCTTCGCTCGATACACCGCGGTGCTCATTTCCAAAAACAATAGCCGCTTTTTTCGTCAAATCAAGCTCGTATAAAGACTTTGATTTCTTCCCCATATGCGTTGCGTAGATAATATATCCCTCCGCGTGTAGCGTGTTATAACACTCTTTAATTGCAGAAAATTTTCTTCGCTTAACCCACTTGCTTGCGGTAGCAGAGCTTTTTTTGCCAAGCTTTGGGAATTCTTCGTTGATGTAAAGAAGCTGTACCTCATTAACACCAACCGCATCCGCCGAACGAAGCATTGCGCTGACGTTGTGCGGGTCGTGAATATCTTCCATTACAACTGTAAGGTCACATTGGCGGTTTGCGATAACCTGAAGAAATTTTTCACGGCGACGCTCTGTCATTTGTTTTCTTCCTGCTTTAATTGCAGAATACCGATGGCGAGAAGAACAAGAACAGCGCCGACGATTTGAACCGCAGATAAAATTTCATACACAATAAAATATGCCGATATTATCGCAACAATCGGTTCGAATGTGGCTGTAATGATTGCCCGCGAGGCGGTGAGGTATCGCATACCGGAAAAATATAACGAGTGGGGAATCAAAATAGATATCATCGCGAAGCCGAAAAATATTCCCCAGGTTTCCATTGAATATCCGGCGCTAAGAACATTCCACGGCGGATTAATTACGCACCAAAAAAGCGAGGCAAATAAAAAAGCATATATAAGAGATGTCCAAACATTATATTGTTTCAATAAACGTTTCAACCAGACGTTCGTAAAACCCCAGCAAAAAGCCGATGCGAGTCCTGCAATCAAGCCAAGATTATTAATAGATATGATTGAAAAATCTTTTCCGGCGACCGCAAGATAGCAACCCCCCAAAGACACAACGCTTGCAGTGGTTTTTATTGCAGTTATTTTTTCTTCGCGTGCTACCACCGCATAAAGTAAAACAAGGAGCGGCGCTAAATATTGCAAGAGAATCGCGGTAGCCACGTTGGTCGCGGCAATCGTATAATAATAAGTAAAGTTAGATCCAGCGGCACCAAGAATGCCGAGCATTGCGAATTTGTAGAGATCGCGGAATTGAACCCGCAGAAGATGTCTTTTAAAAAAGAAGAAATATAAAAGAAGTACAATGCAAGAGAAGGTCATCCTAAGCTGTACGAGTGTAAGTGTATCTACGTCGTGAGTAAACAAAAATTTTGCAATCGTCGCCGCAATACCCCAAAAAGTTGTGGCGGCGAGTATTAAAAGATACCCCTTGAGTGATTTCATTCTTCTGGTGATTGGTCTGACGGCGGGGAGGGACCTTCATCAAATTTTCGTTTATAGAACATGCTCATCTCATCGTTCCCCGAAAGCTCATAGAGATGCGCCAGCTTTTCAAAAATAGGCAGGGGTTCGGGAACAGACGATGCCCCCTGTTTGAGAAAGTCGATAAGAAGATGAATCGGTGGAATTTTTAAATCGTGTTCATAACAATCGGCTGCGTCGAGGTATGGAGCCATAGCTTCGGGTTTTGCGGTAGATGCTTTTTTATAATATTGAAGTGCGAGTTCATAATTATCGTACACAGAATGCATCACTTCAAACACACTCGCCAACCACATATACACATCGTAAGAAATGTGAGAAAATTCCTTAGCTAATTTTTCACCAAAGAGCGAAAGCTCTTCTGCTTTAAGAGCTGAATTCCAAAACAACAATCGATACAATTCTATGTCGTCAATCCGTTGTTCTATTGCTTGCTCGAATGCATCGAAAATCTCATTGAATTCTTTCGAAGATTCGAATCTTTCCCTTATTTCATCCTGAGTTAGCTTAGCCATTCCGTTAAAAATTATAAATTATCGACCTTGCCAAAATAACAAAGCATTTCATAAAAATCAAGCCCGATCATTTAATTTGATAGTGTGAGAATAATTCCGTAATTTTTGCAAACTCAAATAAAGGAGAAAAGAATGGAAGAAACACCCTTAAATCGGCAAGAACAGCAGATTTCATCATTTATGGAACGTGCTGTTGATATATTTGCGGCACCATCAAAAGTTTTTGAGGAAGTTGCCAAAGCTCCTGTCCAAAGTTCATCCTGGCTTCTACCATATCTATTAATGCTCGTGCTCGCCTTATTAACTACTTTCTCTATTCTATCCGATCAAACACTTAAAGATCAAGCCCTTGAACCGCAAAGACAAGCGATGCAGCAACGCGTGGATAAGGGCGAGATGACTCAGGCGCAAATGGATCAAGCCACCGAATCGATGGAGTCATCGACTATGGTTATGATATTTGGCTCGGTGACATCGGTAATATATGTAACAATTAGCATCTTCGGTGCGCCGCTATTTTTCTGGCTCGCGATAAAAATGTTTTTCAAATCGAACGCATCTTATAAAAAATTACTCGAGGTATACGGACTTTCAACAATCATCGGACTTCTAAATGCGATTGTTACATTATTGATGATTCAAATTTTCGCTTCGATTCTCGCAACACCGGGTGCCTCGCTTTTCATTATGGGAAATTTCGACCGAAATAACATTGCACATGCAATTATTGCGTCTCTTAATTTTATATCGATCTGGCAGATGATTGTTTTAGGAATAGGTCTTTCCAGGTTGTCGAATAAATCAACAGGAGCCGGTATTGGAATATCGCTCGGTCTCTGGCTATTATGGATTATTATTGTTTCTGTCGTCGGTTGGGCAATGAGATAAATTCATCTCGGCACAGAAGCAACCAGCATAAGAAACTAAATCATCTATTCTTCTTTAGGAATTATTATGGAAAATATTAACCGCAGAAAATTTATTAAAACCACCGCGCTGTCGGGCGCGGCGGTTGCCACATCGTCCATTTTAAATCTCGAATCGTTGGCATCTGCCAAAGAGGAGACCGCCGCTAAACCAATAGCCATTTCCAGCGGCAACGGAGCGAAGGCATTGGAAAAAGCGATGGAGATGATTAAAGAAGGAAAAGATGCCATAGACGCAGTGATTGCGGGCGTAAACATTGTTGAGGATGATCCGAACGATATGAGTGTTGGATACGGCGGATTACCCAATGAGGAAGGCGTGGTGGAACTTGATGCGGCTGTAATGCACGGACCAAGTTACAGAGCCGGTTCCGTGGCGGGTATAAGAAATATAAAAAATCCCTCGAAGGTTGCACGAGTTGTAATGGAACGCACCGATCATGTTCTGTTGGTTGGAGAGGGTGCGTTAAAATTCGCACGGGCGCACGGCTTTGCCGAAGAAAATTTGCTCACCGATCAAGCGCGGGAAGTTTGGTTAAAGTGGAAAGAAAATTTAAGCAAAGAAGATGATTGGCTGCCGCCTCATACTATAGAAGATAAAGAGATCGGTCAGATTTTTGAAAAATATCTTCGCCATTACGGAACAATACATATGAGCGCGCTCGACATGAACGGAAATCTATCGTGCGTTACCACAACAAGCGGACTTTCGTTTAAAATTCCCGGACGGATCGGAGATTCGCCGATAATCGGCGCCGGCTTGTATTGCGATAATGAAGTCGGCTCTGCCGGATCCACGGGCCGGGGCGAAGCGAATCTCTTGAACTGCAGTTCGGTTATGATTGTAGAATGGATGCGTCAGGGGAAATCACCGGAAGAGGCATGTTTACTCGCTTGCAAGCGCGTGAACGAACGCTGCCGCGAAAAACGTTTGCAAGACGATCAAGGAAAATTCAAACATGGCGTATCATTTTATGCGATCAATAAAAAGGGCGAGCACGGCGGAGCTAATATGCGCAGCGGCGGCTCTTATCTTATTCACGACGGCACCGCAGTAAAGCGTATCGAATCGGCTTATCTCTTTAAATAAGAGTTTACCTTATTCCATACTGTCTGTTGGTGGTTAATAT
Organism: Chlorobiaceae bacterium; assembly: GCA_013824245.1. Classification (GTDB taxonomy): domain Bacteria; phylum Bacteroidota; class Ignavibacteria; order UBA10030; family SZUA-254; genus PNNN01. Next base: position 63,672 of record PNNN01000018.1, on the reverse strand, counting down.
TGTCCGTTTATTTTTCTGAAACGTATTGTGCTCAGAAGTCTATACAGTACACTTCAGCGGACTGCCTGAATTTTCCCCCATCTTTTTTCATCTTGCTACTAATCCCATATTTTTGTATTTTTTTGATGAACATATTTATTATTATCCATCGTATTCGATTTTATTGAAGAAAATCACCTTTTGAGGTTTATCTTGAGGGGGGTTTCGACAGATATTCATGAGTAAATCATATCCAAGTAAAACATATCGTGAGTTTGAAACAGAAGCCGTTCCGCATATGAACATTCTGTTCAACTATGCTCTCAGGTTGACCGGTAATCCAAACGACGCCGACGATCTCGTTCAGGAAACATTCATGAAGGCGTTCAGGTTCTGGGATAAGTATGAAAAAGGAACAAATATCCGTGCGTGGTTGTTCAGAATTATGAAAAACTCATACATCAACCGCTACCGCAAAGAAACAAAAGAACCGAACACGGTTGATTATGAGGAAATAGCTAATTTCTATAATACTATCAGGCATCAATTTACCGACCAGAACGATTTGCAGGAAAAAATATTCGGCGGATTGCTTGAAGATAATGTAGCACGCGCGATGGAATCATTGCCCGAAGATTTTCGCACCGTCGTTATTCTATCGGATATCGAGGGATTGAGTTACGAAGAAATTGCCGAGTTTGTCGATTGTCCCATCGGTACGGTCAGATCTCGTTTGCACAGGGGAAGAAAAATGCTTCAGGTAACTCTCTTCGACTACGCGAAAAAACATGGTTATGTAACGTCAAAAACAGCTTGAAGCGTGAATCCCAATACAGCATCTAAACGTATAATAGATGTAAAACGACCGGGTAATTTTATATTCTTAACTCATGATTTGCAAAATAATTTTTGGGTGCAAAAATTCGAAGCTCTAATTCCGAAATTCAAAACAAATTCGGATTTTCAAAATCTTAAACAGCTTTAAGAAACCGATTGTCGGAATTTTGAGAATTCGTATTTTGGATTTGCTTAGTGCTTCGATAATCGTGCGTAGGATTTTCCAAAACAATTCATTATCAGTATCAATATTATTTGAAAGAATTATTATGAAATCTAAATATTTATTTTTGTCATTATTCTTTGCTCTCATACTCATAACGGGCTGCGTGAAGAAAAAAGAACAATCAGGCGAAGCCGAATCTGTCGGTCCCAAAGCGACCAATGTTTCAGAAATCTCGGACTTCGAAAAACGCACAGACATCGCCCCAAATTTTTCATGGAAAGATAAAGACGGCAAGGTGGTCTCGTTCGATACATTCCGCGGAAAAGTCACGCTCGTAAATTTCTGGGCAACCTGGTGCGGACCCTGCAAGCGCGAACTTCCCGATCTTATCGCTCTAAGCAAAGAAATGGAAAGCAAAGGGGTGAAGGTGATAGGTATTTCTACAGATCGCGGCTCAAATGTTATCGATGATGTAAAATCTTTTGTAGCCCAGGCCGGAATAACTTATCAGATTGTCATATCTAACGAGGATCTTGAAGAAGCATACGGCAACATTCGCGTTATACCGACGACATTTTTGATCGATGCCGACGGAAAGATCGCGGAAACCATTGTAGGCGGAAGAACGAAAGAGCAATTCGCCGAAGCGATTAACGCCCTATTGAAATAATTTTTTCTGATAAACCTTGCGAAGGCATGCCCTGAACGCAGTGAAGGGTCTAACTTCGCAAGGTTATTTACCCATCTCACCAAAATTTATCCTCCGAAGAGTCAGCAATGAAGGATCATCTTCTTTGCATAAACAAAATCTTGTCCTGAGTTGCCATCTTGAGCGGAGCCGAAGGATGATGAAGGATTCTCCGCTGTAGTTTGCTTTTCACAAAGTGATGGCTTCGCCGCAAATTTTCCTCATCATGCTTTTGAGAGGATCGTTCTACTATCCTTCAATGCATACGGAGCGAATGATTGCAAAACGCGAATCATTATGCTACGATTCAATAAATATTCATTTGCTTTAATTCGTTTATCATTTTCTTAATCTGCTTCATTCTTAAATTCGGTGGACCACCCGGACCATACCCTAATTTAAGTCTGCCTCCCGATGATCGCAGATCCTTATAATATGAAAACCAACATGATGAAATATGATTATTGGCTTTACGACTTACCAGAAAAATGAAAGGTCTATAAGAATGACCTCTAATTCCAAGTTCGATAATGCCTCTTAGATATGGTTCCCATGTCCTTCCTAATTCCTGGAGGTTAAAAGATTTCTTTATGTACATGTTATGCGAACATTCAGGGCATTTGAAAAAATGATCATTACCGACATAGTTTGAAATAAGATCAACAATATTTTTTGCACGTTGACAAGATTGGCATTTTATATTATTGCAAGTTAATTTAAAACTCATATATTTTTCCTAACAAGTAATGTTGACTCAATGGCGGATAACGTCTCGGCAAACAACGCAATACTTTTGTGAATTCATAATTCTCATTCTCGTGAACAAAAGTATTGAACTACAATAATTCATTATAAATAAAGCGTCATTGGTTGTGTTGTTAGCCGTTCGTGGCCGCCGACCAGCTATACCAAATTAAGTATTTCTCTATTTTCCAACGTATCATTATAAATACGCCACTCGCGAACCAGATCTTTGATAATATTTGCAGTCCAGATTGCTGGATCATAAGGTTGATTTTCAGACCAATATGCATAACCAAGCATAACGACAAGATTATCTTTCACTCGAACATGCTCGAAAGTATTTTTGTATTTTGGGAACATTTTGAAAAACTGTTTCCAATTATCAATCATTACTTTTTTTGACTGATGGATTGTTCCATCTCTATCTATAAAAGTGTGATCGTCAGTCATGAGACTGGTTAGAGATTCCAGATCGTGATTGCTAATACACTGATTAAACTGGAGTGCAGTGAGTATGGGATCATTCATATTAGCGGATACATTTTATTGAAATTGCATACAACAGGATCATTTTTGTTTAAAAATTGGAAAATACATACCAACCTTTGATTTGTATGTTTTATATTCCTCACCGAAATTATTTTCAAGATTCCTTTCCTCAAGCTTGTTCTCAATGAAAATAACAAGAACTATAATGGGAACAGCGAAGTAAAGACAGTAAAGAGCACCCCATAAAAAATACCAACCGATTATCATACCTAGAATGCCTATACTTGAAGGATGTCTAACAATGCTAAACAATCCTGAAGTAATAAGTTGATCAGGAATTCCTAGGCCTTTCATTTTAAATTTTATACGTGCAAGTTGTCTTGCGACGAGTATATTTATAGCAAATCCAAATATAATAAGTAGTATCCCTGCTGGTAAAATGACGTCGCTTGTAATTCGGGGTTGTTCTATCAAAGGCAACGATATAAGCACCACTAGAGCAAGGGATGCAATAACAATGATGATAATAGCTTTAATAATACTGTATAAACTTACTTTTTGAGCTTTCACTTGCCTAATCCATTTTAATAAGGAAGAAATCACTATAAAAAGAAAAATGAGAAGTATGTATACCCACTTTTGCTCAAACATTTGTGATTCCTATTAAGTTATTATTATTCAGACTCTTTTCTGTCCCGCAAATTATTCTGTCCATAAGGTTTCTTCTCTTTTTCTCGTGGATCCCGCTCGAAGAGCGGGACGAGCGAATGGCTTCGGAACGTGTGCAGTAGCAACGCAGTCCGCCTTAGGTGGATTGAGCGACCACTATAATTTGATCTTATCATAAAGGGAGCGACGTTGCTACTGCTGATAGCCGCTGCCTTAGGGTTATTATGCTTGTTCACGATCAGGTTAGTCTGTTTTATCTTCTCTTGGTTTCGAAGGTTCGGTTTCACACATAAATAGTTTCTTCACTTCAGTGTTAAACTGTAAAATAAATATTGCATAGCCCCAAAATATTAGGCCGATGAAATCAGTAACTCGATCTATTTGCATGATTACATTCCAATTCGTAGATGGATCAATGCGGTTTAATAATTCTACTCCTGCTGTTGAAGACAAGATACTTGAAAAGAAGTCGACCACGGCTATCCAGCCAACAATCAAGAGTACAATTCTTGCCCATTGTCTTTTGTCTAAAAGAAAATAGAAGAACAGCAAGCCAACAAGAAATAGAATAACGTTGCCAATAACAGCAAGAGTATAATAGGTGGCCGGTGTTAAGTAGCTCGTTAGTCCACTACTAATGCGCCCACCGGCGGCAATATCAATTCCTATCTTGGCGAGGAAGTAGATTATGAATACCAAACGTAACCGTGATAAATGTTTCATTGAGTATCTTCCTTTCCACAATTCATGTTTAAAGTTCTATGGTATTGACCCTTCGATGATTCTTGAAACTCGTAGCATCACTTCTTCTCATATTCTCACAAATCCCGCTCAAAGAGCGGGACAAGCGAATGGCTGCGGAACGTCACGCAAAAGTACGCAATGCTGGAGCGAACCCATAACAAACTCATTTCCGTGAGCGGAAGCATTGAGCGAGTCTATTCCTCTGACCTTACCAGCGTCGTACTTTTGTGTGTTATGCGTTCGTTGTGTTGCGAGCATTTATCTGCCTTGCACATTCTTCGTGTACGCTTTCAAAAACGCTTTCCCTTTTTCGGTGAACTCATAAGTCGATCTATCTTGTTTTCTAGTTATGATCTCATTGCCGATCAAGTAAGCCATAACATCTGATGGATAATCATCGCTAAACTTGAAATTACCTTTAATTGTATCTATAGCTTCCGGAAATCTTTCCAATACTTTTGCATTGTTCAAAAATTCAGTGATGTCGTCCTTATAGTCATTGACAAGAGAAATGTGTTGGGGTGTAGTCGAACGAAGAGATATTGACCCCTGCGAAAGAAGTTGTTTTAATTCTTGAGTCTCCCTTCTAAGAAGTAAGATTTCGTCGTCCTTTGCTTTTGTGAGTCGATCGAGTCTCTCATGCTGGTTCTCAAGTTCCAGTCGCAATGCTACAGATTGATCCAGTGTAAGTAACTGCTGTCCTTCGATTCTATTCTTAAGGTCTGTTTGAAATTTTTTGTACTTTAACCAAACCCAAAGCGCAGCCGTCGTGATGATTGGGTAGAGACCAATAAAGAATACTGCAGATAATATCGGTAAAACAAGATTCTCTTGCCAATTTAGAAAATGCGCATCTATGTATGCGAATCGTTCATTTAATGAGAGTGTCTCTGGTGCGAAGAAAATGAAGTACAACATTCTCCAGTTCCAAATAAACCAAGAGAAAAAGAATGCACCAGAGAATGGGCTGCTTATACGTTCTTGAAGAACTAGTAAGATAGATTTCTTGAAGTCATTCAACATAATGCTCTTTCATGTTGTTTGGTAATACCGCAACACAATGACGAATAACGTCTGTAATTACGTAATATTGTCCCGCACTCCGTACGGGATAAACTGTTTTTATTTTTTTATTCATAGACCGTGATTTTATATCCGTCTTTCATGCAAGCTCTTTATCATACTCACGCACTCTCATTATCCCAATATCAATTTACGTTACGCGTGAGTTCTCTCTATATCAACCCATACCTTCGTGATGTTTAAATTATGAAACATCCATCTTATAGTCAAGCAAAATAACTTCAATCTTCTTGACATTTTCATTTTTTTAATATTACTGCGGAGGGTTTTAAAGTTAATCAATTTCCTTACCCACTCACATTATGACTAAAATCAACCGCTTTTCAACACCTCTCTTTTTTGCACAATTTAAAGGGATCAAAACCGCTACCTTCCAAAACAAACGATTTTGGGCATTATCTTTACTTGAACTGTCGTTATTCAATATTGTTTTATCATCATTCAATATTGCTCAGCCATAATTCAATATTGTTTTGTCGTTATTCAATATTGCACAACGGTAATTCAATATCGTTTTGTCATCATTCAATATTGCATGGCGGTAGCTCATTATTGTTTTACGGCAATTCAATTCAGTTTCATAGCAAAACAATCATGAATAATCACGGAACAACATAATAATATAATCGCGCAGGCAGGTATATGGGAGCTTCGATATTGGGAAGGGAGGTCAGTGACCATGGAGCGATCCTGCTACTAAATATACACCGTAATTCCATCTTACCTTGACTCATTATAAAATAAAACGGCTCACGTTGATGTGTGAGCCGTTTTGTGTTTGTCCGTTCGGGGGAACGGACTCTACATCTGGTTACTTCATCAAAATTAATTTCTTTGTTTCAATGAAACCCTGCCCTGAGCCGCCGTCCTGAGCGGAGCCGAAGGATGTCGAAGGATCCCACGCCTGTAAACGGTAATAATAGACGCCACTCGGCATCGATGACGCATCCCATGTTACTGTATACTCACCCGGTTGCTTCAATTCGTTGACCAGAGTTGCTACTTCAATCCCAAGTACGTTGAAAATATTCAGCGACGTGAATCGTGCATCGCGCATCGTGAACCGGATTTTTGTAATTGGATTAAACGGGTTCGGATAGTTCTGTTCCAGAGAAAATTGTATCGGCTGAAATTCATCTTCGGTTGCAACATTTGCCACTGCTTGTGCGTCTATCCAGGCGCTGTACCACAAAGAGGCAATTGCAACGGTTGCAGTTTGAATCCGCTCCCGCGTAAAGCGTTCGGTTTTTTCCCAAAGTGCGGCGTAATATGCCGCAGGAACTGTTCCGCTGCCGCTCCAGCCCGAAATATTTTTTGCGTAACTGTCGGCAATTAAAACAGAATCTACCAATGCCTGCGATTGCAGTATTAACTCGAATGAATAATCGAGAGGAGAATAAATATACCGGGCGCTATCCTGAGAAATTGTTAGCAACGACTGATACGTTGTTATCATACTCGATTCATATCGGCTGTGAATGCCGCCGTTGCCCGTTAAATCTCCGTCGTAGTTTTCGGTGCAATGCAGCGGCTGGGTTGCATCGGCAACGTAATGACCTAAATCGCTCATCGTTGATTCTGCTTTGATGTAATCGTGACGAATGAATTGCACTCTGAGAGAATCGAGAGTAAGGATAATTGCCCACGGCAGCGTTCCTGTTTCGTGAACATAAGATCGTCCATAAAGCGCAATCATTGAATCGAGATTATGCGGAATTGTTTTAAAATTTGGATAGACATCGATATCTATATAGTGACGTTTATCTTCTGCGAAGAATGAAGTATCGGTGTAATCTTTTCTGTAATCAGGCGCAGATGCATACGCGCGGTAAAACAAACTGTCTTTCTTCAGATCAGCCATTGTTTCAGGCAGATGCATCGGCGCTTTCAGGTTTATAAATCTATGCGCGGTAGAGCCCCAGCTTAATGCGAAGTTTTGAATTAAGAATAAGATTGGTATGCATCGCAGTGCGATGCGGATGATGTTTAACATGATAACTTTCTGTTATGCTAAGAGTTCTTTAAAGTGATGCGCATAAGAGATAAGCGTTTGATCGACGAGATAATGAATTGTACCTTTCTCAAACAATCCGTCTTTTAAACGTTTACCTGCTTTAGCGCCTGTGAGGAGTTCTATGCCTTCATCAATTGATTTAATGGCGTAGATATGAAACAAATTTTTCTCAACCGCTTCAATAACATCGTGCCGAAGCATGAGATCTTTTTTATTCTGATGCGGAATCATCACGCCTTGTGTTCCTGTTAAGCCGCGTTTATTACAGATATCGAAAAATCCTTCTATCTTTTGATTTACACCGCCTATCGGTTGTATCTCGCCGTTTTGATTTACCGAACCGGTAACACTGATTTCTTGCCTTAGAGGAATATTGGCAAGACTTGAAAGTATGGCGTAGATTTCAGTTGATGAGGCGCTGTCGCCATCGATGCCTCCGTAATTTTGTTCGAATGTTATACTTGCATTCATGGTGAGCGGTTTATTGTGAGCGTACTTGCCGTGCAAATATCCGCTGATAATCAGCACGCCTTTATTATGAATTGGTCCGCTCATTGCCGCTTCGCGTTCGATGTTGATAATACCGCGCCGCCCGATAGAAGTTTTTGCGGTAATCCTGCTCGGCATACCGAATATATATTCATGCATATCTAAAACCGAAAGACCGTTAACCTGTCCAACAACAGAGCCGGTTGTATCAATCAGTATTGTTCCTTCGTGGATCAATTCTTTCGATTTTTCTTCGATCAGCTTGATGCGTTCGATATGTTCATCTATCGCTTTTTGAACATGGTTTGCCGTAACAATTGAGCTTTCAGCTTTTCCGGCCCAATAATTGGCTTCTCTAACAACATCTGCAATCACATTAAAACGTGTTGAAAGTTTATTTTGCCTGCCCGCCAACCGCACGCCATGCTCTATCACCGCGGCAATGCCATTGCTGTTGAATGGAAGAAGTTTTTCATCTTCGCATATCATTGCAATAAAATGAAGATATTTGTTGATTGAATAATTTACTTTTGGCATTTCTGTATCGAAGTCGGCGCGGACTTTAAATATTTTTTTGAAATCATCGTCCTGCTCGTACAGGAGGAAATAGATATAGGCATCGCCAAGCATAACAACTTTCACGTTGATTTCGATTGGCTCGGGTTTGAACGCAGAACTCGTTCCAAAAATTCCGCTTTCAACCGGCTGAATATCGAGCAAACCGTTTCTTAAAGTGCGCTTCAGTGTTTGCCATACACCCGGTTCAACAAGTGCGTCTAACGCATTGATCACCAAAAATCCGCCGTCGGCTTTCAAAAGAGAGCCGGATTTTATTAACGTAAAATCGGTACGCCAAATACCGTTGCGGTCAATTTCCCTTTCGATGGTTCCGAAAATATTTTTGAATTTCGGATTTGTTTCAATTACAATTGGAACCCCTTTCGTGCGTGAGTTATCAACTACAACATTAACCTGATATTCAATAAATAAATCTTCTTCTTTTTCCTGAGATTGTATCCCGGGGATTTGAGGCGACTGCTCGTCTGTAACGCGAAACCGGCTGAGGTCTGCCATCACGCTTTCTTGAACCTGATCTAAATACTCGTGTAATTTTTTGTTACTGTACTTTCTTCTGAGATCATCCACGCTTTCTTTGACTAACGGAAGAATAAAGCGTTCAGAGAGACTTTCCACAGATTCTTTTGCTTTCTTTTCTATGTTCCGAAGCTCCCGAAGCATCAATTCCATTTGTCCTTCTAACTGGGCGCGGTCCAGCATCATTTTCTCAACCTGATGCTTGGTAATTTTTCCATCTTTCACCAATAGATCTAATTGATCGAAGGTAATCGGCTGCCCATCGTGCAGTGGGGCAATATCGGGGCGCATGATGGGACCAACCTGCACCTGAATAACCTCGAACCCCCGCTCGCGGACTTTTTGTTCGAAATCTTTGAGAACACTGCGCTGGCGTTCCTGAAAAAACTCCATCGATCGTTTCCGTTCCTCTTTAAAACGTTTGCTCTCGAACACTGCCGGAATATTTTTTAGAAATTCTTGAACAAGATTTTCCATCTCTTCCTGAAGTTTCGATCCCTGACCTGCGGGCAGAGTAACGAGGATTGGCTGATCGCTGTTCAAAAAGTTATGCAGATAACAATGATCGCGCAAAGTTGTTTTGCCGTGTTGAAACTCCGACAACAGCCGTTTAATCGTAGTCATTCTTCCGGTGCCCGAGAATCCCGTCACAAAAACATTGTACCCGGCATGTTTCATCTCCAAACCCATTCGCAATGCCCTTAGGGCGCGGTCTTGCCCTATTATTTCTTTTGTTGCCTTAACATCCTCCGTGGTTTTCACTTTGAGTGTCTTCGGGTCGCACACCCAGCGCAACTGAGATGGTGGAATTTCTTTTAAAGATGTGGTTTTCGGCATAGTATATTTTTAAATGTTCAAAGATTTCTTCTCAAAATAAGAACGTTTTGAGTAAATGGCAAATTCAGAAAATTCATTGCGAAAATTCTCTTGACATTTTACCATATAAAGAGTAATTTGATTTAGACTTTATTTCCACGGATACATAATTCCAAAAACTTACGAGGTACTTTTATGCGCCGCATGTTTACTGCATTACTGAGTTGTATATTTTTCGCAACATCGTTATTAACAATTGTATATTTATCCAGCGACAAAGATTCAATATTAATAAAAGTGGTGAAATCAGAACGATCGGGAGCGATGGAAGCTTTAGACTTCTGGACACAGGCACGCTCATATCCGGACTCAGATATTCCGACGAGTAAATTCTATACGGCTTTCAAATCTTCTAAAACTAAATTACGCGAGGTGTCGAATATTCTCAGCGCGGGCAGTATCTGGGATCCGATTGGTCCGCTTAATTTGCAGGGACGCACAAAATGTGTTGCAGTTAATCCAAAAAATCCAAGTGTGATTTTTGTCGGTACGGCGAGCGGTGGATTGTGGAAATCAAAAACCTCCGGGCTTGGCGCCGACTGGGAACAGGTACGCTTAGGTTACCCCGCGCTCGGTGTCAGTTCTATTGTCATTGATCCTGTGGACACCAACATCATATATATCGGCACCGGAGAAGTGTATCGTAAGAATAATTCGGTTGGGGGCTTAGTCCAACGTACTACTCGCGGCAGTTACGGTATCGGTATTTTGAAAACAACCGATGGCGGATTAACGTGGACGAAAACGCTTGATTGGTCTTACAACCAGCGGCGGGGAGTTCAGATGCTTAAAATGAATCCGATGAATCCGAAAACCGTTTGGGCAGCGACAACTGAGGGTGCCTATAAAACGGTTGACGGCGGTGAATCTTGGAGTCTTGCTTTAGGTGCTCAAATGGTCACAGACATTGTGATTCATTTTTCCGATACCAATAAGATTATGGCTGCGTTCGGAAATTTTACAAATAGCACAGTAGTATATACCATCGATGGCGGAGACAACTGGATAACATCGCCGATTCAAAGTTACACAGGAAAAACTCTTCTCGCGGTTTACCAAAAAAATTCCGATATAGTGTATGCGAGTGCGGCAGACAGCACAAGCGGAGTCGCAGGATTGTATCGCTCGACTAATTTTGGACAGAATTGGAGTTTGATGAAATCCTTTCCGACTGGTTCTATGTATGGCGTTCAGGGGTGGTACTCACATTATGTTGCGGTTCATCCGGAAGACTCAAGCATCATCGTTCTCAATGGTGTAGGTAGATCAAAATCTACAAACAGTGGAATCACAACAACAACTGTTTCAAGCGGTTATTCCGACAATCACGGATATGCAATCGATCCAACGAACCCGAACATTTTTTACGCCGCAAACGATGATGGTATATATCGCTCAACAAATTTCGGAAGCTCTTATACCAATATCGGTTTTGGAATGCAAACTGGGCAAATTTATAACGGATTTTCCTGCTCAACTACCGATTCGCTTATCGCTCTTTCGCAATCTCAAGATCATATTCCCGGTTATCGTTATCTCGGCTCCACAACCTGGGATCATGCAAGCGCAAGAGATGAATCGGGGTGGACAGCAATTACACCGGGTGATGATAACATAATGTATGCGGTTACCCGATATGGTGGTTCTATATACAAATCAAACGATCGGGGTGCAACATTTTCATATGCCGGTGGTTTCAGTGCGGGCAGCGAAGGAACTGCGGCTTGGAATTCACCTGTTGTAATATGTCCTGCACAAACATCGGTTTTATATTTTGGTACGAAAAAGATTTTCAAGTCTACAACCGGTGCCGGCTCCTGGTCTGCAACTAACAGCGGAAACAATCTCGATGGTAATCCGGTTTTATCTTTGGCTGTTTCGGCAACAAACCCGGATACGGCATATGCAGGAACGGCACCTATTGCGGTACCGGCACATATCTTCCGGACTACAAACGGCGGTACAACATGGACGAATGTTACAGGCATTATCCCCGATCGTTATCCGATAGATATGACTGTTGATCCACAAAATTCGAGCATTGCATATGTAACAATGGGCGGTTTTGGATCGGGACATGTGTATAAAACTACAAACACCGGAACAAGCTGGACAGATGTTACGGGAACACTTCCCGATGTACCTACAACCGCAGCTGTTGTAGATCCGTTTCGCTCGAATGTTGTTTATGTAGGAAACGATCTGGGTGTATATGTTTCTACAGACGCCGGTGATACGTGGTCAACATTCAACACGGGTTTACCTGATGCTGTTATTGTTGCCGATCTGACAGTTTCTCCATCGAACCGTGCGCTTCGTGTTGCTACACATGGGAATGGTGTGTGGGAACGGAAAATGTTGTTCGATATTCCGATCGATTACTTCGATTATAAAATCGCATCGATAAATTACCCTAAAGAAAATGGACAATACTTCTTTGGTACATCACTTTCATCTTTTCTTGTGTCGGTAAAGAATTTAAGTACTCAGGCACAAATGGATTCGTTTAATATAAAATATAGAATTCTTCTCGGATCAACAGAGCTGTTCTCATCAACAAAACGCATTGCCGGTTTAGGACTTGCCGAACAACGTTCGATAACATTCGATGGAAGTTATGAACCTGCAATCCTTGGCACATATACAAGCGAGGCAATAGTGCTGTCAAGCGATAATAATTTATCGAACGATACTTTGCGCAGTTCGTTTGAGGTGGTCGCCGCTCCAACAATTCCATATTGGTCGGTAACTAAAGTGTTCTCCCCCTATCAGGAAATTATTCCGGAAATCACCGGACCAATCGGCGACGATGCTCAGGCAAGTTTTGCAATTCCATTCCAATTCAAATACGATAAATATCTTTACGATTCTATTCAGGTAAGCACAAACGGCTGGGCAGAGCTTGGAACGGGCAGCAACGGCAGCGAACGTGGACTTTCTTCTGTTTCTCAGCTCGGTGGATATTTCACGCCAACACTCGGTTCAAACCAGCGACCAACAAAAGCGTTAGGTCCATGGTGGGCAGATATGATTGTAAACACTGCCGATCAAATCGGAATAAAAACGGTTGGTTCAGTGCCGAACAGAACATTCATTATTCAGTGGAAAAATATTGAAGCTTATTATGTTGGTACATCGCTTATGCTTAATTTTCAAATTAAGTTACACGAAACAACAAACATAATTGAGTTATGCTACGGACCAAAAATTGATGGCGCGCTTGATCCGAATGCCACCGGCGCCTATATGGGTTTAAAAGACCACATAGGTGGCGATTATAGATATTTTGACTTAGCGGTGATGAATTGGGGACTTTCGGGCGATATTACCTCCTCACTTTTACCAACTAATAATTGGCCCGGCGAGGATAGCAGTTTCCAAATCATCACAGATGTACTTGAAAAAACTGTAACTCTAACAGAGGGGTGGAATCTCGTCTCGCTTCCGGTTACACGATTGAATCAATCAGTGCAATCGATCTATCCCACTGCGATACACGGAACTCTATTTTCATTTTCATCAATATATCAACTGGCGGGCGATTCTCTGATCATCGGTAAAGGATATTGGATAAAATCGTCTATCGCAAAAGATCAGGTTGTGGCAGGATTAAATCTTGCATCGACAGTAGTAGAATTGAATTCGGGATGGAATATCATTGGTTCGGTTGATCACGAATCTTCTGCACCAACCGGTGGTATTATTACAAGCGGAGTTTTTGAATTTAACGGAAGCCGTTACAGCGAAGTGGCAACGCTTCAGCCCGGTAAAGGTTATTGGGTTAAAACCAGCAGTGCGGGCAGCATCACGCTTGGCTCAACAAATATTCCACGTCGCCAAAATCAATCAATAGAACCCACGTGTGTAATAACAATCGCAAACAGTTTGGGGAAGCAGCAATCTTTGGAATTAATGGAACAGCCGGAAGGCGGCATAGATGCGTCACGTTTTGAGTTGCCTCCTCTTCCGCCGGGCGAATTGTTCGATGTGAGATTTTCAAGTCAGAGATATCGTGAAATTTACCCAAAGAATATCAAAGAAGAAATTTCATTCCCGATTCAAATGCAATCACCGGTTTATCCATTATCGGTAACTATTAAGTCAAGCTCTTCAATAAATGCCGGGTTTGCGATAGAGCAAACCGAAAATGGAAAAGTTTTAAAACGTTATCCTCTAACCGGTGGAAGGATTTTAATCTCGAATGGCGATGGAAAATCGTTGCGCATTATTGTAACGGGCAAGAGAGAAATTCCAACTGCATTCGCGCTTCAGCAAAATTATCCTAATCCTTTTAACCCATCAACAAATGTCAATTATCAATTGCCAATGGACAATTTAGTAACGATCAAAGTATACAACATACTTGGCGAAGAGGTTGCAACGTTGGTTGATGGATTTGAAACTGCCGGATATAAATCTGTAACTTTCGACGGTTCAAATTTTTCAAGCGGAATCTATTTTGTCCGCATGAACGCAAGTGTTTACTCTGACGTTAAGAAGATTGTGTTAGCGAAGTAATCTGGTGCAAATGTCCGACATTTTCTTCAGATCGGCTAAGTCAAATGTCGGACATTTTACTCGTCCAACCTCCGGTATCTGACTATGATTAACTTTAGAAGATACTGGAGGTTTACTTTGATAAATTATTTTTTCTTTGTTTTATCTTTCGCGGTTTGTTTTTCCGTTTTTTCTTCAGAAACACCGTCTTCTTTTTCTTCTTCTGCCGGTGCAACAGCGGTGTCTGCTATTTTATCTCCTTCATCAAGCCGGATAAGGCGAACGCCCTGAGTGTTTCTTCCTGCAACCCGAATTGTTTCTGCCGGCTGGCGAATTACAACACCCTGCGATGTTACAACAACTATGTCGTCGTTCTCTAAAACTTCTTTGATCGCAACCATTCGTCCGGTTTTTTCGGTTACGCGGATTGTGATAACGCCTTTACCACCGCGGTGGCTTACGCGGTATTCGTCAAGCTCGCTCCGCTTTCCGTATCCGTTTTCTGCCACCACAAGTATCGATGTGCTTTGCCGCTTCACCACAACACTGCCTATCACTTTATCGTTTTTGTTCAGCTTGATGCCGCGAACACCCATCGAAATTCTTCCAACAGCACGCGCCTCCTGCTCGTTAAATCTTATCGCCATGCCGTTATAAGTTCCAATTACAATATCTTGTTTACCGTCGGTCAGTTTCACGTCGATAACGCTGTCACCTTTTTGAAGTGTTATGGCGGCAATTCCGTTACGCCGCACGTTGCTGAATTCAACAAGCGCCGTTTTCTTAACCAATCCCTTTTCGGTGATCATTGCTATAAAATGATCCTCATCGAAACCTTTCACCGGCACATACGATGCAACGTTTTCGTCATTTTGCTTTTCAATCAAATTGACAATTGATTTTCCGCGCGCTGTTCTTCCGGCTTCGGGAATCTCGTGTACCTTAAGCCAATAGCATCTTCCTCTGTCTGTGAAAAACATGATATAGTCGTGCGTTGAAGCGATAAACATATGCTCGATGAAATCGTCTTCTTTCGTTGTCGCGCCGGTAACACCTTTTCCGCCGCGCGCCTGTCGCCTGTATCCCGAAACGGGAAGGCGTTTGATGAAACCGGTATGACTGATGGTGATTACCACGTCTTCTTCGGCAATCATATCTTCGATGCTGAATTCTTCGGCTTTATAAATTATTTCTGTTCGTCTTTCGTCTCCAAATTTTTTCTTTATCTCAAGCAGTTCTTCTTTGATGATTTGCAGTTGTAGTTTCTTACTCGAAAGAATTGATCTTAATTTCTCTATCAGTTTAATTGTCTCTTTGTATTCATCCTCGACTTTTTTACGCTCCAAGCCGGTCAATCTTTGCAGGCGCATATCGAGTATCGCTTTTGCCTGAATTTCTGAAAGCTTGAAACGTTTTATTAATCCTTCCTGCGCAGAAGGTACATCTTTTGATTTCTTTATCAGCTTAATAATTTCATCGATATTATCGAGAGCAATTATATATCCTTCAAGAATGTGCGCCCGGCGTTCGGCTTCATCAAGCTCGAACTTTGCGCGGCGAACCACAACATCGTTTCTGTGTTTTATGAAGTGATCGATTGTTTGTCTAAGCGTGAGTATTTGGGGTTTGCCCTCTACCAGTGCAAGCATAATTACGCCGAACGTGGTTTGCATCTGTGTATGCTTGTACAAATTGTTGAGCACAACGGGCGCGTTTGCGTCTCGCTTCAATTCGATTACCACCCGAAGTCCGTCACGATCCGACTCGTCTCTGATATCGGCAATATCTTCTAATTTTTTATCGTGCACAAGGTCGGCAATTTTTTCAATGAGCGATGCTTTATTCACCTGATAAGGAATTTCTGTAACAACTATCGCCTGCCTGTCGGCGCGGCCTGTTTCTATTGTGGCTTTTGCCCGGACAATTATTTTACCCCTGCCTGTTCGATATGCTTCCCGTACAGGATCATAACCATAAATGATTCCGCCTGTTGGGAAATCGGGCGCTTTGATTATCTTCAATAATTTTTCTTCAGGAAGAGTTGGGGTATCGATTACTGAAACGCATCCATCGATAATCTCTGTGAGATTATGCGGGGGAATATTCGTGGTCATACCAACCGCGATGCCGGATGTTCCATTCACTAAGAGATTGGGAATTTGCGCCGGAAGAACTCTGGGTTCTTTTAAAGTGTCGTCAAAGTTTGGACTTAAATCAACCGTATTTTTATCGAGATCGCGCAACATCTCTTCAGCCGCACGTGAGAGCCGCACTTCTGTGTAACGCATTGCCGCGGGTGAATCGCCGTCCACCGAACCAAAGTTTCCCTGACCATCCACAAGCGGATACCGGAGTGAAAAATCTTGAGCCATGCGAACCATTGTATCGTACACGGCGCTGTCGCCATGCGGATGATATTTACCCAAAACCTCTCCAACTATGCGGGCGCTTTTTTTATACGCTCGGTTGCTGGCAAGTCCAAGTTCGTGCATACCGAAAAGCACCCGACGATGCACCGGCTTCAAGCCATCTCGAACATCGGGAAGTGCGCGCGATACAATTACGCTCATCGCGTAATCGATGTACGAACCTTTCATCTCTTCTTCTATATCAACCGGAATTATTTTTTCATTTACGCCAGCCATTTAAACTCCATTATATTTCATATTACTGATAATTTTTTATACATCCAGATTTCTGACATATTTCGCGTTCTTTTCTATAAACGCCCTGCGTGGTTCAACTTCATCCCCCATCAAAATGGAAAATGTTCTATCGGCATCTGCGGCATTTTCAATAGTTACTTGCAGAACGGTTCGTGTTTCAGGATTCATGGTTGTTCCCCAAAGTTGCTCGGGATTCATTTCTCCTAATCCTTTGAAGCGAGAAATCGTTACGCCGTCGGTAGTTACTGTTACGCTTTCATTGTCGGTTGTTATTTCTTCCACGGTATCTTTAACCACGCGCTTCTCGGTTTTTAACCGCTTGATAACTTCCATCCGTTCATCATCGTCATAAGCGTAAAATTCTTGTTTTCCTTTTTTCAATTTGTATAGCGGCGGTTGTGCGATGTAAATATGACCGAGTTCTATTATTTCTTTCATGTATCTGAAAAAGAGAGTCAATAGTAATGTGCGAATATGAGAGCCGTCAACGTCAGCATCGCACATGATGATAATTTTTCCGTACCGTATTTTTGCCGGATCGAAGTCTTCTCCAACACCGGTGCCGATAGCTGTGAATATATTTCTGATTTCTTCGTTCTCCAATATTTTATGAAGACGCGCTTTTTCAACATTTAAAATTTTTCCTTTTATCGGAAGAATTGCCTGGAAACGGCGGTCTCTCCCCTGCTTGGCGCTTCCTCCTGCAGAGTCGCCCTCAACAATATAAAGTTCGCAATGTTCTGGGTCGTTGATTGAACAATCTGCTAATTTTCCCGGAAGACTTGATCCTTCAAGCGCGCTTTTACGCCGCGCAAGCTCGCGCGCTTTTCGCGCCGCTTCTCGTGCTTCTGCCGCACGTAAACATTTTTCAATAATTCTTTTTGCGTCACCCGGATTTTCGTCCAACCAGATTGCTACCTGATCTCCCACAATACCTTCGACGATTCCTTTTATTTCGCTGTTACCAAGTTTTGTTTTGGTCTGTCCTTCGAATTGTGGTTCCTGTACTTTCACGCTAAGAACCGCGGTTAACCCTTCCTTGAAATCATCTCCTGTAAGTTGTACGCTGTTTTCTTTTACAAGATTATTTTTCGATGCATAAGTGTTGAGCGATCTTGTGAGGGCGCTTCGAAACCCGACAAGATGCGTACCACCTTCAAGCGTATTGATATTATTGACATAAGTGAAAACATTTTCGTTGAACTGATCGTTGTACTGAAAAGCGACTTCAGCTTCTACAAGCCGATTTGTGTCGTCTTTTGCTTGTCCCTTTGCGTAAACCGGTTTTTTCATAATCGACGGTCGAGTTGCATCGATGTACTTTACAAATTCAACAAGCCCCCCTTTGAAGTGAAATTTTTCTTCCTGCTCTTGTCCATCTCTCAAATCAACTATGCGCAATTCCACATCAGGATTGAGGAAAGCAAGTTCCCGTAGTCTTTCGGCAAGAGTTTCAAATTTAAAGATTCTGTTTTTGAATATCTGACTGTCGGGTAAAAACGTAACCTTTGTGCCGGTTTTTTTCGGGTCCGACTTTCCAATTGTTTTCACATCCGCTTGCGGCTTTCCTCTTACATATTTTTGATACCACAATTTACCTTCGCGCGAAATTTCAACTTCTAAAATTTCAGAAAGGGCGTTTACAACCGAAACACCAACGCCATGTAATCCGCCTGAAACTTTATATGTATTCTTGTCGAATTTTCCGCCTGCGTGCAATACAGTCATTACAACTTCTAATGCAGATCGTTTTTCTTCAGGATGAATTCCTGTCGGTATTCCACGACCGTCATCGATTACAGTAACCGATCCGTTTTTATTTATGCTGACGGAGATATAATGCGCATAACCCGCCAACGCTTCGTCGATTGAGTTATCAACTACCTCGTAAACGAGATGATGTAATCCTCGCGCAGACACATCTCCGATATACATTGCAGGTCGTTGCCTTACCGGTTCCAGACCTTTTAGAACTGTTATATCGTTAGCTGTATAGTCTCCGGTCGATTTCTGTTTTTTCTTCTGAGAATCATCTCCTCCATCGAGCGGAATTGTCAATTGTTTTTCTTTTTTATCGTTGCCTTTTGCCATAATTTCTCGTTAATGAAAAATAATATCTTTAACAATTTTTTGATTCATTGCGTTATTTAATTTATCTATGATATCTTTTTTAAGATAAACCAATTCATTTCTCCATGTAGCGTGCGTAACATGCACAAATAATTTTCCCTCGCGTATATGTTCTGCTTTCGTAACTTTCGAAATTTGTTCTCCAACAATAGAAGACCATGCTTCTAAAATTTCGTATTGCCGGAGCCGCTCTCCGATACCAAGTTGTTTTAGTACCGATTCAATTGCTGTTCCAATATGCCGAGCCATTTTTATCTATGCCACATTTTTTTGTTCTTCCATTACCGCTCCGTTGCTTATCGTGAACATTCTCCGACTGTCGGCATCTGCTACATTTTTATCAAAAAGATCTCTGTTAGTTGACGTAATGAACGTTTGACTTATGGTGCTTACAAGCTCCAATAGATTAGCGGCACGTACGGTATCTAGTTCGCTGAATATATCATCCAATAACAGAATCGGTGTTTCATTGCATTGTTCCCGCAGATAAAAAAATTCTGCAATTTTCAACGCTACTAAAAATGTTTTATGCTGTCCTTGTGATGCATATCGACGTAAATCAAGTCCGTTAATTGTGAAAAGAAGCTCATCTCTGTGCGGTCCAACCACAGTTGTTCCAACTTGAAATTCTCTTTCCTTCCGTCGGGTTAGTTCTGATGCAAAAACTTTTGCGGCATCTTGCTGATTAAAAGATTTATCAACCGGCAATGATGGTTCGTAGGCAATGGATGGTAACTCGCCGTCAATCACAAGTTGATGGTACGATGAATTAATATAACGTTCGAATTCGTCAACAAATTTTTGTCTCCGCACCATAAGATAGGCACCGGCATTGATTAGCTGATCGTTCCATGGCTCTAAGATTTCTGTCGGATCGGCTTTCTGTAATTTTGCTTCTGCTAAAACCTTATTCCTGTTCCTCAAAATCTTCCGGTATTCAATCAAATGCTGAAAATAGATATTGCTCGATTGAGATATTACAAGATCAATAAATCTTCTTCTTTCAATCGGACCCTGATTGGTAATCGGTGCGTGCTCAGGGGAACAAATTACGACCGGAAATTTTCCAATCACGGAAGAAAGAGGTTCAATATGATTTTTGTTGATGGTGAATATTTTTTCCTTCTGCCCATCGGAATAAGCAACTCTAACACGCTGGTCACCTGTGCGTTCAGTATTGAAAACACCTTCAACTTCGAAAATATCGTTCCCGATTTTTATGACATAACTATCGCCGTGTGAATAAAAACTTTTTGTGAGGCAAAGGTATGAAATGGCTTCGAGGATGTTTGTTTTTCCCTGACCGTTTTCTCCTACAAGTATATTAGCCCATTGCCCGAATTCAAAAGTTGATTCGGTATGATTACGGAAGTTATGGACTCTGATATTTCTTAGATACATTAAGATATTGACTTCATGCGTTCAGCCGAACCGGCATTACGAGCATGAGAAGATTTTCTCCATCTTTTTGCGTAAATGGCTGAATAATGCTTGCCCGAGTTGGTGAACTCATTCTAATTATCGCTTCTTCCGTGTCAATGTGTGAAAGAATATCGATTAGATAGCCGGAATTAAATCCAATTTCCATCGCTTCAGAACCATAGTCACACGTTAACGACTCGAAAGCTTCGCTACCAACATCAATATCTTCAGCCGAAATTGAAACTTCATTTCGTTTCAAAGAAAGACGAATTTGATGTGTTGTAGAACTTGCATAAAGCGAAATTCTTCGGATAGAAGATAAAAGCTGATTTTTATCAACGACAAGAACTTTATCGTTTTCAAGTGGAATAACGCTCTCATAGCTCGGATATTTTTCTTCGATCAACCTCGATACAAGCATTGTATCTCCCAAAGAAAACATTATATGATTTTCGTTCAACGAAATTGTGCTTTTCTGACTATTAGCTGATTTCGATGCAAGGTTCAGAGCTTTTACCGGTACAATTATTTCTCTTTCAAAATCCGCAGATGAAAAATTCGAGTTTATTAATCGCACTAATCTATGCCCGTCTGTTGCAACCACCCTGATTTCGCTTTTTCTAATTTGTAATAAAATTCCGGTCATTGCTGGTCTGAGTTCATCTGAACTCACGGCAAAAATTGTTTTTGTAATTAATCGCCTAAGTGAATCACTTTCAACTTCAACTTCTTCCTTACCGCGAAATGCAGGTATACTTGGAAAGTTTTCGCTCGATTCTCCAGTGAGTTTATATTCTCCGCTTGAAGTTTTCATTGAAATTTTGTTCGTATCCGTATTTGCATGAAAATTTATTTCGATGTTTGGCAGTGCTCTCACGGTTTCGAAAAGCCGTTTTGCCGGAATAGCTATTGCACCATCTTCTTTCGCATCAACATCTAAAGCAACAGTCATGGATATATCAAGATCAGTCGCGGTTATTTTGAGTTGATTCTTTGAAAGTTGAAACAGAAAATTTTCGAGAATTGGAAGGGTTGATTTAGATGGAATCACCCCGCCTATATTTCCGAGAACTCGTTGAAGATCGGTGCTTGAGCAAGAAAATTTCATAGAAAAATTCCTTTAAGGATTATGCAATGAATCAAAATAATATGTTTAAATGTACGAAATTTAATGCGAATATCAAAGATAAATTAACCTATAACTCTATTTTATTATAATAAGTTATAAGGAAAAATAAAAAGATTAATAGTAATAATACTGTGGATATGTTTATAACACATTAAAAACATTAAAAACATTTATTAATATCCATTTTGACTGTTAATAAATTGTTGAACCAATGCTCAAAGAGTGAGACATATGCACAATAAAAATCGAATAAAAAAAATTAATTAAATATTAACAATGAAAATACGTTACTCAACAAGAAAATGAATCTTATCAACATAGTTATCTACGGATACCATGTTCAAGAGTATTACGTAAATGTTGAACTACAGATTTATGTTTATTGTCTAAATGAGTGTTGTCTTCAACAGTTTGATATGCGTGAATTACGGTACTATGATCTCTTCCACCAAAATGTAAACCTATTGTTTTCAAAGACGAATTTGTTAACTCCTTTGATAAGTACATTGCAATCTGTCGTGCGTTAACAACCTCCTGCTTTCGTGTTTTAGCGCGAAGTAAATCATCAGGAATACCGAAATGATTTGCAACAACACGTTGAATTTCCTCGATTGTAATATGAGACCGGACCTCACCAACTAACGAACGTACTACATTGTATGCCAAATCGATATCTATCAAACGGTTTTCTAAAGATGCTCGTGCAAGCAGACTGATAAGACAACCCTCAAGTTCGCGTATATTAGAAGTAATATTGCTTGCAATAAATTCAATAACATCGTGCGATAATTCTATTCCATTATCAGTACTCTTCTTTTGTAAAATTGCGATTCGGGTTTCTAAATCAGGAGGTTGTATATCGGCGGTTAAACCCCATTGAAATCTCGAAGTAAGCCGATCGTTAAGTCCTTGAAGATCTTTTGGCGGTCTATCAGATGATAATACAATTTGTTTACCCAATTGATGAAGAGCATTAAATGTGTGAAAGAATATATCTTGGGTTTTTTCTTTGCCCGCAAAAAATTGGATATCATCAACAATTAACAAATCAATGTTCCGATAAAAATTTGAGAACACTGAAATATTATCTTTTTGAATCGCCTCAACAAAGTCAACGGTAAATTTTTCGCTTGAAACATATAAAACTTTTGAGCTTTTACCGGAAAGCAAAACATGATTACCGATCGCTTGAACGAGATGAGTTTTACCAAGCCCAACCCCGCCATAAATAACAAGCGGATTGAATGATGTACCGCCCGGATTATTCGCAACCGCTGATGCTGCCGCTCGTGCAAATTGATTACTCTCACCTTTTATGTATTTGTCAAAAGTATAGCGCGTATTTAAAGAAGGGTTGACAAATTGTTTGCTGGATGATTGGGCGGATACAGCGGTACTTTTATTTGGACTATTTAACAAGTTGCTCACCTGAATCGCATCGTTGATTGCCTCAACGCCAATGTTCATCAAATCGGGATCCTCAGGCACAATCGAATAGATAACAAATAATTCACGACCGCTTACATGCGTGAGAACCTCATTAATCAACGAATAATAATGTTCTTCTAACCAATCAACAAAAAATTGGCTTGGTACTTGGAGTGTAATTTTATTCGTGTCTAAATCGACAGGTACCACTGGTTCGAACCAAGATTTATAACTTTGGGTATTTACCCGATTCTTGATAAGAGATAGTGCCTGTGTCCAGGTATTTGTTGCCGGGTTTGTAGTTTGCATTGATACCACCAATAAAGAAAAGAATTATTTTAATATTAACCGTTATATGAGCCTTATCAACAAGATATTAACATAATTATCAACTAAACCTCGATATGAAGTAAGGAAATAATCGAAAAAGAGAGACTTTTATCGGTTTTAATTGAAAAACGAAAACCTATCAACATTTTATTAACAATTGATATTCGTTCAACCCCTTAATGAAAATACATATAAAAGATCGGTCTGTCAAGAAAAATATTTTGAATTAATAAGAAGTTTGTAATAATCACACAATTTTGATATATTTAAAAGAATTTATTTAGTAAGTTTATGATGTAATTAGAGGATTGTGTAACAATCCTCTTTTTTTCATTGAAAGATCGTTATATTTAATGAGGAAAAAATGAAAAGAACATTTCAACCAAGCAACCGGAAACGAAAAAATAAACATGGTTTCCGTGAAAGAATGAAATCCAAGAATGGTCAAGAAGTATTGAAACGTCGAAGATCGGTTGGCAGAAAAAAACTTACCGTTAGTGACGAACGTTGATAGCGTAGAGCATTATTTGTGGAACATGCACTTCCACGAAAAGAGGTTGTTCGGGGTAAAAAGAGATTTGACTTTATTTTTCGTAATGGTAAAAAAATAAATGGAAATCTTGTTCGATCTTTTATTCTCTTAAAGGGTGAGAATAATCAAAAAAAAACAATATTATTCGGTGTCAAGGTTTCAAGAAATATAAAAAGAGCTGTGGATCGAAACCGTATCAAGCGTATCATTCGTGAAACATTCAGGTTGAATAAATCGCTTCTCGGAAATGTGTCAACCAAGCAAAGCCGGATATCTGCTATTTTGTTCTTTTATCCGGGTAAGCAACAAGCGTTATCAAAACCTTCGTTTAGTCATCTTCGCGATGATGTTATAAGTATAATAAATATAATAGGTCAATCTCATTTCTAAAAATTAGATGGTAGCATTTTTAATACGCATGTATAAGGTAATTGTTTCCCCCTTCATTCCGCCCAATACATGTCGATTTTATCCAACTTGCTCTTCATATGCGCTTGACGCTGTAACGAAGCATGGTTCATTGAAAGGAACATGGATGGCGATAAAAAGAATTCTTCGTTGTCACCCATTCCATCCAGGTGGGTACGATCCTGTGCCGTAAACAAATGAAGAAACACACCGCAAGAAAAATTATATCAAATATATTTTACCGTTTCCAAGTGAAACGTTAAATTCTCCCCATCAAGGGGTCTGAATAAAATTAAAGTGTAACGGAGTTTTAATATGGATAGAAATGCAATTATAGGTTTTGTCTTAATAGGAATCGTCTTGATGGCGTGGTTATGGATGACGGCGCCACCACCACAAGCACCTGTTCTCGATAAAGATACCGTTGGGAATCTAAATCAACAAAAGACAAAGGAACCAATAGAGTTAAACAAAACGGACGGGTCCGAGAGATCTCAACAAACCAGATCAGTTGAAGATACGCTCGGAAAATATTTTTCACACCTAACAAAAAAAGATAGCAAAAAGATTATTATTGAAACAGACTGTTACCAGATAGAGCTTTCTCCTACGGGTGGAACGGTTACATCGTGGACATTAAAAAACTATTTAACATGGGATCGGCACCCTATAGAGTTACTTACTCAAAACACAACGGGTGACTTTCATTTACTTTTTTCAACCAGCGACGGCAAGATAATAAACACAAAATATCTTCAATTCGAGACGACAAAAAACGAAAATCATTTTAAAATAACAGCCGAAGATTCTCTGAAGCTTGAAATGCGGCTTAATGTAACATCCAGAAGTAAAATCATCAAAACTATAATATTTTACGGAGATAAATATTCGGTTGATGTTTCGTATAAATTTCAGGGAATGGAATCGATAATCGCCAATTATGCTTATCAGGTTGTTTGGGAATCGGGCATTCAAAATGTTGAGCAAAATAGTGTTGATGAATCGAATTTTGCAAAAGCTTATGCGCTTGCCGGCGGCGAACTTGCCGAATTAGATGCAGCGAATTTTAACGAAACCGTTAAAGACAGTAATATTTCCGGAAGAGTAAATTGGATCGCAGTGCGCAACAAATATTTTGCGGTGGCAGTAATCCCAAGATTGAAGGAAAGTAAAAGAGCTTATCTGGAGGGAACAAGAACGCATCTCCCGGACGAAGGAGCAAAAGAAAAGTATTTCATGGCTTTGGAAATGCCTTTCGGAGGAAATGCATATGAAGAAGATCGATACACAGTATTTGCTGGACCCCTAAATTTCGAAGAAGTAAAAAAGTACAATGTAGAATTAGACCGAATTATGAGTTTAGGAGCTGCATGGTTGATTCGCCCGATTTCGGAATATGCAATAATTCCACTCTTCAAGTTTTTAAAAATGTTCATACCGAATTTTGGAATTATTCTGATAATATTTTCATTGATTATAAAAGTTGTGCTCCACCCTCTTACCAAGACCAGCATGAAATCGATGCAGAAGATGCAATCGTTGCAACCGATGATGGAAGAAATTCGTGAAAAATATAAAGATGATCCACAAAAAATGAATCAGCAGGTAATGAGATTGTACAAAGAATATGGCGTTAACCCTGCAGGCGGCTGTTTACCAATGCTCTTACAATTACCGATTTTATATGCGTTGTGGGCAGTGTTCAGTTCTGCAATTGAACTGCGTCAAGCATCGTTTGTCTGGTGGATTTCTGATTTATCAATACCAGATATGATCCTGCGGCTACCGTTTAGAATTCCAATTTTTAATATAGATGAAATAAGCGGACTTGCATTGCTAATGGGAGTCACAATGTTTGGACAACAAAAAATGTCGGTAAAAGATCCAAGACAAAAAATGATGGTATGGATGATGCCAATCTTATTGACGTTAATGTTTAATAGCTTCCCCGCCGGATTAAATTTGTATTATTTTGTTTTCAACTTATTATCTATCGGACAACAGGCGTGGATAAATAAGAAACATAAAAATGAACCATTAAGAAAGATTGAACAAAAAAAATCAACGGGATGGATAAGTAAATTAGCAAAAGATTTACCGATGAAGAAAAAAAGGTAGAAGAAATTTTCACCAGAAAAATTAACCCTGCTCCTGATGAGCGGGGTTTTTTATTTATCACCCATATTGAGGGAGATTATTCTTACTTTAATTGTTTTTAAGGTCGAAGTTTTCTAAATTAAAATAGAAAATATGTACATTAGAGACGACACAATAGCTGCAATAGCAACACCAATTGGCGAAGGAGGAATTTCGGTTGTTCGAATCAGCGGCAAAGATGCCATTTTTCTTGCTGATAAAGGTTTTCGCGGTAAACTCCAACTTCGCGATGCAAAATCCCATACCGCTCATTTTGGAATTTTTGAATCCCAAAAATCAGAGCCAATAGATCAAGTAGTAACCACAATTTTTATTCAACCCAATTCTTACACAGGTGAGAATATCGTGGAAATTAGTTGCCATGGCGGGATGTATATTACTCAAAAGATATTAGAAGAGTTGTTTAAATATGGGGCTCGCCCTGCCGAGCCGGGCGAATTTACATTTCGCGCATTTGCAAATGGAAAAATCGACCTTACTCAAGCTGAAGCTGTTGCAGATATCATTCACTCTCAATCTGAATCCGCACTAAAAGTGTCGTTAAACCAGTTACAAGGAAATTTATCTACAACTATTTCAAACCTAAGAGAACAATTAATTCAATTTTGTGGACTTCTTGAATTAGAACTTGATTTTTCTGAAGAAGATATTGAATTTGTTTCTCGTGAAAAAATGATTTTAAAACTTAAAGAAATATTAACATCTCTAACAAAACTAATAGAAACATATAAATCTGGAATAATTTACAAAGAAGGAGCAAAGATCGTGTTGGTTGGTTTGCCAAACGTTGGTAAATCCAGTATTTTCAACATCTTATTAGGCGAAAACAGGGCAATTGTTACAAATATTCCCGGCACAACAAGAGATAAAATTGAAGAAAATATTACAATTGATGGTATACTATTTAGAATTGTTGATACTGCTGGATTACGCGATTCTGATGATTTCCTTGAATTAGAAAGTTTTAAAAAGACAAATGCTGAGATACAAAATGCTGATATTATAGTTTTTGTAACAGATCAGGAAAAGGCGATCGATAATGTCAACAAAGAAATCATTGACCACCTTCCCCCAAATAAAACCATTATAAAAGTGAGAAATAAAATCGATCTTATCCAACAAGGGTTTAGGCAACCCATTGAAGATCACGACAAGTCATACATTAATATTTCTGCATTTACGGGCGAGAATATACCGTTATTAAAAAAAGCTATTAGCGAAAAAATATTTTCACATAAGAAAATTGATTTTAATAATGCAATAATAGTCACAAATAGTCGCCAGAATAAATGTCTAAATGATGCCAATATAGTTATTCAATCTGTATTAGAACAATTAAATTTAAGGATGAGTAACGAATTTTTAGCTGCGGAATTACGAACAGCAATTAATATCTTGGCAGAAATCACAGGAGAAATAACAACAAATGAGATCATTAATAATATATTTTCAAAATTTTGTGTTGGTAAGTAATAAAGGTTTCACGTGGAACGCAAAATAGAAAAAAATAATGAAAATAGCTTTGATGTTATAGTTGTTGGAGGTGGACATGCTGGAATAGAAGCCGCGTCAGCATCTGCCCGGATGGGCTGTAAAGCGCTTTTGGTTACTATGGACATTAATTCCATTGGGAGAATGTCCTGTAACCCAGCAATAGGCGGTATTTCTAAAGGGCAATTAGTTCGCGAAGTTGATGCGTTGGGTGGTGAAATTGGCAAATTGGCAGATATCACCGGGATACATTTTAGAATGTTAAATAAATCAAAAGGTCCGGCGGTCTGGTCACCCCGATCCCAAAACGATAGGGTTTGGTATTCAGAATATTCAATTGCGCGATTAAAAACATTAGCAAATCTATCATTCCTTCAAGATACCGTAATTGATGTAATAACAGAAGAAAATGACAATACACAAAACTATACAGTAAAAAAAATTGTCACCCACAGCAATTTAGAATTTAGTTGTAAAGCAGTGATAATTTCAACAGGAACGTTTCTTAGGGGGATTTTATATACTGGAACAGAAACCCAAAATGGCGGTCGTTTTAATGAGCGATCTGTACATGGACTGACAGAATCGCTCGAACAAAAAGGTTTTATAAGCGGAAGATTCAAAACAGGAACTCCCCCCAGAATTAAATTTTCAAGCATCAATTTAAATGAGGTAATAATTCAACATCCTGATGAAAATCCCCAACCGTTTTCATTTTCAAACGATCAAATTATTAATAAACAAATACCGATGTATGTAACACACACGAATTCTAAAACTCATAAAGAACTTGAAAAAGGATTCCATTTATCACCTCTTTTTACTGGTAGAATTAAAGGTGTTGGACCGAGATATTGTCCATCAATTGAGGATAAAATTGAAAGGTTTAAAGAAAAGGAACGACACCAAATATTCTTAGAGCAAGAAGGTTATAATAGCGAAGTAGTTTATGTCAATGGTTATTCCACAAGCTTGTCGAAAGAAACACAACTCAAAGGTTTACAAACAATTCCAGGGCTAAAAAATGTAGAGATGCTTAGAGCTGGCTACGCAGTTGAATATGATTATTTTTTTCCCCATCAACTTTCTCTAACTTTGGAAACAAAATTAATTGGAGGATTATATTTCGCCGGACAAATAAACGGGACTTCTGGATATGAAGAAGCTGCTGCCCAAGGAATCGTGGCTGGCATTAATGCAGCTCTTAAAATTCAGGGGAAGGATCCATTCATTTTAAAAAGGTCAGAAGCATACATTGGCGTTTTGATTGATGATCTTATCAACAAAGGAACCGAGGAACCTTATCGGATGTTCACATCTAGAGCGGAATATCGATTAGTTCTACGACAAGATAATGCTGATGCAAGATTGATGAAATATGGTGTAAAATTTGGCTTACTCGATCATACATTATATAAAAAATATCTAAAAAAAGAGCTTGCGATAAATAATTTGATATATAAGATTAGAGAAGAAACCGTAACACCGAATGAAATTAATTCATTATTAGAATCAAGAGGTACATCGCAAGTTGTTCAATCCATAAAGATGGATCAAATTTTACAAAGACCTGAAATTAAAATAGGCGACATTATTAAATTAGATCGATTTATAAACTCCGAGGAATTCATTGAGCTATCTAAGGTTCATTCAGAAAAAATATATAATGAAATTATTGATCAAGTCGAAATTGAAATTAAATACGCGGGCTATCATAAAAGACAATTAAATGAGATTGAAAAATTTGAACAACAAGAATCATTAAAAATACCTAGCGATTTTAATTTTAATAAAATAAAATCTCTTTCAACCGAAGGGTGTGAGAAACTAAACATAGTTCACCCCGAATCAATTGGGCAAGCAGCACGAATAAGCGGAGTAACAACCTCCGATATTGCCGTTCTATTGGTACACCTAAAAAGGTGAGTAATAGGTTTCATGTGAAACCGCATATAGATATGTCATTAAATAACAATGGTTTACGTGGTAATAAATGAAACAAATATTTTAAACTCGAATTTAAATATTATTGATTTAATAAAAACAAAAACTCGAAGTTGTACTGATGATCAGATAATACAACTTCAAGAATATGTTCGACTTTTGCTTGAGTGGAATCAAAAAATTAATTTGATATCAAGAAACGATGAATTAAATATTTGGAGCCGACACATCATAATTTCGTTGTCTTTGTTATTTGAGTGGGAGCTGAAAAGCAATTCTACGATAATTGATATCGGCACCGGTGGCGGGTTGCCCGGATTACCGATTGCAATTTTTAATTCATCTATTAGGTTCATACTTGTTGATTCAATCAAAAAAAAATGTTTAGCAGTAAGAGATATAGTTGAAAGAATGTCGCTCACGAATGTTCAGGTTGTAAATGCAAGGGTTGAAGAAATGACCAAGCAAAGCAGTTTCGTGAATTCATTCGATTATATTTTAGCCCGCGCGGTTGCACCAATCGATGAACTAATAAAATGGTCTAAGCCGCTTCTGAAAAAAGTGACGGCATCTGAAGAAAAAACGGATGAAAAACAACAGGATAAAAAAATGATTCCACCCGGATCATATATCTTTTGGAAGGGCGGAGATATTCAGGACGAAATCAACAGAACACAAGCTAAATATCATCCGACTAACATCTCTGTTTATCCATTGATTTTCGAAGAACCCATTTCTGCGCTTAATCCCGATAAAAAAATTGTGATCATTATTCCATGAGAAATAATATGGAAAACAAAAAAAATATTTTTAACATGCTAAATTCCTTATCAACCGAAGGACGCAATAAAAAATCTTTGAAGATAGATATCGTGTCCACCAAAACCATTTTAAAAATAATAAACAATGAAGATAAACAAGTTGCGTTAGCAGTAAACAAAGAATTGAAGCATATCGAAGGAGCGACACAGTTAGTTCTTGATTCATTCGTCAATGGAGGAAGGTTATTTTTTATTGGCGCGGGAACAAGCGGCCGACTTGGAATTCTTGAAGCGGCAGAATGTCCACCAACGTTTGGGACAGATCCGCAATTAATCGTGGGAATAATAGCCGGCGGTGCTAAAGCAGTATTTCGTTCTCAGGAGGGAGCAGAGGATGATTCCAACGCCGCTCTAAACGATCTGAAAAAAATCAATCTGAATAAAAAAGATGTTGTTTGTGGTGTTGCGGCAAGCATGCGGACTCCATATGTAATTGCAGCAATTACTGAGGCAAAACGAATTCATTCTAAAACAATTCTTGTTACAACCAATCCCCGCCGTTTGCTTAGCAAGCTGGAAGTGCGAAATCTGAAAAATAATTTAGATGTTGCAATTTGTGTCGACGTTGGTCCCGAAGTTCTTGCCGGCTCAACCCGAATGAAATCGGGCACGGCGCAAAAAATGGTGCTGAATATGATTACAACCACGGCGATGATTCGACTTGGGAAAGTGTACGAGAACATGATGGTTGATTTAAAAATGAACAGCAAAAAACTCCAGGAAAGAGCAAAGCGCGTAATAATGACGGTTACAAACGTGGATTATGAAACAGCCACAACATACCTAACAAAATCAGGCGGACATGTGAAAACCGCGATTGTTATGATAAAACGAAACATTACAGCCACACAAGCCCGCGCTCGTTTAAAAAATGCAAACGGATTTGTGAGAGCAGCAATTGAAGAAGCAAAATTATGAGCAAAGAATTCAAGTTGGACGATGAAGTTTATCCGCCATTCGAAGGTTTTCCTTTAGAAGGTATAAAGTTTCTCGCTCGTTTAAAGAAGAACAACAATCGCGCATGGTTTGCAGACCATAAATCTGATTACGAAAACTTTGCAAAATTCCCGATGCAATGTTTGATTGACTCACTGAAAGCGCCGATGTCTAAGTGGGCGCCGGAGATCGATGTTAATCCAAAGCGCGGAATGTTTCGCATTTATAAAGACACACGCTTCAGCAAAGATAAGACTCCGTACAAAACACATGTAGCCGCTGTGTTTCATATAAAAGGTCATTGGCAGGAGAGCGCGGGATTTTATTTAGAAATTTCTCCCGATGGTATTTATGTTGGCGGTGGATTCTACATGCCCGACAAAGATCAGTTAAAGAAAATCCGGGATGCGATATCCGAGCAATCCAAAGAGTTTCTTAGTATTATCGAGAATGGTAAATTTGTAAAACGGTTTGGCACAATTCAAGGTGAAAAGTTACAGCGCATTCCTCTCGGTTATCCGCGCGATCATTTCATGGGTGAGTGGCTGAAGTATAAACAGTTTTATACCGGCGTTGAGTGGAAAGTTGATGAATGTTTGAATGAAAAATTTATAAAGAAGATAGTAGAAGTTTATAAAGATTTATATCCTTTCGTAAAATTTATAAATGAGGCGCTTGGTAAGATTTGAAAAACATCCCATTAAGTGAAAAGTAAGCACTTGTTAATGGTTCGTTGTTTTTATCTTGCTCTGTTTATATTGATCAAAAAGTCGTTTTTGTTTTTTACTTTCGGTAATAGTTTTTTTGAGCCGGGAAAGCTGAGTTAGCTCCTGCTTAGCAGACATAATCCAATGAATAACCATTTTTTGGTATGACGGCGCTTGTACTTTAAAAAAATCCCATGCCTTTTTGTTTGACTTAAACCTACTTTCAAAATTATCTGTAAATTTTTTAGCACTGCTTTCAAAGCTATAAATTTTTGATTTTTCTTCTTTGCGATTATTAAACGCCTCAATCCCTGCTTGCTGCATTAATCGTTGTTTGATTAGTGTTTTAACTTTTTGAATATTTATCGCACTCCAATTGCTCGAAAATTTTCTTGGCGTAAAGCGGATGCAGTAACTCTCTTTGTCAATTGATCTGCGGATCCCGTCTATCCAGCCAAAACAGAGCGCTTGATCTACCGATTGGGACCAGTTCATGCTCGGTTTGCCGCTGCCCACTTTGTAATAACCGACCAACAATTCGGTTTCCTTTTTGTGGTTTTTATCTAACCACTTTCTAAATTCTGATTGGTTTGAGAAAAATATGGGTTTCATATAATTTTTGTCAAGGCAATTGCGTAACATTCGGCAAACAATACAATACTTTTATGAACCTTCAATAGTAATTTCAGTGAGCAAAAGTATCGAGCTACAGTGGTCAAGCTTTGTACGTTGTTGTTTTCAGTGTTAGGCGCTGAGCAGCGAACAAATTATAGCTTCACTTGCTTCCTAACCTCCTGAAAACAAGGATCACAAATCCAATTAAAATGCTTCTTTTTGTGTTCAATCTGACTTAGTAGCAACTGCACAAGGCGAACCACTAATTCATAGAAGAACTTATCGAAGCCAGTAAGTTTTCTATTCACGATGCTAATTTTTTGTCCAAAGAGTTTATGGATGCACTCATTTCTCACTTTGGAGAAGCGGCGAAGATCCATAATAAGATTATTGTCAACAGTGTACGCTTCTAAGACTTTGATGAGGTAACCAAGTGGTTGATTTTCCAAATCATCTCGGCTGTAAAGCCTTCGTGGATTGAAAGCAACATGCATACTGATGGCTGAACCTTCGAGGATTTGTTCAAATTCAAAAATGGATTCCTTTAAAAAATGCTCTATTAGCAAGCTCATATACATTAACGCCTCGACCCTCATGTTCTTGCGCCAGAGCGTTTCTATTTTCCGCCTACACAACTTCTCTCCCCGAATCATTTCTTGTTTTGTCAAGTGAATATGAGTGTGCTTAGAATGAGTCTTTGGCATATTCCTTCTTTCGTTTTATAGTCGCTTGAGCTACGGGGCGCCTAATTTTTTCAGGACATTGTATATCAATCAATGATAACCCCTTTATAACTTTGCATAGTATAATGAAAATCTTAGAACATGTCAAACTTATTATGCTTCTGAAATATTTGCTGGTTTGTTCGGGAGTAGAACTCCCTCACAGCGGGGTGGCTCGGACACCATGTTTGAAATTCCATATCACTCAAAATTTTCTTACATTTCACATTGCATGAGTAAGAAATCCCAAAACATAGATCCAAACTTCACACTTGTTTCTGCCTCTGCCGGCTCGGGCAAAACAACCGCACTTACAATGCGGTTTATTCAACTGCTTCTCTCGGATAACATACCGAACAACCGTCTGAGAAATATTCTTGCCATCACTTTTACAAATAATGCCGCCCTCGAGATGAAACAGCGGGTTTTGGAATCTTTAAAGAAAGCATCTCTCGGCAATCAACAAACATTAAAGCAAATGGAAGAAGTTGTCGGATTGGACGCTGAAACACTCATAGAACGTTCGCGGGTAGAGGTTGATCGGATCCTCGATAACTACTCAGATTTTCAGGTGCAAACTATCGACAGCTTCTTGTCGCGGATTATGAAAGTCTCGGCGTTGGAATTCGGTCTGCCGCCTACTTTCGATGTCATTCTTAATTCAGACCTGATTTTAGATGAAGCGTTTGAACATCTCGCGCAAGAATTAGGATACGACCCGGATAAGCGAAAAATCTTTCAGCAAATAATCGAAATTATCAACCGCAATCAAAGTTTTGATAAAAAGTTTCTTTGGAATCCGAACGAGAAACTTTCAAGAGAAGTGAAAAATATTTACAAACGGCTTAGTTCTCACGCGGGACAATCAATCTCTAAAACGCAAAGGGGTCTTATTGAAGAGCTCCGGGGTAAAATATTAAATGAACTGATCTCAGTTGGCGATGCGATAGCGAAGAGCGGTTTTAATACGGCAAAGAATTTTCAAAACATTATTGACTTTGCGCGAAGCGGTGATTTTGATTCGCTCATTGGAAAAACATTAGATCAGAAAGCTTTGTTAACTTCCAAAGAAAAGAATTTCCCAGCGTTTAAGGAAAAAACTGAGGAGATGCAAAGCGAATTGTTGAAGATAGTTGGAGAATATTATTTCACAATGTCGTTGCAATATTATCAGCCGTTCGTTGAAGTGAATCAATATCTTCTCGGGATAATTGAAAAAGTGCGGAGAGAGCGCGGCGAGGTAGCGCTGAGCGAAGCCACGAAAATGCTCGCGTCGAAAATATCTGAGATGGATCTTCCCGAAATTTATTTTTCTTTAGGCGAACAGATTTATCATTTTCTAATAGACGAATTTCAAGATACATCGCCGATTCAATGGACAGCGCTCAGACCGCTCGTTGAAGAATCGCTGGGAAAGGGAGGAACGCTGTTTCTTGTTGGAGACACGAAGCAGGCAATCTTTTCATTCCGCGGCGGCGACTGGCAAATAATGGCTCGGATGAGAGAAAAAGAAGAATTTCCATCCGCACAATGTCGAAGGCAGGAATTAGATACAAACTACCGCAGCTCGGAAGCGGTGGTAGAGTTTGCAAAAAAAGTATTTCATGAAATCGTTCCGCAACAAATTGAAAAAGAAATTGCCGACCTAAGCGGACTTGTATCATATAAACAAAATGTCAAAGAGAATCTCCGCAATAAAGGTTACGTTGAAGTAAAGAAATTTGATAAACCGGAAGAGTCAACAGATTCTCCGCTTGAGCGGCAGGCGATTATTGAAATTGTTCGCGATTGCCAAAGCCGCGGCTACAAACTTGGAGATATAGCAATTCTCACTCCGCAGAATAAATATGTGATTGCGGTGAGCGGATGGCTTAACGCAGAAGAAATAAAATTTCTTTCGCACAGCAGTCTCGATATACGCAAACGAAAGATTATCGGAGAGATTCTGTCGCTGTTAAAATTTCTTGATTCACCCATTGACGATCTTTCATTTGCTTCGTTTTTGCTGAGCGATATTTTATCGGCAGAATTGAAAGAAATGGGTGTTCCAACGAACTTCCATTCATTTCTTTTTGATTGCAGAAAAAACGGGAAATCGCATCAGGCACTTTACACATATTTTCGGGAGCAATATTCGCAACTGTGGGAGAAAAACTTTGAGCATATTTTCAATATGGTTGGCTATCTTCCGCTTTATGATCTGATAGCGGAAGTTTATAAACGGTTTAATTTATTTGATAATTTCCCCGATGAAGCAGCAACGCTTGTAAAATTATTGGAGATAATAAACGCTTATGAAGGACGCGGCAGTTTGAGCTTGAAAGATTTTCTCGCCTTCGCTGATGATGAATCGGAAGAAGAGATGTGGAATATCTCAGTTCCGCCAACTGAAAACGCGGTAACTGTTATGACTATTCATAAAGCAAAGGGGCTTGGTTTTCCAATTGTCATCACGTTGTTTTATGATACAAAACCACATTACGATTCAATGGTTGTCCGCGAGGATGATGATGGAATTCAGTTAATGCACGTCGTGAAAAATCAAAAAGAGTTTCACCCGGAGCTTTCCGAAAAATATGATAAGAAAGAAATTTTGCGGCAACTCGACGATCTGAATAAATTATATGTAGCTCTCACGCGGGCTGAACAGGAGATGTACGTTTTATCGGTAAAGGGAAAACAAGAAGAACCATCGAAGTTCTTACCAGAAAATGGATTCACAATCGGTAAACGGACTAACGCCATTAAGGTGAAAGAAGAAGAAGAAAAAGAAGCGCGAATTATTTTCCCCAGAACTCGAGGTATTTCACAAACGAAAAGTTTTACAAAGATCGGCTTAGAAGAAACAAAGCGCGGCGATTTTATTCATGATATTCTTTCGCAGATTAGTTTCATAACGGAATTTCCTGAAAAACAAATACAAGCTGCAATGGAAAATATTAAGTTCAAATATCATCAAGAAATTAATGCCAATGATACTTATACTCTCATTCATAAATTTATAAACACTGATGATGTAATTGAATATTTTACAGCGCGTACAAACAGAGTTGTTTTGACAGAAAAAGAAATTGTAAGCTCAACAGGCGCATTGTTCCGTGTCGATAGAATTAATGTTGATTCAGATATTGTAACCGTGATTGATTTCAAAACCGGTTCTGAGAATAGTGAACACGCCCATCAAGCGAAAGAGTACATGAAAATTCTTGCAGAAAAATACCACAACAAGAAAATTCGTGGAGTTCTTGCATATGTTGATTTAGGAATAGTGCGGGAGATGAAATGAGCAGTGTAAAAATTATATCAGCACAAGAAAACCTGATCGAAATTTTGGCAACAGAATTAACTGTCGGTGATAAAGATTATTCAAATCAAATGATTGTTTTCCCGGGTAAGCGGCCCGCCCATTTTCTGCGAAAATCGTTAGCAGAACGCGATATTACAAGCTTTTTCCCGCCAAAAATATTTTCCATGGATGAGTTTATTGAATATCTACACAGAGATATTCTTGGTCATCATCAGCAGGTGTTAGAGCCGGTTGACGCGGTTGCTATTCTGTTTGATGTTCATAAAAATACCGAACAGCGGCTTGGTCGTTCACATTACGACTCGTTCGACAATTTCTTCCCCGTTGCTTTAAAGTTGTTGGGTGAATTAGAAGAAGTGATGATGGCGAATCAAACAGCGAGAAGAGTGAAAGAAGTTTTACAAAATATTGAGTTTGCCAAGTTCCACTCGCGCGGCGAATATTTTAAAATTTTTTATGAAGAAGTTGAACGCCGAAATTATGTTACGCGCTCGATGATATATCGCACAGTTGCCGATGAAATTGAAAAGCTTGATTTCTCGTCTTATGAAAAAATTATTCTCGCCGGCTTTTATGCGTTCACAAATGTTGAAAAAAGAATAATTGATATTTTACAAAAGAAGAACAACGTAAAATTTATTTTTCAATATGGAATGGGATTAATTGAACGGTTGAAGTCGCTCGGCTTCGATGTTGAGACAGAAAAAGATTATTCCATAAAAACGAATGAACCAACATTCCATTTTTATAAAGCATCCGATACACACGGTCAGGTTTATGCGCTTGCTGCGGAGATTCAGAAGCGAACGGAAAATGGAAATGAGATCGATCATCACACGGCAATAGTATTGCCTTCGTCCGAAGCATTATTTCCCACCATTCATTTTCCATTGTCGTTATTAAAAGAAGAGACATATAACATTGCTCTCGGTTACCCGATTAAACGCACGCCGGCTTACGGATTTCTCAATAATTTGTTAGAGCTAATTGCAACAGCATTTAATAAAAAGTTTTCTGCGTCGTTTTACCTGCGTGTAGTTCTTCATCCTTATGTGAAGAATATACGTTACGGACAGCGCTCGGATGTTACGCGGATTATGTTCCATCAACTTGAAAAATATCTTGCCGACGAAAAATCAAAAGCATTATTATCGCTTGAGACGATTGAGAATAACGATGAATATTTCAATGATTGCACAAATGCCTTGGCAGGAATTGTTGAAGGTGTTGATATTGAGAAGTTAAAATCTCACCTAAAGTCGATTCACGATAATATAATCCGAAAGTTTGTTAATATAAAATCGATAGGCGACTTTGCTCTACGAGCAATTGAGGTTCTCAATTATATATTCACCGAAAGCACGGCGAATTTGCATCCGTATTTCAGACCTTACGTTCAGCGGTTGATGGAATCACTCGATCGGGTTGCTCATTCTCTAGTCAAGGATGAAAAATTTGGTGAGACGGCTGGATATATAATTTTTCTGCAGCATTTTCTTGAAAGTGAAACTGTTCCATTCCACGGAACGCCGCTCCGAGGATTGCAAGTGCTTGGACTTTTAGAAACACGCACCTTAGCTTTCGATACACTCTATTTTATTGATACTAACGATGATATTGTTCCGGGCAAACCGGGCGAAGATATGCTTCTTCCACAGCATATAAGAAAAATGTTAGGGCTTGAAACATACCATGACCGCGAAAAATTAGTTGAGTATTATTTTGATTTAATTGTCCACAGTGCCAAGGACGTTCACCTGTTTTATACTGAGAATCAAAAGGATGGTAAAAAAGAAAAAAGCAGGTTTGTTCAGAAACTGTTATGGAAAAAACAGCAGGAGATGAAAACTGATAAACTTACTCCGTTTGAACAAACAATCCGTTACGGTGTAAAATTAGAAAATCCCAAACCGAAAGAGATCGATAAAACAAAAGAAATTGTGGATCATCTTCGAACAGTCAGATACAGCGCGTCTCAGCTTGATGTTTATCTCGCCTGTCAGTTGAAATATTATTATCAAAACGTACTTCAGCTTCGTGAAAAAACTGAAGTCAGCGATGAGATAGACGCGTTGGACGTCGGGATTCTTATTCACACTGTGTTGGAAGAATATTTCAAACCTTTTTTGGGAAAGAAAATTGAAAAAGAAAAACTTACACGGGGTCGCCTAGAAGAAATCATTGCGCAGAAAATGGAAGAAGATTACGGTAAAGATTGGCTTGGACCGACATTCATGATGCACACACAAATTGTAAATCACCTGTGGCAGTTCACCGAAGGATATCAGATTTCTGCGATACAAAAGTCAGAAATTATCATAAAAGACCTAGAGAAGAAAATAACTGTTGAAAGTAAGGGAATTAAATTTACAGGTAAGATTGATAGGATCGAAGCACGTGGTGATGATGTTTATATCATTGATTATAAAACAAGCAAAGATGATCAGAGCGTCAGAATTCGGCTTGATAAATTGGACATCAACAATAGAGAAACATACCGCGAGGCGATTGGCTCGTTTCAACTGCCGATGTATATGCTTTTATACAATCAGCAAACCGGTACTCCGCTTGAGAATATCACGCCTGCTTATTTATTTCTTGGCAGAAATCAGCTTGATGAAGGAATTGAATTTCCGATTGGTGGCGATCAAACTTCACCTGCAAAAATATTTGATTCGGTTCAACCGGTTATTTATAAACTTGTGGATGAAATATTAGATATCAATAAGAAATTTGCACCGACTGAATTTTTAGAAGAGGAATGCTCAAAATGTCCGTACAGCACAATCTGCGGAACCACGTGGGTGAGTGGAGGGATATTGGAGTAATGGAATATTGGAGTGTTGGAGGAATGGATTAATGGAGGAGTGGAGTATTGGATTGATGGAAGATTGATGATGACCGAAAGAGAAGAAATATTCTCTGTGTCCTTTGCGACTCAGCGGTGAAATATTTTTATCATGGTAATCCTTAAATCAAGATAATCACGGCTCAGACAAAGAGACGTATTCCACAATATCACTTACCGCTTTTTGGAATATCGAATTTTCCAGCAATAAACTTACAACAAGATACCCATCATCCGTGAAATCAAAAAAATATCCCGGATAGACGTAAACACCTTTCTTCTCAAGCAGTTGCAACGCCCACTCTTCGTCCGATTTTGTGCGCGGAACACGGATAATGCCGTACCATCCGCCATCAGACAATAGGGGAGAGCATTGGGATGTGAGATGTGGGTTGTGAGTTGTGAGTAGTGTTGTGTAATTTGATTTGATGCGATTAAGGATTTGGCTCTGAATATTTTTTCCGATGGTCAAAAGTTTGGGCAGTGCAACCTGCACAGGAGTATTCACCGAAAGAAATGTATCGCAAATGATTTGTAATCTCTCTATCGCTTCATTAACAATTGACCGTTGACCATTGACAATTATCCACCCTAACTTCATCTGAGGTAATCCACAAGATTTTGAAATTCCATTTAGGGTAAACGTTAAAACATCACTTTCATTAGCGGTTGATCCGATTCTGCTTTCATCATCTTCAAAAGCATAATCGATAAAAACCTCATCTACAATTATTGCCAAGTTATATTGACGAGCAAT
Organism: Chlorobiaceae bacterium; assembly: GCA_013824245.1. Classification (GTDB taxonomy): domain Bacteria; phylum Bacteroidota; class Ignavibacteria; order UBA10030; family SZUA-254; genus PNNN01. The sequence goes on along the minus strand of PNNN01000018.1, from coordinate 22,952 downwards.
TTCTTTTATCGCTTTATACTCATCCTTCTTTAAAAACATTCCGGTCGGATTGTGAGGATTCACAATGACAATAGCTTTACTCTTTCCAATATTTTCAATCATTAAATTATTTAATGATTCTATATCAACATGCCATTCGCCGTCGTAGCGGAGATCGTATTGTTGAAGTTCAACATCATTTATTTGAGCAAGATATTCGAAGAGAGGATAAGACGGTTTTTGGACAAGAACAGATTCACCCGCATTGCATAATAATTTGAATAGTGTTGAATACGCCTCGCTTGTGCTTGCAGTTAGAAATATATTCGAAGGATCAACAGAAATATTTTTTTGCCGGTAATATTCCGTAACCGCTTGGCGCGCGCTAAGAAGCCCGTGAGGGTTTGGATCGTAAACCATCGATGATTGGTTTTCAAAGGAAGATAAAATTTCTTTTTGCGGGTAGCTGAAACCACACTCAGTGGGATTGGAAACGGTTAGATCTAAAATAACTCTTCCGCTTTTACGCAGCGAGTCAAACAGCTCGGTGAGTTTGTTTTGTTGCCTGTGCCAGTTTGTGCGTTGAGAGAAGATCATTCAAGATGGATCAATGGAGTATTTTTTTAATTTTGCATTTTTACTTTTGAATTAATTTTACTCTACATCCATTGATACAACTTTTTTCTTCGACATTCGTAGTCGCTCGTTGTGGTCGAGATATTTTTTTCGCAATCGGAGAGACTTTGGAGTTACTTCAATATATTCATCGTTTGATATCCATTCGATTGCCTGTTCAAGAGTATGGAGATGTGGCGGTTCAAGTCGAATGGCTTCATCGGCGCCGCTTGCACGCATATTGGTAAGTTGCTTAGTTTTACAAACATTCACGATCACATCTTCTTCGCGGGCGTTTTCGCCTACAATCATTCCTTTATAAACACGAACTCCGGGTTCAATAAAAAATCTGATTCTTTCCTGAAGTTTCCACATAGCATAACCGGTCGCCATGCCGTCTTCGAGCTGAACTATCGCTCCTTTATGGCGCGTGGAGATTTCTCCTTTGAACGGTTCGTAACCATGAAAGTTGTGATGAAGAATGCCTGTACCTTTGGTGTCTGTCATGAATTCAGAACGGAAACCTAATAAACCGCGAGCAGGCACGAGGAATTCAACACGTGAATTTCCTTGCATCTGCAGAAGGTTTTTCATCACACCTTTTCGCGAACCGAGGTTTTCAATTATGATGCCGACGAATTCATCGGGGACGTCGATGATAACATGCTCTATCGGTTCACATAATACATCGTCGATTCTTTTGTAGATTACTTCCGGCGCAGAAACCTGAAATTCGAATCCCTCGCGGCGCATTGTTTCGATGAGTATTGCGAGATGCAATTCTCCGCGTCCGCTAATTTTAAATGTGTCTGGATTATCTGTAAGCTCAACCCGCAAACTCACGTTAGAACGAAGTTCGCGCGCTAAGCGCTCTCCTAAATTTCTGGTTGTAACATATTTTCCTTCCTGACCTGCCAACGGAGAATTGTTCACCACAAAATTCATCGATAATGTTGGTTCTTCGATAGCGACGAAAGGAAGCGGAGACGGGTCTGCCGCGTCGGCAATTGTTTCGCCGATATCGACATCTTCCATGCCGGCTATGGCAATAATATCGCCCGCGCTTGCTTCTTCTACCTCAACACGTTTCAATCCGGCGAAAGTATATATCTTTGTAACACGAGCATCTTCAATAACACCATCTCTTCTCACAATTTTCATCGGACCACCGAGGCGAATAGTTCCTTGTTCAATTCTTCCGATGCCGAGACGTCCTAAATAATCATTGTAATCAATCGTGGTAACCAGCATCTTAAAAGACGCATTAAGATTACCCGGCGGTGGTGGTATTTTATTGATTATTGCATCGAACAATGGATTAAGATTGATATTCTCCTCGTCGAGTTCATTCTTGGCTATTCCTTGTTTCGAAATTGCGTAAATAATAGGAAAGTCGAGTTGTTGATTGTCGGCTCCGAGGGAGAGAAATAATTCGAACACTTCATCCAGAACTTCGTGCGGACGCGCATCTTTCCTATCAATTTTATTTATGACAACGATCGGTTGTAACTGTAAGTCGAGTGATTTTTTTAAAACGAATTTTGTACCGGGAAGAGGACCCTCCGCGGAATCGACAAGCAAGAGAACTCCTTCAACCATTTTCAAAGTACGTTCAACTTCTCCGGCAAAATCTGTATGTCCGGGTGTATCAACAATATTTATCTTTGTAACAACTTCTTCTGCATTTGAATCTTTGTGTTTATAAAACACCGCAGTGTTTTTTGCAAGAATAGTTATCCCTTTTTCGCGTTCAAGCTCGTTTGAGTCCATTACTCGCTTAACAACTTCTTGATTCGCCCTGAAAGTGCCTGTTTGCCGAAGCATGTGATCTACAAGAGTGGTTTTTCCATGATCAACGTGTGCAATAATTGCTATGTTTCTGATGTTCTTATTGAAATTCATTTGTACTATTCACCTATTTATCTATAATTCACTGAAATATCTGTTAAAATCCCGTATGTGTGAGGGATAAGAGAATAAAAATGCCTCAAGTATTTATTACCCGAGGCGATTGATTATTTGACTAATATAAGATACGAAAATTCAGGCAGTAATAAAAATAATTCGTAAGAAACAATAAATGATCTACATTACCGCAACAGAGAATTGTCTACACACGTTATCGTCCGCGCTCCGTCGCTAAAGCTACGGAGCGTAAGCGACCGAAGCAGAAGGTTTCCACTAAGGCGTAAGCGGATTAAACCTTTTATATCTCCGGCAATCTAAGATAACAAATCGAATAAATTAACTAATTAAGGAGAGTAAAATGAAACAATTAATTTTTTTCATCTTGATAGCAGCATCAATAACGATTGCACAGCCAAGGTGGAATGATGATGATGGTCCCGGCGGTGCGCAGGCATTCGGCAGGGGAATGATGATTGAGAAATTAGAATTAAAGCCGGAGCAAGAGAAGCAATTTGAATCTATGAGATCTGCTATGCAAAAAAAGCAGATTGATGTTCGCTCGAAGATCCAATCATTGAGAATCGACATGCGTGATTTGATGAACGAAGATTCTCCAAGCCAAGCCAAAATAGAATCAAAGATGGGTGAAATTTCGAAATTGCAAAACGAAATGAAAATGAGCCATCTTGATTTCTGGTTCGGTGTTAACAAGTTCCTTACACCAGAACAACAAAAAATATGGAAGAACCATTCGATGAATTTCGGCGGTGGCGCAGGACAACGAGGATTTTCTGGAATGAAAGACGACGATCAACCGATGAGAGGGCGCGGGAAGGGTTTCGATAGAAAAGGTTGCTGTAATAGGAATTGTAAATAAAAAAATAATTTATCCAACTCTAATAAAAGCCCCGAAGAAATTTGGGGCTTTTTTATAATATATATCTGTAGAAATTTAAATCAATATTTTTCTAAAATTCGACTTCTCACCACAAGAAAAGCAAAAATCCATCTCATGGAAAGTATTTACCCGATTTTACCAAAACGAGTAAAACGATAACCATTTCTCATATCTTTTAAAATAGGTTGTGTTATATAACCCACAATGAGTAATCAAACTCAATACTATAAAAGAAAGCTACGATAAACAGTGATTTTGTAGAATTTTCCTCATGGTATAATTGTTGAAGGTTGATAAGCGGATCAGAGTCATTCTAAAACAACTGTTTTTATTTTAAATTTCATTTAAATGTTATGCGATTACAGAAAATCGTTATAGGAATTCTCTTTGCAGCGCAAATTGTTTTTTGCCAAAGCGTAATCAAATCGAAACACGACCTTTCAAGTTTAAACGATGGCGCAACCATATGGCAGAGTACAAATGAGAAGCAGGTTTGTATTTTTTGTCACACGCCGCACACTCCACAGGGTGCTATCAAACCATTATGGAATAAAGCAAATCCGAGCGATGCAATTTTCACAATGTATTCGTCTCCCACAATGGGCGTTTCATCGAACAGCGATCTTAGCGGTAGTTACTCTTTGATGTGTCTGAGTTGCCACGATGGATCTACGCCAATGAACATGTTGTTGAACCCGTCGAGTCTCGGGCAACCTCAAATGGCAGGCGGATATACCAAATTGGGTGATGTTTATTATCCGGGAAGTCCGTTCGCAGTATTTCCCGGCGCGAATATCGGGCAAGGATACGGAGGAGCGGTTGGTCGGGATTTAACCAACGATCATCCTGTGAATATAGCATATGATGCTTCACATCCGGATGTTTTGCGCGGTGATTTGTTTAACCCCGATTCCAAACCAAGCGGTTTAGGCGGAACGGTTTCACAAAAACTTTTATTCAATAATCGATTAGAGTGTCCATCCTGTCACGATCCGCATAACCCAAATGTTTTTCCATTCTTACGAAAAACGACAGACCAGGGACTTCTATGTATAACCTGTCATAACAAATAACGGGTGATATTATGAAACGATTGAAAAACATATTTTTCTTATTAATTCTTGCGGTATCTTTAACATTGGCAGGCGTGCCGATAACAATGAAAAGCTCATGGAATCATCAACTTTACCGTCCGGTTGATGTAGCAGTAAGCCACGCCGGAACCATCGCCGTTGCAGATATTCACCGAAAACAAATTGCATTTTACGATGAAGGGCATCAGTTACAAACAACAATTTCACTTGATGAACCGCCAACAACTGTTGCGTTCAAAAACGACGGCAATATTCTTGTTGGAACAAATAATGATGTTCTCACATTGAATCAATCCGGCGCTGTGATAGATCGCTTATCGCATCATGGAATTTCACTTCGCTCGGTAGTAGATTTGGCAGTTGATGACGATGGGTTGATTTTTATTGTTGAACGAGAAATGCATCGAATTGCCGTTGTTAACTCGGCAAAAGAAATTCAATTGTACATCGGAGAATTTGGAACAAGTCCCGGACAATTACGCTTTCCTATCGGAATATCATTGAGTCGATCGGCGGATGAAATTTTTGTGGCAGATGCCGGAAATTCACGCGTTCAAGTTTTTTCTAAAAGCGGACAATTCTTACGAGGTTTTGGCGAACACATTAAACAAACCGATGGTGTTTGGCAATTTGTGGGTACATTTGCCCGAATGAGCGGAATCGCGATAGACAGCGATGATCGAGTATATATTTCTGATGCGGGTTTGAATCATCTACAGATTTTTGACAATCAAGGGAATCATCTTGGGTTTCTTGGGAGAGACGGTAAACACGCGATTCAATTCCGCGTTCCTGCAGGCATCACCATTTCCGGAAAGAATAATTTATTCATCATTTCAACCGCCGGCTCCGATGTAAAAGAGTATTCGATTGAAACAACTACGGATGTTAAAGACAATCAATCAAGAGCGCCTCAAAAATTTTCTCTTGAACGAAATTATCCCAATCCATTCAACCCATCAACAAAAATTTCTTTTTCACTTCCCTCAAAAGAAATTGTAACTCTAAAAGTATATGATGTTTTAGGAAAAGAGGTTGCAACTATTTCAAGCGGTGAATTCAACAGCGGCATTCACACGGTTGAGTGGAGTGGGAAAGACAACTCTGGAACAGAAGTTTCGTCGGGAATATATTTTTATCACCTACAGGCGGGAAACAAATTTTCCCAAACGAATAAAATGGTATTTCTGAGATAAGGACAAATTCCCATGCCCCGAAAAATTTTATTATCTATTCTTTTATTAGTTATTGTATCGTTCTCCCAAGCCCAGAAGATATCCGGGATTGATGGAGTTGATGCGCCACACGGTGATGCATCGAAGTTAACAAATCTATGTGCCGATTGTCATTACGGTTACAATACCCCCAATCCGCCTGCTACTATTAACGATAAGTGTTTGAGTTGCCACAACGGAACAACAGCGCCCGCGGCAGAAACACACCGAGGATTTAGTTGCACAACCTGTCACAACCCGCATCATCAAGAGCAGGAGAGGACAAACGGAAGCACATACTCGAAATTAGTGAAGACAACAATTAACGAACGCAATGTAAAGCTAATGGTTTCTTCTGGACAGAATTCATTTGCCGATGGCGATGCAACTCGCGATGGTATTTGCGAAGTTTGTCACTCTACAACAAAATATCACCGAAACAATGGGACAGGACAGGCACACAATAATGGTACGAACTGCACTTCCTGTCATCCGCACAACGTAGGTTTTTCCGGTGCAGGTGGCGGTTCAAACTGTTTAGGTTGCCATCAAACTGCGATGGGTTCGCGCCGCGCGGTTGGTCCCGATTTCACAACGGCAAACGCTCATCACCCGCTCACATTTAACGCGGCAGGCGATCTTGAATCTCCATCTGATAATAATTGTTTAATCTGTCATAATGATTATCCAAATAAGCATGGAGATGGAACAGTTGACATGAATCCTGATCCCGATAATTCCGGATCACAAGAATGGCTTGGCACTTACAATGATCCATGGTGCATGGATTGTCATGATGGCAATAACCCCGATCCAAATTATCGCCTTGGTGGCAAAATAGCGCCGGATAAACGATCGTTTTTCAGTTCAGGAAATGTTCACCGAAACGGTACGGCATTCTCGGGAAATTGTTCGGACTGTCATAATCGATTTAATAAACACACTTCTTCGGTGAAGTTCTATTCGAATTTCTATCTGGACGATAACGAAGAAAACACTTGTTATGGATGTCATGGCGGCGCGGCAAATGTAAATACCGGCGGCAGATATATGGAAAATATTCGAGTAGCATTTACTTCGGGCATCAGCAAATCAAAACATATTGCACCGGTAGATATTAACACTAACGATGGAAAAGTTTTTTGTAGAAATTGTCACGATCCGCACTTGTTAAACCATACAACAAATCTTCTTATTGATCCACAAAATAACATACAACCGTGGACAGGACAAAAAAGAGATTTTTGTTTCCAGTGTCACGCAAAAACGTCAAACAGTATCCATGGAAATCATAGTGGTGTAAGCTGCACCCAATGTCATAATGTAATGACGATGACAATTTCAACTCAATGTACTGAGTGTCATCTGCCGCATTCCTCGGCAACCCCAAATCTGTTATCGTTGAACATTACCGGAAAAACATTATCGGTTACTCCGGCTAATTCTTCAGTGGTTGTAGGAGGTTCTCAGCAGTTCGATGCGGTTCCTTCGCCTACTTTTACAGAATTTAATCAATCGATAATCAACCGTTTCACAGAGTGGAGTTTTGTTGCTTCAAGCGGAGGCAGTCCGGGTAATCAATATTCAAAAGTAGAGGTAATACCTCTTGATCGTTCTACGGGGTATGATCCTGGTAGCAACGGCGGATGGGGTTTAATTACGGTAACAAGCTCGATAACAATTCCCGACAATACACAAATTGAAGACATTGATGTTTACTTCAATGCAACGCATCATTACCGTGGCGATATTGATTTAACACTTACGCATATGTCAACCGGTAAATCGGTTCGCGTTCAACAATACGATTGGTACGATTGGGCGACTAATCTTGATTTCTGGTATGATTCTGAATCACCCAACGATCCACACGGGAATGTAAGCCCTCGTTCAACGGCTGAAAGTTTAACATTATTTAACGGTGAATCTTCGGGTGGTGAGTGGGTATTGACAATAATGGATACATGGCCATCGGATAATTCTACCAATCCTGCCAGCCCGGATTATTGTAAGGTGAATTCTTGGGGAATAAAAATCAATGGAAATGTTATAGGTTCTTATTCTGCCCCCGGATTGTTTCAATCATCATATGCCGGGACAGGAACGGTTTACGCCAAGTTGCACAATGGTAAACTTTACCCGGCGCAAATGGGTTTGGATGTCAGCGTTACTGAAACTCCAGCACCATTGCAAGCAACATCTTTATTGAGCGTTACATCTACACTTGGAAAAATTGTTGCGCAGGAACAACAGCCGGTCATTCCGTATTCGTTCAGCGGAGGTCAATCGGCTAAGAAGCAAATACGCTTACCCAAACCGCTTGGCAATGATGGACATAGCGGTTCAACAGGAAAATCATGTTTGTCTTGTCACGGGAGATGAGATAATTTAATAGAATTAAATATGGAATAGATGCCCCGAAATACTCGGGGCTTTTTTTTTACTTGCTTTTATTCTACCAATTCCTCAAAAAGATTCGGGCGTCATTTATGGTTTGCGTTATATGGAGTAAAAGTTCAATGCGATTCCCGGATTAAACATACTTCATTTGCGCCCAACATATTTCATGGAAAACTCTCTGAGCATGAGTCATTATTATTTTCCAAAGGGGATAAATTAGAAATAATAGCGCAAAACTTGCTTTACTTTAAACCTATTGTTTATATTCTTGTCGAAAGTAAATAATATCCAGCATATATAGCATAAAATTGAAAAACGATTCATTACAGCAACTAACATCAAAAATTAAAATATCACGCCGCGACATTAATAAATATATTAATGTTCTCATATTAATATTTTTACTTGCACAGGTTGCGTTTTCTCAGCAAAAAAGTCTTATGCTAAAAAATCAAACTGCTGAATATAGTTCATTTATTGTGCAGCGCAATATGTTGGATGAACAACTATGGGATTCTTTTTTACTCGTCAAGAAAGCAAATTCCGGAGATCCTGTTGCCCAACATGTGCTTGGACTTCGGTATTTATTAGGTCAAGATTTTTCAGCCGACACAGTAAAAGCAGCTTACTGGATTAATAAAGCCGCAGAGAAGAATGTGTTTTCCGCACAGTATAATTATGGAATACTGTTAAATAATGGCTGGGGAGTCGGGTGGAATCCATTTGAAGCATTTCGAAATTTTAAGAAAGCCGCAATGCAAGGTCTTACGGACGCAGAATATGTATACGGACTTTTTCATACCGATAATTTGGTGGTACCAAGAAATTATTCTGAAGCTTACCATTGGATTAAAATAGCGGCAGATTCGGGTTACAGCCCAGCAAAAGAAATTTTAAATGAGTTTGAGAAGAGAGGAATTATTGCGCGCATTAAAACGCAGTCGATAGAATCAAAGAGTGCAACCGTACAAGGCAGCATGATTGCAACGCCCACAAATTCTCAACCAACGATTCATCCGATATTTATAGATTTCACACCAGACTCGCTTCCATCATCCGATAATGAAACATTATTTAAAGAAGCAATGGCATATGGCGGGGAGCAAACAAAAAATATTATAGATAGCAGTACATTTTATTACAGCGAAAGCTTGTTTAATTTTAAGACAATACAAGCAATAGAAGATGCAGGAAAAGCGGGAAGCCCGGAAGCACTAACAATGCTTGGACGTATGTACGAGCAAGGTATTGGCTTGAAGGCAGATTCAGTTGCAGCCGGTTTTTATTATCTTCAAGCTATGCGCTTCGATTCACACCACGCACCAACGCTTCTCTGGGATATAATCCAAAAGCCCGGTTATTTTTCTCGTTTAAAAGAACAAATCGATGCGGGTGATCCCCCTGCAGAAGTTGTATGGGCTGGACTTGTTGAATTTGGTTTTGATCATCAATTAACGGAAGTACAAGCATTTACACTTCTTGAAAACGGAGCGGAGAGGAATTTCCCCGCTGCAATCACGCAACTTGGTATCTGTTATTATTCAGGTCGCTGGGTAAAGCAAGATAAATTAATAGCGATAAATCTTTTACAACGCGCAGAAAGATTGGGAAATCGGGATGCTCAAATTAGGTTGTATGCAATCGAGTTGAAAGATAATCAAGACACCAATAAAGTGGACGAATATTTTAATCTTCTTCAACAAGCTGTGAGGGATGGTTCGGTTCTTGCCGAAGCGATAATTGGTTATGGTTACGAGAATGGGAGGGGTGTAAGGCAGAATAAACCCGAGGCAATCAAATATTATAGGAAAGCAGCAAATCGAGGTAGTCAAATTGCATACAATTCACTTGTTAGATTATATGATGAGATACGTCCAAAAGATTTGGAATTTCAAATTCAAGAATAAATTTTCAAAAGATAATTGCTTCCAAACAAATCAAAAGAAAAACTTTAAATTCTATATTTTTGGAGCAGTAATCGATCTAAGCGCAGTAGTAATCATTAAAAAAGTTCGATGCCTTCCGAAAAGCAGTATGCCGCCGGTGCCAGCTCAACTATTGAAGTTACCGACGCACAACTTACACTTTCCAATGCACGCATTACGAAGATACAGGCGCTGTACGATTACAACAGTTTTCTTGCGCGATTGAAACGATCAATGGGCATTACGCGTTAAGAATAGTAAAACTAAAGGAGGTATAATGATATACAATAATAAAATGACGACACGGGGACGAATAACAATACCGCTGCAAATCCGGAAGAAGTATGGTATTAAAGGTGGAACACGCGTAAAATTTATTCCAGACGAAGGACACCGCCGCATCTTCCTCGTTCCGATGACAAGAAAATACTTTCGCTCGTTGGCTGGTGTGTTGAAGCCGAAGCGTGGAGAGGAATCGATGTTGGAATCATTAGTGGAGGAGAAAGAAGGAAGGTGAAAAATCTATTGATAATTTAACCACCGATAAAAATGCCTGGAAAATCGTGGATCACTTGTTTTCGTATTCTTTCCCTTAAATTTTCATTATAATCAGGAAATAAAACAAATAATTTAATTGAAAACAAAGCTTTGTTTGATAATATTTTCATAAAAGAATTATTAATTTCCATAATTGATTTTGATGTTCCACCCTTCATATCTACAATGCGCACTGATTGTCCTATGTCATCATTGATTTCTGGTCCAGCTCGTTCAACAGTTGATATCGGTATACTGGAGCCAATTTTTGTTAGTGTATGACCCGGGAGGTCCCAAATTTTCCACAATTCGATAGGTATATTGAATTGTTTCGACCAATCTTTGATTTTAATAATTAACTGATCTCTTTTTGATCTAAATTCTTCGATTGATTGCTCTGTTCTATCATCCAGCCGTTCGTATTCGGCTATTAATTTAGGGGGAATTCTGTCAATAATTGACCGGGTCTTCAATCTTGTTATTTTGTTTTTCGTTTTAGAATCTAACTCTTTGATTTTTTGGATTATGGCCGCATCATCAAATCTACACCATTGATCTTTTGCAATTAGTCTTTTTATATCTAGTGAGGTGCATTTGATATATTCCTCTTTTAAGAGTATACCAATGACATCCTTCAGTATTAACTCAAGACCCGCAACAGTTTTATGATATGCAACGGACTGATAATCAAAATAACGTGCTAGTAGAAAATGGTCAGCAGTTTTTACAGCTTTTGAATGAAGACAGATTCTGTTTTGTCTATCTAGGCATATTCGGCTCAACAAGTAATCAACATCAAGGGACCCATATGGAAGCCCAGAATGATGAGAAGTTCGAAGTAAAAAATCAATTCTATCTGCGTCGAGATCAGAACTTATTAAATTACTAAAACGAGGAGGTATCTCACGTAAAAAAATAGAGTATATATCTTTTGGTTCAATATTATATTTTTTTAAGACATTTCGAATTTCATCATCTTGCAATAGAATTTCTTTTCCAACACGATCATGCATATAAAATTTTTCATACCCATCTTTTGATTTCCCATCCGTACTCGTTTTATTTCGTATTATTAATGAAGAATAATACTTCTTTATTGCATGCTCCATGGGATGAGAAAATGGGTAGTGACCAATATCGTGTAGCAATCCAGCGATTCTGTAGTTCTGACATTCTTCTTGTGTTATTTTAATGCCACCCGCGCGTTTTAGATTGCCCAGTATCTTTCCCATAAGATGGCAAACACCTAGTGAATGCGAAAAGCGCGAGTAATCAACAGATGGATATACATAATGTGCTAAACCAAGCTGTTTCACATGCCTGAGGCGTTGAAATGATTTTGTTTTAATTATTTCAAGCTCAGGGTTTGTAAGCTCGATGACGGAATGGATTGGATCGGAAAAACGTTTAACGGGAGGAAATTTTATCAAAGCTTGCCGTTTCCCTCAGACCTTGCCTAGGATTAAATTAGGTTTAATTTTCTTAATTCAGCCTTTGCCTCTTCTATATATGGTGCAACATGCTTTTTCTCCCTCTTAATTACACTTGTAACTTCTGCCCAAGAAAGTTGACTTACATAGTGTAAAAAATGAACCGATGAAACCAACTCAAGCCAATCAACTTGGTTAGATAAAGCTACATTTGTTGGCATATTTAAAAGTGGCTTAATTCTAGCAAGTTTTTTCTTAATAGGTGGGATTAATTCCTTACTCTTATAGCTTCCATTGTGTTTGCTAGACAGGCTGTCCTCAAGAGCATAATAATCTTTTGAAAGTGGAATTGAATATGGTCCCATTAAGTACCAACTGAATGTATATCCAAGATTGACCCCAGATAACTGGCCCAAGTATACTGCTTTCTGCACCGTTTTCCGTTTGTCTAATGTATCAATATCAGATTGCACATTAAGTTCATCCAAAAAAAGTTTCAGCGCAATTAAATTGGCATCCATTTAGATTTTACCCTTTCAGTTAGTAGCAAAAAATACGAAAAATATATAAGATGTGCAAAACAATCAATCACGCTTAGAGCAAATTAATAAAAATTAATAACAATACTGTGAATACAAAATCAGAGAAAATTACTTATTTTTCGTAATTTTTGGTGATGATCATTGCAAACCTGCAGGTATATTCCTATTAACTGGCCGCTTATTTATATCGTTGGGGTTAAGAGCACCGCTCAGGTTTTTATTCGATACTAGCGAAATTCAAGCCAGATATCACTATAGGATAATTCTCAAGCGTTGCCCAAGGTACCACTTATCCACTCCTGTGATTGATAGCACAGTAAAGATATAAATCGCGGTTATATTCTTTACGGTATATCCCTCTCCCTAAACCTCCAACCCGCTATACCTATACTAACAACAATAAATCCCATCAGAACAATAACCGAAATTGGCTTGATCTCGCTATTAACAAAAATCTTCTGCGGCGAGTAATATGTGTGCAATGTGTAAGGCAGGAGAAATGCGGCTTTTGTCCAGAGCTGTGCGATCACTTGAACGAAGTATGAAACAAGCGCCAGCACAAATCCGATAAACGCTACCCGCCCTGCTTCCCGACCGAAAACGGAAAACAAAAGTGTGATTCCATACCATGCACTGTGAAGTAAGAAAAAATTGAGCGCAACCTTAAATAGAATTATTCCATCAATCGGCGCGAGGGAGTAAACGTGAATGCCGATGAGTGTGCCGCACACCCCGATCAAACTCAATAGAGCAATTGATGTTAGCGCAAACAGTACATGTCCGGTAAAATAACTCAATCGTGCAATCGGCTGACTTAAAAGCAACTCCATCGCCCCGCTTTCAATTTCACCTGCAACTGCCCGAGAAGCGAAAACAAGTGCAACCGCAGTTCCGATGGCTAACGCAATAGGGTGGTTCCATCCGAAAGCAAGAAGTCCTTTTTGATTCAGTCCGCCTAAGAATTGCTGCTCGATGAGCGCACGCATGAATGGAGGAATATTCTTCATAGATTCGTTCACGATTCCGGGAATATCAATCATGGAGACAATGGCGCAGATCAAGAATTGTAATCCTGCGAGTAAGAACATATTAATGCAAAGGAATATTGCATGACGTTGAATTAAATGTTTGAGGAGATTAAGCACGAATATTCTCCTTGGCATACATGCTCAACCGACCCCCTCTTTTCTTCTCCCCCTTATGAATTGAAGGAGGGGTCATTGAGATTATTTTTATGAATTCTCTCAAAGTCTCAACCCTCTATCTTGTAATAAGTGAGAAAAACATCCTCCAGTTCCGGCTCGGGGAAAATAAAACTCTCTACTTCAGTCTGCGCGATGGTTCGAAGAATCGGATTCACGTTGCCGCGAATCCATAAAGTAACTTCATTACCTATTATTTGAGAGCGTGTTACACCTGGCACGCCGGCTAAATTGTGGGGCACAGAACCGTGGAAGCGAACCTGAAGACGACGCACCATTTTACTTCTGAGATTCTCGATCGATTCAACTGCGACAAGCTCACCTGCACGCAGAATTGCCACTCGACTGCATACTGCTTCAACTTCCGACAAAACATGTGAAGAGAAAAATACTGTTCGCCCGTTGCACGCGCGGTCGAGGATAATCTCGCGGAACGATTTCTGCACCAGCGGATCAAGACCGGTTGTCGGTTCGTCGAGCAACAGCAACTTGGGATCGTGCTGCATAGCTATAATCAGTCCCAACTTTTGCTTCGTACCGTGTGAGAGAAATTTCACTTTGCGTTTTAGATCGGATTGTTGAACGCTGAGTGCTTTTAATAAATGTTCTCGCAAAACAGGTGGTCGCTGTAGTCTGTATCCGGCAAAATAATCAAGTAATGCTTGTCCGCTCATATCAGCATAGAGATGAAATTCACCTGGCAAATAGCCAATGTCGGTTCGCGCGCTCACACTTGAGGGACTGTTTCCGAGTATTTGTACGCTGCCTGTAGATGAATAAACGAGTCCCAATATTATTCGCAAGGTGGTTGTTTTACCTGCACCGTTTGGTCCGAGGTAGCCGAAAACTTCACCTTCATCAACCGTAAAGCTGACATTATGAAGAGCGCGAATCTTGCCGTAATGTTTTGTAAGATTTTTTATTGAAAGACTATTCATTTCCAAAAAAGTTATTTTTTCTTAAGCAATGCATTGTGATTTCTCTTAATTTTAGGAGATGCAATTACTTCGAACCCAGTTTGTTTGGCAATCTTCAACGTTTGGTTGAAATCATCTATAGTTACATGACCTTTCGGTTCAGAAATAAGAACAAGCGAACCATTTTTCAGAGTTGTGTACACTTCACTGAAAAGTTTTTCCTGATCTGAAACCTCGTGAACAACAGCAAACAAAAGCGCAAAATCAACACGGTTAACAAAGTCTTCGACTTGTAGTGAATCACCAGAAGTAACATGTGTTACAATTCTATCGGCAAGTCCGGCGCGAGATGCACGCCGCACCAAACTTTTAATCATTTGCTCCTGTACTTCTATACAAACAATTTTTCCTTGCGAACCAACTAATCTTGCCATCGGAAGCGTGAAAAATCCCATGCCCGGTCCAACTTCAAGGACAGTCATCCCTTCTTTCACGTAGTGAGATAATATTTCTTCGGGTTTCTGTGATAGCCTTCTAAGCGGACTCGCAAGCAGGTATCCAATCCACCAGGGGCAAACATGATTAGACATATACGCCTTTAGTATTGTTTGGAAAATAATTTGATAGAAAATAGATATATTATTGAACAAATTCAAAATTAATTAAACTTTAAGATGAATACTCTGTCAAATGTAAGAAAACAAAAAAGAAATAAAAATTTGAATACGATGAAAAAATACGTTCTCCACTTCATTATCTTTTCGCTGACACTTTTCTCCGGCTGCAAATCACTCGAAATTAAAAGCTATTGGCGCGATTGCGATGTAAAGATCGACGGCAGCAGTGAAGATTGGCAGGGCAAAACGTGGATCATTAAAGATCTGGATAATGTCCTTGTCGGTTTTATGAACGATGAAAACTATCTTTATTTCTCACTCACGATAAGCGACAGAGCGCTACAGCGCCAGGTTGCGTTTAGCGGTTTGACTGTTTGGTTTGATCGGAGCGGAGAAGAAGAAAAAATATTTGGTGTTCACTATCCGCTTGGTATGGATATGATGGATATGTCGGGGGATAGGAGGCGCAAGATGCAAGAGCAAAATTTCTCGCGCGATTCCTTGCCGGTGTTTCCTGAAAATTTTTCCGATGAACTTGATATCTATGGACCAACAGAGGGCGAGCATATTCGGATGCGAAAACAGGAAACAGGTGGAATTGATGTTGTTCTCCGCTTCTCACGCGGTTTGCTTGTTTACGAAATGAAAATTCCAATTACAGATAAAGGAACTCAGCCATATGTTATCGGTACAACCGCAGGATCAACCATCGGCGTAGGAGTGGAGACGCTAAGTAATGAGATGCCCGGTGGGCGCGGCGATAGGCAGAAAATGGGCGGTGGTCAGGGTGGAGGTGGCATGGGCGGACGAAGAGGTGGAGGGATGAGCGGCGGTGAGCCAAGATTAGGTAAAGGAGATAGACCGGAACCGCTAAAACTTTGGTCGAAGGTTAAACTTGCAACGGCAGACTCGATTAATATACATTGAAGTCGAATTCCTTGGATATCTTGTTGAAGAAGGATATAATTTATAAATCAGTATCGCGAGAAGAACATCGGCTTTAATATTGTAGTTAATATAAAAACAAGTCCCGCGGTAAGAATTCCAAGATTAATCAAAGTGCCAACGAGAGTTGGTAAATAATTTGATAAGAATATAAGTACAATTGGACTCAGGAAAATCAGCGCCCGTTTTACATCGTACTTCCAACTTAAGAGTGCAGGTATTTCATTAACTGTTGTTTCTATCGACAGAAGTTGATTCATCAAACCCTTCGAAGGTTTGGCTCGCGGTATTAGGGATAACTGTTCATGAAGAGAGAGTATAGAATTTCGGTACCCGTTGCAGTGGCTGCATGTACTGAGATGATTCTGCATTTCGTCGGGGAGAGCTTTAGCCGAACCTTTATCTAACAGAAGATTCAACTCTTGTTGAAAATTTTCACAAGTCATAGTTTTATTCCTTCACTTTTTAATATCAAAGCACGAAGTTTTTCTCTTCCTCTGTGCAAAACCGTTGCCACGGAACCCATCGGGATTTCAAGTATATCGGAGATTTCTGTATAATTCATATCTTCCAGATAAAATAGTGTTATCGCGGCAGCTTCTTTTGGAGATAATTTATTAATTGACCGGGCAAGTTCCTCGTGATCTTCGCGACATAGAAAAATCTTTTCCGGATTTGCGGTACGATTGTCATCGGCTATTTCATTTATGGGATCATACTCAACAGGGAATGTGTTTTTAGTTTTATTCGCAAGACGAGTCAAACACACATTTGTCGTTATTCTCCATATCCACGTTGAGATTTGAGCGTCTCCGCGAAAATTAATCAAACCCTTATGTATTTTAAGGAATACATCTTGCGTTGCTTCTTCTGCATTTTCACGCGAACCAAGCATCCGATAAGCATGATTATAAACACGCTCAGCAAACTCCTTTACGATAACACTAAAATCGTGATCAGATGTCAATGTATAATTATTCCTTTATTCAATTAGACATTATTTTTAATAATTTTCTTTCAGATGAAAGAAATCGAGATTGCTCGTAGTCTAATATAACAGATAAAGAATTGAAATATAAAATGGATTATACACAATATATTATTCCGCTCGGTATCATCATATATGCTATTTTTGTATATCATCGGCGTGAGCAGTTACACAGAGAAAGATTGGAACTGTTAAAGCGGGATATAGAACCGAAGGAAACTCAACGTGGTCCCGACATTTCGAAAATTATCTTCACCGCATTTGTTGCCGTATTATTGGTCGGCATGTGCGTATTATTCATTGGATTAAGATTCACACCAATGACGCTAATATATTTCATCTTGCTGTTACTTCTTATCCTCATGTTGAAGAGAGATATAAAAGCATATCGAAATGCAAACAAGCAAAAAGAATTGATATGATAATAATTATTGCAACAGCAATATTAGTATCTGTTATACTTGAGCGACAAGAACGGCGCCACGTTTTTATGGAATCGTTAGAATATCTCCGCATGGGAAAAGAGATGCCGAAACCAAAACCAAAATTATCACAATTGGAATGCTGGCTGAATATTGCCGTAGGCACTGTCCTGATTATTATTGGTATTGGTACGGTCTTGTCACACCTTATAGTAGCACACAAACTTCCTGAATATGCAATGGGTTATCTTAGCGGTGCGTTAATTGAATACGGCGCAATTATTGCCGCCGGAATAGTAATTATAATCCTGGGTTTTAAATCCATACGTGAACACCGTCGCTCATCACCGGAAATAACAGATATCGGATAAGAAACATTACTGTTTATTTTTTAATCTCGTCTGTACAGCATCACCTGTTAACTCTCTCAGCGCATCACCCGCAATCCATCGTGCCGCAGGTGAATCAATTTTCTTAATCTCTTTTGCAGATTGAATTGCCGTTTTGTTCAAGACCAGATTTCGTTTTCCAGTTTGCCGAAGCGCCCAGTTAACAGTTGCCTAACACCGTTACGTTTATCTTTTTCGAATCACCCATAATGCACCCTCGATATCATTTTCTAAAACATCGCACTCTTCTTCTTGAAGGCGAATGTAATCATTTATATCTTTTTTTAACTCACGGTGTTTTGATATGAGTTCTTCACCTCGTCTTTTAATTAAATCAAGATATTCTCGATTTATATTTTTACTTACTTCCGATGTGTCGACTTGGTTTATTATCCGATCTCCGAAAAAAGTTAACTCCCAAATTGTATTATCATAATTTTTGTAATGACCGTAACTTTTTCTATTAAGATGATTCCCTTTTTTAAGGTAACCATCATCTATTATCATAAAACCGCCTGAGTGTACTTGAGTTCGCATCTTAGCGATTGTATTCTGAAACGAGCCAAAGATCCCACCCAATGCGGCAAGTATAACTAAATCATAATCGTGATCATTCGATACATATTCACGTATATCTTGATTAATAAATTGGCATAAATGCGATACGTTGCGCTCGCTCCCCTTTTTCTCAGCTTCTTCAAGGAAGGGAGACATAGCATCAATTCCGACCGCTTGAAATCCATATCTTGCAACTAGCTGGATAGAAACTGCCCCCTTGCCGCAGCCAATATCGAGTATCTTCTTCAATGGAGATAAGCTCTTAAGAGAACCAACAACCTCGATTATTTGATCTGCAGAACTACCCAAAACCCAAAGATCCTGCAAAAGAAATGGCATGTGAGGAAGCAGCCTCTTGTTTACTTCCAGCGAGTCGGCTATTGATTTCTCACTATTGGCTAACATTATTTAATAATCTTTTTCTAACAGCATCACCTGCTAATTCTCTCAACGCATCACCTGCAATCCATCTTGCCGATGGTGAATCGAGTTCCTTAATCTCTTTTGATGTTTGAATTGCTGATTTGTTCAGGATAAGATTTCGTTTCCCAATTTGCCGCAGTGCCCAGTTGACAGCTTTCTTTACGCCATTACGTTCGTCGGTTGAGGCACGCTTAATAATCTGGAGAAGTTGAAAGAATTTCTTATCACCGGCTTCTTTATCGTGAACTGCCAATGTTGCCATTAGTGTAAAGCCGGCACGTTTAACAAATTCTTCTTTCCTTTTTGTCCATTGCTTGGCTTTTGTCCAAGCGAAAGGAGTTTTACG
This sequence comes from Chlorobiaceae bacterium, assembly GCA_013824245.1. GTDB lineage: Bacteria > Bacteroidota > Ignavibacteria > UBA10030 > SZUA-254 > PNNN01. The sequence continues at coordinate 3,603 of PNNN01000018.1, read as the reverse complement.
AAATAGATGAAGACACACACCATCGCAAATCGCCCAGTTGTCGAAATCTTTTATCCAACGATTCATTTGTTCTTCTGTAACAAGTTTCGGATCATCGATAAATGCCGCCAGAATCCGGGCATCATAAATTTCTGTTGCCCATAATTTGAACGCCAATTTATGGTTATGTCCGACTTCTTTTGCGATTGCACGAAGAGCAGGCGCGGATACACCAAAAGCTTTTTTTGCAACGATACCGTAGCGAGCCATGCCGGCAACATTTTTAGGATTGCCCAAAGATTCAAGCCGAGAAAGAATTTGTTTTACCGTCATAATTCATTTATTAGGATTGTAGGTCGATGAGACTCATCGACCTACAATGATTATTCCCCATACCGCTTCTTATAGAAATCAAGTATTTCCTTCTTCTGCTCGTCGGTTAAGCCCTTCTTCCATTTATGAAATTCTGAATCCATAACATCTTTGGTCGAACCCTTTTGAATTTTCTCAGCGTCAGGAATGAATTTATTATAAAAATGTTTTGCTACTTCATAGAAGCCGTGCCATTGAGTGAAGTCGGGTCCCATCATCGAGGCGCCCATTCGTGCGCGTCTTCCTTCATGATGCCAGAGTTCATAATAAACCCACTCAAGTTCTTCATCAAACGGAGTCTTCGTCAGTTTGCCGTCAGCATAAAATTTATCCATGATTGCTTTAGTCGGTTTTCCGAACTTTTCGTTGTAAAGTACCACTGCTTCATCATATTGAGTGAAGAAGTTTTCTGTATGTTCTTTTGCGTGGCACTGCAGGCAAGCATTTTTCATTCTATCGCGACGTACTTCTGCACTATCCAATTTTATTGAAACTGGTGGGCGAAGCGTCCAGCTAATTCTTCTGCCGACATCGTGGTGAACTTTTTGTGTTGGCGTTGCGCTCATGTGGCATGTAACGCAAGTCGGTGCGGCGGTGTAATCTTTTCCAACGACCCAATCACTTTTTTCCAGATTCATAGCGCCCGTGCTTCTAACCGCATTGAATTTTATTCCATGTTTTGATTCATTATAGATTTCCATCTGTGGATGATCAGGACCCATATGGCACTTTCCACACGATTCGGGTTGACGCGCTTGTGCTACTGAGAAGCTGTGTCTTGAATGACATGCAGTGCACGAACCTTTTGAGCCGTCGGGATTTACACGGCCAATGCCTGTGTTGGGCCAAGCTCTTGCATCAAGCTTTCCGTTCTTATCAACCAGCACAATGCTTCCGTGGCATTGACGGCATCCGGAGTTTGCCGCCGCGGCTCCTTCAACAATCTCACCAAGAATGTTGTCAAGTGAGCCGATGAATTGCGCCCCCTTTGCATGATGACTGCCTTCGGATTCTGCAACTTCTTGCTCATGACACTGTGCGCAATCTTTTGGAGAGACGATGGTCGCAATACGTTTACCATTATGATCAAATCCATCAACATCGGCGGCTTCTGCTTTATGACAATCGTAACATCCAACTCCGTTCTGAAAGTGTTTGCTGTCTTTCCACATTTGTACGATGCTTGCACCCATTCCCTGAAGTGAATGGCAGGTGATACAAGTTTTGCTTTCATCCTGCTGAGCGAGCACTGAATTGGGTACGAGTAAGAAAATTATAAAGATCAATATTATTGAGATAGAATTAAATGTCTTCATAAATATCTCCGATATAATTATTTTATGCTTCTGCTGTTTTTGGTATTTTGATAATCGCGGCAATTCCTAATCCAGCCAATATCCATCCAATAATTGTATCTAAAGTCCATGCAGTAGTATAATCGAGAGGGTAGTTCATCCAGTTCCAATTTACGATGTGTGAAAGCAGCGCCAAAAAAATACCGAGCATTCCACAAAAAACTACACGTCCCAAGTAAGATGATGCGGCAGCAGTACTGCGAGAGAGAAACCATCCGGCAATAAACGCGGCAAGAATGTCAAGGATAATACCGATAATCATCTGACTTGGCGGCATCGGATCGCCGCCTTGCGGATCGTATATAATCATACCGACCGGACCTTGTTGATATTTCTGGTTATATTCATCGACTGCATTTTGATCGTGCGTTGTTGGCATTGCGGGAAAAACATAAACGCCCTTCTTGTCCATATTAACACTCATAGCTGTAACAACCGCTTCTTCATTGTTGATATTCTGGATTGTATCGCTGTGGATAGGGACAAGCGTCCATGCAAGCCAGCTCCAAACAAAAAGGATGATTCCCCCAACGATCGAACCGAGCAATAATTTCTTCATAAACAGATCTCCTTAAAATGTGATTAATGGTTTTGGATAATATAAGAAGGATTATTTAGAAGGGAAAATTCCGGTGTTTAGTCGGGAACTAATGAAAATTGTGGTACGTTATATATATCAAATTACAATGATTTAAATTTAAAGAATAACCTATGAAAACGACTAAAAAATACGGAAAACAGGCAGATGCCGCATTAACTCTTTGGATTAAGTTAGCCAGGGCATATGCTACATTCGGCAAGCTAAGCTCGGAAAATATCCGGACATTCGGTTTAACAGAGCCGCAGTTTGCCGTCATTGAATGTTTGGGACACCTAGGTCCTTTAAAGCACAGTGAATTATCTAAAAAGATGCTTGTAAGCGGCGGAAATATTACCTGCGTTATTGATAATCTTGAGAAAGAAAATTTAGTTGAACGAATTCAAAGCAAAAAAGATCGTCGCGTAATAATGGTTCGTCTAACGCCTAAAGGTCAGCGGTTTTTTAAGGACAAATTTGTTCAGCATGCAAAATTTATAACGACCATAACGTCTGTATTAAGCGCGGTGGAACAAGATCAACTTGCAACGCTTCTAAAAAAATTCGGTTTGGCTTTGCAAGAACAATTACCTGAAAACCGTAATGGTAATGACTAAAGAAAAATCTATCTTAAGAGTTGTGGGGATTTCGGGAAGCTTAAGACGGGAATCGTTTAACCGGAAAGCCCTTCAGACAGCAAAGAAGATTGCGCTTGAAATGGGTGTTGATGTAGATGAGATCGATCTGAAAGAACTGAATATTCCCATGTACGACGGAGATATTGAATCGAACGGATTTCCGGACGCAGTTCAGCGACTCCGCAATAAAGTAGAATCTGCGGATATGTTGATTATTGCCACACCCGAATATAACCATTCTATTTCGGGCGCGTTAAAAAATGCAATTGACTGGTTATCGACCGGTAAAAATATTCTTGATGGAAAAACCGCTGCAATATTCGGTGCATCAAACGGACTCTTTGGAACAATGCGAGCGCAAGCGCATCTGCGTCAAATATTGAACGCACTCAATGTTATAATTGCACCTCAGCCGCAGTTATTTATCCGCTCTGCCAAAGAAGCGTTTGCATTGGACGGCTCGCTATCCGATCAAAAATTATTTTTACAGATGCAGAAACTAATCAAGAAAACAATCGAATTGACAGTTTTAATAAAAGAAAATAAACAGTAACACTATTCAAACAGAAAGGAAACAAAAATGAAAAAAAATATTTTATTAAGCCGTTAAAACACCAGACTCCTGTCTGGTGATGGATAGGCAGTCCAGACGATGTGGTGTTGTGATTAAAGTGCTATACTG
>PNNN01000051.1 GCA_013824245.1 Chlorobiaceae bacterium | reverse complement strand
TCATACATACAGTATAGCACTTTAATCACAACACCACATCGTCTGGACTGCCTATCCATCACCAGACAGGAGTCTGGTGTTTTAACGGCTTAATAAAATATATAATTGAAGAATCTCCTGCTTACAAGTATAAAAGTGGTCAAAAAATTAAATAGGTAGTTCTCGCTTAACCGAAAATCCTGTTTGGTATAATAATCGCAAGTGTGATAATTCCAAAGTATGAACCGAGGATGCAAGAACCATTGACATTCAAAATATTAATGGTTAAATTCTGGGAATTATTATGAAACGATTGAGCAAAATATGAAAACTTATCTTTGTAAATCAAATGACGATACAACAATCGTGCGATAAAATAAACAATGTCATGTGTAATGAGCAATTTACAAAATATTACTCGTTAAACGACAGTGACTTTAATATACTCTTTACATCTTTAGACTTGATTGAAGATTGTCAAAATGCAATTGAAGAATATGAAGGAATACCAGAAGATGAATTTCCACTAAGGTCTACTCTTTATATATATGGAGTACTGCAATCAATGTATTGCCAACAAGATGGACTTTTCCATCTTTACGAAATTATTCTGAATGATAAAAGAATAAATGAGGACGAATTTTACAAACGATATAATTTTACCCAAATCAGAGCTATAAGAAATGATATTGCTGGACACCCTTCATACCGAAATAAAGGAAAGAAAGTATATTTCATTGCAAAAGGTCCAAATTCAAAATATAAATTTAAATACGCTGGTTATACACCGGGTTTTAGGGAAGTTCATGTTGACTTAAAGAAACACATTGAAGAACAATCCTATTCGTCCATAATTGCTTTAATAGATATTAAAGATGCTATTTCGAAAAACATACAACTCCCTAAAGATAAATTTTAGAGAAACATAATAATATTTAATAAAGATAAGTTGTTGAATGATTAGCGATGTGTGTAATCCTGCCCGCATAAAAATAGGTGAGCAAATTTCTTCACTCATTTTGCAAGAATGTAAAACGATTTTTTCAAATGTTTAACAGGGCTTTTCACATTTGTACCAAAACTGCCTAAGAAAAACAATTTTTGTTACAATTTGTACAAAAGGGAAAGTTGTTTGAACAAAAAAGCGTGTGTGTGGGCGAATTTCCTACCGGAAATATCAGAGTCATTCCGAACTTGTTTCGGAATCTGAACATCGCAAAATAACTTGCTTTGCATAGATGCTGAAATAAATTCAGCATGACTCTGGATTTTTTGGACAACATCCACTCGCCTGTTCGCCATGTGTGCCTCAGGCAGCAGGCGGAAAAACCAGCCAAAGAATATTAGAGAAGGTTCTCGAGTTAATAAGCTTTTTCCAGTGTAACGAGAGAACCATTATAGACTGCCCCATCAAGAACTCCTTAAAATCCGTTTTAGAATCAAGAATAAAACCTGACAGGTCATAAAAAAACGCAGCCGTGATGCCGCGTTTGTGGTTTCTTGAGTAGGCCCGACGCGAATCGAACGCGTAACCTACAGCTTAGAAGGCTGTTGCTCTATCCAGTTGAGCTACGGGCCCCGTTATATAACGAGAAAAACTCTGTTGCCTGAAAAAATATACCATTTTTCTTCCTTTCGAGCAAACAATGTGACCTATACATTTTTATGTTTGCTTTTCCGATATGGTAATTGTATATTTATCAAAATTTAAAAGGTGATTAAATGCCGGATGTCCAAAAAATATTGCTCGTTGATGATGAAGATACACTTAGAACTCTCGTTCGAGCCGAGTTAGAAGAACGCGGCTTCGATGTTGATGATGCCCCGGGCGGTGAAGAAGCTCTTGAAAAAATGAAAAACACCCGCTACACTCTCGTCATTCTCGATATTAAAATGCCTGGGATAGACGGCTTGGAAGTGCTTCGACTCATCCGCGAACAAAATCTCGCCGATAAAGTAATCATGCTCACGGGAGTGAACGAGTTGAAAATTGCTCGCGACACTTTGCAATTAGGCGCGAACGACTTTCTCACTAAGCCGTACGAATTTAAAACGCTTCTCGCCTGCATGGAGCGCGTTATTAAGGAGTAAATCATCCATCCTATCTCTCACAACCGTTATCTCGGCGGTTGTAGTTCCACAGAAAAAGCAGTATATTGATACTGTTATAATTGAAATTTTTATAAATTTAAAGAATTTTAGAGCTTTGACTGATTCAATTTATCGAAGCTTTTAAATTTATTTTTTTAATATATAAAATCGGTTACAATATCGATCGCCTAAATTCGGGTAAGTGGCGGAATTGGCATACGCGCTAGACTTAGGATCTAGTCCTGAATAAGGGTGGGGGTTCAAGTCCCCCCTTACCCACTAAGAGTTCACTCGGAATTCTTATCAGACCGATTACGACCGATGACACGAAAGGATTTTTTAGGAAGAATGGAAATAACTATCACGGATAAAACAAGCGTTGAAAAAGAAATTCTTATCATCGCGGATAAATCCGAATTGGCGCCCCACATTGAAGAAGCATATAAAAGATATCAACCCAAAATTGAGATAAAAGGATTTCGCAAAGGCAAGGCACCGCTGCATTTAATTAAAAGTATGCACGGAGAATCGATAGAATACAGCGAGCTGGATACGATTGCCAGCGACATATACCGACAGGTTATTAAAGACCGCGATATACATCCGATTGGCGAGCCGGCACTCATCGATGTGGATTATAAACCCGGTGAAAATTTATCGTTTAAAGTGAAGTACGAAATTAAACCGGTTTTTGAGTTGCAACAGTATACGGGAATTCCGATTGAAAAAATTAAACACACCGTTTCGCAAAAAGAAATTGATGAAGAAATAACCCGCATACGCAAAGCGAATCATACAACTGTCGAAGCTCAAAAAGCAACCGACTCCGAACATATATTGATGACAGATATTCAGCCGGTAGACGAAAGCGGAACTCCAATAATCGGCAAAAAAACAACCGATACAAAAATTTATTTAGCAAGCGAATCGTTATATCCCGAAATTCGCGACGCGCTTATAGGTTGCTCGGTTGGCGAAACGAAGAAAGTGAAAATCGAGCGCGAGCACGAAGATCATAAGCATACCGAGAATCTTGAAATCACGGTAAAGAAAATAGATCAGATTGTTCCTGCCGAGCTGACGGATGAGTTAGTAAAAAAAGTGACCAAAGATAAAGTTGCAACCGTTCAGGATTTCACGTCGCAGATCAAAAAAGACATTGAAAATTACTGGATAGAAAATTCCGACCGTAAATTTGCGGACAACCTGATAAACGAACTTGTTAAAAAGCATACATTCGATGTCCCCGAATCGCTCGTTAAAAGCATTCTCGATTCGTTTGTGGAAGAGTTAAAATATCAATACCCCAATAAAACCTTACCGCAATCGTTTGATGAAAAAAAATACCGCGAAGAGAACCGTGAATACGCTTTATTTCAGGCAAAATGGTTTTTAATACGCGAACAGATTATCGAGAAAGAAAAACTCAAGGTTGAAGATGCCGACTTAGATCTGCAAGCTGAGAAAGAAGCAGGAAAAGTTGGGATCGATAAAGCGCGATTAATCGAATTCTACAAAACATCTAATTCAGTTCAGGAACGGATCCTCACAGATAAACTGATGGCAACACTTAAAAATTCAGCAGTTGTAACAGAAAAAATTATCGATTGATATTTCCAAGAAATTAATTTAAAGGGAAAATAAATGAGTCAAAAAATAATGAATCAGTTGGTGCCGATAGTTGTTGAATCAACTGGCAGAGGCGAGCGGGCATACGATATTTATTCACGCCTGCTGAAAGAGCGAATTGTCTTTATCGGCACACCGATAGACGATATGATCGCGAGTTTAATTATCGCGCAACTTCTTTTTTTAGAATCTGAAGATCCGGATAAAGATATAAATATTTACATAAACAGTCCCGGCGGTTCGGTTTCGGCCGGCTTGGCAATTTACGATACCATGCAATATATCCGCCCCGATATCTCCACCATTTGCATAGGTATGGCGGCAAGCATGGCGGCTGTATTGTTGGCAGGTGGAACAAAAGGAAAACGCCAATCTCTTCCGAACTCACGCATAATGATTCATCAGCCGTGGGGCGGTGTTCAAGGAACTGCGACCGATATAAGCATACAGGCGGAAGAAATTTTACGGATGAAAAAACGTATCAACGAAATTCTTGCCCATCATTCCGGCAAGCCGATTGAACAGGTTGAAAAAGACACCGACCGCGATTATTATTTATCTTCGGAAGAAGCTAAGTCATATGGACTAATAGATAACTTGCTTTTCAAAAAACCCAAAGTCGAGAAAAAAGACAGGTAAGATAATGGCACAACGACAAAAACCTGAAGGTCAGATTCATTGTTCATTTTGCGGGAGAAACGCAGATCAAGTTATAAGCTTAATAGCCGGACCTGAAGCATACATTTGTGACTCGTGTGTTTCAAGTTCAGTCGATATTCTGCGTAAAAATCTGGCTGCAATGCCTAATAAGCGCAATCAAAAAGGTTTGCTCACACCAATCGAGCTTAAAAAAGCGCTCGATAGTTATGTCATTGGTCAGGAAGTTGCGAAGAAAACACTCGCGGTTGCAGTCTATAACCATTACAAGCGTATCGATACAAAAACCCAGAATCATATCGACGATGTTGAAATTGAAAAGAGCAACATCTTATTATTAGGACCAACCGGAACAGGTAAAACATTGTTGGCACAAACACTCGCGCGCATACTCGACGTTCCTTTTGCAATTGCCGATGCGACAACTTTGACTGAGGCAGGATATGTTGGTGATGATGTGGAAACTGTTCTCGTGCACCTTTTGCAAAAAGCCGATTATGATGTTGACCGGGTTGAACGAGGCATCGTTTACATAGATGAAATTGATAAGATTGCACGAAAAAGCGAAAGCACATCTATCACGCGGGATGTATCGGGCGAGGGCGTTCAGCAGGCATTATTGAAAATATTAGAAGGAACAATGGCAGGTGTCCCGCCGAAAGGCGGAAGAAAGCATCCCGAACAAAGTCTGATTTCGGTGAACACAAAAAATATTTTGTTCATCTGCGGCGGAGCTTTCGAGGGAATCGAAAAAATTATTGCCAGACGTGTTAGCACAAATCCTATAGGTTTTGGTGCTGTTATTAAAGGTAAAAAAGATCATTCCAGCGATGAATATCTTCCGATGGTTGAACCGGATGATTTATTGAAATTTGGTTTGATTCCCGAATTCATCGGACGGTTGCATGTGGTAGCCACACTTCACTCGTTGGATGAAAAGGCGCTTCTCAATATTTTAACTGTTCCAAAGAACGCTTTGGTGAAACAATATCAAAAATTATTCCGACTCGAAGGAGTGGAATTAGAATTTGAGGATGATGCATTGAAAGCTGTTGTTGCTCGTGCAATCGAACGCTCAACAGGTGCCCGCGCACTCAGATCGATTATGGAAGATATGATGCTCGAAATTATGTTCCACCTTCCCTCACGCCAGAATCTCTCGAAATGCACTATTACGAAAGATACAGTTCTCAAAAAGAAAGAACCTATTTACCTATTCAAAGAACGAAAAGCTTCGGCTTAACTTTCTTCTAACCAACTTAATAACTGATGCCACGCACCAGAGGTGCGTAATGTCAATAGAGTTTTTAAAGAAAGCATTTTAAACTCCGCAGGAGCGAAATGTCCCTTTTTCCATGTCGCCCCTCTGGGGCTTTTTAAACAGAATATCAAATTCTACAAACATTACGTCCCTACAGGACTTTGTGTTGCAACCATAATCAGGAGATAAAATAGTTTTGCATAACATCAATTAGTAAATTCCGCTTGCGCTTCCCGATTTCGTAACCTTGATATCCTGCAGTTGAGGCGCCTTTAATCTTAACTCGAACGAATAATACCGGTACACTCCGATCGGCACCCAGTTAAAATTCAAACTCCAGCAATGAAGGTCTCGGCTCACATTGATTTGCGGAACTACGATTTCTTTATTCATAATATCGTAACCGCCGCTTACTGAAAACTTCCAGTTCTTTGTGAGATTGAAATCAAGATTGCCTCGCAAATTAGATGAACGTGAACGCCCTGGCGGAACTTTATTTTCAGAATAATCCCACGAAAGTGAAAGATTCCACGGAATACTGAAATCGGGATCTTCCAATTCATGCTTTAATCCGCGGTATGCCGATGTAGACGCAACAGGCGCTGTAGTATCGCTTTGTTCATTTCTTCCCTTCAAACGCTCACCAGAAAGAGATGTAGATAAGCTTATCGAGAAATTTGTCATCCTCGCAAGACGTCCTTCTTCCACGATGAGAAATTTATTCACTTTATTATAAACACCCGGACCTACTTGTTCCAATTTATATAAATCGAAGCCGGCTGAACCGCCAACATCGAGGAGTGTTCCGATGCTTGTTCTGTAATTCAAACTAAACGGAGAAAAATTCAAAGAATCGGCAGAGAAATTATAAGATATACCGGTGCTTACATTCAACAACTGAATTTTTTCTCCCTCTTTATCTTCCGATTTGGGAATTGTCTTCATCTCAAAATTATTCCCCAACCCAAAGTTTGCCATCATTTGTTTCGGTTTATTCTTATCTCCCACTATTTCTTTCGAGTAGCTGATACTGAGACTGGGAGTCATTGTATGACGAAAAGCAGCCACACCCAACATCTGCGGTTGAAATATTCCATACAGTTTTGTATTTATAGAAACACCCGTTGATAACACTCCGCGCCGCAGCCATCGCTCATCGATGCTATCAACAGGCGTACCTTTAGAACTGATAGGAATGGTATTTCTGATAAGCGATCGTTCATCACTGTAATTAAACGAGGGTGAAATTGTGAAGTAACCCAGCTTCGGTGCAATGCTTACACTCGTACCTTGAGACAACCTGTAATTGCGATCAATCCGGTAATCTTCAACACTTGTGAGTGTATCAATTTTCACCGTTTGTTTTGTTTTAGATCGGTTATTTGAAAAATTCGAGTGGTAATTTACACCAATCATCTCGTACCAAGAAAGATCGCCTGACGCGGAAGATTTTTTCTTTGATGATCGGAACGGATAACTCTGGCTGTGATTGAAATTCATTGATGGAAGAGTTTCATTGATGTTTCCGCTTAAAAGATTTTGTCTGCGTGAGACATTGATGCTGATGCTATTCGGCGTTCCTTCCCACGATTTTGAGATGGTTGCATTCGATGTTATTTCCTGATTCAGCGCCTGATTTAGATCGATAGTGTTACGATATGAATTGTTGCTGGCGAATGTGAAATTGACATCGAAGCGGGAAGTTGGATCAATCTCCTGGTGGTGTGCGATATGAAAATTATATGATGTAACTTTTTTCCGATTCGGATCGCTCGATTCGCCTTCCAACATTTTACGATATTCACCCGAAAGACCACCAGAAAAATTATCGCGAAGATTGTAAGAGAAATTTGAAAACAAAGCCCAGCTACCTTTTGTGTAAAGGTCGGTGGTAGCGCTCAAATCCATATAATCGTTCATCGCCCAGTAATATCCCAGACGCCTCAATAAGCGCCCGTGTGTTGCGTCTTCTGCTATCGCAGGCGGTATTATACCAGATCTGCGTCCGCCCTTATTCGGAAAGACCGCAACGGGGAACCAGAATACCGGCACATCTTCGATATACATGTAAATCGGTTCAGCAACAACTTTATCCTGCATCATCACTTTCATCTTTGGGGAATAAAAATAGTAATCAGGTTCTTCCCTATCACACGTTGTATACCTGCCGTCTTCCACAAAGAGAACATCCTTGCCTAATTTTTTTATTTTCTCACCGTGATAAAACCCTTCATCCATTTTGGTATCGGCGACAACAATTCTTCCACGTTTGGTTTTAAAATTATAACCAATCTCTTTACCCTCGTAAGCTTCGCCTCGGTCTTTCATAACCGGACTTCCGCGCATCATCTTTCCGCTTGTATCGGCGCTGTCAACAACTCCGTTCGCGGTTAATGTCGAGGTGTCCCAATCGATGTCGATAATCTCTGCCGCTAAATCCATATCTTTATATTTGATATCTGACTTCGAATATAACGTCATTGTCTTTGAATCGGGTGTATAAATTATAGAATCAGCGGCGGAATATATTACAACCGTATCGATGCCTGTCGTCGTAGTAGAATCGCGAATAGCTGTTGTATCGGTCTTGATTGAATCCGACTTAACTATTACGGAATCAAGCCATACAATATTTTTTCCACAAAGAGGGAAAGCAAACAAAGAAATGAATATCAGAAGAAAGAAAAATCGCATTTTTGTTACATCACCAAACTTGCCGCACCGACAATGCCGGCTGTGTTTTCTAATTTAGCTCGAATCACGCGGATATGTTCTTTGTGCGATGTTAAAACTCTTGCACGCAGACTTTTAATTATCGCTTCATAAACGAATGCAGGCGCTGCCGAAATTCCACCGCCAATCACTGCAACATCGAGATCGAGCACATTCATTACCGAGGCCAGCGCGCATCCCAGCAGATCCCCTGCTTCCTCCAAAACATTAATGGCTATTGGGTCACCCATTTCTGCCGCTTGCGATATTATTGCCGGTTCAAGTTTGCTAAAATCTCCACCGACTAATTTTTCAAGATGGTTTTCATCACTGTTCCTGTCAGAACCGAGTAATATTTCTTTCGTCCGGTGCGAGAGATATTTTTGACCGATATAACTTTCTATACAGCCGCGATTGCCGCAATTACATAATCGTCCGTTGTAATCGATTGAAACATGCCCGATCTCACCGGCGCCCCCTTTGGGTCCGCGGTAAATTTTCCGGTTAAAAATAATTCCTCCGCCTACACCGGTTCCCCAAATTACGAACAGAAAATCTTTAAACTCGATGCCGGCTCCATACCGCGCTTCAGCTATCGCCGCACAATTTGCGTCATTCTCGATTGCGACAGGAATATTGAATTTTTTTCTGATTTCTTTCGCAACATCGACCCGTATCCATTCGCTGAAGTTCGGAGGATGATTTACAGTTCCGTCGATTGCCGAAATTATCCCCGGCGCGCCAATTCCGATTCCGATACATTCAGAAATTTTAGATTTTCCCAACAGTTCATTGATCACGAAAGAGATTTGTTGAATAACGGCTCTTGGTCCCTCTTTTGCCTTAGCATCGGCAGATATCTGATCGGGTATCGTTCCATTTAATGCAACAATCCCAGCTTTGACGGTTGTGGCTCCTAAATCTACGCCTATCGAAAATTTTTTCGGAACACTCATCGCTGCCTTTTACTCCATAATTCGTTAAGTCGTTTTTTAATCTGTTTTTCTTCCCCTTCATCCGATGGAATATAATATATTTTTTCTTTTAGTTCATCGGGTAAATATTGTTGTTCGGTAAAATGATTTTCGAACGAATGCCCGTACTTGTAATTTTTCCCGTAATTGAGATTTTTCATCAGTTGAGTAGGGGCGTTTCTTAGATGAAGAGGCACATCTCCCCTAACACCTTCTCTTACATCACCAAGCGCCGACTCTATTGCCTGATACGATGCGTTACTTTTAATAGCGCTTGCGAGATAAATCGCAGTCTGAGACAAAATGATTCTTGCTTCGGGCATCCCGATGTAATCCACTGCCGTAAAACAACTTGTTGCAAGCGGCAGCGCGTGCGGATCGGCATTACCGATATCTTCAGAGGCAAGCACAATCATACGCCGAGCAATAAATTTTGGATCTTCACCGCTTTCAAGCATTCTTGCCAACCAGTACACCGCGCCATCTGGATCACATCCGCGCATGCTCTTAATGAACGCGGAAATAATATTGTAATGCTCTTCACCGTTTTTATCGTATCTCAAATTCCGCCGCTGAAACGCTTCTTCGATATGCCGCGTGGTTAATATACGTTTGCCATCCGTCTCCGGTTTCACCAACCTGATCGAGGTTTCTAAACCGTTCAACACTATGCGCGCGTCTCCTCCACCGAGAAGCATTAATTGCGATCTCTCTTCGCTTCCGATTTCAATTTTCAATCCTTTTAATTTTTCATCCGATTTAAGGGCAGAGTCGATTAACAAATTAAGATCTTCAGCGCTTAATGGATTAAGAAGATAAACAAGACAGCGCGATAAAAGCGGAGATATGACTTCGAAAGAAGGATTTTCAGTTGTAGCGCCGATTAAAACCAGCACCCCATCTTCAACACTGTGAAGAAGTGCGTCTTGCTGTGCTTTATTGAATCGGTGTATTTCATCGATAAACAAAATAGTTTTTTTATTCAAACGGTTTTTATTTATTGTTGCACGCTCAATAACTTTTCGCACATCCTGAACGCCCGAAGAGACGGCATTCAACTGATGAAAATCTGCTTTTGTTTGTGCGGCAATAATTCTGGCAAGCGTTGTTTTACCGCAACCGGGCGGACCCCAAAATATCATCGATGGCGTTTCATCACGCTCGATCAATAAGCGAAGCGGCTTATCGGTTCCTACAAGATGGCTTTGTCCCACAAATTCGTTCAACGAAGAGGGCCTCATTCGCTCGGCAAGCGGAGCGAAAGCGTGATGCGATTCGGGATTTTTTATCGGGGGAGTATTTTCAAATAATTCCATCGCGGTATATGATCATATGATCGATAAACTGTGAAATGATGATTTTTATTGAACCGCGTTTCGCGTGGTTATTCCTGCTTCCGTTTGATTTTATAAACCGTTTCGCCTTGCTTAATCATGCCATATTTCTCGCGCGCTACGCGCTCAATTGCTTTTGGGTCGTTATCAAGTGCTTTCGATTCGTTCAGTAATTTTTGCTGTTCTATTTTGATAAGCTTGACTTTTTCTTCAGCGGCTTTCTTTTCCGATTCCAAACTGATTCGCTGTAAAATTCCTTTATTGCTGAACAGCATAAACGACAACAGCGGTAAACCAATTAATAACCCGATTAGAACGCTTTTTTTCCTAAGTGTCTTAGTGAGCCACGTTTTTAATTTAGGTTTTTCTTTTCTGTAATATTGCTCTTCCATGTTAAAAATGTAAGATTTTATTCGTTGGGAATCAAATCTGATCTGGTCATACCGCTCTAATAAAGTTCCACTCCCGAAACTCGTGAAACCACGGTGGTTCACATAGTAGAACCTCCGGTATCTTCAATTATGATGTGCGACTCACTTTCAATGAAGGACAAAATTTGTAACTGAGTCGCACTTGACTTGAGCCGGAGGTTTTCAAGTTAATGCTCACCCTCTGCGTCGCGCGTCATCAAATCGGATGTTGCAATCCATCAGGTGAATACGAAAATTAACGATTGCAAGCTTACAGTCAGAAAAATCGATGAATTTATTACATACTTGTGAGTCGTTGAGAAAAACATATTTTGCATTCATTTGAATTGACAGTGTAATCCCTGAATGCCGGAAAAAATCATGATACATATATAGTTGGTTGCCATTGATTATATCATGGACAGCTTTATATCCGTTGCAACAGATACCTTTTCATCATAAAATATCGGTGTCTCCCATCTTGGCGCCGCAATGGAAATAACTTGTTTCAAAATTCTTCTGAATTTCAGAGATAGTCAATCAGACAAGACTGACGGCAACGTACAATTTGAACTATGATTTGGTGCACCGACACAACGCAGTAGAACAACCATATTTGGGTTGGTGAATGAGGAGGATACGAAATTAAATAGACAATAATAACGATCAGATATGACAAACATGGTATAATTCAGCATTTTATTCTATTTTCAATATTTTCTAAATTTTTTCTTGATTTTTATATCGCATTGTCATATATTGTTAGTAGCAAATATTGATAGCAATCGAGAAATGAAGAACACTGAAATAGAAAAAAATAAACAAGCCGAGAAAATGGCAGATTTAACTTTTGCCTTGCTTGAACAATGCCAACAAAAACAAGAACAGATGGCAAATAATTTAGGATTGACAGTTGCTGAATTTAAATTGTTCCTAAGTTTCCGTGATGATAGTTCTCTTTCCGTAGGCGACCTTGCTAAGCGTATGGAGCTTTCAAGCAGTCGACTTACCAGAATACTTGATGGTCTGGTAGAAAAGAAATTTGTTATGCGGGAGCTGGGTGTTAATGATCGCAGAACTATGAAGATAACAATAACAAATGCAGGGAAAAAAATACAACACGCCATAGATCAAATTTATATAAAAGCACACAGGGATATTCTTGATTTACTTCCACCGGGCGCAGACGAGTCGGTTATTTTTGCAATGGAGAAATTACATCAGGCAATGAAAAAATGGACAATTGGGTAGAAGATTATTTTGCATCAATTTGTGCTTATAACAATGATCAATGAAATATAAAATCAATACTAATATTAAATCACCGCATGTATCAATTAATATAGGAGCTATTCATATGAAAAATTTTAGACCATTATTGATAGCAATACTCTGCTTTTTCGTGTATGGTACGATTTTTTCACAAGCTGATTTCAATACGAGCTTACATAAAACTCGAGCAGGCAAAAACTTCTGGTATGGTAAAGCAAATGGAGGATTTGAACAGTTGACCAACGTCGCTATCGACAGCGGAGGTATGGGTTGCACGAAGTGCCACGGACCTTTAGACGCAGATGGAGTTGCTTACCCAGTCGACTATACTCCCGGATGCGTCGATTGTCATCCAACAAACTCTGCATTCAATCCAGATTCTATTAAAGTTGACCAATGTCTCGGTTGCCACAGTCGCCAAAAAACTGAAGCAGTTACGCTTGGATATACTGATGTACATCGCACAGCCGGTTTTAAATGTTGGGATTGCCACACATCAGCCGATATGCACGGAACTTCGACAGTTTATAATTCAATGCTTGAACCGGGAGCGATAACTGTCGATTGTGATAATTGTCATAATTCACCAGCAACTCTTCCGGATCATTCTAGTTATGATCCACACGGAGGAAAGATACATTGCACTGCCTGCCATGCAAAAACAGTCGCATCATGCTATAGCTGCCATCTCGAAAGTCAGATTGTTGGAAAGAAACGCGCAAAACAAACTCTTCATAATTTTGTTATGCTCGTTAATCGAACGAAAGATAACAAAGTTTATCCGGCAACATTCCAGTCCCTCACATTTCAGGGAAATGCCTGGGCAGCATTCGGACCTTTTACATCGCATACAATCGATTCAACTGGACGCAAATGCGTCGACTGTCATCAAAACTTTGGCGGTAACATTCCGGCAATCGCAGAGTATAATGCTACAGGTGAAATCTACTTTGCAAAGTGGAATGCACTCGACAGCACAATCACAGCCAAAACAGGAATAGTTCCTATTCCGGCAGATTATCAACGTTCTCTTAAGATGGACTATCTAACGTACAACGGCGCTCCGACAGATCCAGTTGTTCCATCAAAAAATTGGTCGCCGATTGGTAAGAGCTCACCGGATGGTCATCAGATGTTTTTCGCAACACCGTTAACAAAATACCAGATGTCAAAGTTAGGATTCGATACAACTTTAACAACTGATGTTCGATCTAAACAGGGCAATCAAGTCCCTGAGAAATTTGAACTTCTCCAAAATTATCCGAATCCATTTAATCCATCGACGTCGATCGAATTTCATTTGCCAAAAGCATCACTTGTTACATTAACTGTGTATGATGTGATCGGGCATGAAGTAGGAAAAATATTAAAAAATCAATCGCTCCCCGCCGGAATTCATACTGCAACATTTTCACCGGCTAATTTACCGAGCGGTTTATATTTCTACAAGCTCGAGACCAACAATATGACATTCTCCAGAAAAATGTTATTGATGAAATAAGTTGAAATTGCAGTCTCAATATAAAAACCCCGGTCATTCTTACTGGGGTTTTTATTTATCACTGTTTAAAATTAAATTGTCAATATTGAGAATTCTATTAAAGTGGTAATCTAACAAAGTTAAATCTAAAGCCCGCAAATCTAAACGTAATCAATAAATTCAAACTTTCTTATTTTAAATGTTTTCAGTATAATATTGGCATAATTTTAGAATAAGATGGACAGCCCGCTGTATTTATCGTTAAATTGTCTTAATCCTTTTTGAAAGGTATGAAAATGTCTGGCAAAAGCCGTCGCGATTTTCTAAAAAAATCTGTAGCAATAGGGTCTGTGGCTACAGGACTTTCGGCATCAACAGCAAAAGCAGGACCTAAAAATATTTTATCAGAAGACAGGATGGGAGTTTTAGTTGATACAACTGCCTGTGTCGGCTGTCGAAATTGTGAATGGGCTTGCAAAGATGCTCATAATTTACCTGCCGGTAATTTAGATTCCTATGAAGACAGAAAAATTCTAGAAACTAAAAGAAGACCTGATCAAACAGCACTTACAGTTGTTAATGAATATCCTCACGGTAAAAATTCAAATCTTCCCGTTGATGTGAAAGTACAGTGTATGCATTGCGATCATCCGGCTTGTGTCTCTGCCTGCATTGTTGGCGCTTTTTCTAAACAAGAAAACGGATCGGTTATCTGGGATACAGATATGTGCATCGGCTGCCGTTATTGTATGGCTGCGTGCCCGTTCCAGATTCCGGCATTCGAGTACGACAAAGCAATTAATCCATTAATCATGAAATGCGATTTTTGTTTTAATAGAACAAAAGATGGAAAACTTCCCGCCTGTGTTAACATTTGTCCGGTTGAAGCACTTACATGTGGACCCAGACATGAACTAATTAAAATTGCACGTAATCGTATTAAACGAAATCCTAATCGTTATGTTAATCATATTTTGGGTGAATATGAGGTTGGAGGCACTTCATGGATGTACCTTGCTTCTAAAGAATTTAAGGAACTTGATTTTCCCGATTTGGGAAAAAATCCTGCCCCCGGTGTTTCCGAATCTATCCAGCATGGAATTTTCGCTTACTTCGTTCCGCCTGTTTCTTTATATGCACTGCTGGGCGGAATCATGTGGATTACAAAACGTCGTAAAGAATTAGAAGAGGAAGAAAAAATATGAGCCACGAATTAGTTAATCCCGTTCCAATCAAACATAAATTTTTTACACCCGGTGTTTATGTACTCATCGTAATTGCCCTCAATGGTTTAGTTTTCCTGATGGGAAGATTTTTCTTTGGCTTGGGTGCGGTAACGAATCTTAACGATCAATACCCATGGGGATTATGGATTGGAGTTGATGTTGCTGCCGGTGTTGCGCTTGCCGCTGGTGGATTTACAACCGCAGCTTTCGGCCATGTTATGCACAAAGAAGAATATCATGCCATTGTACGCCCCGCATTGTTAACGGCTATGCTCGGCTATACTTTTGTTGCAGTAGGAGTTTTTGTTGATATAGGAAGATGGTACTTCATCTGGCATCCATTAATTATGTGGAATGGAAATTCGGCTTTGTTTGAAGTCGGCATCTGCGTTATGATTTATATGACGGTTCTCTACATTGAATTTCTTCCGATTGTTACAGAACGATTTATCGGAAAAGTTAATCTACCCGGATTACTCACTGCCTTAAACAAACCCGCCGATAAAATATTGAGATTACTTGATCGCGGACTTTCAAAAACCATGTTCATATTTATAATTGCAGGAGTTGTTCTCTCAACACTTCATCAGTCTTCACTCGGCACATTAATGGTTATTGCCGGACCAAAGATGCATCCGCTCTGGCAAACCCCTGTTCTCCCGTTGTTATTTTTACTATCTGCGGTTTCTGTTGGTTTCCCGATGGTGATTTTTGAATCTCTGATAGCTTCGCGTTCACTAAAGTTAAAACCTGAAATGCACATTCTTTCAAGATTAGGTTCGATGATCGCACCATTGCTGGGAATATATCTTGCGTTTAAGATCGGTGATATGTTCATCAGAGAAACGTTTGTTTATTTAAATGAATTTACAACTGCGAGCGTAATGTTTTCAATCGAAGTTGTTTTGGGCGTAATTATTCCATTAAGAATGTTCTTATCACCAAAAGTTTTGAAATCACCTCCGCTTCTTTTTACAGCATCGGCACTTGTTGTTTTCGGAGTATTGTTGAACCGAATAAATAATTTTGTTGTTGCATATACGCCACCTTATTCAACCGAATCGTATTTTCCATCATTCGGTGAAATTTCGGTAACTGTGGGATTTGTGGCACTGTTGGTTCTCGCGTACAGATTTATTGTCATGAATTTTCCTGTCATAAGCTTACCCGGTCAACAAACTGCCCAACCCAAAAAATATACAATCAGAGGAGTGGAAAAATGAAAAAGATTTTTGCCGTTATATTTGTATTATTTTTTACAGTTGGAACTTATGCACAGCAGAGCCCCGGTAAAGATCACGCGAAGCTGCACATTAATTGTGTATCATGTCATACTTGTGGTCTCCCAACAAAAGATGAACCTTGCTGGGTAGCTTGTCCTCGTGAAAAAATGATTACGGTTTATCTCAAAGCCGAACAAACCGATGAACTTGTTATTATTGATCAAGCGAATGAGAGGTTTGGTCCTGTTTATTTTTCACACAGGATCCATGCACAGATGTCCGTAATGCTTGGTGGCTGTGGGAATTGCCATCATCACAATACTTTAGAACAAATTTTAAAATGTAGCAAATGTCATGAACCCTCAAGACAACGAGAGAATATCGCCATTCTTGATCTGAAAGGCGCTTATCACAGACAATGTATGGAGTGCCATCGAGAGTGGAGTCATGAAACAGGTTGCAAATCTTGCCACATTCCAATAAGCGAAGTAAAAGGATCACATAAAGAGGAGTCGAAAAAACAATTAGCAGGTAAAGTTCATCCACCCGTTACTGAACCAACTAAAATTGTCTACGAAACAAATTATGAAAAAGGAAAGTTTGTAACTTACTATCATGACGACCACGTAAAAAATTTCAAATTAAATTGTATTGACTGCCATGCACAGGAAAGCTGCACGAAATGCCATGATGTGAATAATCCATCGAGTGATAAATTAAAATTAGTAAAGGAGAAAAAATCATTAGAAGACCACCATAAAAAATGCTTTAGTTGTCACGCAAAAGATGACTGTGCAAAATGTCATCTTGATAAACAAGTTGAACAATTTAATCATGAGAAGAGAACTGGGTGGGCGCTGAAAAAACATCACATTAATCTTTCTTGTATTAATTGTCATGGATCAAAGCGGCCATATCAAAAACTTAATAATCAATGTGTAAGTTGCCATAAGAACTGGAAAAAAGAAACCTTTAAGCATTATGTAACCGGCTTGCGGCTTACCGAGCCACATTCAGAACTTGGCTGCGAAGATTGCCATGCCGGTAATGATTATTCTGTTAAACCCGGCTGCAATGGTTGCCACGAAAACTTTGTATATCCAAAGCAAAAACCAGGGATATTAGTTGGTAAATAATTAAATTTGAATTGAATAATAATTTCGTAATATGCTTTTTAAGAAGATTGGATTTCGGTTAATATTCGCTGTTGCATTAACATCGCTTGTAATAATTGGCGTATTTGCATACTTCAATATTACATCGCAGAGCAGCAGCTTGATTTCTGAAGTTGAACGACATGCAAATCAGCTTGGTGAAACGGTTATATCCAGCACCCGGTTTGATATGATGTTAAATCAAAGAGATAGAATTCAACAGACAATTAATTCAATTGGAACGCAGCCGCAAATAAGAGATGTGAGAATCATAAATAAAATCGGTGAGATTATTTATTCATCCGATTCTAAAAACATAAATAAAATGGTTGATAAGCGTGCTGAGAGTTGTTATGCATGCCACTCGGAAGATCAACCTTTAGAGCAGATCTCTATCACCGAGCGAACCCGAATATTCAAGATTCATCCAGACTCCAACCGTGTTCTTGGAATAATTACCCCGATTTACAACGAAACATCGTGTTGGCAGGCGAACTGTCATGCTCATCCGAAAAATCAAAAAGTTCTTGGTGTTCTGGATGTTTCAATCTCCCTTGCAGAGGTTGATAACGCGATTATTACACGAGAATTGGAAATTGTGATCTTTGCAATTGTTGCAATAATCGCAGTTGGATTATTGATCGCTTTCTTCGTAAGACGCTGGGTATCTAATCCCGTTAATGATTTGTTGAATGCGACATTACAGGTTAGTCAGGGGAATTTGAATTATGCCATTAAAGATCTCAGCGATGATGAAATAGGAAAACTTGGTTCTTCATTTAACAATATGACAAAGAAGCTCGCAGAAGCACGCATGCAGCTTTTTCAATCGGACAAAATGGCTTCGCTGGGACGCCTTGCCGCAGGCGTTGCTCACGAAATAAATAACCCCCTGACCGGAGTCCTGACTTACAGCAGCTTTCTTTTAAAGAGAACAAAGGATAACCCCGAACTTCAGGAAGATCTGAATATTATCGTCAGAGAAACTATACGAAGCCGGGAAATTGTAAAAAGCTTATTGGATTTTGCTCGGCAGTCCGTTCCCAGAAAAAGCAATGCAAATTTGAATGAAATTATTGACAAAGCAATCATTGTAGTTGAAAAACAGTTGTCGGTAAAAAAAATAAAAATTATCAGAAAGTCGGAAAACAATCTTCCCCCAATAACTGTCGATTCAAATCAAATTCAACAAGTATTCATCAACCTTTTTGTAAATGCGTCAGATGCAATTGGCAAAGACGGTGGAACAATAACAATAGTTAAAAAACAAATTTCTCTTTCCCCATTTGGAGTTGCTCAGATAAAGAAAGCATCATGTCCAAAACGTCACAGTCTAATTGATAACGATTTTAAGATTGACGGGCTACCGGCATTGAAAGTAAAAGTTGTTTCTGCCGGCAATGGGGGAATAATTCATCTTGATCCTGTTTACGGAAAACATCGTAACCATTATTATCCCGGAGTTAAAATAGATAAAGAGACCAAATTTGTTTGCCCGGATTGCGATACATCGCTTGTTCAGCCCGATAAATCCTGCCCCCAATGCGGCGCGCCTGTTCTTGCATTCGAGATAAGCGGGCAGGGTGTTTACGAAGTATGTTCTTCTGAAAACAGTAACTGGGAGAAATGGGATTTTGTTGATTCTTCGGGATTAAAAGAGTATATAGAAATAAGAATCAGCGATACGGGTTGCGGAATTAGTAAAGATGATCTTCCAAAAATCTTTGAGCCATTTTTCTCAACTAAAGGACAAAAAGGTACAGGACTTGGTTTGGCTGTAATCTGGGGAATAATCGATAATCATAATGGAACTATAAGCGTTGAAAGCGAAGAAGAAAAAGGTACTACTTTTATTATCCGGCTTCCACTTACACAGCAGAAGTAAGTTTGATTGATGAATAAACAATCGAACATATTGGTCATTGATGATGAGAGTGTAATAATAGATGGAGTGGTTAAAATCTGCTCACTCGAAAATTATTCAATTGATACTGCTTTAAATGTAACGGCTGCAATTGATAAAATCTCAAAAAAATATTACTCTATTATCATCTGCGATATTATGATGCCCGATGGTGATGGTTTCCAGATTTTAAATGAGCTTCAAAAGAGAAATATCGACAGCGCTTTAATAATGATGACAGGCTATTCAACTGTTGAAAACGCTGTTAATTCACTTTACCGGGGTGCAATAGATTTTATTCCCAAACCATTTACCGTGGACGAATTGCTGAGTTCAATTTATCGCGCGAACAAATATCAGCAAATTAACAAGAAGCAAAAACAATCGTTAATAAAAGATCAAAAAAATGAATTATATTATGTTGACTGCCCAGCAAAATATTATCGTCTCGGTCATTCAAGCTGGCTGTTTGAAGAAAGGGATGGATCGGTTTTAATAGGTGTTTGCGATTTTTTTCTTGCAACAATTGATTCAGTTGCAGAAATCGAATTTCTCGATCTTGAAAATGAGGTCGCACAAGGCATTAGTTGTCTTACAATCAAATCAAGGGATGAGAGAATACATAAAATTCATTCTCCCGTTTCAGGCAGAATAATTGATGTGAATAAAAATCTTAAATTAGTTTCTAACCTGATCGAAAAAGATCCTTACTTTGAAGGATGGGTATATCGCGTTATACCTCATGACCTTGGTTATGAAATTAAAAATTTAGTTCCTTGCAGTTCAGATAGAATGCAGATTCGTACTTAATAAAAGTTTAACAAATTATTCTTTTTAGGAGAAACGCCATGGCATTATTAATACTTGCAGTAATTATATTCATCATTGCTGATATCTTGATCCGTATGATTAGCAAGCGCTTAACCGAAAATAAGTTAAAGAAAGAGCGTGAAATTGTTTTACAGGAAAGTCTTAAGCTAGATTTTACCAGCGAGGCAAAAACATTAAAACGTGCTGAAGTCGGAAATCCAAAAGCTAAAATTCTTTGTGTTGATGATGAGGAAGTTATTCTTGGCAGCTTCAGAAAAATTCTTGTGCTTGACGGTTACTCTATAGATACTGTAGAAACAGGTCAGGAAGCTCTCGGTTTGATACAAAAACGTCATTACGATTTTGTTTTTACCGATCTCAAAATGCCACTCATGGATGGAGTTGAAGTGACAAAGTCGGTAAAACATTTACGCCCCGACATAGATGTAATTATTATTACAGGATACGCTTCTGTGGAAACTGCTGTTGAAACGATGAAATATGGTGTAATGGATTATGTCCAAAAACCATTTACCGAAGACGAGCTTCTTGCCTTCGTGAAGAAAATATTAATTAAAAGACAGGATAAAATCCAGAAGCAACTCAAACCTAATGTGCATATCACTCATCTTCCAGCCTCGCATGATTTTATCAAAGGAGAGTTTTCAATTCCCGGCGGTGTATTCATAGCTAAGAATCATACATGGTTTAGCATCAATCAAGAAGGAATTACAAAAATTGGCATAGATGACTTTGCTAAAAAATTAATTGGCAAAATAGATTCGATTGAACTTCCAAATCTTGGTATGAACATAAAAGCTGGTCAGCCGCTATTTACGGTGAAGCAAGGAGGCAGAAGCGTTACTTTTAATTCTCCAATTACCGGAAAAGTATCACAGGTAAATACAGTTTTGCTGAGAAATCTTGTGGCACTAGAGATGACCCCTTATGAAAGAAATTGGATTTGCGCTCTTGATACGGATAAAATAGATGACGAAATTAAAGGAATGTACATCGGTAAATCTGCTGTTGCTTTATTCCAGAATGATATTGAAAATTGCAAAATATTAATAAAGGATATATTGAAATCCGAAAAACGAGAAGGTGAATATATAGAAGAGGGTCAGATTTATATCGGGCAACTTGAAGAACTTTCCGATGTGAGTTGGCAGAAGGTGATTGCAGAATATTTTGTAAGATAACGATAATCTATTTTCATTCTCTTTTAATCTTTGGGATTTATGGAGCTTAATAGGCCGTCCTAAGATAATAACCAATGTACTGCCTCGCCGCTCCACGAATCGTAGACGAGCGGCGGGGAATTGTACCCACACTTCTCCTCCGCCAAAACGTAACTCTAAAGCGGATTAAACAATTGCTAAGTCAGATTTTGCGTTCACCGCTGATCAATAAATATTTTATTGAATTAATTCTTAGAGACTTCTGAAAAATCTCTCCGACTGTCACCCTGAACGCCCGCCTGCCAATGTCCGCCATATCGGACGGCGGGCAGGAAGTGAAGGGTCTCAAATACTTTAAAATCGAGATGTTTCGCTCCGCTCAACATGACAAAAAGAATAATTCAGAAGTCTCTCTTATTCAATTTCAATACTGCAAAATTGGTTCTAATTGGTTTCAGAAATGAGAAATATAGGTCTGAAATTACTATTTATTCCCGCAATTTTAAAGATAAATCAATATAACTCTGGAACGATTATTGCAATAATCTGAGCCAATCAAATCATAAAAAACTTACATAATACTACAAGATTTAACAGATATGAAACAAAATCGAACAATGGTCACTATAGACGGTAACGAAGCTGCCGCATATGTCGCGCACAAAACAAATGAAGTAATTGCTATCTATCCAATAACACCTTCTTCCAATATGGGTGAATGGTCCGATGAGTGGTCGGCTCTCGGGAAAAGAAATTTGTGGGGAACGATACCGCAAGTGATCGAGATGCAAAGTGAAGGAGGAGCGGCTGGTGCGGTGCACGGCGCACTTCAAACAGGAGCATTATCAACGACTTTCACATCGGCGCAGGGATTATTGTTGATGATACCGAATATGTTCAAGATTGCGGGCGAGTTAACGTCGACAGTGTTTCATATCGCCGCGCGAACTGTTGCAACCCATGCCCTTTCAATTTTTGGAGAACACAGCGATGTGATGGCTGCGCGATCAACCGGATGGGCAATGCTGTCATCAAATTCGCTGCAGGAAATAATGGACTTCGCATTAATCGCTCAGGCGGCAACTTTGGAATCGCGTATTCCGTTCATACACTTTTTTGATGGTTTTCGGTCGTCTCATGAAGTAATGAAGATAGAACAACTGACAGAAGACGATATGCGGACAATGATCAACGATGAATTAATCCGCGCTCATCGTTCAAGAGCTATGTCTCCCGATAGACCTGTTCTTCGCGGCACCGCCCAAAATCCTGATGTCTACTTTCAGGCAAGAGAAACCGTAAATCCATTTTACGATGCTTGCCCTGCGATCATTGAGAAAACGATGCGAAAGTTCGAACAAATGGTCGGGCGCAAATATGAATTATTTCAATACGTGGGATCGCCTGATGCGGAGCGAATTATTATAATGATGGGTTCGGGCGCAGAAGCGGCACACGAAACGGTAGAACATCTCAATCAAAAAGGGGAAAAGATCGGGCTGTTGAAAGTTCGTCTATTTCGACCATTCTCGATGGAACATTTCTTAAAAGCAATACCGAAATCGGTTAAGAATATCGCGGTTTTAGATCGAACGAAAGAACCCGGAGCAACCGGTGAACCGCTGTATCAGGATGTTGTAACTACAATCAGTGAAGCATTCATAAATAACAATTTGCCATTCTCATATCCTAAAATTATCGGCGGCAGATATGGTCTTTCATCAAAAGAATTTACACCTGCTATGGTAAAAACTGTTTTTGACGAAATGAAAAAAACACAACCCAAAAATCATTTCAATGTCGGCATCAACGATGATGTAACAAAAACAAGTTTAGAATACGACCTATCATTCACAACCGAATCCGACGATGTGGTGAGAGCAATTTTCTTTGGTCTCGGGGCAGATGGAACTGTTAGCGCCAATAAAAACTCGATCAAGATCATCGGTGAAGATACAGATTTTTATGCGCAAGGATATTTCGTGTACGATTCAAAAAAATCGGGTTCAACAACAATATCGCATTTACGTTTTGGACCACGACCGATTCACTCAACATATTTGATCGATAAAGCAAGTTTTATCGCATGTCATCAATGGTTCTTTCTTGAGAAATATGATGTACTTAAAACCGCAATTAAAGGCGCAACATTTCTTTTAAATAGTTTATACGGACCGAATGAAGTGTGGGATAAACTTCCGCGACATATACAAAAACAGATCATTGATAAAAAGATCAAACTTTATGTAATAGATGCGTATAATGTCGGACGACAAACCGGCATGGGAACACGCATAAATACAATCATGCAAACCTGCTTCTTTGCCATATCGGGTGTATTACCGAAAGATGACGCGATAGCGGCAATCAAACATTCAATAGAAAAAACTTACGGTAAAAAGGGCGCTGATATTGTAACACAAAATTTCGAGGCGGTTGATCAAACTCTTGCTAACCTATTCGAAGTGAAGATACCTGATAAAGTTACAAGCAATATTGAAATGCCTCCGATAGTGTCGCTCCAAGCCCCCGATTATGTTAAAAATGTTCTTGGTAAAATAGTCGCAGGTAACGGTGATGAACTCCCCGTCAGCGCAATGCCGATAGATGGAACGTTCCCAACAGCCACAGCTCAATGGGAAAAGAGAAACATCGCATTGGAAATTCCGGTTTGGGAATCAGAGATTTGCATCCAGTGCAATAAGTGCGTTATGGTATGTCCTCATGCCGCAATTCGTGCAAAAGTTTATGACTCGAAATTCCTCGATAAAGCTCCTGCCACATTTAAGTCGATCGATTTTAAAGGTACAGAATACAAAGGAATGAAGTACACAATACAAATCGCACCTGAAGATTGCACAGAATGCGGTCTTTGCGTTGACATTTGTCCGGCAAAGAGTAAATCGGAAACAAAAGTGAAAGCTATCAATATGAAACCGCAGCCACCCATCCGTGAATCCGAGCGGTTAAACTACGATTTCTTTTTGAATATACCGGATATAGACAGACGAACTGTTAAGGTAGATACCATTAAAGGTTCACAATTTTTACGTCCCTTGTTTGAATATTCAGGTGCATGTGCCGGATGCGGAGAAACGCCGTATATTAAGTTAGTTACACAACTTTTTGGCGACAGAACAATCATTGCCAACGCAACCGGATGTTCATCGATCTATGGCGGTAATTTGCCAACAACCCCATATTGTGTAGATATTAACGGTCGTGGACCAACATGGTCGAATTCACTTTTTGAAGACAATGCAGAATTTGGTCTTGGAATGCGTCTCACTGTCGATAAACATACCGAGATGGCAAAAGAGTTGGTTGAGAAATTAAAATCTCAGATCGGCGAAACACTTGCAAACGAGTTATTGACTGCCGATCAAAAAGATGAAGCCGGTATTTATACACAGCGCGAGAGAGTACAGATTCTTAAAGATAAATTAAAGAACATCTCTTCCCCGGAAGCTAAGAGCTTGCTAAGTCTTTGTGATAATCTCGTGAAACGCAGTGTTTGGATTATCGGTGGAGATGGCTGGGCTTATGATATAGGATATGGCGGATTAGATCATGTGATTGCTACTGGCAAAAATGTAAATATCCTTGTCTTAGATACCGAAGTGTATTCTAACACGGGCGGACAAATGTCGAAAGCTACATCCCGTTCAGCGATAGCAAAATTTGCCGCGAACGGAAAACCGACGGCAAAAAAAGATTTAGGTCTCTTGGCGATGGCGTATGGAAATGTATATGTAGCAACAGTTGCAATGGGCTCGAACGATCTACAAACACTCCGCGTATTCATTGAGGCAGAAGCATATAATGGTCCTTCGATTATCATAGCATATAGCCATTGCATAGCACACGGTATAAATATGACGCGCGGAATGCAAAATCAAAAACTTGCTGTGGAGACTGGTTATTTTCCTCTTTATAGATATAATCCAATGCTGACACTTGAGGGAAAAAATCCTTTCAAACTCGATTCGAAAGCCCCAAGCCGGAAGTTAAAAGAATTTACAGATTTAGAAACCCGATTTAAAATGCTCGAAAAAAGTTATCCTGAGAGAGCAAAGGAATTAGGCGCTCTCGCTCAAAGCGACATAGAAACACGCTGGAAGATGTATGAACATCTTGCTCGTGGCAACGACAACTCCGCACAAAAATAAATTTACGTTAGATAATAATATAATATTATAGATTGAAGGAATGGAAATAAAAATGGATCTGACCACAACATACCTAGGGAAAAAACTAAAAAACCCGATAGTTCCATCAGCATCGCCGCTTTCTTACTCACTCGACAGCATGAAACAACTTGAAGATGCGGGTGCCTCAGCAATCGTAATGTACTCACTTTTCGAAGAACAGATTGCGCACGAGCGTTCAGAACTTCTACATTATTTATCGCATGGCACCGAAAGTTATGCCGAGGCGCTGACTTATTTTCCTGAAATTCAGCAATATAATACCGGACCCGAAGAATATCTTGAACATATACAAAAAGCAAAAAAAACGCTCGGGATTCCTATCATCGGCAGTCTAAACGGAGTTTCGGTTGGCGGGTGGATCGAGTATGCAAAAAAAATTCAGGATGCCGGCGCCGACGCACTGGAACTGAACATCTATTACATCCCAACCAATCCAGATGTTTCATCAACAGAACTCGAGAATAAATATTTAGAAGTAGTCAAGACAGTGAAGAAAAGCGTTACGATACCAGTAGCAGTGAAACTAAGTGCCTTTTTTACAACTATGGCAAATATGGCACGGAAATTCGACAATATCGGTATTGATGGATTAGTTCTCTTTAATCGTTTCTATCAGCCCGATATTGATTTGGAGACTCTTGAAATTGAACCGAATGTAATCTTAAGTTCACCGCAAGCATTGCGATTGCCGATGCGATGGATTGCAATATTGCACGGACAAATTAAAGCTAACCTTGCCGCATCGAGCGGAATCCATAATGGTGATGATGTATTAAAGATGTTAATGGCAGGAGCTGATGTTACAATGATGTGCTCTGCCCTTCTTAAATATGGACCAGAACATATTAAAAAAACCCTTACCGAAGTTGAACGATGGATGGATGAACACGAATATGTGTCGGTGCAACAACTTAAAGGAAGCATGAGCCAGAAATCTGTGGCTGATCCGGCAGCATTTGAACGTGCGAATTATATGAAATCTCTTCACAGCTACAAATAATAGACTTTATTAAATAGTCCGATAATTTAAAATGAGTATACTTTTTAGCAGGCAATGCGAATATGCACTACAAGCCGTGCTGTATCTGGCATTGAAACCACAAAATGAGATGACTTCAATACGAGAGTTAACTAAACGTATTGATATTCCTTACCATTTTGTAGCGAAAATACTCCAAGACCTCACACGCAAAGGATTTTTGGTTTCACATAAGGGTCCCGCGGGTGGATTTGGTTTAGCAGTACCTGCAAAAGATATCACTATACTTCAGATAGTTGAAGCTATAGATGGTCTCTCCTTAATAAATAGTTGCGTTTTGGGCTTTCCAAATTGTACCCATGACGATCATTGTGCTGTCCACGATCAGTGGGAAATAATCCGCGAAAGAATTCATCATATGCTTGCTTCAAAAAATATACTCGAAATGGCAGACGACAATAAAAAGCCACAATACAGTTTGACCATCTAACAACCACACCTTTTTTTAATTAATAATCAGACTAAATACTCTGAATATATCACCAGAAAAATTGACTATGGAATTACAACGAACAATTACCAACGGTAGAAGTGAATCGCCTGCCGACAGTCTTATGCTCACCAATTCATTAGACGAATTATCCATTGATCCCGATACAAATATTTTTAGTGTAAAAAAAATAGACCCTAAGCTGAGGAAAGAAAAATATAATTACAGAGATGAAAAAAATATATACAAAAGATTTGCTTTGAGACTTAAAACCGACTCACAATTTCTTCGATCAACCGTTCAAATAGTTTTTTTACTTCTCTGTATTTGGATCGGGATCGAATTTTATTTGTTCATGAAATGGGGATTAAGCCAAAACCAACTGGCATTTTATGAAAGACCACCGGGTGTTGAAGGATTTTTACCAATCAGCGCATTAATCAGTTTAAAATATTGGCTCCAAACCGGAGTAATCAATAACGTACATCCGTCCGGTTTATTCATATTCATCGCTATTATCGCAATCAGTATACTCCTTAAAAAAAGTTTTTGTGGCTGGTTGTGTCCTGTTGGCACATTAAGCGAAAGCTTGTGGATGCTGGGCAGGAAAATATTTGGTAAAAATTTGAATTTGAACCGCTGGCTCGATTATCCTCTCCGGTCAATTAAATATCTGCTTCTATTCTTCTTTGCTTACTGGATCTGGCAAATGAACACCGAATCGCTTATGGAATTTATCTATAGTCCATATAATAAAGTAGCTGACATTAAAATGTTTCTATTTTTCGCCAACATCTCATCATTCTCGCTCTGGACAATTATTATATTGATGATGTTTTCACTTTTCATTAAGAATTTTTGGTGCCGCTACCTCTGCCCATACGGTGCACTGCTTGGCGCGTTAAGTTGGTTAAGTCCTACAAAGATAACTCGAAACAAAACTTCGTGTGTCGATTGCGAACTTTGCACCAAAGCATGCCCTTCGAACATCAAAGTACACAAAGTTAATAAGGTGTGGAGCGATGAATGCATGAACTGCCTCGCTTGCGTGCAAGTTTGCCCCGTGAAAAATACGCTTGATATCCGCACACCGATTACCAAAACACATGTACCAAACTGGATCTTTGGCATATTAATTATCGGCGTTTTTGTGGCGATCACCGGACTTGCGATGCTCACAAATAATTGGCATAATCAAATTTTGAAAGCTGAATATCAGAAACGATTCAAGGAACTCGATACACCGCTTTATCAACACAATCGAGGTCAAGTACCTGAGTATCAACCAAATGATTGAAAATTTAAAAATATTTAATAGATTGAAAGAACTATGATGGTAAAACGAAAAATTATACAAATCGATGAATCACTTTGCGATGGATGTGCTGTATGTATAACATCTTGTCCGGAAGGCGCCTTACGAATAATAGATGGTAAAGCGAAAATCGTGAAAGAAAGCTTCTGCGATGGACTTGGTGCCTGCATTGGCGAATGTCCACGTGACGCCTTATCAATAATTGAAACAGAAACGGATGCATACGATGAAACAGGAGTTATCGAGCACCTCAGGCAACATTCACCGGAGAAATTAGATGCTCACATCCTGCATCTTAATATGGATGACGATAAGTTACAAGCGATACATACAAACCATCAACATCATCCTGTCGGTTGTCCCTCAAGCCGAACTATGGTAATTCAAAAACCAATCAGTGCACAAACGAGCAACTCCATCGAGTCTCAACTTCGGCAATGGCCCATACAACTTCACCTTGTTTCACCAAATGCGCAATATTTCAAAAATGCAGATATTGCATTAGTCGCCGATTGTGTTCCATTTGCATACGGAAATTTCCACAATGATTATCTTAGCAAATTTCCAATCGCGGTGGGTTGTCCCAAACTTGATGATACTCATTTATATTTTGAAAAAATTAAAAAGATAATCGAACAATCGAATCCTCGCAGCATTAAAATTTTAGTAATGGAAGTTCCTTGCTGTTCAGGGTTACTGCAGATAACGAAACAAGCGGTCCTCGCTACTAATGCACAAATTCCAGTTGAAATTTCAGTCTTTGGAATCAGCGGAAATATTATCAGCACGCGTAAGATTGATATATATTGATTTATTATGAAAGCAATTAAGCAATTTTACGATAACTTAGCATCCTCGTACGATGGAATGACATCGTTTGATGAGCGATTTAAGAAAGAAGAAAAATATTTTAAATCGATTATAGAAAAATATAAAATCTCATCTGCACTCGACGCCGGTGCCGGCACAGGTTTCCATTCGCTCTTGCTCGCTTCACTTGGTATTGATGTTACCGCGGTCGATATTTCCCCTAAAATGCTTAAGCAAGCCCGGAAACATGCACGCGAAATGCACCTTAAAATAAAAACCGTTCAATCGGATTTTCTTTCAATTCACAAATTGATTGAATGTAAATTTGATGCTATCTTTTGTTTGGGTAACTCATTGCCTCACATACCACCTAAATCGTTGCATAATACATTTAAAATATTTTTCCAGATGTTACACCCAGGTGGAATAATTGTATTTCAAATATTAAATTACAACCGAATTTTACATGAAGGTGAAAGGATTCAGAATGTCAGAAATTCTAAAGAATTTACCAGCATTCGTTATTACGATTTTTATAAAAAGACATTCCGCTTTAACATATTGACAATTCACCATCCCGCGAATAAAGCATCATCACACATATTCAATTCTATAATTCATTATCCTATATATCAAGAGAAATTAATGGATATCGCTTCGAAGTCGGGCTTCATAAAACAACAATCTTATGGTGGAATCGATCTGTTGGGATATCGCGCTAATAGTTCGCGGGATATTGTGTTAATCGCAGAAAAACCTTAACTGATTGGATGATAAAAATTAGTATTATAGCTGTAAATTATAAAAATATCTCCCACGATATCGGAAAAATCATTATTCCATAATGTGATAATAAAATTTATTTCAACAAACCGCTAACGGTAAAGCAGAAGTTGTCTCAGTGTCCATACTTCACTCTCACGCTGGGCAAGTGAACGCTGTAAACGATCGATTTTCTTTTGCAAAACCGTTTCAGGAATATTTTTCTCCAATTTCTGAAGAGACCGAAAAATGTTGGGTTGAGTTACCAACCTATTTTGTCCTTTATGTATATCCCTTTTTACCATAACACCCTCCATATAAATGAAAACACCGTTAACCTTGAATAATATTTTTCCGCAATCGAATTATAGATAGAAAGGATACCTGAACAGGAATTGAGATTTGAAGAATGAGCGAAATTGAGCGCTGGCGCTGCTGTTTTCGTTCCGGGGTATTATCTCGCGCGCCGCATAAGTTCAGGAATTCTGTCTATGTCGATCACGAGATTCTTTAATTAAAGATAAGAAGGAGTTGGATGAAAGTCAACGAAAATTATTTGCGAGTATAATATTCACACATAATCTTTCCAAGAGCAATGGAAAGCATTTTTGCATCGCTTTTGTCGGCTCGCGATGGAATTAATATCGGTATTCTCCCTCCAATTATCACATGCGCCAGCCGATAACCCGCAAAATATGTTGTACCTTTGGCGAATATGTTTGCCGCTTCGATGTTCGGTAGGATGAGAATTTCGGCATTCCCGGCAACCGGTGACTTAATCCCCTTTTCTTCGGCAGCTTCAACAGAAACAGCGTTGTCTAGGGCGAGCGGTCCGTGCACTGTACATCCTTTAATTTGACCGCTTTCATTCATTCTTGTAAGCTC
Source organism: Chlorobiaceae bacterium (assembly GCA_013824245.1). Lineage (GTDB taxonomy): Bacteria > Bacteroidota > Ignavibacteria > UBA10030 > SZUA-254 > PNNN01. Next base: position 97,893 of record PNNN01000051.1, on the reverse strand, counting down.
TGCCGCATCAACCGTAGATTGAAGCTTAGGATTCACAAACTCTGTTGCTGAGAGAACTGCAACTTTGGGATTTGCGTTGCCCAAAGCGTGTGCAACTTCCACAGCATTATTTATCAACTCAACTTTTTCTTTTAAATTAGGGACAAGCGTCAATCCCCCATCAGTGATCATGATTAGTTTGTTTCCAATTCGTGAGGGATATTCAAAAATGAAAACATCTGATAGCAGCCGTCCGGATCGGATTCCAGATTCATCTTGCAATACAGCTTTCATTAGCGTTCCCGTATCGACTCCACCCTTCAGTAGAATATCACCTTCTCCACGGCGAATTAATTCAATCGATTTTTCAAGCGCCCGGTTAACTTCCGGATCATTAATTATTTCAACACCCTTCGGTACACGGCTCAAGAATTTCTTACGAATAATTTCTTCATTACCTACAAGAATAAAATTCGCTATTCCTTCTTCACATGCTTGATTTACAGCCGATAAAGTTTCTTCGTTATTGGGAAACACAACAACAACTTTTTTGTTTTTAATTTGTTGTGCGGCATTAATTAGTTCTTCAAAGTTTTTTATCATAACTAATACTCCTTTGCTTGTTCCAATTGATTCAAGACCCGCAGACCTGCCTGAGCCAACGCCAGCATTTCATCTTCGCCGGGGAAAACGAGCACCCGACTGATGAATTGCACTCGGTCGATTATCCATGATATAAGAATTTTTGAATGCGCGATACCACCCGTTAACACTATTGCATTCATCTTGCCTGAAAGAACCGCTGCCATTGCACCAATCTCTTTCGAAATCTGATACGCCATTGCCTGGTACACATTCAATGCTTCCATGTCTCCATTCTCAATACGCTTTTCAACTTCAACAACTGAATTCGTACCAAGGTAAGCAACAAGTCCGCCTTTACCCATTACCAATTTTCTGATGTCTGTCTCATTGAATTCTTTAGAGAAGCAAAGGGAAATAAACGGTTGAAGAGGTAAACCACCGGTCCGCTCAGGTGAAAATGGACCATCACTTGATGCATCATTGACATCGATTATTTTCCCCGACCGAACAGGGGCAATAGAAATTCCGCCGCCCAAATGACAAATGACAAATGACGAATGACTCAACGGCAACTTTAATTCTTCTGCTGCACGTCTTGCTGCTGCATGAATATTTAGTGCGTGCGATAAGCTTCTTCGCTTGATTTTCGGATGACCCGAATAATATGCAAGTGGTTCAAACTCATCTACTGAAACAGGATCGACAATATATGCGGGACAATTATACTTCGATGATATAGTTTGTGCAAGTGCGCACCCTAAATTGGAAGCATGTTCTCCTTGAAGATTTGCGCGTGCATCGTTAAGCATCTTTTCGTTTACAAGGTAAGTACCCCCTTCTACCGAACGCAGCAGCCCGCCCATCGAGACGACTGCCGAACATTCCGTAATTCGTTCAGTCGCCCACTGTTCACACAACTTAAGCCGATATGGGAATTGATCCCATAGTGTTTTATATTTACGAATCTCCTCTACCGTGTGTTGTATCGTGTCTCTTTCAACTATTGTTCCATCGATGCTGTGTGCAATCTTCGTGGAAGTTGAACCTGGGTTAATAATTAGAATCGAATGCTGCTCAGACATAAACAGTTCTTTATTTCACTTTAGTATCGGCATCTGGTTTTTCAGAAAGATATTTATGAATTGCTTCGGCAGCGATTTTACCATCACGCATAGCAAGAATAACTGTCGCTCCGCCACGGGTCAAATCACCCCCAGCAAAAATTCCTTCCCGACTCGTTAGCTGTACATCATTTACTACGATTGTTCCCCATTTGCTGACATTGAGACCATCGGTAGTTGTTTGGATGATTGGATTGGGTTTTTGACCAACTGCCTCGATTACAGTTTGAACCGGCACGATAAACTCAGATCCTTTGATAGCTATTGGCTTCCGTCTTCCTGATTCATCTGGCTCACCTAATTCCATCTTCTGGCATTCAATACCTGAAACCCAATTATTTCCATCTGCAATAATGCGGGTTGGATTTGTAAGCATCATAAATTCAACACCTTCTTGTTCTGCATGGTGAACTTCCTCTTCGCGCGCAGGCATTTCTTTTCGTGAACGGCGATAAATCAGATATGCCTTCTTAGCACCAAGTCGGAGCGAGGTTCTAACAGCATCCATTGCTGTATTTCCACCACCAATAACGGCAACTTCTTTACCAACTTTAATTGGGGTATCAGAATCAGGAAATTGATAAGCTTTCATTAGATTTATACGAGTAAGGTATTCATTCGCCGAATAGACACCACTTAAACTTTCACCGGGGATACCCATAAATGTTGGAGTACCCGCTCCAGTGCCAAGAAATATCGCTTCGAAACCCCATTCGTTGAATAATTCGTCAATTGATGCTGTCCGACCAACGACAAAATTTTTATAAATCTCGACACCCAATTGACGTACACGCTCCATTTCGGTATCAAGAATTTCTCGTGGTAAACGAAATTCGGGGATACCGTATCGCAATACACCACCAAGACCATGCAGTGCTTCGAAGATTGTAACTTTATAACCTATCTTTGCAAGTTCGGCAGCGCAAGTTATACCAGCAGGTCCAGAACCCACTACGGCAACCTTCTTATCAATATGGTTTGTTATTACCGGTGGAACAAATAGGTTATGAGTTATCTCATAATCAGCAACGAAGCGTTCTAACTTACCGATGGCAACAGGTTCGTATTTTTTTCCAAGTGTACAAACAATTTCACATTGAGTTTCCTGCGGGCAAACGCGTCCGCATATTGCCGGCAAATAGTTTGCTTCACGAATTTTATTTGCCGCACCAATATAATCTTTTTTATATATTAACTGGATGAAAGTGCGAATGTCGATAGTAACCGGACAACCTTCGATGCAAACTGGATTTTTACATTCGAGGCAGCGGGCAGCTTCTATCAAAGCTCGTGCTTCATCTAACCCTGCCGATACCTCGTTGAAATTTTTATTTCTTTCTTCTGCTATCTGTTCGATTGAAGCTTGGCGTGGTAGCTTCATCCTCTCGGATGGTTTCATTGGATTGACGTAATTCATTTCACACCTCCTGCCAACGCAACGATGGATGGTGTGAGTTTACAACGTTCATCTGCAATTTTTTCAAGATCAACATATGTTCTGTTTCTCATTATTAATTCATCAAAATCAACAAGGTGAGCATCGAATTCAGGTCCATCAACACAAGCAAATTTCATTTTCCCACCAATCGAAACACGGCACCCACCGCACATACCGGTTCCATCTACCATGATAGCATTCAAGCTGACTAAAGTTTTAGTGCCGTATGTCTTTGTTAGATTTGCAACTGCTTTCATCATCGGCAGTGGACCAATCGCATAAACGGCATGAATATCTTTATTTGCATCAAGCAAATCTTTCAATGGATCGGTAACGATACCCTTCCTGCCATAAGAACCGTCGTCGGTTGTAACATAAATTTCTTTTGATATCTGTCCCATTTCTTTTTCTAGTATAATCAAGTCCTTAGATCTTGCGCCAACAATGCTGAAGATTGTATTGCCAGCATCTTTCAATGCGCGTGCTATTGGATATACTTCTGCTGTTCCTACACCACCGCCGATACAAACGACTTGTCCGTGTAATTCAATCGGTGTCGGAACGCCCAAAGGTCCAACAACATCCAAAATGCTATCGCCAACATTTTTGGTTGCAAGCAGCTTGGTTGTTTTTCCGATGGCTTGAACAATTAATGTTATAGTGCCTGCATTCGAATCGCTATCGACCAGCGTGATTGGGATACGTTCACCATCTTCAACAATGCGAAGCATGACAAAGTTTCCGGCTTTGCGCTTCTTTGCAATGAACGGTGCTTTTATTTCGTATTTTGTGATTGTAGGTGAAAGAATTTCCTTCGCTACTATCGGATACATAGGTTCTCCAATTATTATTAACGTTAGTATTACAAAAAAAATTTATTATATACAACTTCGAGTTTTATCTTTGATGATCCTGAACCACACCGCATATATCGTGTCGAAGCTGTTCATATTCGTCGTTGGTCAGTACCCGCCTCACTATAGGAAAAATAATTGTGTTTTCTTTTTCTATTTGCTTTCGAAATCGCTCAACAACCATCTCAGCCGAATGAATTAATTCGTGTATAGTTGTTCCGTGGATCCGTCCTTCCTCGACATCCTTAACCGACATCATCAGTTCATTGAAAGCCTGCCACATCTCACGGCGGTTATGTCTTAATACATGAGGCGATTCAAATACATGTTTATCCAAAAGGGTGAAAAGGTATTTTTCTTCTTTCTCATTGTGCCACCGCATCTCAGTATCTATTACACGAGTTGAATGAGCAATTTCTAGAAATGCTTTGCCGGAAAACCCATGCATTTGTATAGATTCTGCAGCACGAGCTATAATCTCAAGTTGTTCCAATCCCATCTCGTGTTCCTTCATCAATATATCAATTGGATCCATCAATTGCACGGGAATTCTGTTTTTTATTAATTCCGACTTATTGTGACTATTAATTGTTTCTTTTTTACTTTTAATAACAGTAGTTGATTTCATATTTAAACCATATGCTCCACAGACATGCTTATATATCAATTGGTATGCCAGCATAATATAAACCACCTTTTTAACTAATTTCACCGAGTATCATTTTTTATAAAAAAAAGAAAAGTTTGGTTAGATACAATTGTTCAGATCGAGTTAAACTTCTCACTCATGAAAAATATACAGAGTTTTTACTCTCACGCATGAGAACGGTATAAAATTAATCCTCAATGAACAATTCAATCAATGAAGGATAAGCAATTTCTTGGTGATTGCAAGATTCAATCCGGTCAGTCGATAATAATAAACACCGGAAGGGTATTCGGCAATCTCTGCTATATTCACTTCGTGAACACCGATCGGCTTAGTTTCATTTACGAGCGTTTTAATTTCCCGACCGAGTAGGTCGTACAGAGTCAGTTTCACGTGCATCTGTGACGGAAGCGCGTAACTGATCCATGTGTATGTTCCACATGGGTTTGGATAATTTTGATATAGAATGAAGTTACGATTAAAATCCTCGGATATAACTTTTAGGATCCATCCATCGGGATCCAATTGAATGTTTTTGATAATTCGATTAACAGGAATATGATATATTTGCTCAGATGTATTATTGAACACTGTAACCACTGTATCCCACGCCGAAGCGATTAACTTAAAATCTATGGGCATCGTAAATATGTTCGACTGAATTTCTCCGGAAATCTGTTTCAGCATAAGTTCAACAACGTAACCGCTTGATGAATCTTTTAAATTCCAATATATAGAATAGCGCGGATAACCTTCTCCATAAATCCATTCGTTGAAGAAATAAGTTAAATCCGTTCCGCTGATTTGTTCACAAACATTTTTAAAATCTTCTGTCGATGCTGTGGAGTATTTTAATTGAGGATGATTTGCATAACTAAATAGAGATCTGAAAAATATCGAGTCGCTTAATACATGACGCAGCATATGCAATACAGATGCCCCTTTGGCATAAACACGGTTAACATCGAACAAATTTCTCACGGTTGATGTGTCTTCGACATAAAGCGAACCGACGGCAAGCCGAGCGTTGCTCAATTGATTTTGCATATAGTCCCGATACGACGATTGCCCGTATTTTCTTTCCAGATACAATGCCGTTGCATACTGCGCGAACCCCTCGTTAAGCCAAAGATCGGGCCATGTTCTACAGGTGATCATATCTCCAAACCACTGATGAGCAAGCTCGTGGGCAATCGTGTTCTCCTCATAAGTTGTTGTTGATGTCATCGTTTGATGCTCCATCGCACCGCCTCTTCCAAAATCGGCATGACCGTATTTTTCTTTGATGAACGGATATAAACCAAACAAGTCAGAGAAGATTTTTAACATATCTATCGTTTTCGGAAGTTCAGACTGTGCAGAAGAAAGACGCTCTGGAATGACATAATTCAGTATCTCCATTGAGTCTGTAGGACTGTAATGAAACCAATCAGAGAATTGCTGATAATTTGTAATTGCAATTGAAATAAGATACGAAGCAATCGGATAACGTTCTTGCCAGTAATGCGTTTTCGTTCCATCTCCGTTATTTATCACCGCGACAAGGTTTCCATTCGATCCCACTTTGAATGAAGAATCACAAGTAACCGTTATATCTGCCGAGTCTACTTTGTCGGATGGATGATCTTTGCATGGGAACCAATCGCGTGCACCATAAGGTTCGCTCAGCGACCAAACCCAGGGAACATCTGAGTGCATACCGAACATGAAACTTCCAAAACCTGTTCCAACCGGTAATCCTTGATAATATATTTCAATTTTTAATTTCCTGTCAGCCGGATATATGACATCCAAACTAACATCTAACGATGCGGGCTGTTGAACGAATGTACATAACGCTCCATCAACCTTTACCGAATCTACATGCATAGAGTTCATTAGATCGAATGTTAATATTGTAGAAACCGGCTCACGACATATACCTTCGATTGTAACTACACCGTTGAGATGCTGTGGGCTTGTGGTTACTGTAAGATTCAAACCGTAGTATGTAACATCAAACCATGAACTTGCAATACTGTTTTGCTTTTGAAATGAAAGATGTTTTTCGTGCTGGTTTATTTCGGATTGAAATAATTCTTTATCTTGTCCGATGGATGGTTTTGAATAACAAAGGAGAATTCCTATGACAAATAATCTGAACATCGTTTTAGCAAATTCTCCTTTTATATAATCCGGCTTTTAGAGAAAGATTGTTTACTTTTTTTCCGTCTTCTCTAATAATCTTTTTCTTGTATATGCAATCAAACCGCCTGCATCTACTATCGCTTGCCGGGCTTGGGGCAGGGGTTCAATTGGAAATGATTTCCCCTTTGTTACATTCACGACTTTATCTGATAGGATTTCTAACTCATCTCCTTCAGCCGCTTCGATTGTTGGACAAACAACAGTTTTCAATCCAAGATTTACTGAATTCTGGAGAAAGATTCGCGCAAATCCCTTTGCAACGATAACAATTTCATGACCTTTGATGGTTGAGACGGCTTGCTCACGCGATGATCCGCATCCGAAATTAGCACCTGCAACTATCGCGCTGTTTGGTGGGATTTCCTTGTTCTTCAACCGTTTGTTCAGTTCAGTCATATCTGCAAAACAATATTGCGGCGTTTCGGTTGGAAGAACTGTCGCCATGAATCTGCCAGGATAAATTATATCGGTTGAAATATCGTTTGTCATTATCGCAACAACTTTTGATGTATGATGTGACATATTAATTTGCTCCTCTCGGATCTGTGATTACACCTGTGATTGCGCTTGCGGCTGCAACGGCGGCAGAGCAAAGATAGACTTCGGAATTCGGATTGCCCTGTCTGCCTTTAAAGTTTCGATTAGTTGTTGAGAGCGAAACATCGCCATCTGCCAGCGCTCCTTGATGAACACCGAGACAGCATCCGCAATTTGAATTCATGATAACAGCGCCTGCATCCATCAAATCGGCGATGTAACCGCGCTTGAGCGCTTCCTTGTAAATTCTCCACGATGCCGGGAATACTAACATGCGAACACCTTTTGCAACTTTTTTCCCCTTCAATATTTTTGCTGCCACCTCCAGATCATCGAGCCGTCCGTTCGTGCACGATCCGATAACGATCTGGTTCAGCTTAACATTTGTTACTTCGCTTATCGGTTTGACGTTATCGACAGTATGCGGTTTGGCTATCTGCGGTGCAAGTGTTGCCACATTAATTTCAATAACCTGGTCGTACTTCGCATCCAGATCGGGTTTCAGCAGTTCTCCTTTGAAATCAATTCCAGCTTCTTCTTTTAAATAACGAACTGTTTCTTCGTCGGGCGGCACAATGCCGGATGTTGCGCCCGCTTCTACCGACATGTTGGAAAGCGTTAAGCGACCGGATGTGCTCATATTTTTGATCGCCTCGCCGTGGAATTCGAGTACCTTGAAGTTCGCACCTTCGGCAGTGAGTTTTCCGATTAGATATAAAATTAAATCTTTTGGATAAACACCAACAGGGAATTTTCCATTGACATTCACTTTGATTGTACCTGGGACTTCAACATTCAGAACCGTGCCGAGAGTCCATACACTTGCCATTTCAGTTGCACCGATACCAAATGCAAACGTTCCAAGCGCACCATGACTGGTTGTATGACTGTCTGTTCCAACGATGACCGATCCCGGTATCACATATCCATTTTCAGGTAAGACCTGATGACAAATACCGCCTTCATCACCGCGGATGTCGTGAAATTTTGTTACACCTTGTTTACCCACAAAGTCGCGGATCTTCTTTTGATTCGTGGCTGTCTTTGCACTCTCTGCCGGCACACGATGGTCGAATATAATTGCGATCTTCGATGGATCCCAAACCTTCAGCGGAATACCGGTATCTTTATAAATTTCAGAAAATTGATTGATCACTAATGCCGCATTCTCATGCGACATCGCAAGATCAACCTTTGGCTCCAGAACATCACCGGCTTTCACCGCTGATTGACCAGTTGCCCTTGCAAGAATTTTTTCTACAAGTGTCATTGACATAAATTATATAGCTCCTATTTGTCTCTCTTAAAGTCGCAAAGATCGCCAAAATTCTTTGCGTACTTGGCGTCTTGGCGAGAAATTTTTTATTAAGTGATTTTCTTTTCTTTAAAACTTTTTATTTCTTCTTCAGTGTATCCAATACTCTTCAGTATTTCCGTTGTATGTTCAGATAATTTCGGCGGCGGTGCATCTATGTTACCCGGTGTTTTACTAAATTTAGCTGTTAAATTGAATAACTTCAAATCACCAATGCCTTCACTGTGAATAGACTTGATAGTCTCGCGATGTTTAATTTGCGGTTGATTCAGTGCATCTTCCAAACTGAGGATTTCACCTGACGGTACATCGTTTTCATTTAGCTTCTCCACCCAATACTTTGTTTCCTTTTGAGTCAATTTTTCTTCGAGTAACGGTGTGAGAAGTTTTCGGTTTTTCTTTCTCGTATCCCGTTCCTGAAAGCGCGAATCCGTTTTCAACTCTGGAACTCCAAGAACATCCGCAACCGATTCCCACTGCTCTTGTTTGTTGGCTGCGATGTTAATGTAGCCATCTTTTGTTTTAAAAACTCCGGATGGTGCCGCAGTAAAATTATCGTTACCCATCAATACCGGCTGTTGACCTCCAATCAACAAATTCGCAGCAACCCATCCCATTAACGGCATAACTGAATCGAGTAATGCGATATCGATAAACTGCCCTTCACCCGTCTTCTCCCGATAATACAATGCAGCCATAATTGCAAACGCCGCGTTCAATCCGCCAACAGTATCGCAAACAGGAAAGCCGGCGCGAAGCGGACTTAATCGTTCATCACCGTTGATTGCCATTTCACCACTAAGCCCCTGGATGATCTGATCGTACGCCGGCTTCATCGCGTCGGGTCCGTCTTTCCCGAATCCTGATATTCCGCAGTAAATAATTTTTGGATTGATTTCCTTCAGTGCATTATACCCGACTCCCAGCCGGCCCATTACATCCGGGCGGAAATTTTCCACAACCACGTCGGCAGTCTTCACCAATTTTTTGAAAATTTCTTTCCCCTCCGGAAATTTAAGATTGAGCGTAACTGATTTCTTGTTAGCATTTTGCGCAAGGAAGCTCGTCCCCATTTGTTTCTTGTTCAACTCGGGAAGACAGCCTAATGCACGCGCAAGATCGCCGCCTATCGGATTTTCGATTTTGATGACCTCAGCACCTAGAAGTGCGAGGTGTAATGTTGCAAATGGTCCTGATAAGACGTTTGTCAGGTCGAGGACACGTATATTGGATAGAAGTTTTTGAGGCATTTTGATTTCTAACAACAATAATTATTCATTAAAATCACGGTCTATCAATTAAGGGGCCTGTTTTATAAATCAGCCCCGGCATTTCGCGATTGAAAAACACAGAGAATTCTTTCGCAAGATCGATAAGCTTCATCAGGTTTATTTCTTTTCGAAATCCCATCCTCTGAAGAGCATGAATAAAATCTTCCGTACAAACATTTCCTGCCGCAACTTTTGTAAATGGACAACCGCCGAGACCAGCAATTGAAGACTCGTAATTCTGCACACCGATCTTCATTGCGGCATAAACATTTGCAAGTCCCATCCCATATGTATTATGGAAATGGCAGGCGGCTTCAACAGAGCTATCGAGTTTAAAGATTGCTTCGTACAACTTTTCTACATTGTCAGGAATTGCGTGGCCAGCCGTGTCCGCCAGACTAATATTTTTCAAACCGGCGTTGAGATATTTATCTACGATCTCCAATACCCTTTCAGATGAAATTGGTCCTTCGAAACCGCAACCGAAAGCTGACTGGACTGAAACCTGAACTTTTTTTCCGGCTGACAACGCTTGCTTTGCTGTTGAAATAATCCGCTCGGTAGCTTCAGTTGTACTCATTCCGGTGTTCTTCATACTGTGTGTTTCGCTTGCCGAAACTCCCATGCAGTACATCTCGACACCGCACTTCTCACCGCGTTCCAATCCTTTTTCGTTGAGGACAAGTCCGGAAAGAATTGTTTTGCCTGTCTTGTTCTTTGTATGCTGCGAAAATAGTTTATCAGTGTCAGCCATTTGAGGCACTTTTTCCGGATGAACGAAAGAGCCAATCTGAATAATGTCAACTCCAGCATCCATCAATCCACTAATCCATTTAAGCTTTTGCTCGGTCGGAACGACTTGCTTTTCCATCTGCAAGCCGTCGCGGAGACCGACTTCGTGAATTATGATTTTATGCATAAATGAATTTCTCGCTTAATCTAATGGATAAATTCGAAGCACGAATATCGAAACTCGAAACAAATCAAAAATTCTAAATACGAATGACAAAAACATTTATTCGCTTTTGTGAATTATTGCTCCAAAGATATTCATCAGTTCCGTTGATTCTTGAATTAATCGTGAACGATTTTGTTCTAGAGTTTCATCCTTTTCAATATAAATCAACCTCAGCCAATATCTGCTTTCCTTAGCTTCTTTTCGGCATATTTTTGCTCTGTGAACAAAATCTTTTTTACTAAGTGCCTCGTTTGCTTCGATATAATTCGCACCTACAGAACCTGACGATCGTACCAATTGGTGAACGTCATCAATGTTTGCCACAGGTTTAGGCAGTTTACGAATAAATTCTCGAACATCTTTGGCAAACTGAAATGTTCGATCTTCTAAATCATATTGTTTAGGTTTTTGGTTTTCGGACATTTGTGTTTGTTTCGGATTTCGAAATTCGAATTTCGTATTTAAAGTTTATCCGCTATTGCCTTTGCCATATCGAGCGTCTTGCTGTTTCCTCCCATATCGTACGTGCGAATTTTGCCTTCTTTGATGACGGCGGCGGTGGCATTTTCTAATTTTGTTCCCATCTCTTTTTCGCCGAGCCAATCCAACATCATCTTTGCTGCAAGAATTGTTGCAATCGGATTTACTTTATATTGGCCTGCATACTTTGGAGCGGAACCGTGCGTCGGTTCGAATACCGCTAATTTCTCCCCGATGTTGCCTGAGCATCCGAAGCCCAAACCACCGACCATTTGCGCACAGAGATCGGAGATGATATCGCCATAAAGATTCGGTGCAACCAATACATCGTAGTTAAAAGGATTCTTCAGCAGCCACATTGTCATCGCGTCGATGTTGGCATCATCCACTTCGATACCGGGATAATTCATGGCAACTTCTTTTGCCGTTTCAAGAAACAAACCGTCGGTTGCACGCACAACGTTTGCCTTGTGAACAATGGTTACCTTTTTTCTGTTAAATTTCTTTGCAAAATCGAATGCAGCACGAACTATCCGTTCCGAACCTTTGCGTGTATTAATTTTACAGGAAATCGCGTATTGATCTCTTCCAAAATCTTTGAAAGCGATAAACGGTTTAGAGATACGTAACAATGTTTCGGCAAGCTCGGGTGGAACGGGTGAAAATTCCACACCACAATAGAGGTCTTCTGTGTTTTCGCGGAACACCACAAGATCAATATTCTCTTTGTAGTTCAAAGGATTGCCAGGATAACCTTTACATGGTCGCAGGCAATTGTAAAGGTCGAATTGCTGTCGCATACGAACGATTGGTGAACGATAAATTAAACCTTTTCCTCTCAATCCGGGGATAAGTTCTGCTTCAGCTTCTTTAATTGGTTTTGAAGTGATCGCCCCGAACATTGCCGCATTGACATTCTTCAGAAGATCGATTGTACGCTGAGGAAATGCATCTCCTTCTTTACACCAGAATTCCCACCCGATATCGCCATGGATATATTCGGCATCGAGCTTGAGTTTATCTAAAACAATTTTTGCGGCTTCGAGAACTTCGATGCCAATCCCGTCGCCAGGGAGCCATGCTATCTTATATTTTGCCATGATTATTTATCCTAATCTTTTAAAAATATTGTAATAATAATAAAGCGGTTAATTTTCTCAATGAATCGAAATTGGTTTTCTCTCATCAACCAATGATGTTGCAATAATTGATGTTAATAGTTTTTCCATTTCAATAACTTCCGATTTCAACTCTTTCGACAATTTATTATTGGTTGAATTTATTAAATCTTCACGCAATTCACTTATCGCATTTGAAAGAAGCGATATCAAGAGATTGCACTCTTCAAGCGATATGTTAATTACAATTTCTTTTTCCGCTGATGTCTTCAATTTATTCGACCATTCTTTCGTTTTATATTCTATAACTCCATATATTTCAACCAATTAGTCGGAAGCGACAAAAAGAATTCAAATAATGAAATGAATATAAGAAATTCCCTCTTTAAGAAAAAATCAATCGAATTATGCCGCTTACAGAAAAAAGAAAAGGTGATGCAAACAGACATCACCTTATTATGTTTAAAACTTCAATGCTTTGAAATGTTTACTGCGGGAACACTTTCTCGCTTCCGAAAACATTTATCTTCCCATTAATATGCTTGCTGCGGTTTATAATTGCACCGGTGTTATCAACTACACCGGAGTGACAGCCAGAGCAACCACTGATTGTCGATGCGATATGACCAACCGGCGGTAATGAATGGCATGTAGTTCCGCATGCAGATTGAGGAGAACCTCCTGTCCATACCGGAGAATAGTTGCTTCCAATCATGATCGAATCGGCGTAAGCAAATTGACTGCCGGATGCCGACTTTCTCAATTTCCAATTTCCATGACAGAATGTATTGTTACAAGTTAACGATGATGATTGATAAGCAGGATTTATAATTCCATTTGCCGTAACCAAATTCGCTAATGTATCGTGAAATGCAACCGTAACTTGTTTAGGCAAATCGATATGACCTGGATCAGAAACAGTCGACGGTACAGTATGACATTCCCTGCATTGTACATTTTTACCTAACGTTCCAATTGCAAGATGTTTTTGATGCGCGCCAACTCCGCGCACTGTTATCGCGGTATCACCTGCAAGTGATTGAGGTGGCGCCCAAGTAATAACGCTATCGGTAGGAGCACTGAAAAGTCCGTGACATGTATTGCATGCTTCCGGTGATTTTGGATTACTTGATGCGTCGCGATGGCAACCCGATTGCGAACAGGAAATATTGACGCGCTCACCACCGGTTAAATTAGTACCATGACATGTTTTACATTCGGGCAATGGATAGTTATTGTTTTCCATATAATTTTCGTGTCCATCGGTAAATTTCGCTTCGTGCGGGAAAGAAGCATGGCATGTAAAACATGTCTTTCCGCTCGTGCCACCGTCAAAACCGGAACCATGACAAGCTTTACATTCGGTTGCAGACCAATCTTTAGTTTGTAAATATTTTCCGTGGAAACCGACACTTGCCGTATCGATATTCCATCCGTTCACATGAGGGAATGATGAATGACACTTGGTGCAAGATATGTCGCTTGTTCCGCCTGCAAGATTTGAGCCGTGGCAAGGTTTGCAATCGTTGAAATCATAATCATCAACTTTTAAATATTTCCCGTGGAAATTCGGTGAATCTTCTTGACCCCATCCGGAATCGTGTATTTTTAAACTGCCCGTGGAGGCAACAGGCAAGTTCTTTTTTAAATCCGAGCAGCTTATACTTATGAGTATTAATGCGAGAGCAACGAACCAAAATGAAATTGTTCTCATAATCAATCTCCTATTTTCTCAGTGTGGCACATCATACATACAGGATCGGCGCCTTCAACATCGTGACAAGCAGCGCAATATTCAATGTCTCGTTTTGCAAGTTGAGCGTGGCGTCCGCCTCCGCTTCCTTTAGCAAATAATTTAAATCCCGGTTCGTTATGATTCGGCGGTTTGATTTTCATTTGATTAATATTCCCGCCCGATTGATGGCATTCCACGCAAAACGTTGATTGGTTGTGGCATGAGTAGCAATCTGTTTTTTTCGATTTTGCATCGATCCCGTGGGTAAATCTGAAATTCAAATTATGCACTTGCTGAAGCTTTAATTCATTGGGCGAATCTTTTAATTGCGTTCGCGTTGATGGGCTGGTCATCAAATCTTTTATTCCCCCGAAACGCTGCAACTCAATACCGGCATGGCAGTTTTGGCAAAAGCTTTCATTATGGCAGTTAGAACAACCGGCATCAATACCGCCGATACGAGTTTGTCGTTTATGATCTTTTCTGAATTCACCCTCTAGGTGATTTTTCGGTATCAACGCTGCAAAATCTGTATGGCATGTGCCGCATTCGATAGAAACATTCTTTTTAGCATGGCAGTTCATGCAATCATCCATGAGCGGCATATTGGCAGCCGAGGCATATTTGACCTCATCAAGTCCGCGGTGGCAAGTTATGCACTCGATTGATTTTTCAGTATGCTGTGAATGTGAAAAAATAATTTCGCGCTCCGGATTTTTTATAGGTTCAATATTATCGGGGTCGATATGACAGAAAATACAGTTGTTTGTCAACGGTTCTTCGTGACAAGATTTACAACTTTCATGATCGCCGATAAGATTATCCGAAGAGAGTTTACTGTTCGATGCATTATGATGGCATACATTACATTCTATTCCGCTTTCTTTTACATGAAAAGTGTGCGAAAATTTTATTTGCTTCTCGTGATTATCACTAACCCATGCGAGTGACAAAAAAAGGAGAAGTGATATAATGAAGATTAAACTGACAATTCGCATTGTGATATCTCCTTTTTATTGGGGATTAGAAAATTGATGACTGAACCAATAGTTCACTTTTCCAAAAACACGCAGATCATTTTCTACGATCTTATTTTTAATCCACTGTGTTTGAAAGTCTACCGAAAACGTTTTCATCGGACGCACAATAATACCTGCGACTGCGGCAATCATAGATTCACTTTTTCCACTGCCGTCTGATAATTCATAAACAGAATATGTGGTGCCTATTGTCGGAGTTATAAGCCGATCAAAAAACGGATACACCGCATCCAAACTGATGGAACTTAATTCCCCTGCAAAACCGTTTGTTCCTGCATATTGAAAAGATCCATAATTCGTGTTTACACCGGCTGTATACCTCATACTTTGATCATCTTCATACTGAACATACGCGACTCTTCCAATTGCGTTTGCCCACGGACAGAGCGCATATTCTATACCTCCTTCGAATTCTTCAACCGACTCCGTTGGGAAGAGTGTAAAAAATGTATTGTAAAATATTTTCGGTGTCCGATGAATAAACGTTCCGGTCATCGTTAGATCGGAAAGTAAATGCACGCGGGCATCGATTTCTCCTTTCAAGATCTCATTTCGGTTCAACTCGTAATCCAATCGACCGTACACAGAATAATTATTGTCGATGCCATAGCTGACATCTGCGCCGACAATTTGTTCCTTACGGGTTGGAGGTTCGATGAGTGTGCTTATCGGATTATATGCAGAATCGGGACGAATCGCCCAGTATGATTTCACTTCGCGTTGACGATTCATGTAACTTAAACTCAAACGAATTCCTTCGATAAATTTACTTACCACCTGTCCGCCTACAAAATAATTATCTTTGATATTATCGAATCCGTTTGAACGAAGGGCGGTTGATACATTTCCGCCGCCATATCCGGTTATGGTTAGTTGAGGTGTTATTTCTGATTTGAAAAGAGCGCCATCGATAATTCCGTTGCCAACACCCGCGAACACCGGAACCCGACCTAACCGCGCCTCAAGAATACCGCCGATATTCTTCCATTGCAGATAAGCGTTATAAACTCTCACCTGTCCATTATCGCTCAACGATTTTACTCCACCTGTAGCGCCGTTAAAATATGTATGGAAAGAAAAATCTCCGTACGCAGCATTTACCTCGGCATTTTGGAAAATGCGCGTAATTATATTCGATTGGTTCACAGTGTCGAATTTCTCCCATGTATAGAATGAGGTTGAAAATCGTCCGTTTATATTTTGCGCAACCGAAAGTGTGGCGAACAAGAAGATAGAAAGAAGCAAGAAAAAGAGAACCTTATTTTTCATGAACACCCGTCTCATATTGTAAATTCAACCTTTCCTGTTTAATTAATACGATGTTTTTGAATATCAAAAATTTAAATGTGAAAATCAATAGATAAGGCGACGTATTTTAGGATCAATAAAGATATTCCTAAAAAAAACATTAAACTGAATAGAGCGGAATAATAACTGTAAATTCAGTCCCTTTTTTGGGTGTACTGCGAACATAGACGCAACCTGAATGTGCTTCTACTATCGCCTTTGAAATTGCTAACCCAAGTCCTGTCCCTCCCCTCTCTCGCGATCGCGCCTTATCAACTCTATAAAACCTGTCGAAGATACGAACAATATCTTCTTCTGGTATGCCAATGCCGTTATCAGTGATGATGATCTTGGCACGATTGTTTTCCTTCCAAAGACCGATTTCTATTTTACCGTTAGGGTGATTATATTTTATTGCATTATCAATCAAATTTAAAAGCATTTGACGAAGACGATCTACATCGCCGGAAATGGTTGCATCTTCGATATTGGTGAGAGAAACCAAAATAGAATTTTGAGATGCGAGCATTTTACTCTCTTCAAATGTTTGTTCAATCAGGTCTTTGAGATTGATA
Organism: Chlorobiaceae bacterium; assembly: GCA_013824245.1. Lineage (GTDB taxonomy): Bacteria > Bacteroidota > Ignavibacteria > UBA10030 > SZUA-254 > PNNN01. The sequence goes on along the minus strand of PNNN01000051.1, from coordinate 80,764 downwards.
ATTTCGCTCTTGATGATAGGTTGTCCTGCATCGTTCTTCGCTAGAAGAAGGAGACTCTCAACGATATTGCTCATACGCAGAGTTTCATCAAGGCATTCCGCTATGGTATCTCGAAGTTCGGTAAGGTTAGCATTGCTCTTCATGCCGTTTTCCAACTGAGCTCTCATAACCGCCAACGGTGTTTTTAATTCGTGCGATGCGTCGGCAGAGAATTGTTTCATTTGCTGGAATGAGACGTCGAGCCGTGAAATCATTTCATTCAACGATGAAATAATTTTCCCCAATTCATCCTTACCGTTTTGATGAGGTATTCGTTCAAATAATCGATCTACATTAATTTTGCTGATAGTATCAACTATTCGATTAATTTTTGAAAATGCACTCCGCGAAATAAAATATCCACCAACTAACAGGGCAATAATTACTAATACTGCTACAAAACCAAGTCCGATAAAAAGATTGTTTATCGGTTCTAAAACTTCTGCAATCGATTTATCCGGCGCTTCCTTAACAATTTGATTGAAATATTTATAGACTGTGAATGGAATCAAAAAAACAGTCAGAATGACGATTGATGTACACCAAAGTATTAATTTGGAAGGGGATGAGCGAAACATCTATTCTTCCTTTATTATAAAGCCCACACCGCGGACGGTTTGGATAAGACGGGTTTCAAAACCTTCGTCGATCGCTTTACGCAAATATGTAATATACACATCAACAACATTTGTCCCTGTATCGAAAGTGTATCCCCAAACCTGTTCGGCAATTTCACGTCGGGTCAGCACTCGATTTTTATTTCTCATTAACAATTCAAGAAGGCGAAATTCTTTTGCGGTCAGTTGAATTTCCCGTGATGCACGGCGAACCATCCGAGTTTCAATGTCAAGCTCGATGTCAGCAACTTTTAATATCGGAGCATTGCCGATTCCTTGCCGGCGCAAAAGCGATTCTATTCGTGCGAGCAATTCTGCAACGGCGAACGGCTTCGATAAATAATCATCGGCACCGGCTTTTAGGCCTTCCACTCTATCTTCTATAGTGCTTTTCGCAGTCAGAATGATTATCATGCTCTGCACTTTATTTTCACGAAGCTCTTTCAAAACCCTCAGACCATCCTTTAAGGGTAGAAGAAGATCGAGAATAATTAATTGGTACTTTTTTGAAATACCAAGTTTCACTGCCTCTTCACCATCGTAGGTAACATCTACAAGATATCCTTCCTCATTCAACCGTTTAGAAATCGATTCGGCAAGGTGGCGCTCATCTTCGACAAGTAAAACATGCACTCGCTTTACCGGCGTAGAGCGAATGTTAACATTATTTTGCGGGCTTCGTTTTGGCATAATCTCTTTCTCGGTTATGAAATTACAAAATATTTTGCCAAACACCAAGGAAATATAAAAAAAAAGCATCCCAGGGTTGAGATGCTTCAAAAAATCAAATTAAACCTATTTATCTATCGCACACCGAACATTCCAATTGATGCTTGTGCATATTCCACGATCGGGGTGAAATATAAACCCAAAAGAAAAGTGGGAACGACGAGAAGTAATAATATTAAGATTTCCATATTAGAAAAGTGCAGCGGTTGAGCATTTGGCTGAGGATCGCGGAGAAACATATTCCTGAGTACACGCACATAATAATATAACGAAACAACACTGTTAAGAACGCCGACAATCGCAAGCCAAAATACTTTTGCACTTATGAGCGCAGAAAAAAGATAAAGCTTTCCAATGAAACCAGCGGTTGGAGGCACACCTGTTAGCGATAGTAAAAATATTGTCATAGATACGCCGATAAGAGGAGTGCGGTATCCTAAGCCACGATAGTCGTCAATATTTTCGCTTCCTATGCGGTCTGCGACTAACATTATTACATAGAACGCGCCCAAATTCATGAAGAGATAGATTATGAAATAAATCATCACTGCCGCAATGCCTTCGTTACTGAAGACAACTAAACCCATCAACATATATCCTGCATGCGCAATGCTTGAGTATGCGAGAAGTCGTTTTAAGTTTTTCTGTGAAAGGGCGACCAGATTTCCTATCGTCATCGAAAGGACAGATAAAACAGCGAGTACAAAATTCCAATCAAATCCGCGAAGAACAGCCCACATGCCGGGTCCAAGGTTTCCGATTGCCGGATCGATGAAAGTAACTTTGATAAATCTAATCAGCATTGCAAAGCCGGCGGCTTTCGATGCGACAGAGAGAAGAGCGGTGATTGTAACAGGGGCACCTTCGTACACATCCGGTGTCCAAAAATGAAAAGGCACTGCCGATATTTTATAACCGAAACCAACCACGATGAAAATACCCGCAATTATCAATGCGGCTTGGTTCACGCTTTGCAGCACCAATGCTTGGTGAACAGTGTTGAGATCGAGCGAACCTGTCAATCCATAGATTATCGAGATTCCGTAAAGCATTATCCCGGATGATAACGCTCCATATATGATATATTTTAAAGATGCTTCGCTTGAATCTTTTGCTTCGTTGGTGTATCCGGCAAGGATGTAAGAGGTTAAACTTGATAACTCAAGTGCGAGATAAATCATCAACAAATTTGTTGCACCGGTCATCAAAAACATACCCAGAGTAAGCGCAATTATGAGAGCATTATACTCTCCGATCCCTTTGGGTCGTCCTTGTAATTCTTTAGAGTAGATTGAGAAAAGAATGACAAAAAACGAGCTTGTTAAAATAATCGCCTTGAAGAAAAGTGAAAACGGATCGATGGCGAACATGTCGAAGAAAATCGATTGTGTTCCGACCGTTCCTTGCTGTACCAGAAAATAAGCGGTTATCAGTATTGCTATCAGCGCAAGATAAGAAGTTAGTTCATTGCGTTTTTTCAAAAATAGATCAGCAATAACTATTAAACAGAAAGAAACAACCAGCGCTGTTTCCGGTTGAAAATATTTTATACTTTGTAATATTTGTTCAAGCATTTAGCGATACCATTCCTTGAATAGGAAAATATTATTGTCCGAGTAACATTGCTCCGCCGCTTTGGTTTAACACGCTCACCAGATTATTAACGGCAGAAGTCATAAGATTGATAGCCGGCGACGGATAGATTCCGAGAAATATAACAATTATTGCCAGCGGAATAAGTGTAAACAATTCACGCCCGTTTATATCGGGTAATGATTTCCATTTTTCAGGAAGTGTTCCAAGAAATACACGCTGCAAAGTCCACAACATATAAGCGGCGGTGAGAACAATTCCCACTGACGATGCGATTGTGATCCAACGAATCGAATCGACCTGAAATGCGCCGAGGAACGAGAATGCTTCGCTGATAAATCCGCTTAAACCCGGTAAGCCAAGCGCAGCAAAGAAGGCAATAGTCATAATTCCAGAATATTTCGGCATCTGGTTCATCAATCCGCCGAAGTCGTTCAGTCCGCGGGTATGCGCGCGATCATAAAGTACACCCACAATCAAGAAGAGCATCGCCGTTATTGTACCGTGATTGAACATCTGAAGTATTGCACCCGTTATACCCTGAGTGTTCAACGCCGACATGCCGAGTATCACGATTCCCATGTGACTGATACTGGAATACGCGATAAGTTTTTTGAAATCATCCTGTGCCATCGCCACAAGAGCGCCGTAAACTATGTTGATGAAACCGAGAATAGCGAGCGGCACTTGATAATGGAGCGTTGCATCGGGAAACATAGGAAAACTTACTCGAAGTATGCCGTATGTTCCCATCTTCAATAAAACTCCGGCAAGAATAACGCTGATAGCTGTTGGCGCTTCAACGTGCGCATCGGGCAACCACGTGTGAAACGGAAAAATTGGAACTTTAATTGCGAAACCAATGAATAAAGCAATGAAAGCCATATAACGCCAAGATGTTCCGACACCCGCAAGTATGGAACCGGGATCATAATTTGTCGGGTTCATCATAGCGAGCATATTAAATGTATGAATCTTTTCTCCAGAAGCAGGATCAATAATCGAAACACTGAAATAAAGAGCCAACATTGCAAGGAGCATAAGTACGCTTCCGAACAATGTATATAGGAAAAATTTTATTGCGGCATATTCACGGCGCGGTCCACCCCAAACACCGATTAAGAAGTACATCGGCAGCAGCATTACTTCCCAGAAGACGTAGAATAAAAAGAAATCGAGCGATACGAACACACCCATCATGCCGGCATCGAGAAGAAGGAGAAGAGCAAAATAACCTTTCAACGATTTTTCAATACCCCAAGAAGCAAACACTGCGATGAATGAAATGATAGCGGTGAGGATCACCATCAATACGCTCAACCCATCTATTCCCACAAAATAATCTATATGAATTCTGCCGATCCATGAAACCGATTTAATGTCGATCCAGCTCGCTTTTTCTACATATTGAAAACCTTCGGGCAAGTTCACCCCGGCAAGACTGCGATTGAAATTCATATAAATGAATACAGCTAACATCACTTGCAGTGCAGTAAACAGCACCGATGTCCAACGTATCGCCTTCTTGTTATCTTTCGGCAGAAGCAGAACGAAAATCATTCCAACAATTGGCAGGAATGTTATCCAAGATATTATTCCGACTCCAAGAAAACTCATGTGCACTTAACCTTTTTAATAATTAAAAACTTTTTCAAAAAAAATTAATTAACGAAAAATATAGAACAACACCATAACGCCGAAGAGTACAAACACGATATAAGTTTGTACACGCCCGGTTTGGAATTTACGGAATATTAATCCGAAAAATCCTGAAACATAGGCAATACCGTTCACAAGTCCATCTACAACATGCTTATCGAATCCGCCTGCGCCCGACCAGAAGAAAAAGAACGATAGGGCGCCGCTTAACAATGCCATAATGATTGCAGTGCCAATAGCACCTTGTACCCAAAACCATTGACCTGTAAAAAATGCGACAAGAATCGAAAGCAGAGTTCCGAATAAAATAAATATCAGTGAACTATATCGAGTATTTTTTCGATGATCCGTATATCCAAAAACAATCGCCTTTGTCCAACCTGCCGATCCATTCACGATACCGTCGATAATATTATTATCGAACCACCGAAGAATTTTCGTAAACGAAAGAGTTGCGCCAATAACCATCTTATCGTATAGTTCATCAAAATACCATTTATTCAAAAGGAACTTATATAATGGATTTAATTTCTCAGCAACAGCATCGGCATTGATCTTCTTCCATTTGTATGTTGCATAAGCAAGTAATATTCCTATACCGGCAACAATCAACGACAAGATCATTGCAGGTGTGTGTGAATGATGGAGCGCTTCTTCAAACGTAACATTATTAGCCGCCTGAACTGCAATGGGAACAACTGCCTCTGGTCTTTCAATCGCATGGAAGAACCAACCCGAAGAAGCACCAAAAGGATTGAACGAAAAGAAAATGAAGAAACTAAACACAGCGAAAATTATTAACGGTATCGTCATCGTTTTGGGAGATTCATGTACATGCTCTAAACGTTGACTGTCTACCGGAGCGCCAAGAAAGGTGAGAATCACAAGTCGGAACATATAAAATGCAGTTAAACCGGCAACAAAGAATCCGACAATCGGTATTAAATAATGCCCTGTCAAACCACCATAGGCAAGTGTGCCGGCAAGAATCTCATCCTTGCTTAAAAAACCTGAAGTAAAAGGCACGCCAGATATTGCAAGTGTATAGATTAAAAAAGTGATAAAAGTTATTTTCATCTTTTTGCCAAGTCCGCCCATATTTCTAATATCTTGGGGATCTGTGTGATGATCTTTTTGATGATGAAGAGCGTTGTGCATCGCGTGAATCACTGAACCGGAACCAAGAAATAATCCGGCTTTGAACATTGCATGAGTTGTTAGATGAAAGAAACCCGCAGTGTAAGCCCCAACTCCCAGACCCATCACCATGTATCCGAGTTGAGAGATGGTAGAGTATGCGAGAACTTTTTTAATATCATTTTGAGCGATAGCAATAGTGGCAGAAATGAATGCGGTGATCGCACCGATATACGCTATCACCATCAATGTATCTGCAGTCATGATTGGATATGTTCGCGCAACGAGATAAACGCCGGCGGCAACCATAGTTGCGGCATGGATCAATGCGCTAACGGGAGTGGGACCTTCCATAGCATCGGGCAGCCACACATGCAGTGGGAATTGCGCCGATTTACCAATGGCTCCGCAGAATATCAGAATACCTGAAGCCGTCAGCCATCCTTCGCTTTCCATCGGAATTTTCCCAGAACCGATAGCCGAGAATATTTCGTTGAATCCGAATGTTTTAAATGTATAAAACAAAATCAAGATCCCGGCAAACATACCGATATCACCAACACGGTTTACAATGAACGCTTTCATTGCAGCATTCGACGCCGATTTTTTTTCATACCAATGACCGATTAGAAGATATGAGCTTAAACCGACCAGTTCCCACCCAACATACATCGTAAAAAAGTTATTCGTTAGAACGATCATGAACATCGAAAACGTAAAGACACCGAGATATGCAAAGTAACGCGAGTATCGTACATCCCCATGCATGTAACCGATTGAAAAAAGATGGACAAGCGCACTTACAATGCCAACAACCACCAGCATGATGGCAGAAAGATTATCCAGCACCAATCCTAATGTTATCTTCAAAGTACCGAGGAGCGGAACATTCCCGAAGTCAACCCAGAGAAAGTTAAAATTTATCGGTTCCGGAAAGCTCGTTAATTTGCTATAAAGAATAATAGAAGAAAATGCAAGAGTTATAAAGAGGATGGATGTCCCGAACCAATCTCCTTGCCTTGAAAGCCGTTTCCCGAAAAATACGAGAACGATGAAACTGAAAAGAGGAAGAAAAAGTACTAAGAGTGATAATTTTACAAGCAGTTCCGGTGTCAAATCGTTACTCCTTCAACTTATTAATTTCGTCAACATTCACCGTCTTGAATTGTTTATAGATATTCAAAACGATTGCCAGCGCTATTGCCGCTTCTGCCGCGGCTAAAATGATTACGAAGACAGCCATCATTTGTCCGTCTATTTGCATACCGCCATATCGGGCAAACGCAATAAAGTTGATATTAGCGGCATTAAGTATCAACTCGATTCCCATTAAAACTAGTATTGCATTACGGCGCGTAATTACGCCATAAAGACCGAGCGCGAATAGTATCCCGCTCAAAAAAAGGTAATGTGATAATCCGACTTGCATGATGATTTCAATAAAAAATATTTATAAGCATTAGGCAGATTGATTTTTTGATTTATCGCGCCGGGCGATGTATGCGGCACCGATCAATGCTACCAGTAAAACAACGGAAGCTATTTCAAACGGCAGTAAATATTTTGTCATAAACATCGTTCCAATTTCAGTTGTCGTAGATTTTATTGGCGGCACACCTTCTACGATGAACCAATCTGTTACAACGAAAACACCGCACAACGTACCCCCGATAATGGCAGTGATGATGGAACCGGGAACGACATTTAATATTCCTGTTTTAATTTCTACATTAATAACTTTATGGGTCAACATCACTCCGAATACCAATAGCATAAGAATTCCGCCAACATAGATCAATATCTGTGCAACAGCGATAAAATCGGCGTTAAGAAGGACATAAATACCCGCAACGCCAAAGAAAGTAAATAAAAGTGAGAACGCTGAATAAATAATGTTCCGGGAATAAACCGTTATAGCCGCAGAAACAAGAGTTATTAATGCGAAGAAGTAAAAAATAATATCAACAAGATTCATACATTATACCTTACGATGGTTGAGCCGGAGGCGATTGTTGCGCCGGCGCTACAACTGGTGCTGCTTTTGCCTGCGCGGCAGCGGCAGCTTTCTTAGCCGCCTGTTCTTTCTCAAATTCCGCCGCTTTGGCTTTCACTGTTTCAACTTCTTGCTTGGTTAAAGTTACAAAATTATAAAGCAAATTATTCCTGTCGAATTCCGAAAATTCATAAACATCAGTCATCTTAATACACTCGGTTGGACAGGGGTAAACGCAAAGATCGCAGAAACAACATTTTGCAATATCAATGTCAAATTTTGTGACCCAGAGTTTTTTCTTCTGTCCGGTTGATGTGGTTCCAAGATCGTCTGTCGGCAGCGACTTTACAGTTTCAATTTCAATACAATTAACCGGGCAAGCCATCTCGCATTGCAAACAGCCGATGCAATCATCCATATTCACATACAAACGATTTCGAGCGCGCTCGGGCAACTTGGGTTTTACATCGGGATATTGTATTGTTACCGCCGGAACGAACAAATGTCCAAACGTTATTCTCATTCCGATGAGTATCGACCAAATTGTTTTATAAATATCAATGAAATATTTTCTCATCATCATTATCCTAACTTACAACATCATCCAGAAACCGACTGCAATCACGCAGGCGAATGCCCATGGTGTTAAGACTTTCCACGAAACATACATCAATTGATCTACCCTTAATCGGGGTAAAGTCCATCTCAGCCACATTTGAACAGATACGAGCATCATTCCTTTAGATAAAAACCAGAACACACCCCAAATTGGTCCGCTTAAGAATTCACCGAATGGACTATTCCATCCGCCAAAGAAAAGTGTTGCCGCAACGGCAGATACAGCGAACATGTTGACAAACTCGGCAAACATGAACATTGCGAATTTCATACCGCTATACTCGGTTACATATCCGGCAACAAGCTCCGATTCGGCTTCGGGAATGTCGAAAGGAACACGGTTTACCTCGGCAAGTGAGGCGACAAAATAAATTATAAACGCAACGAACACAAACGGAAATTTCTGAAACACAAACCAATTCCAAAACCATCCGGTTTGTAAATTATTAATTTCCTGAAGCGATAATGTACCGGCAATCATAACGACGGCAAGAACAGCAAGCACCGATGGAATTTCGTAACTCACTATTTGGGCTGTTGCACGCATTGCTCCGAGCAACGACCATTTATTATTGGATGCCCACCCACCCATCAAAATTCCGACCACTGCAAGTGATGTAACTGCAATGATATAAAATATTCCAACATTTATATCGGCTCCAATAAATCCACTGCTAAACGGAATAACAGCATACGCGGCGTATGCGGAAACAAAGATTATATAAGGCGCAATATTAAAAAGAGTTTTATCTGCCGCCGCCGGAATAATATCTTCTTTCTGTAATAGTTTTAGCATATCTGCAATGGTTTGCGACCATCCGTGCCATCCGCCTGTGCGCATAGGACCAAGTCGGTCTTGCATATGCGCCGATATCTTGCGCTCAAGCCAGATTGCGAATAATGCATACGGCACTATCCATACTAACGGAACAATACCCATTATGCCGTAAACAAAAAAATCGTTGTCGAGAATATTTCTAAGAATCTGTTCCATACTATTTACCTGTCGACCTCTCCTAACACGATATCAAGACTTCCGGCAATTGCAACGAGGTCTGCTATCATACCGCCGCGGGAAATTTCAGGTATCACGCTGAGGTTTACAAACGAAGGTGACCGGGCTTTGATACGGTACGGTTTGCCGCTGCCGTCGCTGATAACATAAAATCCTAATTCACCTCTTGCCGACTCAGTGCGCACATAAACATCGCCCGGATTTGGTCTGATGCGTTTAGGTATTGCCGAGGCAATGTTCCCCTCTGGAATTTGGTTGAGCGCTTGCTCTACAATATTTATGCTCTGTTCCATTTCACGCATTCGCACCATGTATCTATCCCAGCAATCGCCAACCGTGCCAACTTCACCCTTACCGATTTCCGGCTGCCAATCGAATTTATGATAAATTGAATACGGATCATCGCGGCGAAGATCGAAGTTAACACCTGAACCGCGAAGCACCGGTCCTGAGATGCCATAAGAGATTGCAACATCTTTTGGGAGAATTCCAACATTAGCGGTTCGTTTGATAAAAATTTCGTTGTAGCTTAGGAGATCGTTGTATTCTTTTATTTTTGGTCTGAAGTATTGACAAAAATCTTTAGCTTTGTCTATGAATCCGGGTGGAAGATCGTGCGAAACTCCACCTACCCACATGTAGTTATATAGAAGTCGTGCGCCGCATGTCATTTCGAATAGATCAAGAATGCGCTCACGTTCCCGGAACATATAAAGAAATGGAGTAAAGGCGCCGATATCTAACCCATAAGTGCCGGCGGCAATCAGGTGTGAAGCGATCCTCTGTAACTCTGCCATGATGACACGTATATATTCTACACGTTCTGGCACCTGAATGCCAAGAAGTTTTTCAACAGCAAGCACGTAACCAAAATCCATATTCATTGCCGCACAATAATCCATGCGATCAACATATGGAACAACCTGCTGGTAGTTGGTCATCGATTCAGCATGTTTTTCAAAACAACGATGCAGGTATCCGATATGAGGGATTACATCTATCACTATTTCGCCGTCGACCACAACCTCAAGTCGCAGAACGCCGTGAGTGGACGGATGTTGCGGTCCCATATTGATAACCATCTCTTCGTGGCGAAGAGTTGTTCCGGTAGATGTTTTAATTATTTCTTCTGAAATTTCAGCCATAATATCACTCAATAAGGAACTTTCATGCCTTGATAAAATTCCGGAGTTTTATAATCTTTCCTGAGCGGATGACCTTCCCAATCGTACGGCATTAAGATGCGACGGGGATCAGGGTGACCGATGAAAATAATTCCCATCAAGTCGTACGCCTCACGCTCGTGCCAGTTAGCTGTGTTCCATATTAGGGAAACCGACGGCACTTCAGCTTTATCTTTCGGAACTTCTACTTTCAGATTCAACTTGTGACGATGTTTCATCGAAAAAATATTATATATTACCCCAAGAGTTCCTTTGCCATAATCAATTCCGCTCAGACACATTAAAAAATCAAAACCAAGTTCTTCATTGTCTCTGATGAAAGATGCTACATCAGCCACATATTCAGGCGCGATTTTAATGAATGGATCAACCACGCCTTCAGTCTTTGATTCAAGAACTGCGGCGGGAAATTGTAATTTTATTTTTTCGTGAATTTCTTGAGAAGTCATATTTTAGGCACTCTTCTTTGCTAAACTTTCGGAACGAATTTTCTCTTGCAACTTCATGATTCCCTCTAACAATGCTTCCGGTCTGGGTGGACATCCGGGAATATATACATCAACCGGGATTACGCGATCAACTCCTTTTAAAACGTGATAACCGTGTTCCCAGTAGGGACCTCCGCAATTAGCGCAACTTCCCATCGAGATTACATATCGGGGTTCAGACATTTGATCGAATAATAATTTTATTCGAGGCGCCATTTTTAAAGTAACTGTCCCGGAAATAATCATCACATCTGCTTGTCTTGGAGTTGCACGGAAAAATATTCCGAATCTATCAAGATCGTAATGTGATGCGCCGGTAGCCATCATCTCAATAGCACAGCAAGCAAGCCCGAATTGAACGGGCCACATCGATGACAACCGAGCCCAGTTTAATAGATTATCCATCGATGTGATAACAATATTACTATTGTCAAATTTTTTATCCAATAGTCCCATATTCTATATTAAAATTTAATCCGGAGTAGTTTGTGGAGTTGAAATTTTTAGTTGTTTTGAATTTATAGATGGAAGTTGCGGTGCTGGCTTGTCCCATTCAAGGTCCCCCTTTACCCACACATAGGCATAACCAACGAACAAAATGGATAGAAAAACGAGCATTTCAATAAATGCAAACATTCCAAGGTTCTTAAACACCACTGCCCAGGGGAATAAAAATACAACTTCAACATCAAAAATTAAGAAGATCAAGGCAATTACGTAAAATCGAATATTAAACTTAACAATTGCATCGCCAACCGGAATTTCACCGCATTCATATGTAGAAAGTTTCGACGGATACCACCTTTTCGGACGAATAACCCATGCTGCAATCAATCCAGCTGCAACAAACAATCCCCCAATCAGAAAAAAGATGAAAACTTTGCCAAAATCTGTAAGCATTTAGTAAATTGTTGAGCGTTTGATGAATATCATAGAATTAGACTGTACAATTTAAAAAAATCTAATGGAAAGTCAAAATATATCGATAAATATTTCCTTAATATATCAGATGTTATTCATCATTTCTTCGCAGAAATTTTTTCTTGACTTTTTCAAAAAAGTGTTGTATAATGATAACGAGCATTAGGCAGGATCCACGGTTTCTGACTTCGCCTCCCAAGTTGGAATGCCCACCTGCCAATGCTCTTTTTATTTCATTCCAAGCATAGATTTCCAACCAAAATAATTCACTCAAAATCTGAAGTTGAAAAAATGATAAGCTTAATCAGCCGACCATTTTGTTTCGGGAGTATTCGATAGCGAATTGGACAGGCGTGCTATTACAAAGAGAAAGTCTGACAAGCGATTGAGATAAATTACGGGAAAATCGCGGATCGATTCATCCCGCGCTAAACGGACCGCCAATCGTTCGGCGCGTCTACAAACCGTCCGTGCATAATGAAGCATTGCGGCACATTTATTTCCTCCGGGAAGAATAAAATTTTTCAAACGTGGAAGTCGGGTTTCCATATCATCAATGAGCTTTTCAAGACGAATGATATTTTCATCTGAAAGAAATTTTGTAGAAGAATTTTTCACACCCGCAGGTGTGGCAAGTTCTGCACCTAATGTAAATAGCTCCGATTGAAGATTGAATAACAGGAGATCAATTTCATGATGCTCATTCAAAGAGCGACTGATGCCAATCACGCTGTTCAACTCATCGATGGTTCCGTATGTTTCTATTCGAAGTGAATCCTTCTGTACGCGTTTCCCGCCCAGTAACGCTGTATCTCCCCTGTCTCCGGTTTTAGTATAAATTTTCACACTAAAAATGTCACTTCATAAAATTAGGCAATTCATTATAAAAATGTGCAACCGTTCTGATGCCGCCAAAAAAATTGTCGAGATTTATAAATTCGTTGGGGGCGTGAGCGTTTTCATCGGGTAGACCAAAACCGAGCAGCACAGAATCAGTGCCGAGAATTTTTTTGAACTGAACCACAATCGGAATCGATCCGCCCTCACGCTGGTAGAGCGGTTTTTTACCGAAACCTTTCTCTAAGGCGAGTATTGCTGTTCGAACACCTGGGCTGTCTACAGGCGTAATCGCGGGTTCACCGCCATGAAGATTTCTCACGGATACATTTACAGTTTTTGGGGTGATACTCTTGATATGTTTTTCGAATAATTTAGCAATTTTATCTGGCTTTTGATTTGGAACCAAGCGCATCGATATTTTTGCCGATGCTTTGGAAGGGAGAACTGTTTTTGCACCTTCGCCTGTAAAGCCACCCCAGATACCGTTGCATTCAAGCGTTGGCCTTGCCCATAAACGTTCGAGTGTTGTAAAACCTTTTTCGCCATATAATTCTTTTACACTTAACTCTTTTGCAAATTTCTTGTCGCTCCACGGTAATTTTTTAAAAGCGGCGCGTTCTTCTTTCGATAACTTCAACACATCGTCATAAAAACCGGGAATTGTTATTCTCCCATTCTTATCGTGAAGCGATGATATTATCTCTGTCAATGCTTGAATCGGGTTGTGAACTGATCCGCCGTATGAACCGGAATGCAAATCTTTTTCGGGACCAATTAGATCAATCTGCATGTAACTTAATCCACGCAAGCCGTAACAGACCGAGGGAACGCCGCGTGCAAACATCGACGTATCAGAGATTAGAACCAGATCTGCTTTCAATAAGTTTTTATGTTCTCGAAGAAATGGTTCAAGATGTTCACTTCCTATTTCTTCTTCACCTTCTAATATTAATTTTATATTGACCGGCAAAGAGTTGTAATTCTTCATGAACGCTTCGATACTTTTTAAATGTATGAAAAGCTGACCTTTATCGTCGGTTGCTCCGCGTGCATAAAAATTTCCATCCCGGACAGTGCCTTCGAATGGTGGCGACTTCCAAAGATCAAGCGGTTCTGCTGGCTGAACATCGTAATGCCCGTATATAAGCACAGTAGGTTTACCTGCAGCTTCAAGCCACTCGCCGTAAACAATAGGATGTCCGGCTGTGGGAAAAATTTGAACGTTCTTCATTCCCAATCCGATGATATGATCACCTAACCATTTTGCACATCGTTCCATATCGGGTTGATGATCTTTGGAATTACTGACGCTTGGAAAGCTTATAAGTGTTTTAAGTTCTGAGAGAAATTGCTCTTGATTTTCTTTAATATATTGAAGAATTTTTTCCATTGATAGACCAGTTATGATTCAAGCGGATTACGCGTTAAAGTATCAACAATATAAGAAAGACCCTCAGTACATGCAAGAAATTTAACTATTATGCTAAAATAAAGATGTTTTCGTGTTTTTGAAAATCAAACAAGATTTGATTATCTTAATTACAAAACAGATAAAAATGATGCTCATGATGATTGATCTACTCGAAATTATTCTCCCCGTTTGTTATTTTATTGCAACCTGGACATATTCAAAAAGTTTTTTTAAGAATTCGAAGCTTGCTGAATCGTTAAAGGTGCGATTTCTTATGACTACGCTGATAATTCACGGGGTGTATATAGTTTTAAGAACGTTACGATTCAACCATCCACCGATAACGACGGTTTTTGAGATTTTCTCTTTGATTGCCTTTACGGTAACATTGGCATATGCTTACATCGAAATTCAAACAAAGAACAGATCAACCGGATATTTCATTTTAATTTTTCCGTTTTTCTTCCAATTAATCTCATCCCTGTTCATCAAAGAACTGACCGAAATACCGCAGGTTTTGCGCAGCAATTTGCTTGGTATTCATGTTGGAAGCGCACTTATTGGGTATGCCGCCATTACAATTTCTGCGGTTTACGGTTTTCTATATTTGATGTTATATCACGATATCAAATCAAGTCATTTCACTGTCATCTACAAACGTCTTCCAAATCTTGAAATGCTCGAAAGAATGAGCTTTACAGCTACAGTTCTCGGATTTATATTTCTCACGATTTCAATCTCAATCGGATATGCCTGGCTGCCCCGCGCAATTGAAAAATTTTCATATGCAGACCCCAAACTTCTAAGTACAATAATAGTCTGGCTAATTTATGCGGCAGGTTTGACAGCAAAAAAAATTGTCGGCTGGCAGGGACGAAGAATTATGGTGCTATCTCTCATCGGATTTATTATTACGATTTTTTCGATGACCATCATCAATTTTTTCTTCAGTAGTTTCCATAAATTTATTTAAGAAAATCGATTGAACCGTTCATGCTTGCAGAATCAAGCGGACGAACAACGATAACATCTATCAAAATATAAATTGTTCTTATGAATATATTCTGTCTCGGTATAAATCACCGCACAGCGCCGGTTGAGATTAGGGAAAAACTTTGGTTTTCCCGCGATGAAATTGTATCGGCACTCGAGACATTACAGCAAAATAATCTAAAAGAACTTGTGCTGGTTTCTACATGCAACCGCACCGAGCTTTACTATTCTTTTCGTAACGAACTTCTAAATAACGAACCGTTGTGGAAAATCCTGTCTATACAAAAAAAAGCCGATGGTCTTAGCGCCGAGAATTTCTATTCTCTTTCTTCACTCAATGCAGTAAAGCATATTTTCGGCGTCGCGTCAGGAATCGACTCAATGGTATTGGGCGACGTCCAGATCCTCAATCAAATGAAAGAAGCATTCACGGTAGCACAGGAGCGTCGCACAACCGGATTGCTGATAAACCGATTGTTCAACACAGCATTTCATGTCGGCAAACGAGCGCGTACAGAAACTGAAATCGGAGAAGGCGCCGTCTCTGTAAGTTATGCAGCCGCCGAACTTGCATCTAAAATCTTCGAAGATTTAACGAAACGATCGGCTTTGTTGATAGGCGCCGGCGAAACCGGTGAGCTTACCGCAAAGCATCTTACGAGCCGGGATCTTGGAAATCTTATTATTGCAAACCGGACGCGCTCACGGGCAGAGGAGCTTGCCGCAAAATTAGAAGGTAAAGTTACCGACTTTGATAAAATTCTTGACGAACTACATCATGTTGATATCGTAATCAGTTCCGTGGAATCTCCGAGTCATATCATAACCGAAAAAGATCTTCGGAACGCCATGAAACAGAGAGGAAATAAGCCGCTGTTCATTATCGATATCGGTGTTCCCCGGAATATTGAACATTCCGCAAATCGAATTGAAAATATTTTCCTTTACGATATAGACGATTTAAATCAAATTATCGACGCTAATCTGTCACACAGAAAAGCCGAGGTTCCTAAAATTCAGCAAATTATTTTAGATGAATTATCTCAATTTAAATTGTGGTACGACGCGCTCGAGGTAACTCCAACAATTCAACAATTACGCGACCAGTTCGAAAATATCCGCACCGAAGAAGTTAAAAAGCATATTCATCATTTTCCTGCCGAGAAGCGGGAGGAAATCGAAATTCTCACGAAGCGCATTGTAAATAAAATATTGCATACTCCTATGGTAAATTTAAAAAACGGTTCAGAAGAATTATCAACGCACGAAACGCAGACTAAAGTTCATATATTGAGACATCTTTTCGGCTTAGAAAAAAAAGGAAGTTAATGAAATATTCGACACTACGAATTGGCACCCGCGGCAGTCAACTCGCTCTTTGGCAAGCCGAGTGGGTAAAAAGTGAACTTCAAAAATCACACCCATCTATTAAAATAGAATTGGAAATAATTAAAACAACCGGCGATAAGATTTTAGATTCTCCGTTATCTAAGATCGGCGACAAGGGTTTATTCACCAAAGAGATTGAAACTGCTTTGCTCGATAAGCGTGTTGATTTAGCCGTCCATAGTTTAAAAGATTTGCCAACAAATTTACCCGCTGGTTTGATGATTGGTGCAATTCCAAAACGTGAAGATGTTAGAGATGTTTTCATATCTCATCCAGAAAAAAAATATAAAAATCTTGATGACGTTCCTTCGAGCGGAAAAATTGCGACCGGCAGTTTACGCCGTAAGTGCCAGCTTTTAAACTGGAAACCTCAACTTGAAATTATTGATCTCAGGGGAAATTTGAACACCCGTTTTGCCAAACTCGATTCATCCGATTGGGATGGAATGATTCTTGCCCACGCCGGAGTGATGCGGCTTGGATTTTCAAACAGAATTACACAAATCATCCCGACAAATAAAATTCTCCCGGCTGTCGGTCAGGGGGCGCTTGGGATCGAGATTCGCTCTGAAGATGTCGAACTAAAATCGATTCTCGAATCACTTATCAGCGAGGCAACAACATTTTCCGCGCTTGCCGAGCGAGCTTTTCTTCGAACCCTCGAAGGCGGATGCCAAGTACCAATCGGAGCGTATGCCCGAGTGGAAGAAAATAAACTTGTTTTCGACGGAATGATAGGCAGTTTGGATGGCAAGAAAATTTTACGCGGCAGTATTCACGGTGAACCCGCGAAGTGCGAATCAATTGGGAACGAACTTGCTAAATCGCTTTATGAAAGCGGCGGCAAAGAAATTCTAGAAAGCATCCGAATTGCTTAATTCATGAATCTTTCGGGAAAAACCATCTTAATAACCAGAGCGGGCAATCAGACTGCTGAAATTATAGACCTCATCAACACTAACGGCGGTGTGGCTATCTGCTTTCCTACGATAGAGATTCATCCACCTGAAAATTGGGACCCGGTAGACCATGCTCTTGGAAAGCTTTATATGTACGATGGCA
This sequence comes from Chlorobiaceae bacterium, assembly GCA_013824245.1. GTDB lineage: Bacteria > Bacteroidota > Ignavibacteria > UBA10030 > SZUA-254 > PNNN01. Next base: position 63,076 of record PNNN01000051.1, on the reverse strand, counting down.
TAATATTCACAAGCTGGAATGGAGTTTCTTTTTTCTTTGAAAGAATGAAATATCTTCATGCGGAGATTTCGACGCTGAATAAAAAAAATATATTTGCCGTTGGTGAGAAAACCAAGAAAGCTCTTACTGAACAAGGAGTTACTTCAATTTCTGTTCCTGAGAAACATACCGCATTAGATCTTTCCCGATTGATGAGGGAAGAGAACCTTAACGGAAAGTGTTACCTATTTCCGAAAGGAGACTTGGCAAAAGATACAATTCCATCTACGTTAAAATATTTAGGGGCATCTGTTGATGATGTTATTGTGTATCGAACATTGCCTCCGAGCGGAGAAAATGTGGAAATAATTCGAGCAATGCTCGAAGCTAATAAAATAGATGTAATAACTTTCACAAGTCCATCAACGGTGAAAAATTTTTTCCAAATAATCGGAAACGATAAAAATAAATATTTTAGTGCAAAGCCCAGGATAGCTGTAATTGGTCCAACCACCGCCACTGCTCTCGTAGAATTCGATTTAGAGCCAGACATTTTACCATCTCAATCTTCGATCGAAGCGATGATTGAATCTATAATTCGTTATTTTAATACACATGAACAATAATAATTTAATTATTACAAATGATCAACGATATTTTTCTTAAAGCTTGTAAACGTCAACCCACAAATCGAACTCCTGTTTGGATGATGCGCCAGGCAGGCAGGTATTTGCCTGAGTACCGCGCGGTTCGTGCAAAAACCGACTTTCTAACATTATGCAAAACTCCTGAGCTTGCAACAGAAGTTACAATTCAACCGGTCGATATCCTTAGAGTTGACGCCGCTATAATTTTTTCCGACATACTTGTTATCCCCGAAGCAATGGGAATGGAATTAATTGTTGAAGAAGGAAAAGGGGGACCACGATTCCCTTCACCGTTGAGATCAAAAGAAGATATAAACAAAATTCAGGTTCCTGATCCGAATGAAAAACTAAAGTTTGTAATGGATGCTTTGCGTTTGACCCGAAAATCTCTTTCCGATCGTGTTCCACTCATCGGATTTAGCGGATCGCCATGGACACTCGCAGCATATATGGTGGAGGGGCACGGTTCAAAAAATTTCCGATATGCTAAAGAACTAATTTACAACGAACCTAAACTTGCTCATCAATTGCTTGATAAACTCGCAAAATCGGTTGCGGCATATTTAAGCGCTCAGATCGAAGCCGGCGCGCAGGCAGTCCAGATATTCGATACCTGGGGGGGTATTTTAACGCAGGATGCATTTCAGGAATTTTCATTATATTACATCCGACAAATCATAGAAGAAACGAAAACAAAAGGCGCACCCATAATTGTTTTCTGTAAAGATTGCGGCCACTCTCTTGAGAAAATTGCCGCTACCGGCTGCGACGTTGTTGGTTTGGATTGGTCAAACGACATTGGAATGGTGCGAAAATTAATCGGCAGTACTACCGCTCTTCAGGGAAATATGGATCCAACAATCCTTTACACAAAACCGGAACGCATTCGGCAAGAAGTGAAAATGATTTTAGAGAAATTCGGAAAAGGTAACGGACATATATTTAACTTAGGGCATGGCATACTGCCCGACATCCCCGTTGAACATGCGAGGGAATTTATCAATGCGGTTAAAGAAGAAAGTGTATCGTTTCATTTGTAACTCTTGATATTGTAATTTCATTTACGATTTTTTATTCCGTAAAACTAAATTCTAATAAAGAAGGATGATGGATCAGAAAGTATCGATATTTTTTTCGGAACGGAAGGTAAAATTTTTTCTTTTTCTCTTCATCCTTTCAATTCTATTTTTTATCAGCGGCGCACGACTTGTTTCCAGCGATGAAGTTTCGATGTATCTAACTGTAGAAAACATTATTAAGAACGGCAGTTTTGCTATTCCCTTCCCAGACGCACCCAACAGCACCACCCTCGATGGAAAATCATATACATGGTACGAAGCAGGCAATATCATCGCGGGGATACCGATGTATCTGATAGGATATGGAATCACATCGATCATCTCTATATCTCCATCCTTATCTACATTAATAATCAAAGCCGCAGTCTCACTCACAAGTGCTTTTGTTGGAGCGTGGATAGCGATTATGTTTTATTCGCTCTCACGTTATTATGGAGTGACTCGTCGGTTATCAGTCGGCATGGCTATTGCGCTAATATTGACAACATTTCTTCTCCCATATCTAAAAATGTTCATGCGTGAACCGATACTTGCATTATGTATGATAGGTGGAACGGGATATATAATCCGCGCGCTTAAGGAAAAAAAATCTAAAGATGTAATCATCGCTGGGATTTTTATTGGATATGGTATACTCACAAAGTTGGCGTTCGTGATAAATTTGCTGCCGCTTGGTCTATACATCTTCTGGAAAATATTCACCGGCAAAAATGACATGAAATTCTCTGTCCTGTTAAAATTTTCTATACCGATTATCCTGATTGGATTTATGGGAACGGGATTGTATAATTTTATTCGATTCTCAAATCCGTTAAACACTGGTTATGCCGGAGGAACTTCGTTCAACATTCCTTTTTATGTCGGAATGTTCGGATTATTATTTAGTCCGGGAAAAGGAATGTTTTGGTTTGCTCCTCTCTTGTTACTCATCTTTCCGACAATCAATGAATTTCGCAAACACCATAGAGATGAAACATACTTAATCGGAGGAATGTTTATCGTCAATTTGATTTTATCGAGTGTATATATCGCATGGGGCGGCGATGGCAGTTGGGGTCCCAGATATCTATCGCCATTTCTCCCGCTTTTCTTCTTAATGATTGCATTCTATCTCAACCGAGCACAAAAGATAGTTAAACAATTTGCAATTACGCTTACCGTTCTCGGATTCATTGTCCAAATCGGCGGTATTTCAATTTATGCCGGTGCGTACTTAAGAGAAATCGGCGAATATCCATATCAAAAAAACTTCGACGACCCTGAATTTCTTTCAAAGGCACACTTCATCCCAAATTATTCTCCAATTATTGGACATTGGAAAATGCTAAAAAGAAATATTGGTGAACATCTTGAAGGAAATTATCCACGACTTGGCATTAGTCAGGATACACCCGATAAAAGATTGCCAATCGGAGAAGAAGATCGTTCAAAACTTCTTCATACAATAGATTTTTGGTTCACTTACGGATTGAGCGCAAATATTCAGGGATGGATTATTATCGTGGGAATTGTTTTGCTCGCCTCATCAATAACTGTATCGGCATTTGGACTTCAACGTTCTTTATCGCTGAAAGAATAAAAGGATAATCTCACAAAATGAAACTATCTGTAATCATTCCTGTTTACAATGAAGAACGAACACTCCGACAACTGTTCGATAAAGTTTTAAAAGTCAATGTTGAAAAAGAAATTATTATCGTTGATGATTATTCAACCGACCGGTCGCGGGAAATCATCGGAGAATACGCGAAGCTTGAGAGTGTGAAGGTTGTATTTCACGAAAGAAATTACGGAAAAGGGAAAGCAATCCGCAGCGGGATTGAGCACGTTACAGGAGATATCGTCATCATTCAAGATGCCGATCTGGAGTACGAGCCGGAAGATTATCCGAAACTTATGAAACCGATCATCGATGGAAAAACAAATGTTGTTTACGGCTCGCGCGAACTTGGCACAACACATCAGCATAGTTATTTCAGTTTTTATATCGGAGGAAAATTTTTATCGTGGTTGACAAACTTCCTCTACAACTCCAACATCACAGATGAACCGACTTGTTATAAAGTTTTCAGAGCAGACCTATTAAAAAAAATACAATTGCGATGCGTTCGTTTCGAATTCTGCCCCGAGGTTACTGCAAAGGTTTTAAAGCGCGGTGAGAAGATAGTTGAATTACCGATTCATTATTATCCGCGAACGAAAAACGAAGGCAAGAAAATAAAATGGAAAGACGGAATTGAAGCCATTTGGACGTTGTTCAAATATAAATTCGTTGATTAATTAAAACGCAAAATTGCTACAAATAATTTGTGAAAATATCTCAGTCTATAATTTATAATTTTCGGGAGTAGTAAAATATGAAGAATATTTTTTTATTTGGACTATTTTTTTTTATATCTTTAAATTGTTTTCAGATTACCATTAAAAACCCAGACGGATACCCACCTACTTTACGATTTTCAGAAGAACGCATTAATAAATTTAATAAGCTTTGGACTAAATTTAACAACAAGTATAAATTTAATAATACAAAAATAAAAATTGATACCTTATTACTCACACCTGACCTAAGAACCGATCATGAAATAAATATTTTACCCTCTCTTAAAGATACAATAACCAGCGAGTATGCTCTTGCGGTTATTCTAAAATTCATTGATGAATGGAAAGAGTTGTTTAATGTTTCATCTTCCGAACTCATTTTGGTAGCGCAAGGTGAACAAAACGATCTTAGGGGAGAATTGTATTACTTTCAATTCGAGAAAAGATTCCCGTATCAATTAGAAGTATCTGATCCTTCTAAGGGCGGCAAAGTAAATGTACAGCTTTCAAAGCTTGGGGTTTTACATTATTTTCATTCCAATTGTGTCCCAACTTTATTGTTTTCATCCGGGGATATTTCAATAAATGAAAATCAAGCAAAAGAAATTATTATTGGGAAAGAAATTTCGTACGGAGGATGGAAATCGTTAATAAAAAAAATAAACATATCAAAGGATGACATTATCTCAACGAATCTTACGATGGCTCTTGTATATCGTTGGTCTCATCCAAGAGATTTGAAAACAAGATATGTTGAATACAGAAAAGCATGGAAAATATCCTTGAATTGTTGGGATGTATATGTGGATGCAGTTACAGGTGAAGATTTAGATTATGTGATCAGTACATGCATCTATTAATTTTAATCTTTTTAATCAAATGTTGAAAAATTTAACAAATAAAATAGCCGTGATTCTTTTTCAGCTTGGAGGACCTGATTCGTTAGATTCAGTTGAGCCATTTTTGTACAACCTTTTTTCCGATCCTGACATAATAAATTTCCCCGGCGCTTTTCTTGCCCGTCGATTTATTGCGCGAAAAATTGCAGCAAGCCGCTCTACGAAAGTAAAAGAAAATTACCGTACAATAGGCGGCAAGTCTCCCATTCTCTCTTTAACCCGGGCGCAGGCAGTCGCGCTTGAGCAAAGTTTAAATAAACATACTAATGCAGAAGTTTTCGTCGCAATGCGTTACTGGCATCCGAACACGGAAGAAGTTATACTAAAAATCAAACATGATACGTTTTCAAAAATAATTTTACTCCCACTCTACCCACAATACTCAAAAGCAACCACTCTTTCAAGCATAAAGGAATGGAAGAAACAATGCGCGCTTCTAAATTACAACCCCGTTCAATTAGGAACGATAGAATCTTTTTACACCCATTCATTATATATAAATGCAATTATAAATCATATAAATTCAGCGTTGGCAAGTTTTACTGACATCGGTCCGACAGATATCGATCTGGTTTTTAGCGCACATAGTATTCCTGTAAGTTATGTAAAAAAAGGAGACCCGTATCAAAATCATATTATTGAAACGGTTAAACTTGTTCTTCAAAAAGGTAAATGGAATTCTCCACACACAGTTTGCTATCAAAGTAAAGTCGGGCCGATTAAATGGCTTGGTCCATCTCTGCATGATGCGATTACGGAACTGACCGCGAGAGGCAGAAAAAATTTTCTTATCATTCCAATCTCGTTCGTAACAGATCATATTGAAACACTTCATGAAATTGGAATCGAAATGAGAAAATACGCAATGGAAAACGGAGCGAGCAGATTTGAAATCATGCCGGCATTAAATAATGATGCTGACTTCATTGCATGCTTGACTGCGTTAGTGCTGGAACAGATTTAAACCGTACAACTGTTTATTAATTATAGATATCAATTCAATCAAAATGCAACATGCAAACTCACAGATGAATAATTCGGTAATTGTAATCGGTGGCGGAATATCCGGATTGCTGACAGCATACTTGCTTTCGAAACAAAACATTGATGTAACAGTCCTAGAAAAAGATAGCGCCGTTGGCGGCACAATGAAGACTGTTCCCGATAACGGATGGCTGATTGAAACAGGTCCTAACAGCGCGCTCGAAACCACTCCATTGATTGGGGAAATCATCAGTAGCTTAGGAATTGAATCTCAACGCATTTATGCAAACGAGCAATCATCCAAACGGTATATTGTAAAGAACGGAACATTGCTTCCTGTGCCGATGGATCCATTATCTTTCATTCGAACAAAATTGTGGAGTGCAGGCGGCAAATTGCGATTGTTAAAAGAACCGTTCATTGGCAGAGGCAATTCGGAAGAAACAATTGCCCAGTTTGTTGAACGAAGACTTGGAAAAGAATTTTTAGATTATGCAATCAATCCGTTTGTTGCCGGTGTATATGCGGGCAACCCTGAAACATTGTCGGTTAAGCACGCATTTCCCAAATTATACGCGTTAGAAGAAAAATACGGCGGGTTGATTAAAGGAATGATTGGATCGCGCAGAGAACGCAAAGCACGTAAAGAAATTGCAAAAGACCGTGCGAAATTATTTTCGTTTCATGACGGGATGCAGAGTTTACCGGTAAATATTTCAAGAGCGCTCGGCACCGCGATCATCAATGAATCAACAGTTGAAAGCGTAATCCCGATGAAAGTTGGCAACAGACCTATTTATACTGTAACGTTTATTCAAAACGGTGAACGATTAAAGCTCGAAGCTCCAGTGGTTGTACTCTCATCTCCTGCCGATGCCACCGCTTCGATCATAGAAAAGATCGATCCCGAAACAGCTTCAGTTTTGCGGTCAATTTACTATCCTCCTGTGGCTGAAGTGTTCCTCGGATTTGCAGACAAGCAAATCAATCGCAATCTTGACGGATTCGGTTTTCTTGTGCCTGCCGTTGAGCACAAAAATATATTGGGCACCATCTGGTCCTCTTCACTTTTTCCGAATCGAGCGCCAAGAGATCATATTGCTCTCACAACTTTTGTCGGCGGCTCACGGCAACCGGAACTTACCGAATTCGATGATGATGAGATTCTTAAAATCGTGCTCGATGATTTACAAGCGTTGATGCAAATTGAAGGTAAACCGGTTTACCAAAAAATTGCACGCTGGAAGAGAGCGATACCGCAATACAATTTAGGTTACGGTAAAATCCTCGATAAGATAACTCGATTTGAAGACAATTTCCAAGGCACATTCGTTGCCAGCAACTATCGTGGCGGGATAGCGGTTGGAGATTGTTTTATGAATTCTGACAAAACTTGTAAAAAAATCGTTGATTATTTAAACCGTGACCATTCTTGATAATGTGCATTTGTTATTCAAAATTAGTACATTTATTTAACTCGAATAGGGATCCCGTTTAATGATCAAAACAATAATTTCATCATAAACGGATCGATCATCCGAACGATATTACTAATTCGGGTGTTTTCATAAATAAGTAACGGCAACAATTAATTCTTCAGAGAAATATTCAATCACAATTTATTTCGAGGGGTTCTTTGAACGAAAACCTGATTCTACTTCTTTTTAATGTTTTTATTATTTTAATGTTGATTTTGGATTTGGGGGTAATCCAAAAGAAAGCACACTTTCCTAGTATGAAGGAAGCGCTCGCATGGAGTGCTGTTTGGGTAGCACTTGCTTTGCTATTCGGGTTATTCATTTGGTATGAGAGTGGACCTATAAAAGCGCTTGAATATTACACAGGATATGTAGTAGAGAAAGCATTATCTGTAGACAATGTTTTCGTTTTTATTATTATTTTCTCTTATTTTTCTGTTCCTCGGAGCGCGCAACATAAAGTACTTTTTTGGGGCATCCTTAGCGCTATAGTTTTTCGGGCAATATTTATTGTTGCGGGTGCGGCATTAATTTCACAGTTTCATTGGATACTCTATCTCTTAGGTGCCTTTTTAATATTCACGGCAATAAAATTGGCTGTACAGAGAGAGACTGAAATTCATCCCGAGAATAATCCTTTGGTTCGATTTGCGAGAAAATTGTTCCCTGTGACTAAAGATTATGTCGGAGAAAAATTTTTCGTTGTGCAAGAGGGAAAACGATTCGCGACACCGCTCTTATTAGTCCTTCTAATGATAGAAAGCACCGACATTGCGTTTGCTACCGATTCAATTCCCGCTATTTTTTCGATTACGCAAGATACATTTATCATCTATACTTCAAATATTTTTGCAATATTAGGATTACGCGCTCTTTATTTCGTTCTCGCGGGATTCATGAATGAATTCCGCTATCTCAAATATGGACTTTCGATTGTACTTGGTTTCATCGGAGTAAAAATGCTTATTGAACCGTGGTATCAGGTTCCTATTTTATCATCACTTGCGGCTATATTTATTATAATTGCCACTTCAATTGTTCTATCAATTCTTCATCCCGACAAAAAAGATAAATCGAAATAGTTCTAATAGCGGTAAAATATTTTTTATATACTATCTGTATGAAACTCGATCATCGGAATCAATTTTTATATCTTATCAATTTCTTAATCGATATATGACGAGCAGGAGAAGTTAATATGTACGTAAAAGTTAATGGCTTTGGCATTGATTATTCAATTGAAGGACCCAATACGGGTGTACCGGTAATTTTTATACACGGTTTTCCTTTCAGTAAAGAAATGTGGAGACCGCAGGTCGCAGAATTTAAAAAAGATTATGCAGTTTTATCATACGACGTAAGAGGACACGGATTGAGCGACGTTGGCAATGGGCAATATACAATCGAGTATTGCGTTGACGATCTGTTCGGTCTGCTCGATATTTTACACATCCCAAAAGCAGTGATTGTTGGATCATCGATGGGCGGTTATATAGCGCTTCGCGCAGTTGAGAGAAATCAAGATCGCTTCATAGGACTTGTTTTATGTGATACACGAAGTGAAGATGATTCAAATGAGGTTAAAATCAAGCGTGCTACTGACGCAAGAAAAGTTAAAATCTACGGTATGAAGAAATTTGCAAACAAGTTTCTTCCGGCTGTGCTCACGGAAAATAATGTTCACAAAAAAACAGAAGTATGGAGACATTTGCACGATATCATCGAAAGAAATTCTGCAAATGCTATGGCTGGAATGATGATTGCGTTAGCGGGACGCACAAATTCAACAGCGTTCCTGCCGAGCATCAAAATTCCCACTTTAATAATGGTCGGACAGTTCGATGAACTTACACCTCCATCTTGTTCAATTTCAATGAAAGAAAAAATAAGCGATTCCGCGCTTCATATAATTCCGAATGCCGCACATATGTCGAATGTTGAAAATCCTGAAGAATTTAATAAAATTCTTAGAAAATTTTTAAAGTCAATTGAATAATTTTGAAATATATTCTGAACAAAGGAAACAAAATGAATACTCCAGTAAAATTTACACGGCACAGACGAACCAGAATGACTCCGCTACTCCGCTCGATGGTTCGCGAGACTGAACTCTCGAAAAACGATTTTATTTATCCCCTGTTTTCCGTTCCGGGTAAAAATATAAAGAAAGAAATTTCTTCGATGCAGGGTGTTTATCAAATGTCGATCGATAATATCGTGAAGGAATGTGAAGAAGTTAAATCTTTGGGAATTCCGGCTGTAATTCTTTTTGGAATTCCGCCCCAAAAAGATGAAGTAGGAAGCGGCGCTTATGACGCGGACGGAATCATTCAACAAACAGTCCGCGCAATTAAAAAAGAAGTTCCGGGAATTGTTGTCATCACCGACGTTTGCTTGTGCGAATACACATCTCACGGACACTGTGGAATAGTCCTCGGCGAGGAGATTGTTAATGATGCCTCCATCGAATTGCTTGCAAAGGAAGCTCTAACACACGCGCAGGCGGGGGCGGATATGATTGCACCTTCAGATATGTTCGACGGGCGAGTACAAGCGATCAGATCTATTCTCGATGCAAATCATTTTGACAACATTCCTATTATGTCGTACGCGGCAAAGTATGCATCCGGATTTTACGGACCTTTCCGCGAAGCCGCCGAAAGCACACCTAAATTTGGCGACCGGCGCTCGCATCAAATGGATCCGGCAAATTCCGATGAAGCAATCCGTGAAGTTCAAACCGATATCGATGAAGGCGCTGATATTGTAATGGTAAAACCGGCTCTTTCATATTTAGATGTAATAAGACGCGTAAAAGATACGTTTCATATGCCGACCGCCGCTTATAATGTAAGTGGAGAATATTCTATGGTGAAAGCGGCAGGAAAACTTGGCTGGATTGATGAACAACGAGTCATGATGGAAATTCTAACGAGTATAAAACGCGCCGGCGCAGATATAATTTTAACTTATCACGCTAAAGAAGCGGCTAAGCTGCTATAATTAAGTGCAAAAAATTCTTGTAACCGGCGCCACCGGCTTTATCGGTTCGAACTTAATTATTGAGCTTATCAAACAAGGGTATCAGGTTCGGGCTTTTCATCGTTCAACATCTAACACAGCCACACTCGCAGAAGCTAATGTTGAGCATGTTATTGGAGATGTACGCGATAAAGAATCTCTCCGCAAAGCAATCCGGGAATGCGATACCGTTTTTCATACTGCCGCTTTAATATCTTTCTTCAAACAAAAACAGAAACAACACTTTGAAATCAATGTTGAAGGAACTCGAAATATTGTAGAAGTTTGTTTAGAACTTGATGTTGAAAAACTTGTCCATACAAGTACAATAGGTGCCCTTGGTTTTACAACTGATGGCTCTCTTGTCGATGAAAACACAATTTACAATTGGGGAAACGGTATTGCTTACCGATATACTAAACATCTCGCCGAATTAGAGGTTTTAAAAGGTATGGGAAAAGGATTGAACGCCAGCATCGTAAATCCATCTGTAATTATTGGTCCACGGGATGTCAACATCCACGGCGGACAACTAATTCGCGATATTAAAAACGGTAAAATCCCCGCATATACCGATGGCGGGATCAATATTGTTGGAGTTGAAGATGTTGTTTTGGGACATATCTCCGCTGCAAAATTTGGGAAAACCGGTGAGCGGTATATTCTTGGAAATGTTAATTTAACTCATAAAGAATTATTCCACTTGATTGCCTCACTCATCGATGGTAAAGCCCCGAAAATTAAAGCTCCGAAATGGTTTGTGCAAACTACGGTGTTTTTCTCCGGAATAATATCAAATCTATCTGGCATCGAGTTGCCTCTCTCACCCACAATTGCTAAAAGTCTTCTTGCATATAATTGGTGTTCTCATGAGAAAGCTACACGAGAACTTGGATACAAACCAAAACCAATTCAGCAAGCAATTTTGGAAGCGTATGATTGGTATAAGAAAAATGGGATGTTATGAGTTGTGAGTAGTGAGTTGTGATGTTGGATTTGGGATATGAGATATGAGATATGAGATATGAGATATGAGATTTGAGATTTGAGATTTGAGATTTGAGATTTGGGATTTATAAATTAGGGTTGTAAATTATATTCAAGTTAAACCTTTATAATATTTTTTATTAATATGAAATCAACTAAATCAAACAATCTTTTTATAAAAGCTAAAAAAGTTATACCGGGTGGAGTAAATTCTCCAGTTCGAGCGTTTAAATCAGTCGGAACAACTCCACGTTTTATTGAACGAGCCAAAGCCGCATATCTTTGGGATGTTGATGGAAATAAATATATAGATTACATCGGCTCTTGGGGACCGATGATATTGGGTCACTCTCATCCATCCATCTTGAAAGCGATCAGTGAGAAAGCGAAACTTGGAACAAGTTTTGGCGCACCAACCGAGCTTGAAGTGAAGATCGCAGAGCTTATTACGAAGATGGTTCCTTCCATTGAAATGTTGAGAATGGTTAATTCCGGTACAGAAGCCACGATGAGCGCAATACGTTTAGCGCGTGCTTTTACCGGAAGAGATAAGATAATTAAATTCGATGGCTGTTATCATGGTCATGCCGATTCATTTTTAATCAAAGCCGGATCGGGTGCGGCAACATTTGGAACACCCGACAGTCCCGGTGTAACAAAATCGACAGCCGCGGATACTTTGAACGCCACTTTCAACAACATCGAATCTGTAAAAAAAATTATCGCTGATCATAAATCCGAGATCGCGGCAATTATTGTTGAGCCGATAGTTGGGAATATGGGTTGCATTCCGCCCAAGCCGGGATTTCTTGAAGCGCTAAGAGCTATTTGCACGAAACAAAAAATTGTGCTCATTTTTGATGAAGTGATGACGGGCTTCAGAGTATCTGCCGGAGGTGCGCAAGAATTATACGGAATTAAACCCGATCTGACAACGCTTGGAAAAATTATCGGCGGCGGATTGCCGGTTGGTGCTTACGGCGGTAAGCGCGAAATGATGGAAATGGTTGCACCGAATGGTCCGATGTATCAGGCAGGAACTCTATCTGGAAATCCTCTCGCAATGGCGGCGGGTTTCGAGATGCTTTCAATCCTTTCTAAAAATAAATCGATATATAAAAAGATTGAACGGGCTTCAAATCAAATTGAAGAAGGATTCAAAGATAATTTGAGGAAACTGAATTTGGATTTTGTTGTAAACCGTGTCGGGTCTATGTTCACTTTATTCTTTACTGATAAAAAAGTGATAGACGCGGATTCTGCCCGGAGTTCAGACACAAAATTATTTGGACCATATTTCCGGGAAATGTTGGATAATGGAATCTATCTTCCCCCCTCACAATTCGAAGCAGTGTTCGTTTCATCGGCTCACACAGATGAGATGATAGATAAAACTGTCGGAGCTAATTTCAAATCATTGAAAGCAGTTTTACACTTGATGAAATGAATTAAAGATTTAGATCAAATTAAAATGCCATCCCGGAAAACCGAGATGGCATTTTTTATTACTCTTAATTATCAGATCACCCGCCTATGATGCCGGGTATTGAGGCATCAGGTGGGTTACCGTTTTCGCTCGTCACCCTGATAATAACATTACAGGGTATTGCTGAAGAAACTCCTCCTTGGGTTTGGTCAACCACCTCGAACCAGAAATCGGTCGTTCCAAGTCCTCGCGCCTGAGTGTCTCCAAGCGTTACATCAATGAATCCTGTAACACTTAAATTAACCTGACTGTTTGGAGGAGGCGTATATTGCAAAGTAACTCCAATGTGGGTCCCTGAGGATAGCGGATTACCAAACCTATCAGACACTTTGAAGTATATCCTGCCAGATCTTCCGCTCCTCGGAACATTGAAACTATCAGCACTAACATCGCTAATTTGAGACCACCCTGAGAAGAGAATAATTATGGTATCATGCACAGCGATTCCGTTTTCACCCATAGTAACAGCCGCGATCTTTGCCATATTAGGAACACCATATATGGTATCCGGTGGGTGAGGATTACCGCTCTGAAGCTGAACAGTTGCCTGGCCAGTCACTCTATCTGTAAATCCGGATGCACCGATAATTCCACCGGTTGTGCTGAAATAAACAGCGGTATTAGATTTAACCGGATTACTATATTTGTCTCCAACCTGAACTGTAATTGCATCGGTTCTACCGAGCCAGTCATAAGCGGGGAAGTTATATCTATGAGCAGCGACTGTGAAATGGACTTGATCCGGTAATCCTGCATTAACCGTAATTATGACAGGTGTTGAGTAAATCCAGACACTGTCACGTTCACGATAAAGTTTTGCAACAAATTGCAGTACGCCCGATTTTGTCCCGCTGTTCACGGTAGTTGCAACACGACCTGAAACATTTGTAAGCGCACGCTGCGGTGTAACGTATGCTCCACCAACAACCGGCTCACCGATCAACTGGAACTCGACAGTATCGCGATGATCAATATCGATTGGGAAACCAAGTGAGTCGCGTACTTCCCATGTGATGATGGAAGATTCAGTGCCACCTACTCCATACACCGAAATTTCACGCGCGCTTATACTCATCAATGCTATAGACCGCGCATACAAACCGGAATCACTTGAGTCCCGGATACCGGTTGTGGTATCGCGAATAAGGTAAAAGTCATTTGATACCTGTTTGCCGGCTTCAACGTTGAAGTTAACAGATTGCTGTTTATATCCAGACTTTTCTACCTTCAATAATCCGGGCAATGACGGTAACCCTTGAAGATTGATTGAGAACGAATATTCTCCGCTGAAAGTTGTTTGCAAACTATCAACAAGCAGATTTGAATATAAAGTAACATGTGCATTTGTAAGCGGCAGTTTCGTTTGCGAATCAAATACCCGCCCAACAATCTGAGCAATAGTAGACGCCGCATCTACAGCCAACAAAACATCACCGAGGTTTGTTGATTGCCCGCGATAAATTGTGAAAGTAAATCTCTTGGTTCTGTAACCCGCTTTGTAAGCGGTGATTAAAACAGGCAGCGAATCACGATCAACTAAATCGGCGGTTAATCTAAATGATCCATCTGTAGGTGTTATTACCGAATCCACAACACCCGGTAAAGTCAATAAGATTGTGCCATTCCGAAGTGGATATAATGTGAGACTATCCCGTAATATTCCCGTTATAAGTGCAGATGACGCTGTAGTATCTCTATCAAGAATAATTTCAACCTCAAGAGTTTTTGCTTTTTCGATTGTGACATTGAATGTCCTTGATATATATCCGGGATTAGAAACTCTTAACTGTCCATTCAAAGCCGTAAGTCCGGCAAGATCGACAGTGAAAGAGAAATCACCATTTATCGAACTATTTGTACTATCAATGAAGCTTCCGGCTGAGAGAACCAAATTAGCATTTGTAATGGGAAGACGGGTTCTGTTATCGAGCACTCTCCCCATCAACTGACCTGCAGTTGATCCCATATCCACTCTGAGCAAAACATTTCCCATATTATTGGTTTGTCCGCGCGTTAAAGTGGCAGGAATTTGTTTAGTGCGGTAGCCCGCCTTTTCCACAGTAACCAGGGCAGTAAGAGATTGCAAATCAACCAAGTCTGCAGAAAGTCTATAACTTCCGTCAACACCTGTGATAACCGATGTATCGGCGCCAGGAACTGTGAGGTGCACTTTGGTATCGCGTAACGGATAACTGGTTGCGCTATCCCTAACAACACCCACAACCACCGCCGATGACGAGTAATCGATCGTCAAGCTGACACTCAACGTAGTATCTTTAGCAACAGATATCGAGAACGATTCGGATATGTATCCGAACTTTTGAAGACTGATAGTGGCGCTTTGGTTTTGAAGGTTCGATAAATCGACTTTAAAAAGGAATATGCCGTCAGCGCCGGTAAATGTTGTTTCCCGTTTCGCTTCTGTAGCAAGAACCGCCGTAACATTTTGTAAATAACTACCTGTAATCGCATCATACACATATCCCTGTATGGTCGAAGTTCCGATACTGCTTGTAGGCGGTGTATCTTTGCAACTCCACAATGTGAGTGCAAGGAGAACAACGAACAGACCAAAAACAATTTTTGATTTCATAAGTAATTTCCTTTGCAAATTATAAATCATCATCATGGATTTTTTTCGAAATCGCGCTGATTAGCTTTGCGTTTACTGTTTATCAACTCTTGCCGCGTAGTTCGTCGCAGCATTCGATCTCGTATCGGTTCGAGTAGTTCAACTTTTAAGAGAACAATTAACTCTGTTTTCGTATTGTATTTTACATCAGAGCCAAAAACATATCTTAATCCAAGAAACCACCACGGCAAATCTTTTAGAAATGGTATCCCCTCTCTTCGATTGACGTCTTGTGTTCTAATCAAACCGCCGATTACGGTTTCTTCGCCGTTGTAAAGCAAAGTATGTGTCTTCACCTGATTGCGAGAGATTTCAGGACCTGTTGCACCGGGTGCCGCATCGCTTTGTTCGATCGTCATATTGAGATAAACAAAATCGGTGTCCGTTTGTGTGTAAACTGTAGGAGTAACTTCGATGATAGTTCCGGTGGATATTAGCTGGTTGATTGTATTACCTGCAATATCCCGCGAGGTTATAAAAATATCTTTTCCAACCTGAATTCTGCCCGGCTTACCGTTTCGCACAACTATATCGGGACTGGTAATTACTTCGCCCAGTTCGTTGGAGCCGAAAAATTTTATTAACGCATCTATGTTTGCAAAATTAAACTCAGGGGGTGTCTGGAGAATTCCTATCCCTCTACGCAATGGAGGAATATTCATTTGCGATTTTGATTCTCTTGCCATTGCCGGAACAACTCCAGCTGTATCGCCAAGACCCAACCCTGCTGAAAGATAAAATTCTTCAAGTGGTTCCTTTGCTTTATTCCGGAAGAAATGCCAGCTTATTCCGAATTCCTGCAACTTCGACAAATCGGTGCTGAAGAATACCGCCGAAATTTTTACATCGCGGCTATCCAGAGTTGGAGGCGGTTCTCCGGGAATTCCCCCGCTGGCGCCACGTTCAACTTCTGGTGCGGCTCCCGCCTGCAGTATCCGGATGTAATCAGCTTCTTCAACGCACATCATGCCGTTGCGCGTTAAAATCATATCCAGCGCATCGCGCCAGTGCTGATTGACCACATACACTCCGATCGGTCCTTTTCTTTTTTCCAAATCGATTATTATTTTCCCCGCAAATTGCTTACTCAATTCATTTATAACGAGCAATGCTTGATCCATTCGCATAGTTGAATCGAGAGAAACAATCTCCTGTGGGTTCACATATCCCTTCGTTTTCAATCGTGCATCTCTTCCCTGACCGAAAGATGCTTGAACGAACAACAAACAAAGGGCGAAAACAAATATATAGTTCTTTTTCATGTACACTCCGTAATTTAACTTACTTAAGCGGTTGACCTTGTTGAATATTTAGTTCATAACGTTCGGCAACGCCGCCACGATTCAAAAGACATTCAACTTTGCCTTCGTTCGGCAAAATGCGTGTGACATAACCGAGATATACTTTATCGCCTTCTTCTAACGTCCGTGATTTTTGATTCTGATCTACAATAAAAGCTTTGCCCGGAATAACCGCTTTCAAAATCGAGCGCTCAACTTCAATCTCGTCGGCTTGCGGGGGCGGAATTTCGTGCATGATTAATGGATGGAACGGATTCATTCCGAGTGATTTTTTCATTGCTGTAATCATACCCGGCGCATTATTCAATTCCGGCAGCGAAGAATAGTATGCCTGTACTTCCATCTCGAACAAAACGAGAATTTTTGTTTCATTCGTAGTTGCCGATTTCGATTCGTATCCACGAAGAACGAGATTCGCAACTTTAAACAGCCGTTTTCCACTTTCGGTCAGCCAGACAAAATTATAAAGATTCCGGAATGGACCTTCACCTTTTAACGAATAAACATTGTATCCGAAACTTCCAAAGTCTCTCGGACCAACATAGGTCATGTCCATTTTAATTTCACCGCTGATGTCCATTGTACGGTTGAAATAGCCGTACGTTTCGCCCGTAATATCGCGCGGCGGTACATCTTTGTTGCGTGTCTCCCAGCGCTTCTTGATTTCGTCGAGGCGAGCAGAAACTGTGTTGTATGTGTTTGCGAGATCGGGAGTATTTTGCAACTCAACTTCAATACGCCTGATCTCTGATTCAATGTTCTTGAGTTTTTTGGGAAGCGAGAGAGATGTAAAAAACAATCCCACTGCCAGTATCAACACGAGAACAATGCTTAAGACAACGGTATTGCGTACTATGTATGACAAAGGAATCTCCGATTATTTTTTTTCATTATCGTAATTATTGTTTTGTTCCAGCCGCCGGTTGCTGCTCTTGAGTTGCAGGTTTCTCCGGTTGCGGGGGAATTGAAATCATAAAATTGTACACAGGTGGTGTGTTGGGTCGAATTTCTCGAACCTCAACTTTTGTCAATGTTGTATTCTCAAAAAGAGCGGCTATGCGCGGAATTCTTCCACGGTAAAGAGCGTACCCTTGAATTGCCATTGCTCCGCCGGGTTGCGCGCGCAACTCCGTAATCCATGTCGCCCCTAAATCATCAACACCCTTCGTTAATTGAGCGATGGTTTTATTCCATCTATCAGCTCCGGGTATGAGCGAATCGTAGACTGCGAGTGCTGTGTTGAATCGATTAATTTGCTCTTCAAGACCGCCGATGGCGGTTTTCATTTTTTCATTCTCACCTATTTTATCTTCTAACTGCAAAAGTGTTCTTTGTCTAAGAGTGATTTCACGTTGAACTGTAGCATACCTCGTAGTGAAAAAGAATGAAGATAGAAACACCAACATAAGAAGTACGTATCCGTGCCATGCGAGTTTGAACGCGCGCTGTCCTTCGCGAACGGTTTCGGGCAATAAGTTGGTTGGATAAAATCCGGGGTGATCGTCGTCTAATACTTTCCACGCTGTGGCTATCGGTATTGCAAATTCGGGTATCTGCTGCTGAATTTCGGGTGGCAGAGATGTTGCATCGAGTTGGGGCGTTAGGAGATACTGTATTGCTACATCGGGAAGTTGTTCCTTCATGAACTCTTCGAAGTTGATTTTTTTGCTCTCGCCCGCTATAAAAATTTTATCTATGCGCGGAATTCCCATGTTATCTTGTTCGAGAAGCAATCGACTGTAGACAGTATTCTGAATATTCGGAGAATCATATCCTTCTCCAAGAACAGGTGCGAAATGGAAAAACTCAGTTCCCTTCATGAAGATAAGTCGGGTAAACTCTGCACCGATATAAATGATTGTGGTGATTTCATCTGGTGCAAAACCATAATTTGCGCGGGTAAGGTTCATCAGGGCAACATCGCCTATCTCGATCAACGAAATCCGCGGAAGACGTTTACCCAAAAACGGTTTGATGTCTTCTAAAAGATTAAGAAGCGATACGCCATCTTCGCGCACCACACAGACGAGATTTTTTTCGACCGAATAAAAATAATCTATCGCATCCGGGGCTGGTTGAACTGCACGAACACTCCTTAATTCGTCGAGAATTCGCTGTTTAAGCTTTTTCTTCTCCAACCCGAAATCGCTTTCGAGCGTGTGATAATAAATGCTCGGCTCGGTGATGGAATAACTGAATACGTAATCATTCGTGTCGTATTTAGAAATCAATCCTAAAAGAACATTACTGTTACTGCCTGAGCTTTCTGCTGCTGGTTCAGTGCCGCCTAAAGCAAATGTTTCGCCGGTGTCGGAAAGATTATCCATATCAATGTTGGCAACCTGCCGCTCTTCAAGCTTGGTAACGAGCGAAGCCGATTGCAGTTCGTCGATGACAACATTTCCTTTTTTGATCGATAATTTTGCAAGCTTTAATTCAAGCCCATCTACAAAAATACCGATTGCCGATGATTTTCTGCCGCGTAATGAGGCCATAAAATATCCTTAATTTGTCTCCATTTATTTATCGCTCGTAGTCGCGATATTCAATAATTGCTGTAAACGTCTCTTGTTGTTTGCAAAGTTCATTGCGACTTCGAGAGATATTTTTCGTAGTAAATATAATCTTTTTAAGTCTTGCTCCATTGTACACATTCCAAGTTCACCTGACTCGGACATCATTTGATAAATTTCACCGGTGTTGCTATTCTTAATAGCCGCCCGCACAGATGGCGTAGCAATCATTATTTCCTTTGCCAGCACCCGTTTTTTGTCTAGACTTGGAACTAATTTTTGGGACATCACACATTGTACAACGTCTGCCAACCGCAAACGAACCCGCTCTTGTTCAATCGGGGGTACTTCGCCGATTATTCGGTCGATGCTGTCGACGGCAGATGAGGTGTGAAGTGTTGAAAACACTTTATGGCCGCTGTCTGTTACTTCAAGCGCAGTCAGAATTGTATCGGGATCGCGAAGCTCACCGATTATAATAATATCCGGATCCTGACGAAGCGATTGCACTGTTCCTTCTTTAAACGAAAGTACGTCGCGACCAACTTCACGATGCCTTATGATGCAACGATCCGACCGATGCACATATTCAACAGGCGATGCGATGACCACTGCATGAGCATCAATCTGGTGATTATTCATATCAAGTATGCTATCAAGAGTCGAACTTTTTCCGGACCCTGTTATGCCAGTTACCAAAATCAATCCCTCTTTTGTATGAGCTAAGCTAAGAACTTTTGTAACGCTGGGATGAAACTCAAGCGATTTGTACGGTCGAACCTCTGCGTTAATGGCACGCAGGTTGAGCGCGATTTGATCCAGATCGAAATAGGTATCAGCACGAAATCGATGCATCAGGTCATTTTCGAAAATTGTATATGAAAAATCAAGATTTCGATTTTCATACAGAAATTGTCTTTGCCGTTCAAGCAGGATGCTTTGGATAAGCACATTCATTTCATCGAATGTGAAGGTGGGAAGTGTTGTATCGGGTTTTTTAGTACCGTGGATGCGATACCAAATTTTTCCTTGGCTTCCAAATCCGCCAAGATCAATATCGGAAGCGGAAATTTCGAACATACGCATAAGAAAGCTATCGAACATCCGCTTGATGATAACCCGTTCCTCTTGGGATTGACGTGCAACCAAATCGCCGACCAGCATCTGGCGTTCTACGCCATAAGCTGTTTCAGGGATGTTGCTTACTATCTGTTTTATTATCGATCTTGCTTCTTCAATCATATTTCTCTCTCAAGCTAAACTTTAACTCCTGTCAGATAGTCGCATATGTATTCACGGCGTGTAATATATGCAAAAGTTTAATTCTTGTCAAATTTTTTTAAAAAAACGAAATTAAATCTTTGTAAATAAAAAATGCCTCGAAATTTTACGCGATTTACTCATTTCGAGGCAGAAATTTAAAATGCCAACTACGCCGATTCTATTCGTACCAATATAAAACAGTATACCACTGAAGATGACCGATATACTTTGCTAATTCTAAAGCATCTTTACTGTATAAAGTTTGCTGGCTTCCTCTCATCTCAAATGAACTGCCCGCCGGACCAGCCATCATCATTCCTCCAATAACATTAGCAATCGCTCCACCACCGGTCTCTAAGACTTCTACAACATCAATCACAGTTTCTTTATATACAACAACTAGTCCATGGAAATCGATTCTTCCCGTGATTTTCAGATCTCCGTTAACAATCAATATACCCCAGCCAGTGACTGTTCCCGATATATGTACATCTCCATTACAATAAATAATCTCTGGAGCAGCTTTGGTTCCCCATGTAGTAGTTCCGGCGATCGTCGCATCGGTATAAACACGATCGGCTGCGTTGATATATTCATCGGCATATACTCTTGGATCAAATAATGCTGTATCAACGACAACATCTTTTGTTCCATTAATATTATCCGCATATATCAAAACATCCGTCGTATCTTTACCTGCTAAAACACCCACACCCGGTTTATCGTTTGTGTCGGGTCGGATTGTAAGCGCACCATCTACATCATGATTGCGACCGTCAATAAACCCTTTGGCGGCACCCGTTCCCTTAATCGTAAATTTTACATCCGGTACACGCAACCCTAAAGCTTCATTCACAGATGGAAACGGAACCGGTTGCCGACGCATGCGGATTTTCATGTAGTGTGTTGAATCCATATATCGCGCCCGACAACGGATATCGATTGTATCGGGATAGTACATATTTGTTAATGCCACAGAAACCGAGCAGACGCCCTTTGATATCTTTGTGATCAGTACGGCTGAGTCGAGTTTGCCCACCACCAAATGATTGACAACACTTGTATCGCGATCATCGATTCTTCTCAACATCATGTTCACCGCGGTGTGTGCGATGTTTTTCACATTTGTCAACTTATCGAAACCGGAAACATTTTCAGAGAGATCTGATTTAGAACGATTGATAGTGAAGGAAATTATTCCAACCACCACCGATAATCCTAACACAACTAATAATGCCATCTTTCCCATAAATAGACTCCTTTATATTATAAATTTCTTGGGAATAAAAGCTTTGAATACATAGCGTGGGAATAAAGTTTACCGCCCACACGCGCAGTATCATACGGTTCGGAGCTTTCTAACATCAATTGAACCCGAACAGATTTGATACTATCGCGCAATGCACCCACAATTGGAGCGGATAATATTGAATCTCTTGAGTTATAGTATGTGAGCTTGAACCGAATAACGCTGTAATTGATATACACTTTGGAGATATTTTCGATGCGGAACAACATTTTATCGCGCGGGTTTTTTGAATTAAGAACTAAATCACCGAGACCATATTCAATCACATCAGTTGCACCAGCTATATCTTTTAGATTAGAAGTAAATTTTATATGGGAACTTTCGGCGATACTAATAAATGGCCGGACAGTTTGACGATATCCCATTTTAAAAAAATCAAACTCTATGATACGGGCAAGTTGAATAGTTTCCATTTGTGTATGGAATTCTACCATACCCCTGTAATTTTCATCGCTTAAATTTATATTGACATTCATTACAGTCAGAATAATAATTCCGACAAGAACAGACGCAAGAACCATATCAAGCATTACACCCATATATCATCCTCTCCTAATAATATCTTCTGTATACGGTAACATCGGAAATTTGCAGGTAGTAGCGGCTACCCCATGGATTAAATACATTGTCGTCGAATGCAAGGTTTGGATGACGAACAGTTACAAGAATTTTTTTATAGAATGTTTGGCTGGAAGTTGTAGCGTCGGAACCCTCTAACCAATAAAATATAGAATCTGTAACAGTGAATACTCCTAATGCTTCAGAATAATAATACCTCTTATAGCAGTGGTAGTCATCGATATCATCATAATAACGGGATGCACCATAAATAGTGGCAGTATCGGGGCTTTCGGGTAAAGAAACTAAGGTACGCTCGTTACCGCTTGTTCCGTTAACCTCAGGTCCAAAATATGTAACAGGCGTAAACTTAGCCGCCTGCCCGGGAAATACTTTTTTAGTACCCAGCACAGCGCTATCAAATCTCGCAACCATTATTTCGTCTAGCATAGATTGCCCTATCGTTACAGCGGCAAGATATGCTTCGGCTTGCAGAATAGTGGTAGTCTTACTCACTATCAAAGAATTGACAGAGAGCGCAACAATAGACAATAATGTTAGCGCCGCAATTACCAATAAAACTTGACCAGTATTCATAGTTTATCTTTCACCCTTTAGACTAAGGTAACACTGTCACCAACCATAATCAACAATCTTGTGCATACCGTCACAATAAACTCAATCTTCTGTGGTGGTAGCGATTATTTCTTCCAATGTAGTAGCCCCTTCCATCATTCTTTCCATCCCTGAACGACGCAATGTCCACATTCCATCTTTAACTGCTTGTTCACGAAGGGCATTTTCATTTATATCATCGCCTGCAGTTACAATAAGTTGTTTAATTTCACGTGTAAAATAGAGCGCTTCATGAATTGCCGCACGCCCCTTCCACCCGCTGTTGCATTTATCACAACCAACAGGATCGAAAAATGTTGCGTTTTTTATCATTTCATCTGTAAAACCGAATTTATTAAAAATATCTCTGTCTTTATCGGTCATCTTCATCGGTTTTTTACAGATAGGGCAAAGCGTACGGATTAATCGTTGTGCAACCACGATATTAATTGCGTATGCAATTAAAAACGGTTCAATTCCCATTTTAAATAGACGTGAGATTGCACTTGGTGCATCGTTTGTATGTAGAGTTGAAAAAGTTAGATGACCTGTGTTAGCAAGTTTTACAGCAATTTCTGCTGTTGTTTTATCACGCATCTCACCAACAAGTACGATATCGGGATCGTGCCGGAGGATACCACGAATGGCAAGATCGAAATCCATTTTCGGCCCAATTTTTAATTGCCGCGCGCCTTTGATTATATATTCGACCGGATCTTCTACGGTTAAAACGTTCACAGTGGGATCTATAACTTGATGGAGTGCGGCAATAAGTGTTGTACTTTTTCCACTTCCGGTTGGACCTGTTAAAATTACTATCCCTTGTGGCTTTGAAATTGCCTTGTAGAAAAAATCGCGCGCGGGTCCCTGAAGACCAAGCTTATTAAGATCGGTGATAACTTTACGGTCATCCAAAACGCGAATAACTATACTCTCGAATTTATGTTTAAACTCTGTACCAACAATCGGCATGATTGAAACCCTAAAACGAATCTGGTGCCCGTCGATTGTTCGCTGGATAAAACCATCTTGCGACATTTCACGCTCAAAGCGATCAATATTTTTCGAACGGTCTTTAACAACCGCCGCAACCGCCTCGGGCATTGTATTATCCTGAACATGCCACATTTTCAAATTACCATCAAGTCGCATTAAGATTTCGGTCCGGTTTCCTTCTTTTCCAATTATATGAATATCGCTCGATCCGGAACGCACCGCTTCAACAAGACACCCTTCCACGAGATTAACAAGAGCACTTTTATTTATTTCACTTTCGAGTGATTCTTCATCAACAGCACCTTCATCCTCTATTCCAGTATTCAATTGGACATCGGCATTTGCGAGCAACTTAAGGAATTCATTCTCGGGTGGTACAACCTGCTCTAAAAGATTTTGCAAATCCTTCAAACGGCTATAACAAACCTCATATTTTTTCACACCAAAATTTCTTGCAACCGAAGGTATGTTGCGATCTGTCGGATCGCCAGCGATTATTATCAGTTTATCCGGTTGTTTTTCGTCGAACCTCAGGGGCAGCATTTTAGTTTGAATTAAAAGATCCCGATAATTTTCAGGTAAGGTGTCTACATATTTTTTAATAAATTCGATTCGTGGAGGATCAACTACCTCATCGCTTAAGTAAATTTCCCGAAACGCATAGAGGTTAGCTACTTCCCGAAAAACGAGATCATGATCAATCCGAAAATCGGTTACTAATATTTGTCCAAGGTTGCGACGTGTTTTCTTATCTTCGCTTTCGCGCACACGAAGTGACCTTTCGAGGGTTTCATAATCAATGATCCCCTTCTTTAATAGCGTGTAACCTATTTTATCGGTAATATCAACATCTGCCATGTTATTTTCCCAATATTACATAATACCGTTTCATCACCTACCACCCATGCTGCTTGGATGGAATGTTGCTGTTTCTGAAGATACAAGTGTCAATAACGTCAGCACAATCATGATAATCATATTTACCCAAAGTTGGATAAAATCGATAGCGTTTCGCATTTTATAATTTGTTTCTTTTTCATAATACTCGGCAAGCTGCAATGCGGTATGCTTAACGGTACCGGTCTCAGCGCCAGAATGGAATCTGGAGAGTGCCGTTTTAGTAAACACGCCGCTTGCTTCGAATGCTTCAGTTATACCGGCGCCTCTTTCAACCATCATCGGAATTGCAATTGTTTTTATCTGCTGTTCCATATATTTATTACTGCATGCTTCAGCAGCCATTCTTATCACGTCGATGTTTTCACCAGCCCCGCTATACAAAGCGTAAAATACTCTGCAAAAAATTTCGATTGCCGATTTATGAAGCAAAGACCCTAATACCGGAATCTTCCAAATATATTGATCAAGAATAAATTTCCCTCGCTCGGTGGTGAAAAATCGGATTGCAAACACAACCGGTATCAAAGTGAGGATAAGTATGACGAGAAAATTATCTTGAAGGAAATAACTCATTTGCAATGAAAAATATGTCATCGGAAATTGGCGCATATCTACTTTTAATCTAACAAAGACTTCCGCCATATCCGGGAAAATAAATCCAACATAATAAACGCAAGCACCAAATAATGCTACCAGTGTTACAGCGGGCATGATGAGTGCGCTTTTTAAATTTTTCTTAAATTCAGCGCGGCGCTCAAGAAATTTAGCGGTGCTGTCGTAAATCTCTGCCATGTTGCCACTCTTCGATGCCAAACCGAGCATATGCGCGGCAAATATACCTAACACACCTTCTTGTTTGACAAAAACTTTCTCGCTGTCTTTTCCCTGTTTTAATTCATTATTAATTTCCCTAATAGAGTCGCGGAGAGTTTTATTTTCGATGTCATTCACCATGAGTTGTAGAATCTCGTTGTACGGCAGTTTCTGACGAATCAGATCTGCGCTTACGCGAACAAATGTAACAATCTCAGCATTGGGAGGTTTAATTTTAAAATCAATGATTTTTTTCCGCACGCTTAACACGCGAAATCCCATTTTAGAAAGGGCGTCTTGAACTTCTTCCTTAGTGAATGCTTTTTGTTCACCAAGTAAAGGTTTTTCGCCGCCACGCTGGACTTTGTATAAGAACGTAGTACGTGGCAGAACACGCAGTAACTTAAATTTTCGCGTCGCAGCCATTTGCTGCGATTTTTGTTTTGCAACACGAGGATTCTCAGCTTCTATTATTCCCTGTATTGCTTTTCCAGAAGTTGAGATACCCTCTATCCGAAATTCAGGCATTTGACCACTCCGTTTTTATTTTCTTACTATTTTACAACTGCTCGTCCGACCCTATCGACCTTGCATATTGTTTAGTCGGCTATAATTATTTAGCCGTAGCAATCTACATTACATTATTGAAAAATGCAACCCTGATATTACCAAAATCACATTTTATTTTACACCCTAAAATAAGACAAAAATGCTTTGCCAGAGTTTGAGGACCAATATCCTGTTACATCTGGCAAAGCAAACATGTTGACGCTTTAGCACATCTCATCTAAAATTTGAGATACCAAAGCAATCCTAAATTTATTACCAGCCCGTGCTATACGAGAGGGTTGTCTTTCCGGTCGAATCCACAGTACAATCTGACGTATAGCTTGTGCTTAGCGATGATACGCCGCGGAAAATGATGGTTGTAGCTGTTCCGGCAGTTTGAATTGTGTATGTACCGTTATCATCCGATGCCATCTTTGTAGGTACCGTATAATTAACATATGATCCACCGCCGCCGCCCATGGTTGTCGGACGAATCTTAAATTGATATGCGTTGGCGGCTATATTTACCAAGCTCGACGTTACGCCGTCTTTATTTGCCTGTGTGCTGTGTGCGCCGAACTGTGATATACCAACTGCAATGGCTATACCGACGATTATAACGCCGAGTATGATAAGTAGAAGTTGTTGCTGACCCATAATAAAAATCCTTTAAATTGTTGTTGTTTGTTGTTTAATGTTTATTTTTAAAAAAAGTTTTGTGTTCTACCAACCGTTATAACTTATAGATGGCTTACCCATACTATCAATTGTGCATGTTGCATTCCAAGTCGAATTTTGAGATGAAGTTCCGCGTATTTGTATTTGTGATGCTGTTACCGACCCAAATACCTGATATGCACCGTTTTCATCAGATTGCAACTTCACCGGTACCGAATAACCTACATACGACGGGAGACCACCGCCTAATGTTCTCGGTCTAATTTTATATTCGTACGCGTTCGCCGATATACTTATTAAGCCGCTGGTAATACCATCTTTGTTTGCTTCGGTACTATGAGCGCCAAACATCGTTACTCCAACAGCTATCGCTATTCCGACTATAATTACACCGAGTATTAAAAGAAGCAGTTGTTGCTGTCCCATTTTTCTTATCCATCATTTGTTGTATTTTAATAACTCATTTATTATGTCTCCCCTACTTCTTGACAATTGACATGCCAAATTTATTATCATCTGCACATATAAGAATAATGCTGAAATTATTGAAAATCAGGCAATAATTTGATACTATGGATGATAAATAAAAAAATACAGGTAAATATTACCTGATCGAAAGAAATAATTACTGGTTTGATCTGATATTTTAGGAGTGATTTATCTGAAATCCGAAAAGATCCCTTGTTAAAAAGTTACCGTGCTTTAAACTTCCTCTCCACTTTCCTTCTTGTACTATAATTTTACCACGCGAGAGAACAATTGTAACATCTCCCATAATTTTTGTTCCTTCATACATATTGTAGTCGACTCTCATATGATGTGTGCTTGCAGAAATTCTATGATCTTTGGTGGGATCCCAAATTACAATATCGGCATCGCTACCCACGGCGATAGTTCCTTTTCGCGGAAACAAACCGAATATTTTCGCCGGTCTGGTAGAAACAAGATCGACCCAGCGGTTCAATGAAATTCTCTTCTCATTGACACCACCTTCGAAAAGCAAATGCAATCTGTTTTCGATACCTGGTCCGCCGTTCGGGATTTTTGCAAAATTTTCGCGTCCAATTTCTTTATCTCCGATAAAATTAAAAGGACAATGATCCGTTGCTACTACATCTAACGTGTTGGAGATTAATCCTTTCCATAAAACATCCTGATGATCGTGTTCTCGAACAGGCGGTGTAAATACATATTTCGCACCTTCAAAATTTGGCTTATCAATATCATCAATCGACAAAAACAAATACTGCGGGCAGGTTTCTCCCAGAACAGGAAGATTCTTTCGCTTCCCTTGTTCAATCTCTTTAAGGGCATCAGACGAAGAAACGTGAACGATATATAATGGCGCATTCGCTTTTGCGGCAAGCGCTATCGCTCGCCTTACAGCAATAGCTTCGGTTGACGGCGGCCTCGTAAGCGCGTGGTATTTAGGCGATATATTTCCCGATGCAAGAGCAAGTTTAACACGCATATCTATATCGTTACCATCCTCGGCATGAAGACAAATCAATCCTCCATGCTTGCCTGAAATTTTCAGAGCTTGCAAAATTGTTTCATCGTCAACCATCAACGATCCCGGATAAGCCATAAATAATTTAAAACTGGTAACGCCCTCGCGTATCATTTCTTTTAGATCTTCATCGAAAGAATTTCTCAATTCCGTAACAATCATATGGAAACCATAATCGATGCATGCTTTGCCCGCCGCTTTGCGATGCCAAATTTCAAGCGCCTCCTGCATTCGCATTCCTCTTGACTGAGTGGCATAATCTATAATAGTGGTTGTGCCTCCAAACGCCGCGGCACGGGTCCCGGTTTCAAAGTCGTCACGCGAAACAATGTTGCCTAACGGCATATCGAGATGTGTGTGGACATCCACTCCGCCCGGAATCACATATTTTCCCTCAGCATCGATCATTTCAATCCCATCAATAAATATATTCGATTCGATACGTGATATTTTATCTTCTTCTATTAAAATATCTTTATGCGAAATAGATTCCGCTGTTACTATTGTTCCGTTCTTTATCAGTAATGCCATGGCTTGTATTCCTTTGAAAAATCTTTTTTCTTGATATGTGAAAGTAATAGATTTTCAATCTATTGTCAAGGATTGCTTTTCCGTTCGGTTTGCCGTATATTTTCGATAACGACAATTCAAGTTAAGTCAGAATCAAAAAATTTATTCGATAAAGGATAAAGAGCGTGGATAAATTCATTATTAACGGAGGAAATACACTCAAGGGCACAATAAAAATTGGTGGTTCAAAAAATGCAGCATTGGCGCTTATGCCCGCAACACTATTAGCCAGTGGAAAATATCAGTTCGATAACATACCCGATCTGCGCGACATATCTACCATGTCGAAGCTCCTCGAAATGATGGGTGTGGATACAGAAAAGCATAATCAGATTCTTTCAATTAATACATTTCGCGTGAATAAGTTCGAAGCTCCCTACGAGCAAGTGAAGAAAATGCGCGCTTCAATTTATGTTTTAGGTCCACTTGTAGCGAGATATGGTTACGCGAAAGTATCTCTGCCCGGCGGCTGCGCATGGGGACCACGCCCGGTGAACCTTCATATCGAAGGCGTTAGAAAATTGGGCGCGAAGATTGAGATCGATCAAGGATATATCGTCGCGAAAGCAAAAAAATTAAAGGGAGCGCGAATCACGTTTGATGTTTCAAGCGTTGGAGCCACCGGAAATGTTATGATGGCGGCTGTGCTTGCAAAAGGAACATCCGTAATTGAGAACGCAGCTATCGAACCGGAAATAATAGCTCTTGCGGAATTTCTTGTCAAAATGGGGGCACAAATAAATGGGATTGGAACAACACGTTTAGAGATTGAAGGTGTTGACGCATTACATCCCGTTAACGAAGCCATGATACCCGATAGGATTGAAGCCGGGACTTTTTTAGTAGCCGCCGCTTTAACAGGTGGAAAAATAAAAATAGAAAATTGTAATCCTTCGCATATAACATCGCTGTTGACAAAATTAGAAGAAGCTGGATCGAAATTACAAATTGGCACCGACTGGATTAAAATTCAATCTCCAAAAATTCCAAAACCTGTAGATGTTACCACTGCTGTTTATCCCGGATTTCCAACCGATATGCAGGCACAATGGTTGTCATTAATGTCGGTGGCAAAAGGTTCATCCGTAATTATTGATACGATATATTTCGATAGATTTAAACATGTACCGGAATTGATCCGGCTTGGTGCAAACATTGAATTAAACCGAAACACCGCAATGGTGAAGGGAGTTAAACAGCTAAAGGCAGCAAAGGTAATGTCGACAGACTTACGTGCTTC
This sequence comes from Chlorobiaceae bacterium, assembly GCA_013824245.1. Classification (GTDB taxonomy): domain Bacteria; phylum Bacteroidota; class Ignavibacteria; order UBA10030; family SZUA-254; genus PNNN01. The sequence continues at coordinate 32,747 of PNNN01000051.1, read as the reverse complement.
TGCCAGCTTGGTGCTTGCCGGATTGGTGGCAAAAGGAAAAACTGAAGTCCTCCGTGTTTATCATCTCGACCGCGGATATGAACGCCTGGAGAAAAAATTGCAATCTCTTGGCGCAAAAATCAGAAGAGTTTCGGGTAAAGAATATTAATTTTAATTCTGCTCAATTTCAAATGCAAGAACTACTGTCCGAGTCGAAAGAAAATCACGAGCCGATTTTATCTGAAGCGGTAAATACCGAATCATCGCAATTGAATAAAACATATTCTAATTTTCGAACTTACTGGAAACAAATCTTCATTCTATCTTTTTGTACAATTCTCATTTACGGAATCACCGTTACATATGATTTTGTTAATTACGACGATTATTATCTTGTATTCCAGAATGAATCTTTCCTAAAAAATCCGGGAAATATTATAGCATCATTTTCAACAAGCGCATTTACATCATGGCGGCAAGAAAGCATTTATTACCGCCCGATACTTTTAACAAGTTACATCCTCGATTATCAAGTTTGGAAACTGAACCCCGCCGGGTATCATGCAACAAATATCATCTTGCATCTGATAACCGTTTTATCTGTCTTTTTTCTTTTCAACTCTCTATCCAAACAATCGTGGCTCGCTTTGACTGCCGCGTTATTTTTTGCCGTCCATCCAATTAATGTTGAATCTGTGGCTTGGATAGCCGGCAGAAATGATATTCTTCTGGCACTTTTCATCGTTTTGATGATTTATTGGTACCATCTGCATTATGAAAAACCGGAAAAATCGAATCGATATTTTGTTCTGAGTGTTGCCTCATTTTGCTTTGCCTTATTCACAAAGGAATCTGGCGCGTTTTATCTTACCTTGATTCCGATATATGAACTCACTATAAGAAAAGAATCTCCAGCAATATTTTTTTCAAGAGAAAAGATTAAAAAATTTATCTGGTTTTCGATTCCTTTAGTTATTTATCTTATAATCAGAATTTTACTATTTGGAAAAATGATTGGGGCAGAAGAATTATACGGCAAACTTCCGGTATTGAGCCGGTTACAACTACTTCCGGCAATATTGACCGAAAACATGAAATTGCTTGTTGCTCCAATAAATTTATCTGTTGAACACCCACTTGATAGATTACTTTGGCTGGAATATCCGTGGAATATAATTGCATACATTTTCGCCATTTCGCTATTCATTCTGTTTATTCTTTCCTTATTCAAAAAAAATATTTTTAGTTTTGCTCTATTATGGCTTGGGGTTGGCTTACTGCCGGCTTTAAATATTATTCCGTTAGCAGTTCCAATTCTTGAGCATCGACTTTACACACCGATGGTTGGATACACATTCGTACTGGCTATGCTTGTATCGAGCATTGACATCGGGAAGAATTTATTAACAGCAAAAATCGCGACAATCGCATTGATTATTGTCCTTGCAGTCTCTTCGTTCATGCGCATACCTGTTTGGAAGAACAGCGAAACACTCTGGCTCGATGCAATCGAAAAAGCTCCCTCTGCAAACCGATCATATTTTAATCTTGCAGGTTATTATTTCGATAAGCAAGAATACGATAAGACTATCTCTCATCTAAAAAAATATATTGAATTAAAACCGGAAGATTTCTTAGGATATTCGAAGCTGCGACAAACATATTTCATATCAGGGAATATTCCGGAAGCGGTTTCGGTATGCCGAACGCTGATTTCGATGGAGCCAACCAATGAAAATCGATACATCGAATTAGCCGCGCTGTTCGAACAACTTAATCTCCCGGACAGCGCGATAAATACTTACATGCAAGCATTAAAGAAAGATACATCTTTATATAGAATTCATGAGCGCTTAGGTTTGATATATGCAAATCTGAACAAGAACGAATTAGCAAAGCAATCGCTATTGCAATCCATTCACATCAAACCAGATTATGCCTCCGCATATTTCAATCTTGGAAAATTATATTCTGTGATAGGAAAAACTGACAGCGCTTTATTTATGATTGAGCGCGGAGAAAGATTTGGCAAAATACCGGCAGATGTAATTCGGCTAAAAGAATTTCTTCTTCCCTCTCAACTTAAATAGTAACAGCACCAATCTTAAGCCATAGTTAGCATCTTTGCTTTTCAGTCAAAATCTGGCGATATTTAAACGTTTTTATTGATTAACCTTTATTATTTGGAGATATAAAATGACTACGATAACTGATCTTTTTGCAAGGGAAATATTGGATTCGCGCGGTAACCCCACTATTGAAGTTGATGTGATAACCGAATCGGGAATATTCGGACGTGCCGCGGTGCCAAGCGGCGCATCAACGGGAGAACACGAAGCTGTAGAATTACGCGATGGCGATAAAAAGCGCTACAATGGAAAAGGAGTTCAGAAAGCTGTAAAAAATGTAAATGAAATAATCGCCGATGAAATAATCGGATTCGATACAACAGATCAGGTTGGGATAGATAAACTGATGATCGAGTTGGACGGAACGCACAACAAAAGCAAGTTAGGCGCGAATGCAATCCTCGGCGTATCAATGGCAGTTGCAAAAGCGGCGGCACAGTTCTTTGATCTTCCGCTCTATCGTTATCTTGGCGGAGTAAACGCGAAAGTTCTTCCTGTTCCGATGATGAATATTTTGAACGGCGGCAAACATGCCGATAATAATGTTGACCTGCAGGAGTTTATGATTGTACCTGCAAGCGCGCCGACGTTTGCAGATTCGCTTAGGATGGGAACCGAAATTTTTCATTCACTCAAAAGCGTATTAAATAAAAAAGGATACAACACGGCAGTTGGAGACGAGGGTGGATTTGCGCCAAGCTTAAAATCGAACGACGAAGCTGTGGAAGTTATTCTTGAAGCGATAGAAAAAGCGAATTACAAACCGGGCAAAGATGTTTTTATCGCGCTTGATCCAGCGTCAAGTGAATTTTTTGAAAAAGGAAAATACGTTTTCAAGAAATCGGATAAATCATCGAAGACACCGGAACAGATGGTGCGGTTTTATGAGAAATGGGTGAAACAATATCCTATTATATCAATTGAAGATGGCATGGCAGAAAACGATTGGGACGGATGGAAAATGATCACCGAAGCACTCGGCGATAAAATTCAAATCGTGGGCGATGATGTTTTTGTAACCAACACCGAAATTCTGGCAAAGGGAATTGAGAAAGGTATCGCAAATTCAATCCTCATAAAAGTAAATCAAATTGGAACGCTGACGGAAACATTCGACTGCATAGAGATGGCAAAGCGAGCCGGATACACAACGGTTATCAGCCACCGCTCCGGTGAAACTGAAGATACAACAATTGCAGACATCGCTGTTGCCACCAATGCCGGACAAATAAAAACCGGTTCAACAAGCCGCACCGATAGGGTTGCAAAATATAATCAGCTAATCCGTATTGAGGAAGAGCTTTCTTCAAACGCTATTTTCCCCGGAATAAGCGCTTTTAAATAAAAGCAATGTGTCCTTTGCGTCTCTGCGGTAAGAATCATGCCGCAGAAACGCAGAGCTGATTGACATTACAAAATCAGGAGATAAATCTATGAATCGTTTGATTATCGTATTCTCGATAATAATCATTTTCTCTAGTGGAGTATATTCGCAAGAGAATGATTCGACAAATTTTATGAATGTAATCAATTCCCTGCTCGGCAGAAACCAGCCCAAGCTTGGTTTTATGTCGCAGTTTGCCGCAGAAGTAAAGGATAACGGCAATAACACAACGAGCGAATTCACAATTCGCAATCTTCGTATGTATTTTACCGGATCAGCAGGAGAAAATTTTTCGTATTTCTTTCAGGGTAATTTGAACGGTACTTTTTCTCTTCTTGATTTAAAATTAATGTACACGCTCGATGATCATTTTCGTATCGATGCGGGACGGCTCAAAACTCCCTATTCAGTTGAATATCTGCGGAACGATGTGCACATCACTTTTACAAGTCGGTCAACAGTTGCAAGCACTATCGGACCATTTAGACAACTTGGCGTTCAATTAAACGGATCTTATCTTGATAAAAAAATTCAATTCACTGCCGGCGCCTTTAACGGCGATAATGCAGTGAAGAAGAATATATCTTTATTCGTTGGAAGAGTTCTTCTCACACCTATTAAAAAAGATGAAAACGATCACGCGATGCAATTTGAGATAGGCGGAAGTACCGCATACACAAAACAGGAAGATGATTTTACCAGTCTTCCGTTTTATGGAAGAAATCATCTCCTTCTTGGCGGTTACACAAGGTTCTCATTTAAAGATTATTGGCTTGAGGGGGAATACCTGAATTCAAACAGCGACAACCTGAAAACGCGTGAAGGTTTTTACGTTGATCTGGGAAAGAAATTTTGTTCGGATTGGGAACTGATTGGACGGTTTGATTGGTTCGCTAAATATCCGCAATGGATGTATCAAATTTCCCGAAAATATATTGGAGGAATTAATTATTATCCGTTAAAAGAAATTAAAATTCAGTTCAACTACGAAAGAGATCAGACAAATAAGATCAATGCCGGATATTTGAATTTCCAGTATGCGGTAAATTTTGAATAATAACTTTTTAATAGAATAAAATTTATATGACTCACGACATCAAATTCGGTACAGACGGCTGGCGCGGCAAAATTGCCGAAGATTACACATTCGATAATGTTCGACGCTGCACTCAGGGCTTTGCCGATTATTTAAAATCAGTTTATCAATCCGACAAACTCCAGCGAGGCGTTGTAGTTGGCGGCGACAGACGTTTTCACTCTGAAAATTTTGCCGTTGCATCGGCTGAAGTTCTAGCAGCGAATGGAATTCCGGTTCTCTTTTGCGGCGGCGGTGTGCCAACACCGGTTATCTCATTCAGTGTGAAAGCTCGTAATGCAATCGCCGCAATCAACATCACTGCAAGCCACAATCCGCCTGTTGATAATGGTTTCAAGGTTCGTGATGAGAACGGCGGTGCTATCGACCCGGATGGTTTGATAAAAATTGAAGCGCTGATTCCGAAAGATATCTCTTCAGTTAAAAGAATTAAATTCGATGACGGAATCGCATCGGGTAAAATAATGAAATTCAACGCCGATGAAGATTATATAAAACAAATTAAAAAGTTAGTCGATCTTGAGCCGATAAAGCAAGCGGGGTTCAAAGTCCTCGTTGATCCGATGTGGGGCAACGGCGCGGGCTGGTTTATGCGACTGATCGGTGGCGGTAAAACACAGATCATAGAAATCCACAGCGAACGAAATCCTATTTTCCCCGAAATGAGCAGACCTGAACCGATTCCACCAAACATTGACGCAGGTCTTGCAAAAGCAAAAGAAATCGGCGCGGATGTTGTGGTAATAACCGATGGCGATGCCGACAGATGCGGATTTGCGGATGAGAATGGAGAATTCTTAGATCAACTTCGTGTGTACGCCTTGCTTGCGATGTATTTGTTGGATGTTCGCAAACAACGCGGCGCGATTGTAAAAACACTTTCCACGACTTCAATGCTCGAAGCATTAGGAAAAATTTATAACGTTCCCGTGCATGAAACAGGTGTCGGCTTCAAGTTCGTCGCACCGAAAATGATGGAAACAGATGCGATCATCGGCGGTGAAGAAAGCGGCGGCTATGCCTTCCATGGACATGTACCGGAACGTGACGGAATTTTAGCCGGACTCCTTTTCCTCGATTTTATGGTGAAGACAAAATTGAAACCCTCTCAGCTTCTTGCCAAGCTTTTCGAGAAAGTTGGACCGCATTTTTATGATCGGATCGATACGATCATCGAGGCGAGTCAAAAAGATGGAATCCTGAAAAACCTTAAAGAAAATCAACCCAAGAAATTAGGAAGTTGGGAAATTGCGAAGGTGAATCTTACAGATGGATTTAAGTTTATCCTTACCGATGGCAGTTGGTTGTTAATACGTTTCTCAGGCACAGAACCGCTTGTTAGAATTTACTCTGAAGCGTTGAGCAAGGAACAGGTGCATCAACTTTTATTAGCTGGGAAAAAACTAATAGAAGGATGAAATTGGCTTATGAGATATGAGTTTTGAGCTTTGAAGGACGAAGATGAAAATATGATGGATATGAGGAAGAGAATGAAAGAGTTGGCTTTGATGACAATATTTCTTTTGTTGATCGTATCTTCGGCAACTTTCTCACAGATATCTAATAAAATTGAGAAGGTGAAACCCGCACAAAAAAATATTCCTTCAAAAATAAATTCGAATTACGGCAAATATAATTTTACTTTCAAAACACTCGACGGTAAAACAATCAGGATCGGAGATTTTGGAGGGAAAATATTGCTCGTCAATATTTGGGCGCCGTGGTGCGAGCCGTGCAAGAAAGAATCGGAAGGTCTCGCTAAGCTTTACAAAGAATTTCATGGCAAAGGTTTCGAAATTGTCGGTATTGCAGTGAAGACAACCGAAACCGCAGTTCGTTCGTTCATACAAGAGAATAACGTAATATGGCAGTCAGGTATTAAGGATGATCTTTTAAACATCTACAAAACGGTGGGACTGCCGCAAAGTTATCTTTTCAACCGCGATGGCTCTCTTATAAAAGAGTTTGTTGGTTACACTGCTGAAGAGGCATTGCGCCAGCATCTCGTGCGTATCTTAAAATCTAAATAATAATTTTCTCCCGGGAACAATACTAACCATTCTCATTTGCTTTTTTCGTTTTAGCGTGTTATATTTTTAAAAATCGTGGCACACTAATATGAAAAAACTGATCCGTTTCGGCGTTTCGATGGAAGAAAATCTCCTCGGACAATTCGATAAACTTATAACCAAAAAAGGATACACAAACCGCTCAGAGGCAATACGCGATATTGTTCGCGATAAACTTGTGGATGAAAGTATTCAGGATGAAACCGGCAAGGTATTCGGCGCGCTTGTTTATCTTTACGATCATCACAAGCGCGAGCTTGAGAAACAGCTTGCCAATCTCCAGCACAAACATTTTCACAATATAATCTCAACCAGCCACGTCCATCTCGATCACGACCACTGTTTCGAGGTGATACTGCTTCGTGGTGATGCGCGAATTTTAAAACAGTTGTCTGAAAAACTTCTCAGCATCAATGGAGTTAAGCACGGTAAATTAACGCTGACATCTTCTCTCGGAAAACAATCAAACTCTTCACACCATATTCACAAACATTAAAGGATATCATCATGAAAAAATTTATTATAACAGTTGCGCTAATATCTCTATTTGCAAGCACCGCCTATCCATGCTTTGATACATATCTTTTCCTCGGCAAAGGATCTATGGTTTACCCGCAAAGATCTCTCGTCTTTGATCTCAACAATGAATATTCATTCAACAGCGTCGGAGCTCCGCAAAACGATATGTTCTTTCTGAACGGAAATATTTATTACGGTATAGCTCGTAATTTTTCAGTTCAATTCACGCTTGGCTCTGGTGAAAAGCCGCGCAACGATTTCAAGATCGATTCATACGGCATCAGAGGCGTATATAATCTTTTCTCATCTGAAGCACAGGATTACACGCTTGATGTTATTGCCGAACATGCCGGCAGGTTCGACGGCGCGGAGAACGAAATGACATTTTCGTTGCCGAATATTTTCCGCTCAGAGCAACTGACTTATGTTGTTCATCCAACCGCAACTTACGCATTCGAAGATAATAATATGACTGTTGGCGGACACACAGGACTCTTTTACGATTTTAACGAATCGGGTATTATTGGTGTTGGCGCTGAGTATGCAAGTGTTCAAAGCAGCAGTTCAGCGGGTCGGCGTATTACTCAAAGCGAGTTCTCGGCAAGTTTATTTTTAGGCGCGCACCTCGGCAGCAGTATTTATTTGCAAAACGAAATTGCAAAGGGGCTTGCAAACTCACGCGATTTTGGATTTGCGTTAACAACAAAAGTAATACTTTAATTTATTTTTTGACCACCCCTTTCATGGGACTGACCAATAAGTTTGTTTTCTCGTTACAGAGGTTGTCCAAAAAGACCCAGACTGTCACTCCCGAACGTTTTTGTCGGGAGTCCAGTGTTCAGATTTTCCCAATTTCTGGATTCCCTGCCTGCGTGCCGTTTCGGCAGGCAGGCCGATTGAAGAATTCGGGAATGACACAGTCCTTTTTACTTTTTGGTCAACATCTTCAAAAGAATGTCTGTTCATCGCCAGAGGTAAATAAATGAGAAACAAACTCTACGAATATCTCTTCAGGACTCACGCTTCGACTGGCGCTCAGCATGACTCTTTTCGGCGAGTCAATCAGCTCATCTTTTCTTGAATGTATATTGTCTTTTTTTCATTAAAGCAGTATATTGCTACATGAAAGATAACAAGCCGCAATTGTATAATCTTGCAATCGCCTGGAACTGGGAATTCGATTCCGATTTCATATCCGGCATCGAGCATGAATGTTCACTCCGCGGCATATCAACATATAAAATCGATACAAATCACCTCCCTCATTTGCTTGGTGATATTAAAGATAATAAAATCACTTTTGAAGCATTTTTTGACCGTGCATCGGATGCAGATCCGCATTTCCTTCCTCTCGTAAAATGGATGGAAGAACATGCAACCTGCCTTATCAATCCGTACCACCGCGTTACACATGCCATCGATAAAGCTAATATGCATTTAGAGTTTATTACGAACGGTTTATATGTTCCAAACACGATAATTCTCTCCCCCTACAACGAGCAGCGTTGTATAAGCATGGATGAGAAAGAGTTAAAAAACATCGGGAATTTTTTCGTGATCAAACCGGCAAACACGACCGGCGGCGGAACGGGAGTGATAATGAACGCCGTGAGTATCTCCGAAATCATCAAAGCACGGCAGGAACATAAAAACGATAAGTATTTAATACAGGAAACAATCATCCCGACAATTTTCGAAGGCAAGCGCGCATGGTTCAGGGTTTATTTTGCTTTCGGCGAAATCATCCCTTGCTGGTGGGACGACCAAACACATCGTTACACCGAACTTACAAAGAATGAAGAATCATGTTTCAACTTGAGCGGGTTACGTAATACGATGAGCATCATACAGCGCATCTGCGGACTTGATTTCTTTTCTTCCGAGATAGCGCTGACAAAAGACGGTAAGCTTGTGGTTGTAGATTATGTTAACGAAGTTTGCGATATGCGTTTGCAATCTAAATATTATAACGGCGCTCCCGATGATATTGTTCACAAAATTGAGCAGCTTATAGCTGAACACGTGAAAACACATCTCAACCAGAAAAATGAAAACAAACTTTAATGAATAATCATATACTAAATCTTACTCTCTCCAAATATCCCTCCGCATCAGGCGGACTCCAACGATCCAAAAATGTGTATCCTTCGTTCGAGTTTCATATACTTTCCCCGGTAAGAAATAAATATGATGTCGACGATTCGCTTTTTACCATTACTGGAAATGCCATATTCCCTAATTATCACGCAGTGCGTGTGCTTGCGCAGAAGATGAATTCGCAGCGCGATCTGCAAAGCCATCCCGAAAAGAGCGTCCGCGCAGGCGAACTGAATGCGATGGGATTGATAGATGAAATCTATCATTATGTTTTACGCTTGTACGAAGAAACCAAAAATCCTATAGTGTTCGGCAGGGCGCTGAAATCGGTTGAAGAAAATTTCGGAAACAAAAAATCAACATTCTTGCTTGAGCAATTTTCCGAATTATTCCCTCCAATCGAAATTTATCGCGGGCAAACGAGCATCGCGGATTATCTGAACAAGGTCAGCGCCGGAAAATCGAACAAGGAAATTACGCTTGAAGAGATCATTCTTCTGTATTTTGCCAATTTCAACCCGGCATTCGGTAAATTTAAAGAACTGTTCGATGAAAAAGATTTGGCAGAGAGAACTATCTATCCGACTGCAATCGAATCTCTCGATAAATTCTTTCAAACAGAAAAACGTTTCGGCCCCGAAAATTTATATATTTTCGATTTGCTGCGTGCTCCTATACTTGCAAGTCCGAATAGCTTAGCCGGACAACTCGAATACATGAAGCGGCAATGGGGATTATTGCTCGGAGAAAAATTTATCAATCGCATATTGGGCTCGGGCGATTTATTAAAAGAAGACGATAAAATAATTTTTCACGGCGATCAACAGAGCACAGAAGTTCCGGTTTACAATAGAGAAGAATTGAGCGGAGTAGATTTGTTAGACTTAGAGCGATTTTCTTCAGATCTCGACTGGATGCCGAACGTTGTACTTCTTGCCAAGAATATTCATGTCTGGCTCGATCAATTATCAAAAAAATATAAACGCGCGATCACGAAGTTGAATGAAATTCCCGATGAAGAGTTGGATCAACTGGCAAGCTGGAATATCACCGCGTTATGGTTGATAGGAATCTGGGAAAGAAGTTCTGCATCGCAAAAGATAAAGCAGTGGATGGGGAATCCTGAAGCTGCCGCCTCGGCATATTCTTTATACGATTATGTGATCGCTCATGATTTAGGAGGCGAGGATGCGTTTCAAAATCTTAAATCGCGGGCTTGGGAGCGGGGCATCAGAATGTCGGGAGATATGGTTCCGAATCATATGGGAATATTTTCGAAATGGGTTGTTGAGCATCCCGAGTATTTCATTCAATCGGAATATCCGCCGTTTCCAAATTACAATTTCAGCGGAGGAAATCTTTCCGATCATCCCGATATAGAGATTCGAATTGAAGACGGTTACTGGCGAAAGAATGATGCCGCTGTTGTATTTCAAAGGATCGACCGCCGCAATCAAACGGTTCATTACATTTATCACGGTAACGACGGCACACACATGCCGTGGAACGATACCGCACAATTAAATTTCATGAGGGCGGAAGTTCGGGAAGCTGTTATCCAAACTATATTTCACGTCGCAAGAAAATTTCCGATCATACGTTTCGATGCGGCGATGATTTTGACCAAGCAACATTTTCAACGGCTCTGGTTTCCACACCCCGGAAAAGGAGGAGATATACCATCGCGGGCAGATCACTCAATGAGCACAGAAGAATTCAATCGCATGTTTCCTCAGGAATTTTGGCGTGAGGTAGTTGATCGCATCAACGCGGAACTTCCGAATACTTTGCTGTTAGCCGAGGCATTTTGGCTGCTCGAGGGATACTTTGTGCGAACATTGGGAATGCACCGTGTTTATAACAGCGCGTTCATGAATATGCTGAAGATGGAAGAGAACTCGAAGTACCGCGAGCTTATCCGCAACACATTGCATTATCATCCCGAAATCTTGAAACGCTACGTTAACTTTATGAGCAATCCCGACGAACAGACGGCAATTGCTCAATTCGGAAAAGAGGATAAATACTTCGGAACTTTAGCGATGATGGTAACACTTCCGGGTTTGCCGATGATTGGACACGGACAGATTGAAGGTCTGACTGAAAAATATGGAATGGAATACCGTCGGGCATATTACGATGAAGAACCAAACCTCGAACTGATAAAGCGGCATGAGCAGGAAATTTTCCCGTTATTAGCCCAAAGATATTTATTCAGTCAGGTAGCGAATTTTGAGTTGTACGATTTTATAGATATCGACGGTAATCTGGACAATGATTTAATTGCCTACTCGAATAAATCGGGTAACGAGCGCGCTGTTGTTTGTTTTCATAACAGATACGCGGAAACTGCCGGGAGAATTAGGATGAGCGTTGGTCGGAATTCAGGATCGACAGAAAATCCCGTCATCACTCACCGGACAATCGGCGATGCACTCGGATGCCGTAACGACGGCAATGTTTTTTATATCTTTAAAGATCAGATGACTAATCGTAATTACATCCGCTCAGGAAAAGATCTTCACGAGAAAGGATTGTACATAGAACTAAAAGCATTCGGGTATCATGTTTTCATCAATTTCAAAGAAATATATGATGACTCGGGCGATTACGAACGGCTTGCAAGTCATTTACATGGCAGTGGAGTTGTGAACATCGTAGAAGAGCTTGAGAAAGTCCGGCTCTTCCCTGTCTTAATCAAACTGTACGATCTTTTTGATAATAAGATATTCAATAAATTTTCTCAATATCTAATCGAGAAAGATGACTCAATAACCGATTCGATTCTAACCTCTATAGAAAAAAGGGGTGGATTATTGGCTGAACAAATCAAATTAATTATTCACCAATCTTTGCAAACTCAAAAAGTTCTTGAGGAATATAAAAATAATATCCGTGCAAGCAGGCAATTCATTTTAAAATTAAATCATCCTGATCTCGCTCCGTTTTTCAATGCGACGGATAAACGATCTCTATTGATCCTTCACGCATGGCTTATAACCGAAAGTATCCTCGAAATTGGGGGAGATGAAATCATAAAGAGATTGTGTTTTCACCGTTCCTTTACCGAAATTTTCGCAAGCTACGATTTTAATCAGGATCAAGCCAACGATATGGCTCGGCTCGTTCTTCAGATGAAACGCACAAAAAACGAAACATGGAGTGAATATTTCATTCGACCTGAAATCGAAAAGATAATCGGTATAAATGTTTTTAAAAATATCAGATATTTCAACAAAGAAAAACTCGAAGAGCTGATCAGTCTGGCGATTAGCTCGGAGGCAATAACAACATTTAAAAGTTCAAATGAAAATAAAATCGATCTCGAATCGTTTAAAAATGTTTATGCCGCTCTTATTAACAAATCGAACAAATCGAAATTTCGGTTTAACGATTTTATTTCAATGATTAAATCTGATGAAGAATTAAGGTGAATATCTAAATGAAAGATGTAGTAGCGATAATTTTAGGTGGCGGGCGCGGTGAACGCCTTTATCCTTTAACAAAATTACGCGCGAAGCCAGCCCTACCCCTCGCCGGCAAATATCGTCTCATCGATATTCCGGTCAGTAATTGTATTAATTCTAACATCCATAAAATTTTTGTTTTAACACAATTCAATTCGGCATCGCTAAACCGGCATGTGTCGACTACATACGGATTCTCTCCGTTCATGAAAGGTTTCGTAGAAGTTCTTGCGGCACAGCAAACAACCATCAGTCCGGATTGGTTTCAAGGCACTGCCGATGCTGTGCGAAAAATACTTTGGGTTATTGAACCGCAAAAAGCCAACGACCTTTTAATTCTCGCGGGCGATCATCTTTATAAAATGGATTATAGATTATTCGTGAAATCACACCGCGAAACAAACGCCGATGTTAGCATTGCAGTAATTCCCGTTTCAGAAGCTGATGCTTCGGGATTCGGATTAATGAAGATTGATGCGAAAGGCAGAGTGGTTGAATTTAAAGAGAAACCAAAGGGTGATGAATTAAAGAATATGCAGGTAGATGTTACATCGCTCGGCTTTGTGGATGCTTCAACATGGGGAACTTCATATCTTGCGTCGATGGGGATTTATATTTTTAAAAATGATGTGATTACAAAATTATTGGAACGTTATCCCCAGCATACCGATTTCGGGAAACATCTGATACCGGAAGCGATTAAAGACTTTAAAGTGCAATCATATATTTTTCGCGGATATTGGGAAGACATAGGAACAATTGAATCGTTTTACAGAGCGAATCTTGCGCTTGTAAAGCAGCCGAATCCTGATTTCAGTTTCTTTGATGAACAATTCCCGGTATACACTCGGCCGCGCTTTCTTCCGCCTAGTAAAATTCTAAACAGTAAAGTTGAGCAGTCTATGATTTCAGATGGGTGCATAATCCGCTGCGCTAAAATACAAAACTCAGTGATTGGCGTTAGAACACGGATTGAAGCAAAATCTCAACTCGAAAATGTTTTGATGATGGGCGCAGATTATTACCAATCTGACACAGAAAGAGAGAACGACCTAAAGAATAATTTGCCTCCAATCGGCATTGGCGAGAATACTATCATTCGCGATTCGATCATCGACAAAAATGCGCGTATCGGCCGCAATGTAAAAATAGTCAATAAAAACAAGATACAGCAAATCGACTGTGAGAAAGAAAGTTACTGTATCCGAAATGGAATTACAATTATCGTCAAAAACGCTATCATACCAGACAATACTATAATTTGAGAGGTCAACAATCTTATGCCCGATGCCTCAAAAACAATAATCATGCTCGCTGCAGAAAATGACTCACTCGTTAATGGCAAAGTTGGTGGGCTTGCAGATGTTATACGAGATCTGCCAAACGCTCTCGCAGATTTCGGATATCAAGTAATCGTGATTACACCTGCATACGGATTTTTGCATAAGGACAATCCTTCTAAAATTCTATCGACCATTAACTTTCCGTTCGCAGGTAAAACTACAGAAGGTGAACTCTGGGACGTAACGCCAAAACATCCAAAACAAAACGTAATTCATTTGGTTTTCGAGCATCCTGAAATTCGCGGCGATAAAATTTATAGTCAGGATCCACCCTCTCAACCATTTGCTCAAGATGCAACGAAATTTGCACTTTTCTGCTCAGCCATCGGGCAATATATCAAAACAATTCCCTCCTCAACCATAATTCATTTGCACGATTGGCATATGGGCGCATTTAATCTTTTGAGAGAACTTCATCCTGACTTTAAACATCTCAAAAAACATAAAGTTGTTTTTACCATTCATAATTTAGGATATCAGGGAAATCGTCCAATAAATGGGAAACGGGCATCCGTTGAACAGTGGTTTCCTGAACTTTTTAAAGATTCAGACTGGATAGATAAATGGAAAGATCCACGATATACTGAACCACAGTTCACACCGCTTGCCGCAGGAATCAGGTTCTCGGAAAAAATTAATACAGTCTCTTCAACTTATGCTGAAGAAATATTAAAACCGAGCGACCACAAAAACGGTTTTTACGGGGGCGAGGGATTAGAACAATTTCTTCGGAAGAAAAAAGAAGAAAGCAGTTTATTCGGTATCCTGAACGGGATAGAATATCCGCTCCAAAATAAAAATCAGCCGATTTCATTTCTAGATCTATGCAACCTCAGCATAAAAGAAATATTGAGCGATTCCCAATCTGACACATTTTCAAAAAAAGTTATCGAGCGGCTTGGAAATATAAAATCGATGCAACCCTCCGTTATTCTGACGAGCGTTACAAGAGTTACAGAACAAAAAGTTCGACTCCTGCTCGAACCCGGAATTAAAAAATTAACCGCACTCGATGAAATACTCACGCATTTGGAAAAAGTGAACGGTTTTTATTTTCTCCTTGGAAACGGACCAAGAGAATTGGAAGTTAAATTTGAAAAGGCATTCAGCAAACACAAGCGGCTGGTTTTCATAAAACTTTATTCGAACAAAATCGGCAATATGCTTTATGGTAACGGCACAATATTTCTGATGCCGAGTTCCTTCGAACCGTGCGGGATAAGTCAGATGATTGCAATGCAAAACGGACAACCGTGCATCGTTCACGCAACCGGAGGTTTGAAAGATACGGTTATTGATGAGGTTACTGGATTCCAATTTAGGGGAGATACAATTCAAGAGAAGGTTGATAATTTATTTTCAGTAACAAAGAAAGCGATTGATATTTATTTAACCGATAAAATGAAATGGGAAAAAATAAAATTGGAGGCAGCAAGCGCAAGGTTTGAGTGGTCAAAAAGCGCCAAACAATATATCGACCTATTATACTAATTTCACCAGCATCTTCGATTATCACCGAATGAGAAACAATTCCGTTCGTTGTATAAACCCTTCCTCCCTCGCCGGCGTCATCTTAGTAGATGACCTATGTTCATACAGTATCAAATATCGGAGATAACCATGGAACATGAGAAGCAGTTCCTCGCAGAAAGCACAGACCTAATTGGTCTTGCAAAAACGGGTGATAACGCGGCGTTTCTTCAGCTTTGCAGGGAGAACTCGGGCAGAGTTTATGCCGTTTGCCTGCGTATGCTTGCCAACACCGAACTTGCCAAAGAATTAACGCAAGAAACTATTGTTCGCGCATGGCAAATGCTTCACACCTTCCGCGGCGAAAGTCCGTTTGGCGCATGGCTCCACCGTATTGCCGTCAATGCTGTGCTCGATCATATACGCTCACAGAAAAGACGCTCGGCACATGTCCAATTCACAGACGACATCGAACGGTTTGAACGCGATGATGGACAGATATCACCCGAAACTATGATGGATCTTGAATCGGCAGTAGCTTCTTTGCCACTTCAGGCGCGAACTGTTGTTGTTCTCCACGATATCGAAGGATACTCGCATGATGAAATAGGTACAATGCTCGGAATTGCTTCCGGCACTTCTAAAGCAACATTACACAGAGCGCGTACACTTTTGAAAGCGAGGTTAGGACGATGAACCAGAAACATGTTTTAGATTTGATCCACGATTACATCGATGGATTATTAAACGATGTCCAAAATAAGTCGGTTAAAGAGCATCTCGGGCAGTGCGATTCTTGCAAAAAAGAATTTGATTCACTGCGCACACTTATAGAGGAATTAAATTCACTTCCGAAGAGCATCAAACCCCCTGCTGAATTTTTTACAGAAATCGAATCGAAGTTAGCGGGAAAAGAGCTGGAATCTCTTGAAATTGACCACCGCCGTAATGGTAAAGTTGAAAAGAAGGTATTAAGATTTTTCGATTATTTCAATCCGAATAAAGTAGAAGCTGCTTGGTATTTTCGAGCGGCAGCGATGTTGACGGTTCTTGTTGGTGCGTTTGCTGTCTGGTTTACGCTGAAAACTTCTTCTCCACATCCGGATATTTCTCAAATAATTTCACCCACAACCGATGGCGTGCAATTGGATGATAAGAAATCCGATGTTTCCGACAAATTTAAACAGATGGAATCTCCACCATCTCAAAATAAAGAGCAGACAGTTAAATCTAAAGTTGCTGAAAGCAAATCATCCCAACCGAAACAACCATCGATCGTTGCCGAAAATTCACAGGTACAAACAAAACATGCTGACGTGCAAAAACCGCAAGTAACTGAACAGTTAATGGCGGCAGCAACTCCGGCAAAAGATTCAATCGTTACAAAAATCGATTCAACACAAAAATCGATGTACCAGATTACTCAGCTTGAAAAAGGTTCTAATAAAATAGTCGGAAGAGTAACAGATGCTGTTTCAGGTGATCCGATCATAGCAGCTAATGTGCTCGTTGTCGGAACAACCCATGGTGCAACGACCGACATGGATGGGAAATTTACCATCATTGGTCTACCTTCCGGTACATACACGTTGCGAGCTACCCAGGTAGGGTACGCCGCCATGGAGATGAAAGATATAATAATAAAAAAGGATAAAGTAACACCGATGGATTTTAGTCTGACATCAAGTGCGGTTCAAGTTTCAGGTGTCACAATAACCGCAGATCAGAATCTTGTAAATTCTCTAGCCACTTCGTCAACGCAAAAAGCGGGTGAGAAACCTATTGAATCCATTCCAAACGTCAAAAGTGTTGAAGATGTACTTAAACTTCAAACAGGAGTTACAAAGCAAGGGAATAATCTTTTCCTGCGAGGTGGTAGAAATAATGAAGTTCAATATCTTGTTGACGGAGTACCTGTCACGAGCAAATTAGATCGATTGCAAGCACAACAACGTCAATTCCATACAGAAGAGTATGATAAAATAAACGAGAATGAATTTCTCGATGTCCGCCAGAATCCGCTTTCAACTTTTTCTATTGATGTCGATAATGCATCTTACAGCAACGTTCGTAGGTTTATCAAAAACGGTCAACTGCCGCCCAAAGATGCCGTGCGAATAGAGGAACTAATCAATTATTTCACTTATGATTATCCGCAACCGAAAAATGGACATCCATTTTCAATAACGACAGAGATGTCAACATGTCCATGGAACAGTGAGAATAAACTTTTGCTAATCGGATTGCAGGGAAAGAAAATCGCAACGGAAAACTTGCCTCCAAGCAATCTTGTTTTTCTGCTCGATGTCTCCGGCTCTATGAATCAACCGAATAAGCTCCCACTTGTTAAAGCAGCGTTCAGATTGCTTGTGGATCAATTACGTGAAGAAGACAAAGTATCAATCGTTGTTTATGCCGGAAGAGCTGGACTCGTCCTGCCTTCGACTTACGGCGATAATAAAGAAGAAATATTGCACGCCATAGATCAATTGCAAGCAGGCGGCTCAACAGCGGGCGGTGAGGGAATTCTTCTTGCGTATAAAATTGCACAAGAGAATTTCAAGAAGAACGGCAACAATCGGGTTATACTTGCAACAGATGGAGATTTCAATGTTGGTATATCAAGCGATGCAGAGCTTGAGCGTCTTATTGAAGAAAAACGCGATCTCGGTATTTATCTTTCTGTTCTTGGCTTCGGAACCGGAAACTATAAAGATTCCAAAATGGAAAAACTTGCCGACAAAGGAAATGGTAACTACTCTTACATAGATAATCTACAAGAAGCACGAAAAGTTTTTGTCGGGCAAATGGCAGGAACATTATTTACTATCGCAAAAGATGTGAAGCTTCAGATTGAATTCAATCCGGCTAAAGTTAAAGCATACCGCTTGATAGGATATGAAAATCGTATGCTTGCAAAAGAAGATTTCAACAACGATAAAAAAGATGCCGGCGATATTGGCGCGGGACATTCAGTAACTGCTTTGTATGAAATAATTTCGAGCGGTGGTGAAATCGATCTGCCGGAAGTTGACGATCTCAAGTATCAGGATTCGCGTATTAATCGCAACGCGAAGCAAACAGACGAAATACTCACGGTTAAATTCCGATACAAACCACCGAAGGAATCAGAGAGTCGGTTGATCGTTCAAGCACTTGAAGATGAAACAGCGGAATTGGATGAGACATCAAACAACTTTCGGTGGGCTGCATCTGTTGCTGAGTTCGGAATGCTGCTTCGCGATTCACAATTTAAAGGAAGCGCGTCATTCCGCGATGTGCTTGAGCTTTCGCAGGATTCGAGAGGTAAAGACCGCGAAGGATACCGCGCTGAATTTATACAGCTTGTTGAACTGTGTAAAGACTTAGCAATGCCACGAAGATAAGGGTATAAAAAAAATCGAGCCCGGCGCTTTCACGCACCGGGCTATCCCCAGAACCATACAGTAAGTTGCGGAGGTATCAACTTACATACCTAATAAAGTACATTTTATAACCCATGCTGTGTTATTCCTCACTTTTATGAATCTCTAAGTAACTTTTTAAATTGGACTTCCGCGAGATTTTTTCTATCTTTATCCTTTACAATATTCAACCCCGAAAACGCAAATAACAGGAATCCCTTTTACATTTATTCACCTTTTTTTAGTAATTCTTTGATTTAAGGAACAAAATGGCAGGATCATTTTTAAAATTCAGTCTTATCCTAAGTTGCCTATTGGCAATACTTTATATCGTCGGCGCTTTTTTACCCAATGGTTTCGTTTGGGGATTTAATTCTTTGTCGTTCCTCCCAAACACTTATACGATTGGTTATATTTTTCTCTCAATCGGCATCTTGACCTTGTTTATCAAAAGACCTCAAACAAAATTAACCGAGCGATTCGGTTTGCAGATGGAGACAAAACCGTACCATTTTCTAATTATATCGATAATCGTCTATTTAATTTTTGCCTGGATATTTCGAGTCGCCACGCCTCTGTTCGGCGACGGTATGTACATCGTTAAAAATTTTTTCGAGACACTCCGCGGTAATGCCACACTCGACCTCCGGAATGAACCGTTGGCAACAGCATATTTTTTTGGAATTGTAAAATTACTCAAAGTTATGTCATACGAACAACTGCTCAACGCTTTCCTCATCGGCTCTATGTTATTGGGAATCGGGTTCATCACGGCGGTCTTCTTCATCGTGCAGAACTTGTTCAACCAACCGGCTCAAAAATTTCTATCGTTCCTTTTCATGTTGTCTTTTCCGTATATGCAATTATTTTTCGGATACATGGAAACATACGGTATTGCTATTTTAGCCGTTACTGTTTACATGCTTTCTGTGATCCTCTATATTCGAGAAAAATTGTCTATATCGAGTGTTGTAATATTATTCTTTGTGATGGCGTTAAGTCACTACATCAGTTTGCTTTTCCTCCCATCACTGTGTTTCATGGGATTTTTAGAATACAAGAAGAACGGCTCAAAAGGTGTCGTGAAAGGAACCGCTGTATTAGCGTCTTTAATCCTCCTTCTGCTTTTCATGGTAAATTTTGATCTGCAAAATTTTTATGCCTGGACTCCACACAGCCACTTCCTTCCATTCGTTTCAGGGCAAGATGCACTATCGCTTTATACTGAACCATACACTTTATTTGATGCAGTCCATGCATCTGAACTTTTAAATTATCTTTTACTGCTTGGCGGAACATCTATTGCGATAATATTATACATATTCCTTACAAACCGCCGATTACTCTGGCAATCAAATTGGGGAAAATTCTTTCTCATTTCTGCCCTCCCCCTTTTCGGACTTATTATAATTTTAAAATTCGATTTAGGATTGGCAAAAGACTGGGATGTTATGGCGCCGTATTTTCCTGTTATTGCATTATGGGCCGCATGGTTGATCGCAGAATTAAAACCCGACCGATTATTTAGTTCGTTCGGAATTATTATCACAATAACTCTGATAAATACATTCTCATTTATTGTGGTTCACGCCAGTACAGAATCAAACCTAAACCGCTATCAAACGCTATTTGAGCCGGGAACGGTTTCTAATTACGGTTACTACAGTTCAACATTATCGCTGGTACTTTACTACCATCAAATGGAAAATACGCAAGGACCCATCGATGCGTGGAATCGGTACACAAATCTCTATCCATTCGATCCACAAGGACATCAAAATTTAGTTACAAATTTAAAGGCGCTCGGTCCGCAGGGAATTCCATATAACCTAAATGCATATGAGAGATGGCTTGCCGCAATCCCAACCGACACTGCCGCCTATGTAGAATATGTAACATATTGCATCGATGCCGGAAATTATTTTTTTGAAAAAGGCGAGCTGAAGGGTGCGGAGGCAGTATACAGAAGGACAATAACACTTGCTCCAACATATGAGAGAGCATATAACAATTTAGGAAGTGTCTTCGCGCAAAATAACCAGTTAGATTCTGCACTGATTTATTTTCAAAAAGCCATCGATTTAGATCCTTCATATTCCGATCCACTTTACAACATCGGGAGTATCGAAGAAGATCGGGGAAACAAACGCACGGCGAAAGAATATTTCCAGAAAGCGGCATCCCTTAAGAATCCATCTGCAATCGAAAAGATCAAGAAACTCAAATAAGAACGATCACGGATAAATAACTTACTGATAAAAGAACATTCAAGTATATTTTATAAATCATGAACAAAAAAATTTTTGTCGCAGTAGCCGGTAACATCGGATCGGGAAAATCTTCGCTCACGCGAATGCTAAGCCAGCACTATGGCTGGAATTCGTTTTATGAATCGGTTGAAGACAATCCATATCTTTCAGATTTTTATGCCGATATGGATCGATGGTCGTTCAATCTGCAGGTTTATTTTCTATCGAAGCGATTCAACGATCATAAAAAAATTGTCGAAGGAAAAGAGAGCGTTATTCAGGATCGTTCGATATATGAAGACGCCGAAATATTCGCGCGCAATCTCTCCGACATCGGAAAGATGGACAAGCGCGATTACACAAATTACGTTGAGTTGTATAAGGTTATGATGGAATATCTCCAACCGCCTGACCTCCTAATTTTTCTCGATGCTAGGATTGAAACGCTGATAAAACAAATCGCCAGAAGGGGCAGAGATTATGAACAAAGCATACCGCGTACATACCTTGAACAACTGAGCGGACTTTATAAAGATTGGATTAATCGTTACACGCTGGGACCGCTCCTCGTAGTCCCATCAGACGAAGTTGACTTCGTACACGAGCGAGGCGATTTTAACAGAATGTTGATGTTAATCCAGGGTAAACTAATGGAATTAGGATACACAGATACTATTCAGACACAATAATTATCTAGATTCTAATCGCCGGGCGTACTCTTTCTTATTTGCAATCAATCCGGAAGCAGCAATTACCTGCGGGTCATCCTTCAGCATTTCTTCCACGCGTCCTCTTTCTCCTTTGTACCGATTCATTATTTCAGCACGGAGAGTTGGGAGGATTTCATCGGCATATTGCTGAACGAGATCCGGTTTTTCCTCTTTCAGCATTGATTTTAATTTTTCGAATTGCTCCCGAACGGCAGCACTGTACTTACATTTTTCCGATTTAGCGCATAATTCTAAATATTTTGTTTCGATCTCATCTTGAAAAGTGAATTTCACGCTGTCTAAATACTGTTTCAACTTTTCTGTAAGCTCTACACTCTCGAAAACTTTTGGGGTATCCTTATGAGCTTGAACATATATATTAGCAAACTTGAAGAACATCGCTTTGCGTGTGAGATAATTATAGAACTCGCTCTGTTCGACTTCACTTACAACAGTATCGGGTTGAATTCCACCGGCTTCAAGTTCGAGACGACCCTTGAGGGTTTTAAATGTTTTCTTCGCACTTTCAGGTACCGGCGAGAATATCCCATCTTTATTTCTGTGTGTGTAATCGATCTCCTGAATGCAGCGCCCGCTGGGAGTATAATATTTTGCTGTTGTAAGTTTGAGTTGAGTATTATACACCAGCGGTGTAATAGTTTGAACCAAACCTTTTCCAAATGTTCGTGTGCCGAGTATGATTCCTCTGTCTAAATCCTGAACGGCTCCGGCAACTATCTCACTCGCGCTTGCACTCCGATTGTTAACAAGGATTACCAAAGGTACCTGCGGTAACATTGGGTCTTCCGTTGCAAAAAATTTTCGTTCTGTTTCAGGTTGTCTACCGCGTGTACTTACAATCAAACTTCCTTTTGGTAAAAATTTTTCCACAACATCTACTGCAACATCCAACAACCCGCCGGGATTTCCACGCAAATCTAAAATTACGCCGCCAATTTGATGTTTTAATTTTAGGTCTTTCAGTGCCAAACGCAATTCATCGCCTGCACCCCGTGAAAAACGTTCGAGCTTAATATACGCAATACTGTCTTTTATATAATCTGAATAGGTAATATTTTTCAACTGAATCTCTTCTCGGACAAGAACAAATTCGAGATGTTTTTCTTCTCCATCACGCTCAATTTTTAACCGCAGTTCACTTCCCGGCTCACCGCGTGTCAAGGTTCGAAGATCTTCAGCTTTTAAACCGACTATCATTTTCCCGTCAACATCAATAATTCTATCGCCCGGTTGAATTCCCTGACGCTGAGCCGAATATCCTTCCATCAACGACAGAACAGTAATATATCCGTCCCTTGATCCAACGGTTATACCTATACCACCATATTTCCCAACAGTGATCAACTCTACCTCTTCTGCCTCAGATTCGGTTATGAAAGTGGTGTATGGATCCAATGTGCTGAGCAACCCGTCTATTCCTGATTCCATAAATTTTTCAGGGTCCACCTCGTCAACATAATTTAATGCAATTTCTTTATAGACTCTTCCAAAAATGTCGATACTTTTATTGATTTTAAAAAAATAATCACCATCAGACATAGTGAAGCCAAAAATGAAAGCAGAGATAGTGAGAAATAATATAATAAGTTTACCTCGGCGTTGCCGATTTGAAAATAGTTTCATCAATTAATAATCCTTTTCATTATAATATCGCGAATTTCATTTTGAATAACATCGATGGGTCTTGTTCCATTCACAACGACAAATCTATCGGGAGCTTCTTGCGCAATCCTCCAATATCCGTCGCGCGCTTTTTCGAAAAATTCTCGACCCGAAGATTCCATTCTATCAATTTCAACACCAGCCGCGGATTGCCGTTTATATATTTCATCAATTGTTATATCGACGAAGAAAGTGAGGTCGGGAATCAATCCACCTGTTGCAAGATGGTTGAGGCGATGAACATCTTCAAGATCAATCCCGCGTCCGTACCCTTGATAAGCTACGGTGGAATCGGTGAATCGGTCGCATATCACAATAATATTTTTTCCCAATGCCGGAGTTATCACCTCACGAACAAGTTGAGCACGGGCGGACGAAAAAAGAAGCAGCTCTGCAACCTGAGACATGCCTAAATTCACTTTATCCAGCAAGATAGTGCGGATTTTTTCTGAAATTAGAGTTCCACCCGGCTCACGCAGAAAAAGAACCGGCAGGTTCTGTTCTTCTAAAAATTCAACCAGCGCCTTCGCATGTGTTGTTTTTCCAGAATAATCGATGCCTTCGAACGTTATGAACATATTTATTTTTGATTGTTTGTACAAAGTAACCAAATTCACACTTTTATTCAAATTTTGCCTCTCTCTCAATTTTTACGTATGTTTACGATGTTCGAGACAAATATTAGCTAATGCCGAAACCGAAAAATAAATCTACAAAAGTTAGATTCACACGCCCCGAGATAATTTCTCAGGCGACTGCCGACAGAAGAGCAGCGTCAAGGAAAGAGGATAAGGAGCTTATCCGAAATGCGCTAAGAGGAAACCAACCCTCATACGAAAGGTTGATGAAGAAATATCACGACCAGATTTCACATGTAATTTATCGCATTACACACCAGCGAGAACAAGTTGAAGACCTGACACAAGAAGTATTCATAAAAGCTTTTGCGTCATTAAAAAGTTTTGATTCGACATTCGCTTTTTCTACTTGGTTATACAAGATTGCCACAAACAGCAGTATCGATTATATCAGAAAGAAAAAACTTTTCACTTTCTCGATCGATAAACCAATTGCGATGGAAGAAAGCAATGCAACCTATGAACTGCCCGATTCTCGATACGAACCAGATAAGCATATCATACAAAAACAACGTGCGGCAATACTTCAAGAAGCAATTGAAAAACTTCCCGAAAAATACCGCCGAGTTATAACTCTACGCCATTCCGAAGAACGCGATTACAGCGAAATTGCTAAAATCTTGAAACTCCCCATTGGAACCGTAAAAGCTCATATTTTCCGAGCCCGCGAATTGTTAAACAAATCCCTTCGCGATAAAATTTCACACTACTGAAACTTACAATTGAAGCCATCGTATGATTTTATAGAAGTTTCAATATGAACTCTAAATTATTACATATTGCCCCATTCTTAGCTATTCTTGTAATTTTACCGGCACTCGGATTTATATATATTCTTGGTGAAAAATTTAAGAAAGAAATTCTCGTCACTAATGAACGTGAACTTAAAGTTGATTTAGAGGCGGGCTTTGGAAATATTCGTATTGGGAAAGGTTCAGCTGATCGGCTATTTACAGTCGATATCGATGCCGATTTGAAAAAAGACGCATCCGAGTATATCGATTATTCAAATCGCGACGAGACCGGATACCTCAGCATCAATACTACCGATGCGATTATAGAAAAGCGCGACAAGAAGAAGCACTCCCTTCATATCAGTGGTTTTGAAGACAATAACTGGCTTATGCGATTTACCGATGCAGTACCGATCTCTTTCGATATTGAATTGGGAATGGGTAAAGGAGAAATAGATTTGACCGGCTTGCAAGTGAAAGATTTAAATTTATCAACCGGCGCCAGTTCGGTTTTACTTAGATTTGATGAAAAAAATAAAACTACAATCGATAATATCACCATAGAAACCGGATTAAGTAAATTCAAAGCTTACGGATTATCGAATGCCAATTTCGATAATCTAAAATTCGAAGGCGGCGTGGGAAGTTACTTGCTCGATTTCAGCGGCAAACTTCAACGTGAAGTTGATGTCGATATTCAAATTGGATTGGGATCCATTATTCTCATTATCCCCGATGAGATCGGCGCTAAAGTATATTACGAAAAAAGCTGGGTTGCCTCTATCGATCTTCCAAAATACTACGAAGAAAAGGAAGAGAATACATACTTCAGTAAAAACTATTACAATGCAAAAGGTAGATTGAATTTCCATATTGAGGCGGGACTGGGAAACGTAACCATAAAAAACGACTGAAACCTTCAATTAATTTTTCCAACCTTAATACATTTTCTTCTTAAATGCGAAAAATCGGTTCCCAAAAGAGTATGGGAAAATATTCATACAAGAGACAGAACTTATATTTTTTTAATTTTTTGCACTTTTCCAAGGCACAGTCATCCATCTTTAAAATCCCCCGCGGCAGAAAGATTTGATTTTTACACTCATTTCTGTACATTAGCATAATCATAGAGTTGAAATCCGGGTGATTGCAATCACGCGGTTTCGAGAAATGATTGATTAAGAAAAATAGTTTCTGTAAGTTTCAATAAATAACATGGAGTTATTATGACAAGAAAACGATCAATTTTATTCACCATAATGTCTGTTGTTTGCTTGCTGACAGTTCTCACATTGCAAGTTCGTGCACAGAATCCGCTTGAGGACGCGATAAAACAACTTACATCCGAAAACGCCAAAGGATATTTACAACCTTTTGTTACTGCATTCGGAGCGAATATGAATTCGGGCTTGTACCATTCAGCAGATATCAGCCAGTTGGGTTTCACTCTCCGGCTTGATTTAATAGCAATGGGAACAGTGATTGGCGACGCGGAGAAAAAATATAAAGCCACAAATCCATACGATGGCTCCGAAGTTGAAACGGCGACAATTTTCGGAGAACAGGGGGCAATAGTCGAACCTATTCCGGGTGTACAGTATCAATTTCAGAATGGTCAGGTCAAAACAAGTTTCATTCCTTTCTTTCTCCCACAATTAACAATCGGAGATGTTTTTGGAACGCAAGCAATTATCCGTTACGTTCCGATTCCGGAAGTTAACAACGTGCCAAAGGTTACTCTCTTCGGTATTGGCGCGCGGCATTGTGTGAGTCAATATATACCTGCAGTTCCCGTCGATCTTTCGGCATCAATTTTTTATCAATCGTTGGAAGTCGGAAATTTATTCGAAGCAAAAACATTTTCACTTGGCGCTCAGGTCAGTAAATCGTTTGCAATACTGACTGTTTATGGCGGTTTGCAATACGAATCTATGTCGATGGATGTAAATTACACATACACCGGAAACATTCCCGGGATTACTGTCCCGGATGCTAACGTCTCTTTAAATTTAGATGGAAAAAATCAGTTTCGCGGAACAGCCGGAGTTGATATTAGTTTAGCGCTTCTTCATATATTTGCCGATATCAATATTGGAAGCGCCACAGTAATAAGCGGTGGAGTTGGATTTGGATTTTAATACTATCTTAGGATAACGAATTTTTTGAAAGGATATTTTATGAACAAAACTATTTTTTTGCTAATGATTTTTTTGAGCATATCTGCTTTTATGCTTGTTGGATGTGAATTCGGTAAATACCCGTTGATACTCGACAGCTCAGTTACCAGCGGGGCAATTCGTGTTGATCTCAATTTACCATTACCGGTGCAGGTTACACAAACAACAAGTGTGAATATTTCAGAATTACGAAATGTGACAGGCGAAAGTGTTGATTCAATGAAGTTCTACAATCTGACTTTATTAATCGATAATAATACCTCACCGAATGATGCTGGAATTACCGGAACTATTTCCGTTAACGATAATGCTCTTGTTACATTGACGAATGTTAACATATCAGAATTTCAAACCGAGCGTTCGATATTTGACAAGGATTTAGCCGGCAAGGGATTCCAATATCACGCAGGGGGTGTTTTGTTCCTCCTCAACGCACTGAAGACTCAATCACCAGATATTTTAAATGTAACAGTGGTTGCCGGAACGAATGCTTCGTCTCTGCATTTTGATTTGAAAGTAAAATTGTACGGGCAAATTTTCGCAAACACGAACTAAAGATTTAAGATTTATCTTAGAAGCCCCCTTACTTAGGGGCTTTTTTGTTTATATCCTCCAACATCTGCCTTGTTCTTGAAGGATCGTTCGTAATAATTGCATCAACATTAAATTGTACAACTTTTTTCAATTGATTTAGCGTGTTCACCGTATATACACCAACCCGAACACCAACATCATGCGCCTCTTCAACCAAGCGCTTTCCAACAACCCTGTTGCTAACATTTAAATATCCGGCTCCGAGAGCCATAGTTTGTTTAACCGGATTCCGTAAATAATTGTGGATTGGATCATACAAATAACCGAGTGATATATTTGAATTTTCTTCCCGAATTTTCTCTAAGATTTTTTTATTAAATGAAGATATTAAAATATCATCGTTGTTTCGATATCTTTTTAATTCACTCAAACAGTTCTTCACCAGAATCGCATCTGTTCGATTATCGGCTTCAGCTTTAATTTCAATATTGATTCCAACCTTCCCTTTGCAAATATTTAGAACTTCTGACAGCGTCGGAATTTTTTCTCCGGCATACTGAGGATCAAACCAACTCCCGGCATCATATCTTTTTATATCATCTAAATTTAATTTGGAAATATATCCTCTTCCGTTGGTTGTACGATTAATACTCTTATCATGTATTACAATCAGATGATGGTCGAGCGATATGCGGATATCTAATTCAATCGCGTCCGATTGATCTTCAACAGCTTTTAAAAAAGAGGCGATAGTGTTTTCCGGCGCGGAAGCCGATGAACCACGGTGAGCAATGATTATCGGTTTAAAGTTCGGATTGTGCCATGAAAAATTCATTTATGATTGATTGCCTTAAGTATCTCGTTATTTACATGCTCAACCGTTCCTGTTGCTTTAATCGTGCGCAATAATCCAAGTCCGGAATAATATTTTTTAACCGGAAATGTAGATCGACTGTAAACAAGCAGGCGTTTATGTATAGTCTCGGGTTTATCATCATCTCGCTGAAACAATTCCCCTGAGCAGGAATCGCATCTGGCGTCTCCACGATGGTGATCATTATCGATTGGGTATATTTTTCCGCAATCTTTGCACATCATCCGTTTGCCAAGTCGTTTGATTATTTCTTCTTCATCAACTTCCATATTGATTACATGATCGATACCCAAGTGTAATTGAACAAGCAGCAATGACAGCGCTTCTGCCTGAGGAACTGTTCGCGGAAACCCGTCAAGTATAAAACCATTTTTACATTTGTCCGATTTTAGAACAACCCGGATTATTTCAATCATTATCTTATCCGAAACAAGCTGTCCGGCTTCCAATACTGCTTTCGCCTGTTTTCCAACTTCCGTACCCTGCGATACCGCCTCGCGTAAAAGATCGCCTGTTGAAATTTGCGGGATATTAAATTTATCGACAAGTATTTTTGCCTGTGTTCCTTTTCCCACACCCGGAGGTCCAAAAAGTATAATTCTCATAATATTTATTTTTTAATATTGGCTTTTTGAATATTTATGATTGCATCTTCGATTTGATCGATCAAACGTATATTATTTTCGATTGATAAACGCTTCTTCAGCGGCTCAATTGCCCGCTCATCTCCAATTTTTATCAACCCCCGAATAGCAGCATATCTGATTTCACGATTAGGGTCATTGATTAAATTCAATAACAAGATAAAAACATCTTCCCGTTCCTTCCATCGTTCAATAATAATATCGAGAGCCGTTATGCGCAAATTTTGTTCAACACCGTATTGCGTTTGAGAAAAGATAATGTTCAATGAGCTATCATCACCTCGTTCACCCAACAATCGCAATGCCGTCTGACGAATTATTTCGGAGTGAGAGTCTCTCGTCATAGCATCCGACAAATATTTTGCGGTTTGTGGGGTATCCACTTTTATAAGCGAACGCAGCGCTGTTGCCACCACAACATAACTTAAATCGTTAGTGAAAGCATATCGGAGTGTGTTTAGCGCTTTCTCATCACGATATTTTCCAAGCACACCCACACTTGCCCTTCGCACACGCGAATCTATATCTCCATATGCTGTAATTAAAGTGTCGATAACAGACGGTAGTTTTGCGTCACCCAGAGTCCACAACGCATCTTCGCGAACCGCCCAAAAACCATCGTTGACGACCGCCTCTGCTAAAACATTTACAACCAGTTCGTTACTTACATACCAACGTAATTCGTCTATCGCTAACAGTCGGTCTACACCTGCTTTTGCATTCTTTAATTGAAATATCCATTGTTCGAGCGGTTTTTCAAACTGAATTTTCTTTAAAATTTTACTCCCGCGATCAAATATGACGAGTTGCGGTTCCTGATACGCGTCGAAAGAAAATATTTCTTCCTTTTTCTCTATCATCACGCAATAAATTATCGGTGTGCCATGTACCCATACTTCTATATCGAGCGGCACACGAAAAATTCCGGTAAGCGAATCAAGTTTTTGAATTTGTTTTATATTGAGAATTACTTTTCGTGAGTCCTTGTCCCATTTTGATGTTACTTCGAATTCAGGATATCCCGCTTTGTAGATCCATTGATCGAAGAACCAATACAAATTATGGCCGGTGGCTTCTTCGATGGCATTTTTAAAATCATTGGTTTCAACCGACCGGAACGCGTTTCTTTCCGTGTAAAGTTTTATCGATTTAAAAAACAACTCATCTCCAAGAAAATCGCGCAGCATATTCAGCACAACCGCACCCTTGCCGTAAATTCTTGAATCGAAAAGATCAAGCGGATTATTATACTTATTGCACACCATCGGTCGCCTGCGATCTGCATCATCAAGATTCCGCAAACCCGTTTGCGCTTCCATCAAACTCTTTTCTGCATCATCTTTACCAAGAGAATATTCCCGATAAAGATTTTCAAAATATGTGGCAAAGCCCTCATTCAACCATACATGCGACCAATCTTTACAGGTGATTAAATCTCCGTACCATTGATGAGCAAGCTCATGAGCAACAAGTCCATCACTTGGAAAATCAATATGAGCGCGCGAATCGTGTATGGTTTTATCGGTTACTGTTACAATGCTCGTGTTCTCCATACCGCCAAACATGAACTCGTCAACCACAACATGACCGAATTTTTCCCACGGGTAAATGAATCCTGTTTCCTGCTCAAAATATTTTATCATCTTCGGAACATTTTGAAAAGATCGAACGGCGTTTTGCTTCTGCTCAGGATACACATAGTTGATAATAGGAACATTACCGTACAAATCTTTCACCTCAGCATAATCACACACAGCGAGCGAAATAAGATAAGACGAGTGCGGTTTCGCCTCAAGCCAGTGATATGTTGTTGTGTGCATTGATGGATTATTTTTCGCTTCAATCAGTTTCCCGTTGCTGACTGCTTTAAATTTTTCGTTCACTGTAACAATCATCTCGCTTGTTGCGCGATCATTTGGCGAATCGTAACACGGAAACCAATAATGATTATCTTCCGGCGCACCCTGCGACCACACCTGCTCGTGCTTATTGGGATAACCGCTGTCGGGTGAAACAAAATACAATCCTTTTTTTGGTGAAGAAACGGAATGCGATATAGTCAGCATCAATGTATCATCGCATTCATAAAATTTATTCAAGAATACGATCAGAGAATCGCCGGTTTGTTCGAAGCGCAGTTGTGAAGCGCCCAATCTGACTGCCGATATCAAGATCTCGCCCGCATCAATTTCCAATCTTTCGGTAGAAGGTCTCAGAGGAACCAAGCGGATCGAAGTTTCGCCGGAACATGTTTTAAGCTTTTCGTCAATCGTAATATTTAATTTATAATGAAGCACATCGTAAGAACGGTCACGTGTGAAATGTTCCGGTTGTCCGTATGTAATAGAAGCAAAACAGATGAATAATAAAACGAGGAAATATTTTTTCCATAATGACATTATCACGACTTCCGAATTTTCTTCGTTCCAACAACAAGCTGTCCGCAAGCGGCATCAATATCTTTCCCGGCACTACTTCGGGCGAACACAGTTACATGGCCCCTTCGCAATGTTTGAATAAACTCCGCACTTCGATCTGCTGAAGTCGGTTTTAATGTTATCGGTGATTTGATTGCCTTAGTTATTTCATTATTGTGGAATGGAATAATATTAATCTTGCATGGAATTCTATTCGATAGTTGAATCAATCGCTTCGCATCTTCAACACGATCGTTGACACCATCGAAAAGTATATACTCAAACGTTGGGCGGAGCTTTGTTTTCTTATAATAATATTGGAGTGACTCAATTAGATCGTTTATCGGATATTTCTTTGCGATAGGCATTATTGCATTGCGGATTTTATCATCCAGAGTATGCAGCGAGATTGCCAATTTCATCTTCCTTTTTTCATCCGCAATCTGTTTTATTTGCGGAACCAATCCAACTGTTGAAACGGTTATTCTGCGGGCGGCAATTTCCATTCCAGTCGAAATTATTTCAATAGATTTCATCACGTTGTCGTAATTCAAAAACGGCTCGCCCATTCCCATGTAAACTAAATTTGTTATTCTTTTACCTGTAACTTTTTTTACGATATGAAGCTGGTCTATAATTTCGCCCGCAGTCAGATTGCGTATAAAACCCATAGTTCCCGTTGCGCAGAACTTGCAATCGAGCGGACATCCGACTTGAGTTGATACGCAGAGAGTCAATCGTTTTGATTCTGAATCCGGTTCTTCAAATGCCGTAACTGATGGAATCAGCACGCTCTCGATTCGCTTCCCGTCAGATAATTCGATTAGATATTTTTTTGTTCCGTCTATAGAATCTTGAGTATTTACAATCTCAGCAGTATGTATGCTGGCGATTGCATCCAAACTATCACGCAACGCTTTCGAGATTGTCGTCATCTGTGTAAAAGATTCGGCTTCTTTGGCATAAAGCCAATCGAATAGCTGTTTGCCGCGGAATTTCTTTTCACCGATTGAAACGGCAAAAACTTCCAATTCTTTTAACGTAAGCCCTTTGAGATCAATTTTTTCCATAAAGATGTTACAATGTAAGAAATGGCAGTAAGGGTTGCAAGAAATAGATTTGAGGTTTAA
>PNNN01000050.1 GCA_013824245.1 Chlorobiaceae bacterium | reverse complement strand
GAAGTCTCTAAAAGTTACTTTTTCGAACATTGCAGCGTAGCAATGATTAAAAGAGAATATACACTTATTAAATGTGCAACCATAAAATTTTGTAAATGACATTGAACAGTAAAAAAACGCATTTGTGAAATGTGAATGCCCAAATTCGGCGTATGAGAAGTCAATCGCTTGGAAATTATCGCCCTTAGGGAAGACTATATTTTCATTTTCAAACGTAAAGCCCCTAAGATCTCTCTCATTTTCAAGGAAGCCAAGATGACCATTTTGGAAGTCTCGTTCGAGAAAATCCTCTCCGGCACCTCGCCTTATCAATTGAAGAATTTTGTCGTGGAGTATTCTGCCTTCGTCAGTCTCCCATCGTTCCTTGTATTGCCTATGGCCACCAGTGTTTTGTGGCAAGAGATGTATGGGTGTAAACATATAGTATTATCTCAATTGAGAAAATGTAGAAAACATTGATATCTAAATAATTGATGTTATAAAAACATATGTTTGGATGAAATATCGCATAACTATTAGCTTGTACGTTAATCACCCGCGTTCGAGTTTATTTATGAAACGAAAAATCAATGTACGGAATTTATGGATTATCAAATCAAAAGTCAAAGTTTTATGACCCCACTCCCGCACAAAAACGTTGCGGGACAAGCCCAACTCTCTCCTAAGAGGAGAGGGGGGCGTTGACGTTGATATTCTTCATCGCCGCAATATGTTCTGGCGTTAACAGATTTTCTATCTTTTACATAAAATTGACCATTAGCCATTTACCATTGACAATTAATTATGAAAAAAAGTGAAAACCAATCATTTTAAAATTATGCGGCTCTTCCTTTTCGATTATTCAACCGGAGTTGCTCGCGCACTTTTTCTGCCAACAATATTTTCAGCATCGATTGGTATGGTACATCCTGTTTATTCGCCAATAACTTGATTGCTTCTACCAATGATTCGGGGAGGCGGATTGAAATCGTTTTACTCGATGGTTTCAACTCTGGGAAAAACCCAAGTTCAATCTTTTTATAATCTACATATTCGGTAGAATCATGAGTGTCCCAAAATCGAAGTTCTTCTGCTTGTGATTTAAATTGTGGAATCTTTTTTAGCTTTTTCAATGTACACCGTCCTTTCTTTCTTGTGCATATCTCTGGCTGAGATAATCCTAATGTGATTTTTCCGTTGTGTAAATACAATAAAAAGAAACCTTGAAGCATTTGTCCGTCCGAGAGTGTAAAAGCGTTCCTCTGCTGTTGAATGTTTCTCATCCTTGTGTACGTAAAGTGGTTGATTGAAGAACACTTCTTCACATTCCCACCAGTACACCTTGTGTTTTCGCACATTTTTTTCGCGATTACCCGAATCCCAGTCGAAACCTTTAAAACCGGTAAATACTTGCATTAGGAATATCTTTCTTTTCGTATATGGTTAATATATACAATTATTTTTGAAAATCAAGTTAAGTATATTTTATCAAACCTCCTCCGTGACATGCCGAGCACAAGGAAAAAAGATACTATTGTTGGTGTCATGGTGTGGGCCATGACACCCGGGAAATTATAATTCGTATCGGCTGTGCCTACTTGTCCATTTACGAAATGGACTCTACAGCTTTCTTCATCGCCGCAATATGTTCCGGCGTCGTGCCGCAGCATCCGCCCACAATTTTTACTCCGGCTTCAATAAGTTCTTTGCTTTTGTTTGCCATGAAGTCGGGAGATTCGGTATATATCGAATCACCATCTTTCATTATCGGCAATCCGGCGTTGGATTGAATTATGATTGGAAGAGTTGTCTGCTTTTTGAACTCATGTGCAATTGCTATCATCTTCTCAATACCGTTGCCGCAATTAGAACCTATGATATCAGCGCTTGCTTCGGTAAGTTCTTTTACCGCTTGCTCAATTGTAACTCCCATAATCGTGTAAAAGCCGCGCGGTGTTGAATCAAACGTCATAGTAGCGCAGATTGGAATTGATGTAGAAATAGATCGAGCGGCTTTTACAGCCAGAATTGCTTCATTCAAATCGGTCATTGTCTCAATGCAAATCATGTCAACACCTTCATCGATTACAATTTTTAACTGTCGCCGGAATGATTCAAATATCTGATCCGGTTTTGTATCTCCAAACGGCTCAAGAAGTTTTCCTGTGGGTCCGCATGAGGCAGATACGTAAGCTTTGTCGGCAACAACCTTTCGGACTGCCTGCACGGCTCTGGCATTTATTTCTTCAGTTTTATTTTCAAGAGAATACATTGCTAACTTTAAAGGAGAACCGCCGAATGTGTTCGTCTGAATAATTTCTGCGCCCGCTTCAAAATATAGACGAGCAATTTCTTCTAAAACTTCAGGATGTTCAAGATTCATCCGTTCCGGACATTCACCCGGTTTCAAGCCACGCTGGAAAAGCATTGTCCCCATAGCGCCATCGGCAATAATAGGTTTGATTTGTGTTAAGCGTTCTCGGAGTTGCATCATAAATATCGCTCTATGTCTAATGCCCCGTGGAAAATACCGAGAATATCTATTTCTCCATTTTCTTTAATTAGATAAGTGATCCGATAATGCCCGAAAAATAAAATGCGAATATCTTTTCTTGATTGATGAGAATAGCGGTGTCCCGCTTCGGGAAAATTTTGGAGGGTTTGGGCTTTTTCAAAAATGGATTGTATTGTTGAGGCGGCTGCTTGGGGATTATCTTTTGATATATACAGATAAATATCGTGAAGCCAATGTTCAGCTTCTGCCGTCCAGTTTATTTTTGCCATGAGCGTATACGCTTCTGCATTTCATCGTTCGAAATCAAATGTCCCAGCTCGGAATCAGTTAATCCTTTTTCAACCATTTTTCGGAATGCCAGTTCGCGAAGAATTTCTTCATAAGAGCTATCGTCGGGCTGTGCCTCGATTATTTCGACCATTTGCTTTTTTACGGATGACATTGGATGATTTCCTTTCTATTTCTACCATAAAGATAGAAAAGTCTGCTGTGAATTTCAACTTGATATTGAAGTGAAACGTTTTACTGCTTCCACTGCGCTCATGCCGTCGAAGCAATAAGCATCGGCGCCAATCTCTTTTGCGTATTCTGTAGAAAGCGGCGCGCCGCCAACGATGAATTTTTTCTTTCCAAAAATCTGTCGCTCTTTTGCAAGATCAATCACTTTCTTCATAACCGGCATAGTTGTGGTGAGCAGGGCTGACATGCCGATAATATCGGCGTTTTCTTTTTCTGCGGTGTCGAGAAATTTTTCCGGAGAAACATCATTGCCTAAATCAATAACCTCGAAGCCCGCGCCTTTCAGCATGATTGCGACAAGATTTTTGCCGATATCGTGTAAATCTCCCTGCACAGTTCCAATAACCACTTTGCCAATCGTCGGAATTCCTTCCTTTAGCATTAATGGCTTTAACAAATCCATGCCTGCGTACATTGCTTTTGCCGCAAGAAGAACGTCAGGCAGAAAAATCTCGTGCTGTTTGAATTTTTCTCCAACAACAGACATGCCCGCAATCAATCCTTGATCGAGTATTGTTTTAGTGTCAATGTTTTCATTGATTGCCTGCTGGGTAAGCTCGGCGGCTTTTTTCGGGTTACCTTGTTGAAGCTGTTCAGAAAGTTCTTGTATAATATCCATGCTGATTCCAATATGTTTTCTGTTTTAAATTCATTTATTAACTCATCCCCCGTTCCCGGGTTGTCCAATAAGTTCGTTTTCTCGTTACATTCTTCGACTCGTCGTCGAAGAACACTCGAAAACCGACTACAGATGCTGGTTCTCGAGTTCATAGTTTCATTATAGAGTATCGAGAGAACCTTTTTAGACAGCCCCGAGACAAAGGGGGTTGAGTCTAATCATTAATCAAGAAGCAATTTACTTCTTTCGCGGCAAATATGTGTTGCACAACTACCGCAAAATGAGAATGTATCTTCAAATTGAAAAATTTCTTTTTTACCTGATATAATAACTCCGCTGATTGATTTCAACGGTTCCATCAAAAAGCTTTCCCTTAAATTGATTCCGATATCCTCAGCATGAAGATACTGAAACAATTTACGCTGACCACTTACGTGCCAGCCGCAGTATCCCGGACTGAAGCGAAGAATACCGCCTGCATTATTAAAACGACCTATTTTCTGTAGGTGAGATCGGTAATAGTTTTCTGTTGCCTGAGCCGCCATCTCTGTTGCTTCCGAGGCAACTGCGTCAAGCATCGAGCCGAGAGCAAAATCGTTCATAAAAAATAAACGGGATATTTCTACGCAAACTTCTTCTTCGATTGTTACAGCGAAGAGCGCCAAGTCATCGGATGCTTTAAAAATGTTCCTTACCGGAGAATCGATTTCATTATTTCCTTCACCACGAAAAACATTATCGAATTCTTCTTTCGATAATTCTTGTATAACACCGATTGGAAAAGCAAGTTTGCTGAAAATTGAAATCGCTTCTTCCGCAATTTCTATTGTGCGATCATTCGCGTTAATGTGATTCGGGATCCCTTGTCGTTCGAGGATTGTATTCACTTTTGGGATAACAGAGTTTACCGGTATGTTGATTATTTTTCGCACTAATCTCTTTTCGGCAATTCATTCATTCCAAATTTATGCGCTTCTGCCGACATCAGTTTTATCAAATCAGATTGTATATTTTCCGCGAGTCGTGTGGGCTGATACGACTTGAGTTGTTTTTCTATCTCACGAGTTGCACGATCCCACTCTGTTATACTTCCATCTTCTTCCCATCGTGAACGGTTTGCCCTGTTGATCACTGGTCCTGGTAGATAATCTTCTTCTTTAAAATATTTTCTTGTATGGTCGGCAATGAGAAGATGTTTATCGCGCAATAATTCCTCAAAAATTGGGAGTGAGGGAAAATCTTCTTTCGGTTCGATTCCATTTACTAATCGAAGCATCGTTCCGCAAATTTCGTTATCGATCACTAATTTTTCCAAGCTGATGCAGCTTTCGAAATCGATCATTCCGGGACCGGAAATATTATTGATACCAGCGAGCGCGGCAAGCGTTGCACCGGTTGCAGTTTCAAATCCGGCTTGCACATCAAGCGATTTCGCATCAGTCAGTCCAATATAAGCTTGTGTTGGGATGCTAAGATATTTTCCAATTTCGTTGTAAGCGCAGTCGATCATCATCGTTGCGATTGAACCCATCGGAGTAGTTTCATATCGGACATCGAAAAAAGCAGGTGAGCCGCCGTATAAAACCGGTGTTCCCGGATTAAACATCTGGCTTATTACAAGTCCGCTCAGAGTTTCCGCGGTGTGCTGAACGAGTGTTCCGACAATTGTTACAGGTGACATGAAACCAGAAAGAGGCATCGCGATATATTCTACGGGAATGGAATAAGCGGCACAGTCGATCAGGTTTTGCGATGTAACCTCGCTCCACTTCAATGGAGAAGTTGGACAGCAGGAAAACACTGTAAGCGGTTTGGCTTTGAGATTTTCTTTTGTACCGCGAACTGCCAATTGCAACTCTTTCATTATCTCGAGAGCTTCAATCGTAAATGCGCCTGTTACAACCGGCTTCTCGCAGTAAAGCAAATTCAAATAAAGGCGGTAGCTGTCGGAAATTTTTTCGTGCACATCGGATGGAATCATGGCAGTTGATTGGGATGCGATGTTTTTCATTCTCGACATCAGTTTTGCATAACGGATGTAATCGGAGGTGGTCGGTTTCCTCACTGTCTTGGTCGATCCGTCAAGACAGTAAATCGCCGCTGAGCCGGGTGTGAAGTTCACATTGAAACCGGAAAGATCAACCGCTTCGTTGCCAAGAACATCGTATAACTTGAATGAATGAGGAGTTGCGGCAATTGCTTTATCGATTAAAGATTGATTGAAAAATACTTTCTGTGTGTTCTTATCAACTCTTGCCCCATGATCTGCAAGCAAAGTCAGTATTCGCTCGTTGTGAATTTCGATACCGAGCTTGCACATTATATCACGGGCTTCCGCAATAATGCGTTCTATTAGGTTGTTTTCCAAGAAACGGACAACAGGTCTCAAATCTTTTCCTTTCATATCTGAAATATTAACCTAATATCTGAATATAAAATCTATATTTCAACTTGATACAAAATCATATTAACCGTAAATTACATTCCGTTATCAATTATGGAGATTTAAATGAAAAATGTTGCAGCGCTATTATTGTTAGTTCTCTATTCCGTTCCGATTTTAGGTCAACCCGCCAAAAATGTACCGGGTTTATCTATTATCTCACAGAAAAATCTGATGAAGACAGTTACATTCCTTTCTTCTAAAGAATTGGGAGGAAGGTTGTCCGGAAGTGAAGGATACAACAAAGCGGCATCTTACATGGCGAGCGAGTTTTCAAAACTTAAATTGAAACCGTTCGGTGATAGCGCGTACTATCAAAAACTGAATGTTGAGTACAATGAAATATATTCACCGGTGAAATTAAATTTAATTGAAGACGGAAAAGTTACTAAGGAATATAAGCTCGGAAAGGATTTTGTTTGCAGAGAGTTGACCGGATCGGGACATATTACAGCGCCGGTTGTGTTTTGCGGTTACGGACTCTCGAAGCCGGAATTCGGTTATGATGATTATGCCGCTGTTAATGTGAAAGGAAAAATCGTTATCGTTTTCAAATCCAATCCGTCGTGGAAGATGAACGACACCTCGAACTGGGGAAACGGTTATCCCAGATTCAAAGCAAAACTTGCGAAAGAGCATGGCGCGGTTGGTATGCTCATTGTCTCTTTGCCAAATGATGCAAAGCCACAAACGACAATCATCAGTGTGCTTGAAGGCGGCGGAGAGCAGGACGAAAATTTTCCGCAATTTCATATTGATATTCCGATCGCTGATGAAATTCTGGCAGGAAGTGGATTCACACTAAAAGATCTGCAGACCAAAATTGATTCATCAAAGCAACCGTTCGTAGTACAGACTGCCTCTACAATAGAGATGGAAGTTCATTCAAAATATACAAAAGAAAAACCGACGATGAATATTGTTGGTAAACTTGAGGGTTCCGATCCTGAATTAAGAAATGAATACGTTGTCGTTGGGGCGCATCTCGATCATGTTGGTGAGCAAGCCGGTGAGATTTACGCCCCCGGTGCGAACGATAATGCATCCGGTTCTGCCGCAGTTCTTGAAATTGCGCGAGCATTTATTAAAGGAAAAATTAAACCAAAACGATCAATCATATTTGTTCTATTTGCAAGTGAAGAACTTGGATTGATTGGCTCGAAATATTTCGTAGATAACCCTCCTGTACCTTTAGAGAAGATTACCGCGATGATCAATCTTGATTGTATCGGATATGGTGACAGCATTCAGGTTGGAAACGGGAAAAGTTCGCCGAATCTTTGGAATGTCGCTCATCATCAGGATTCTCTATTTACAAAGATGATGGTTGGAGCGACATGGAGCGGCGGTGGAGCTGATGCCGGACCGTTTCACGATAAAGGTATTCCGGCAGCGTATTTTGTTACAACAAATAGTTATACTCATCTTCATTGCATGACTGATACACCAGAGACGCTGAATAAAACATTGTTTGAAGAAATCACAAAGCTTGCGTATTTAACTGCATTTGAAGTGGTAAACGGAGGATATGATAGAGAAGAGGTTCTAAAATAAATTATGAAGAAGAATGTGGAATAACGAATGATAAGGAATATAGCGAGAGATGAAAAACCTTATCAGTGAACTTGTAAAAAAAGGTCCCATAATCACCGATGGTGCTTGGGGCACAATGCTTCACGCACTTGGGTTGAAATCTGGTGAATGTGCCGACGGTTGGAATATTTTTAATCCTGAAAAAGTAAAACAAGTTGCCCGCGCTTATGCAGATGCCGGCAGCAGGATATTGTTAACAAATACATTTCGGGCAAATCGATTAACACTCAAAGCGTTTAATCTTGATTCGAAAATAAAGGAAATCAACGCAAACGGAGTTAAAATCTCGAAAAAAGCAATCAAAGATCGAGGTTATGTTTTTGCATCCATTGGTCCGGTTGGTAGTTCTTTGGTCACGAATAAAATTTCCGACGATGAACTAAGAGAGCTGTTTTATGAACAAGCGATAATTCTGGCGGATGCCGGCGCAGACGCGATTGTGATTGAGAGTGTTTTCAATTTGAACGAAGGGTATCTTGCCATGGAAGCGGCAAAGCGTACCGGCTTACCGATTGTTTTATCTATGACTTTCGACAAAGAAAATTTTATAAGCTCAAAAAATAACTTTCATACTGTGCGCGAGTACAAAGAAAAATTATCCGGAGCGGATATGATTGGAATCAATTGTGGAACCGGAGTGGAAGACAGTCTGCTACACATAAAAAGATTGAGTACATACACCAAAGCTCCTTTATGGGTTAAACCGAGCGCGGGAATTCCATCTGTGGTTCGGGAAAAAATTGTTTACCCCACTACGATAAAAAATTTTGTTGAGTATTCACGCGTTTTAAAATCTCTTGGGGTTAAATTCATCGGGGGATGCTGCGGCACTACGCCGGAATATATTGCACGGATGGCAATGACTTTGCGGAATAACAGCGACTCTTAGCATCTCATCAGGAAAATGAAATAATTGAAATTCACTCCCTTTAATGATATATTGATTTTATTTATCAACAGCGTTATTATTAGTTGAAATGAATTGTCTATACCACTTTTAATAAGGATTTAATGAATGAAATTACAACTGCTCGATTGGGTTATCGTAGTTGGTACATTCATAATTTGTTTTCTACCGGCATTATATTTTAGTAAGCGTGCCGGGAAAAATACTTCCGAATTTTTTGCCTCGGGCAGATCTGTGCCATGGTGGTTGGGCGGACTTTCGATGGTTGCAACAACGTTCAGCAGCGACACACCCAATCTTGTAACGGATATTGTTAGACGTCAAGGAGTCGCGGGTAACTGGGTTTGGTGGGCTTTTGTTTTGACAGGCGTTTCCACTGTTTTCTTTTATGCGAGATTATGGAGACGGTCGGGAGTTATGACCGATCTTGAATTTTATGAATTGCGATATTCTGGTAAAGCGGCAAGCTTTGTACGTGGTTTCCGGTCAATCTATTTAGGACTGTTTTTCAATGCGATCATAATGGCAACGGTAAATTTAGCGGCGTGTAAAATTGCCGGAATTTTATTCGGACTTGACCGATGGCAAACATTGCTGTTCGTGGGATCCCTAAACGTTGTCTTCGCGGCTCAATCAGGTTTGTGGGGAGTGCTTGTTATCGATATGATTCAATTCATCATTAAGATGACGGCAGTCATTGCCGCGGCATACTTCGCACTTCAACTTCCTCAGATTGGCGGCATGAGCGGTTTAGTTGAAAAACTTTCTAATATTCCTGGACCGAATGGAATAAATTATTTAAATATGCTTCCCGATTTTTCAAACAATTGGGATATCGCCATAGCCATTTTCATAATGCCGATAGCGGTTCAGTGGTGGGCTGTTTGGTATCCGGGCGCAGAACCGGGTGGCGGCAGCTACATAGCTCAGCGAATGCTCGCATCAAAATCTGAAAAAGATTCTCTAGGTGCGGTTTTATTTTTTAATGTTGCTCACTATGTTCTTCGCCCTTGGCCCTGGATTATCGTCGGACTTTGCTCTATTATCATTTATCCGCAATTGTCAGATATTCAAAACGCATTTCCTAATCTCGATACAAAACTACTCGGACATGATATTGCTTATCCTGCAATGTTAAAATTTTTACCGGTCGGATTCATCGGCTTAATGGTCGGCGGGTTAATTGCCGCAAACTCATCAACAATCATTACACATCTTAATTGGGGCGCCTCGTACCTTGTACACGATTTTTACCGCAGATTTATTCGTAAAAATTCAGACGAAAAACATTATGTTTTAATCGGGCGGTTAGTTACCGTGGGATTATTTTTATGCGGGGCTGGGCTTGTCTTTGTTCTCGATACCGCAAAAGATACATTCGATATAATTTTGCAAATCGGTGCAGGAACAGGATTATTGTACCTCATCAGATGGTTTTGGTGGCGTGTGAACGCATGGTCTGAGGTTGTAGCAATGGTAAGTTCATTTTTAATTTCAATTGTTCTTCTCATTCTAAATAAACAAGGAATCACGATAAGTCTTCACGCCGGATTGCTCGTTACGATCGCTTTTACAACTGTATGTTGGTTAATAACTGTTTTCGTGGGACCTAAAACTGACGAGAAAGTGCTCATAGAATTTTATAGAAAGGTTAAACCCTTTGGTCCAGGTTGGAAACGAATCCGTGAAAAGGCAGGCATTGCCGATTCGGCGCGAAAGTCTTCGGGTGAAAATATTCCTCTCGCACTTCTCGGATGGGTTACTGGATGTACGTTGATCTGGTCATCGTTGTTCACAGTAGGAAATTTTCTCTACGGTCGAATGTTGTATGCCTTCCTTTTGCTTACGATCTTCATTATAAGCGGTATTGTATTGATTTATATTATTCGAAAACTTTGGTCTGAAGGAGAATCGAAAACAGTATCATGACTGATCTGAATATTTTTAAAATATCAACACCTGGACGCGTTTGTCTCTTTGGTGAACATCAAGACTATCTGAATCTGCCGGTCATTCCCTGCGCAATATCTCTTCGCATTTCATTGGAAGGTAAAAGGCGGGATGATTCTATTGTTCATATCGATTTACCCGATATAAATTCTGAGGATACATTTTCTATCGACGCTACTCTAAACTATCTTCGCGAGCGTGATTACTTTAGAAGCGGGATAAACATTTTGCGGCGGGCAGGATATTCTTTTTCCAGAGGACTTGAATGTAATGTGCATGGGGAAATACCTATCAGCGCGGGCACTTCAAGTTCTTCCGCACTTGTAGTATCATGGATTAATTTTTTATCACACATAAGCGATCAAGGGAAAGTATTAACGTTAGAAGAAATTGCCCGCATTGCACATGAAGCCGAAGTGTTGGAATTCAATGAACCGGGAGGTATGATGGATCAGTATTCAACATCGTTGGGTGGAATATTGTTTTTATCGTTCCATCCTCTTTTATCAGTTGTATCGATTAATGCCGTGTCGGGAAATTTTGTGTTAGGAGATTCCCGTTCGCCAAAGAATACAAAAGAAATATTATCACGCGTAAAAAATCGAGTTCTTAATATCGTTCAAAGAATATTAAAAATTCACCCCGGTTTTTCACTTCATACAATATCAATCGGGGAATTGGATAAGTTTTCGAAATTTTTAAACAAAGAAGAAATCTCGTGGCTGAAGGGAACAATTCGAAATCGTGATATAACCTTTGAAGCTTTGGAATTGTTCCGGTCAAAAGAACTTGATGAAAAGATGTTTTGTTCTCTTTTAAACGAACATCAAACTATACTAAGAGATGTTTTACAAATTTCCACACCAAAAATTGATAAGATGCTCGATGCCGCGATGAATGCCGGCGCTTACGGTGGAAAAATCAACGGTTCGGGCGGTGGCGGATGCATGTTTGTATATGCGCCTAAGAATACGGAAGTTGTAGCTGAAGCCGTGGAGAAAGCTGGCGGTAAAGCATACATCGTTCGTGTCGACGAAGGAACACGTGTTGAGTCAATGACAGAGCAAAAATGAAAGAGCCAAACATTGTTATTCTTGCGGGTGGAATTTCATCGCGCATGAGAAGATCGGTTCAATCATCAACTCAGGCAGACTATCCTCTATTACAAGAAACTCAATATAAATCAAAATCGATGCTAAGCGTGGGAGTGAATACGCGTCCATTTCTTGATTATCTTCTTTATAATATAGAGAAAGCCGGCTATCGGAATGTTGTTATCGTAGTTGGAGAAAAAGACCCAACTATAAAAGATTACTATGAACTAAATGGCGGTAAAAATCAGTTCAAACAAATTTCGATTTCGTATGCAACACAGATCATTCCGGATGGCAGAACAAAACCGCTTGGGACAGCCGATGCACTTCTTGTGGCGCTCAGATCGAAACCGGATTGGAAAGGGCAAGGTTTCACTGTCTGCAATAGTGATAATTTGTATTCTATACGCGCATTAATATTGCTGATGGAAAACGATCACGGAGGTTCAATGATAGATTATGACCGTTCAGCGCTGCAATTTGATCGTGCGAGAATTGAAGCATTCTCCGTTATTCGTAAAGACCTCGATCGATTCTTGCTCGATATAGTAGAAAAACCATCGCCGCAAGAAA
Organism: Chlorobiaceae bacterium; assembly: GCA_013824245.1. Taxonomy (GTDB): domain Bacteria; phylum Bacteroidota; class Ignavibacteria; order UBA10030; family SZUA-254; genus PNNN01. The sequence goes on along the minus strand of PNNN01000050.1, from coordinate 118,908 downwards.
TCGATGAAGCGAAAGACTATAATGGAAGGATTGGCGTAAGTATGAATATTTTCCGCTTGTCTTACGATCAGATATTTCCCTTCCTCGAATCCGTGCCTTTACATCCTGTTCGGCAAGAAAAAGAATTGCCAGCCGCAGTTAAGAGGATGATTCAAAAATATCCACATTCTGTTTACACTATTCCATTGGCAGAACATGTTATTGATCTTACAAGTTTTGCAGATATAAAAAATGTCCAGGAGTATTTGAAAAATGAATTTCAAGAGTTCAATAAACCGATATGATTTTTCTATGCAACTAAAATCTATGCTCAAACATACTTTGATAAAATTCTTCATCATATATTTTATCATCTTAGTTAAGATATTCACTATCGACGGGAAATCGCAATCGTTAAAGAATGAAATCATCATCAATGTTATTCATTCAGACCGCGATACGACGGCTGTTGAGCTTCCGGCGCTTTCTTATATAAACGGATATCGGCAAGGACTCGAAGGACAGAGAATAGATTATCATTCATCTCATCCCGATGCAGATAAGGCGCTTCTTGTCAGGGCAAAACGGGATGTTGGATTTATCTCATGGGAATCGGACACGCTGATGGAAGTTGATGGAGATTTTTACAATCTAATCTGGCTTGCGGGAATTGAGAAGAGCGGTTGGCAGCAAACCACACCACATAAATTTGATTTTTACATCAATGGCGAACGTCGGTTCACATTTAAAAATTTGAAAGATTCATCAGCCCTCAAGTGGCGTATTCCCGGAAAAAATGGAAGTGAATTATCTTTTACATCAAAAATGGCAGACAGGTTTGGTGATCTGTTTGGATATATGACTTTAAAATTATCTAAAAAAGATTTCGCGGTGGGCAAACCGTTGCGTTTTGAAGTGAGAGGCGAAGATGCGGAAAGCCCCGATTGGTATATGACATTTGAGTACTCATTCAACTTCACACCGCGTTTGCGGTTGGAACCGGTGCTTCTTAAAACTAATTCAACTCCATCTCAAATGATCCGGCTCGCTCTTGATAATTTGTTTAACGGAAGATCGATAAAGATAATTGCTACGAATCAAGAAGTGATAAATAAGTCGTTGAATGTTGGCGGAAATATTTGTTTCATGCCTGTTGAAGAAATCAAATCTGAGACTGAGATGCCTGTAACATTTTCGATTGATGGGAAGATAGTTGAGCAAACAACAGTAACACTGAAGCCGGTAATTAAGAGGGAAATCTATCTCCTTTCATATTCTCATAATGATATAGGTTATACAGACTTACAGCCGAATATCGAACAGAAGCAGATGAAAAATCTTGAAGATGCGTTTCAACTTATCCAGCAAACAAAAAATTATCCTCCCGAGGCACAATACAAGTGGAATATGGAAGTGATTTGGGCGCTTGAAAGTTTTATGAAGGAAGCGTCAGAAGAGAAGCGTCGTGAAATAGTCGAAGCGATTAGAAGCGGCAGCATCGGATTGAATGCTCTTTATGCGAATGTGCTCACAGGACTTGTAAGCAGTGTTGAGATGACGCACTTTACCGATTATGCCAGAAAGTTTTCTCAGGAATATTCTTTCCCGATTACCACTGCATGTATTTCAGATATACCCGGTTTTACATGGGGAATAGTTCCGGTTCTTGCGCAAAGCGGTGTGAAATATTTTTCCATCGCGCCAAACAACGGAGACCGGGTCGGTTTCATTTACGATTTGGGAGACAAACCGTTTTATTGGGAATCTCAATCTGGAGAAGAGAAAGTTCTCACGTGGATTGCGGCAGCAAGCTACTCAAGTTTCCATGAAGGCGATATCACACGACTTGGAGAAGAAAAGATTTTAAAGTTAATGCGAAAGCTCGATGAAAGAAATTATCCTTATGATATTGTCCAACTACCTTACACTATCGGAGGAGATAATGGTCCGCCCGATTCAAATCTATCCGATTTTGTAAAGCGTTGGAATGAAAAATATGTTTCACCCCGTTTAATCATTGCAACACATGAGCAGATGTTTAAAGAGTTCGAGAAAATATACGGTTCAACACTTCCAACCATGAAAGGAGATTTAACGCCGTACTGGGAAGATGGCGCATTCTCGACAGCGAAGGAAACATTTCTTAATCGTCATGCGGCAGATCGGTTAATTCAAAGCGAAGCTGTATGGTCTATGCGCTCGCCGGAAAATTTCCCTCAAAAAGAATATTACAATGCATGGCGGCAGGTTGTTCTATATGATGAACATACTTGGGGTGCGCACAATAGTATCACCGATCCAGACTCGTCGTTTGTAAAAGGGCAATGGGAAATTAAAAAGCGGTTTGCAACCGATGCCGATTCTCTTTCAAGAATACTTTTTGCGGAAGCGTTTGCTCCGAAAAATGAAAACGGTAGTGTGATTGATATTTACAACACTAACTCGTGGCAGCGGACCGATTTAGTTTTACTCTCCAAAGATCAAAGCAAAATTGGCGATCTTTTGGTTGATGATAAAGGTAGAAAAATCGCTTCACAGCGCCTGACAACCGGTGAGATTGCTTTTATCGCTGCTAATGTTCCACCGCTTTCTGCAAAACGATATTTCTTGAAGAAGGGAAAACCATTCAATAAAGGAAATGCACGTTTACTCGGTACGACGATTGAAAATCAGTTCATTTCAATTACGGTGGACGAAACAAACGGTGCTATTAAGGAATTGATCTGGAAGAAAACGGGCCAGCAGTTGGTAAACGGAAACGGTTCTTCAGGATTAAATCGTTACTTCTACGTTCCCGGAAAGAATCCCGACAGTGCAATATTTCTAAGAAATGTTAGTGTAAAAATGAAAGAGCGAGGACCGTTAATGGCTTCCCTTGTTATTGAAGGTGAAGCGCCGGGATGCAAACATTATTTAGCCGAGCTGAGAATAATTGACGGCATAGAGAGGATTGATATAATAAATAAAATCGATAAAATTGCAGTTCGGGAAAAAGAAGGGATTCATTTTGGATTTCCGTTCAATGTTCCAAACGGTCAGCTTCGTTATGATGTTGCATGGGGAATTGTTCAGCCGGAAAAAGATCAACTCCCCGGTTCATGTAAAAACTTTTTCTCTGTTCAGAATTTTGTCGACATCTCAAACAATAATTTCGGTATCACATGGGCAACGCCGGATGCATCGATGATTGAGATTGGTGCGATCAATGCGGAGAAGCCGTGGATGAAGACAATTGAGCCATCACAATCATTCTATTCATACGTGATGAATAATTACTGGCACACTAATTATAAAGCGGATCAAGAAGGTCCTGTCACAATCCGTTATTCGATCATGCCGCATGGAAAATATAAATCGGAAGATGCAGTCCGATTCGGTCGCGAACAGAGAGAGCCGCTGATTACCATGATCTCAGATCCTCTGAAGAAAATTAATACTTCGCTCTTTACAGTCGAACCTTCTGAGATTCTTGTAACATCTTGCAAACCAACTACGGGCGGATGGCATGTTCAGCTTTACAATGCGTCTACAAAAGTTCAACGAACGAAAATTCAATGGAATAATACAATTCCCGTTTCTATGTTTACCGGCGGTTTCTTTGAAAAGGGTCGACAAGAGATTAAAGAGAGTTTGGTCATTCCCCCTCATGGCATTCGCGATATACTAATCGATAGAAAGTAAAATGGAATTCCGGATGAAATTCTTTTTAAAAATATTGATTGTCTGCTTATACCTTACCAATGCAAACAGTGAAGAACATGCAACTATCCTTCATAAATCGAAAATAATCTTATCCGATACGCTGACGATGCATCGAGGTCTGGCTTTACAATTACCTCGTGGTTATTCGGAGACCATCATTGCCCCGAATCCTGTTGAGGCAAATCTGGCGCTTGGCAACTGGAATGTCCCGAAGGAAGGTAAGAGCGTAACTTTTGCCAATGGTGAGAGACATAAGTGGAGCGCAATTATTGCCGATTCCACCGGCTGGTTTGAAGATTCAGTTTTAACCGGTTGCTATCTTTATTTTTTGGTAGAGATGAAAAAGAGATCCGTTATGCTTCTCGAAGCGATGGGAAATGAAATGGTGTATATAAACGGTGTTCCGCGTTCCGGCAATGCATACGGTTTAAAAGATAATTGGGAACCATGGGAGCCGAATTTTCAATATTCACTTCTTCCAGTCATGCTTGAAAAAGGAAAGAACGATTTTCTGTTTCGCTGTCAGCGCGGGAGATTTAAGGCGAAAATCTACCCACCGAAAAAACAGGTCATGTTCAACACAAGAGATATAACAATCCCCGATTTCATCATCGGTGAAAAAATCGGGATGTATGGTGCGATAGTAATTATAAATTCTTCGCAAGAGATTTTACAAAATCTCTCAATTCAATCAGTCATCGAAAATGGAAAACAGACTGAGTTAACAGCGCCCATTATCCAACCGCAGAGTGTTAGGAAAACAGGATTTTACCTCAATGGCGATGGAATTAAGAATAAAAGAACGACAAATGTGCACCTGAAATTAGTAAGGAAAATAAAAGATAAAATTGAAATTCTTGATACAGCGATAATTCCATTCCGAGTTGTCAATTCGTTGGACAATCACAAAGAAACATTTATAAGCGAAATCGACGGCAGCGTGCAATATTACGGTATCAATCCGGCGAGCGATACTTGCCGTGAAAAATCACAAACACTTTTTCTCTCACTGCATGGTGCTTCTGTGGAAGCGATCAATCAGTCGGGTTCATACTATCCAAAAACTTGGGGACACATTATCGCACCTACAAACCGTCGCCCTTATGGTTTTAACTGGGAAGGGTGGGGACGAATTGATGCGCTGGAAGTGCTGGATATTGTCAAGAAAAAATTTAAAATCGATGAGAACAGAATTTATCTTACGGGTCATTCGATGGGTGGTCATGGAGTTTGGCACATTGGATCGCTTTATCCCGATCAATTTGCAGCAATTGGTCCAAGTGCCGGTTGGATTAGTTTTTGGACTTACCGTTTCCGCGGACAGAATTATCTTGATACAACTGATATCCGAAGAATGATTCGTCGTGCAACAACACCGAGTGAAACATTTCAGCATGTTGAAAATTATAAACAGCTTGGTGCGTACATTCTTCATGGTTCGGAGGATGACAATGTCTATCCTGAACAATCGCGTATGATGGTTGATGAGCTTAATAAGCATAATTATAAAGATTTTATCTATCATGAACAGAAAGATGTCGGGCATTGGTGGGATTTATCGGATGAGCCGGGCGTGGATTGTGTTGATTGGGCGCCGATGTTCGATTTTTTTGCGCGACATTCACGTCCCGAAAAAGAACACATTAGAGAAATCAATTTTACCACATCAAATCCGGGTGTTTCGGCAAAAAATAATTGGGTTATGATAGACGCGCAGCTTGAACAGCTAAAGATGAGTTCTATATCAGTTCGCTTCGATCCGGGCGTGCAAAGATTTGCGGGTATTACGAACAATGCGGCAAGGATCGCTTTCGATCTTGATATTTTTAAAATGAAAGATTCCGTTATAATCGAATTAGACAGCCAGAAAGTTGGAAAAATTCCAATCGCTCACAATCAACAGCAAATCTGGTTAGAAAATAAATTTGGGAAGTGGCAAACATGTTCTGAACCAACACCAAATGTTAAAAATTCTAACCGCTATGGAACGTTAAAAGAAACATTTCGAAATCGAGTTATATTTGTATATGGCACACACGGTTCGGATGAAGAAAACAAATGGGCATTCAACAAAGCGCGTTATGATGCCGAGAAATTTTGGTATCAAGGAAATGGTTCGATCGATATTTATGCTGACATTGATTTTAATTCTTCAAAATATCCGGATTGCAATATCATTCTTTATGGTAATCGAAATACAAACACGGCTTGGAAAAAATTGTTGGATGATAGTCCTGTTCAGGTCGGAAATAATTTTGTTACAGTTGGAGGGAAGAAAATTAAAGGCAATCAGCTTGGCTGTATATTTGTTAGACCACGGAAAGGAACTGAAAAAGCCAGCGTAGCGGTTATCACAGGTTCCGGCTTGGTTGGCATGAAGCTAACCACGCGAATTCCTTATATGAATCCGGGAATCGGTTTGCCCGACTTCACTCTTTTCAACCCACAATTAATAACAGATGGTGAAAAAGGCATTGTTGGAACGGGTTTTTTCGGACTTGACTGGAGTGTGGAAAATGGCGAATTTGTGTGGCAAAATAATCGTTAATTTTTTTTAGAACTCGAGTTTTAATCTACTAAACAATTTACCCTCAATGGAGTTATCATGAAACGTGTTCGGTTGATTTCAATTTTTTTGTTAATAGCATTGATTGCAAATGCTCAAGAGAAAAAGCCCCTTACGTTCGACCAGATTTTTAAGAATGGAGAACCCAAATTAATCAAGAGCTTGCCGAATGTTACCGGCTGGGCTGATGATGATCATTATCTTGAAATGAAAAAGAATAATGGCGATGAAACAGCCAAGCTTTATTCGGTGAATGTTAAAACAGGAGTTGAAGTTTTATACAGAGATCTCGATCGATTTAAATCAATAGTCGATTCCGAAATTGTGATGGAAAAACCTTCATCCCACAATGAATCATTCGATAAATTGATATACGAAAAAGAGAACGATCTGTATCTTCTTGATACGAAGAATAATGAATTCAGGCGATTAACAAATAACAAAGCAGAGGAAAAAACCCCGATACTGTCCCCTGACGGAAAATTTGTTGCGTTTACAAGGGAACACGATCTTTTCACAATTGATCTTGAATCAGGGAAAGAAATCCGATACACAACCGATGGCAGTGATGTTGTGTATAACGGATGGGCGGCATGGCTTTATTACGAAGAAATTTTCGGGCGTTCATCCAAGTACAAGGCATTCTGGTGGTCTCCAAACAGCAAACAGATAGCTTTCTATAGATTTGACGAAACGAATGTGCCCGTTTTTCCTCTTTATAACTCAGAAGGGCATCATGGATTTCTAGAAAATACTCGTTATCCCAAAGCCGGCGATCCGAATCCCGAAATTAAACTCGGTATTATTGATCTCAATAAAAACAAAATTGAATGGGCAGATTTTGATCAGAAAGATGATCAATATTTCGGCGAACCGTTTTGGTCGCCCGACGGTAATCAACTTGTTACACAATGGATGAACCGTCAGCAAGATTCTTTGATTCTTTATTCAATCAATTTAGAAACGGGAAAAAAGAAACCGGTTTATATCGAGCATCAACCTTCATGGGTCGATTGGTTTGAGAAAATGAATTTTTTAAAAGATGGAAAAAGTTTCATCATCCAGAGCGACAAGAGCGGTTGGACTCATCTTTACCATTATAGCATGAGCGGGAAATTGATAAAACAAATCACAGATGGAAAATGGGCTGTGTCGAATGTTCTGCTCGCGGATGAGAAAAATGAAATCATTTATTTCACCGCTAAGAAAGAAGCGTCAACAAGCACCGATCTCTATCGGGTTCGTTTTAACGGGAAAGAGCTAACGCGATTGACTTTCGGCAATTTTACTCACTCCATCAATCTTTCACCGAATGGTAAATATTTCATCACAACTTATTCCAACATTTATACGCCATCTCGCATGGCAATTTACGACTCGCAAGGAAAGTTAGTGAAAGAGCTTGGCGACAGTAAAACGGAAGAATTCGAGAAATACAAGATTGCCCAATCGGAATTGTTCCGTGTTCCTACGTCGGATGGCTTCAATCTGCCCGTAAGCTGGACGCTGCCAACTAACTTTGATCAGAATAAAAAATATCCGGTTTTAATAAGTATTTATGGCGGACCAAATTCTCCAACTGTAGCAAACTCGTGGGGTGGGTTGCGCGGGCAATGGCTGGCGGTTGAAGGTGTAATACAGATTGCAATCGATCACCGTGGTTCCGGTCATTTTGGTAAAGAAGGCGTTTCGCTCATGCATCGGCAGTTAGGCAAATGGGAAATGAACGATTACATTGAAGTAGTAAAATGGCTCAGGAAAAAACAGTTTGTCGATTCAACTAAAATATGTATCACCGGGGGAAGTTACGGCGGCTATGTTACATCTCTTGCGCTTACTTATGGTGCAGATTACTTCACACATGGGCTTGCATTATACTCTGTAACAGATTTCAAATTGTACGATTCACATTACGCAGAGCGATATATGGATAGTCCGGCAGAGAATCCCGATGGGTACAAAAACGGATCGGCTATGAATTTCGTGGATAAATACAAAGGAATGCTTCGCATAGTCCACGGCACTATGGATGATAATGTCCATATGCAAAATATTTTGCAACTTGTTAATGCTTTAGAGGATTCTAAAAAACATTTCGAGTTGATGATATATCCCGGCGGAAGACACGGATGGGGTGGATCTAAGGCAACACACTTGCGGAATGATAATTATCGCTTTTACTATCGCTATTTACTTGAAAAAGAATTTCCTGAAAACCTGTTCAAATAAGTAAATACATTGGAGTACTGGAGCAATGAATTGCTGGAGAATGGACTAATGGATCCCAAAACTCCATCAATCCATCAATCCAATTTTTATGAGATATTTTTTTATGAAAGGAGTATCTTTTTATGAAAACCGTATTGTTAATTATTATCATAATCTTTTTTACGGGAATTCTAGAAGCTCAAACTATCTGGCTCGACGAGCTTGATCTTACCTCGATGCAATGCGGTTGGGGAACACCTGAAGCAAACAAATCCGTCGAAGGAAATCCGCTCACCTTAGCAGGACAAAAATTTGAGCGCGGTGTTGGAACACATGCCGTCAGCACTTTGCTATTGAATCTCGACGGCAAAGGGAAACAATTCACCGCATTTGTTGGATTAGATGATGAAGTTGTTGATGGCAATGGATCGGTAAAGTTCTTCGTTGTCGGAGATAAGAAAATCTTGTGGGAAAGTCCGGTGATGAAGAAAGGTGATAAACCGGAAAAAGTTAATCTCAATCTTGATGGAATCAAACTTCTCGGACTTCTCGTCGGAGATGCCGATGATTGGATAGATTATGATCATGCTGATTGGTGCGATGCAAAAATAGAGTTTACATCGAAACGCACCCCGGATGAGCTTGTAGTTAAAACTGCGATTGAACCATATATACTAACTCCGAAACCTTCCGATTCACCCAAAATAAATGGAGCGAAAGTTTTCGGTGTTCGACCGGGGAATCCATTCCTCTATACAATTGCGGCAACCGGTAAACGACCGATGACCTTCTCGGCAGAAAATCTTGCCGATGGATTATCTCTGGATGAAGCAAGTGGAATCATCACCGGACAAATAATGAAAGCAGGTGAGCGTAATGTAACATTGATCGCAAAGAATGAAATTGGTGATGCGAAGCGTGAACTTCGCATCAAGGTTGGAAATCAAATCTCACTCACACCGCCGATGGGTTGGAATAGCTGGAATTGCTGGGCATGTGCTGTTGATGATGCAAAGGTTCGGGAATCGGCTGATGCAATGGTTTCTTCAGGACTTATCAATTACGGATGGACGTATATCAATATCGATGATTGTTGGGAAATAAAACCCGACGCGAAAGAACCGGAATTGCAAGGTGAACTGCGCGACAAGAACGGCATGATCAACACAAATAAAAAATTTCCCGATATGAAAGCGCTGGCTGATTACGTTCACGGCAAAGGGTTGAAGTTAGGAATCTATTCCGGACCTGGTCCGCTAACATGCGCCGGTTTCACTGCAAGTTATCAATATGAATTTCAAGATGCACAGCGATACGCTGATTGGGGAATCGATTATCTAAAATACGATTGGTGCTCTTACAGCAAGATTGCAAAAGACAGAAGTTTGCCGGAACTCAAGAAGCCCTACCAGGTTATGCGCGATGCTCTCAGCAAAGTTCCTCGTGATATCGTCTACAGTCTATGCCAGTACGGAATGGGGAAAGTGTGGGAATGGGGGGAAGAAGTTGGCGGAAACTGCTGGCGCACAACCGGTGACATTACCGACACTTGGTCGAGCATGTCCGGCATCGGCTTCAATCAAGCGGGACACGAGAAGTATGCAGGTCCCGGACATTGGAACGATCCTGATATGCTTGTTGTCGGACTCGTTGGCTGGGGTCCGCAGTTGCATCCATCAAATCTCACACCAGACGAACAATACACACACATAAGTTTGTGGTCGCTTCTTTGCTCACCGCTTCTCATCGGCGCTGATATGAGTCGGCTTGATGATTTCACTTTGAACCTTCTCACCAATGATGAAGTCATTGAGATCAATCAAGATCCTCTTGGCGTTCAAGCGCGGAGAATTTATGACGAAGACGGTAAACAGATCTGGATGAAGGAAATGGAAGACGGATCGAAGGCAGTCGGACTTTTCTATCCTGATTTAGGTGAAAAGAAAGAACCCGAGAAATATTTCAATTGGGGTGAAAAGAAATCGGCGAAGATTATATTAAAAGGAAACGACCTCGGCATTAGCAGTAAGTTTACTGTTCGAGATGTTTGGCGGCAGAAAGACCTCGGAGTTTTTGAAAATGTATTCGAAACAGAAGTGCCGTATCATGGAGTTGTGTTGATAAGATTAGCGGAAGCGAAATAAAGCGTATAGTCCATTGATTGATAGACTGATTTCTTAACATCTCTTGTAAGAATGGCAAATATTTTGTACGTTTTGAGTCATGATAATAATCCTGGGAAAATAATATCATCACAGCTATAATATGATAGAAGAATTAGAGTGGCAAACCCGTAGAGATAGAATCAATAAGAAGCTCACAGAACTTCCTCAACCATGGAAAATCATTAAATATCAAGACAATCTTGATGTTTCCATGCTGACACGACATGCAGTTGAAGAATTTCAGACCGATAACGGACCAGCAGATTATGCCCTCTTTGTAAAAGGAAAACTTCTTGGAATCATTGAAGGGAAGAAGGTAGGTGTTGGCGCTCAGAATGTTCTTGAACAGGCAAAAAGGTATTCGCGTGGCGCAAAAAATACCGTTGGCAAATGGGGAGAATATAAAGTTCCCTTGCTCTATTCTTCAAATGGTGAAAATGAGTTCTTTATTGATGTCCGAAATGAAAAAAGCTTATCTCGAAAGATCTCGAACTTTCATACACCGGAGGGACTTAATGAAATCTTCGAGCGAGGTCAACATTACTATGCTAACCTCTCTATCCATACTCAACCAGAGTTTTACCGTATTCGGCTATATCAAAGCGAAGCAATAACTGCAATTGAAAAAGCTCTTCAGCAAGGTAAGCGGGAAATGCTTGTCGCAATGGCTACCGGTACAGGCAAGACTTATCTCACCGTTGCACAAATCTATCGCTTGCTTAGCGCCGGAGTATTCAAGCGCATTCTCTTTCTTGTAGATCGCAGGGCGCTTGCTGCTCAGGCAGTACGCGAATTTGCTACATTTACAACTCCCAAAGGATATAAATTTAATCAGGAATACGAATGCTATAGTCAGAAATTCAAGCGTGAAGACTTCGAAGATGATGAACCTTTTAATCCAAACATTCTTCCCAATTCATACCTCACATCTCCTCAGCCGAGCAATACCTTTGTGTACGTCTCAACTATCCAACGGATGACGATCAATCTATTTGGATGGCAGCGAGTATTTGAACAGGATCAAAGCGATCCTGATTATGAAGAGGAGGCAGAAAGAATAAATATTCCAAATCATGCCTTCGATCTTATCATTGCTGATGAATGTCATAGAGGATATACAGCCAATGAGACTGCAATCTGGCGCGATGTGATGGAATATTTTGATGCAGTGAAAATCGGATTGACAGCAACACCCGCCCCGCATTCGTTGAGCTTGTTCAAAGAAATAGTATTTCGTTATACAACCGATCAAGCTATCGAAGACGGTTATCTCTGTGATTATGAATCTTACAAAATTAAATCAGACGTTCTTATCAAAGGAACGTTTCTCAAGGAGGGCGAACACGTAGGAGTAGTTAACACGGAGACAGGTGAGGAAACGTATGATGAATTAGAAGATGAAAGAACATATTCTGCCGAAGAAATCGAAAGAAAGATTACTTCACCTGATACTAATAAAAAGATTGTCAAAGAAATCGCACAATATGCGCGCACACATGAACAAGAAACCGGTCGATTTCCCAAAATATTGATCTTTGCAGCAAACGACCTTCAGCATACTTCACATGCTGATCAATTGGTACAGCTTTGTCGAGAAGAATTTGGCCAGGGCGATGACTTTGTTCAGAAGATAACAGGTAATCCCAATGTCGACAGGCCGCTCGAAAAAATTCGCAAATTCCGAAATCGTCCCAAGCCGATGGTTGTTGTTACGGTAGATATGCTCAGCACGGGTGTCGATATTCCCGCACTTGAATTTATAGTTTTCCTTCGTGTCGTGAAATCGCGTATCCTCTGGACTCAGATGCTTGGAAGAGGTACTCGCAGGTGTGACGCTATTAATAAAAAGTGTTTCAAAATATTTGATTGCTTTGATGGAACATTGATAGAGTATTTTAAGAACACGACAGATTTTCGCGTCGAAGATCCTCGAAAAGAACCTATTCCTCTTGCTCAGGTTATCGAGAATATCTATCAGAATGTAGATCGTAACTATTTTACAGGAGTTCTTATTAAACGATTGCGCCGCATCGAAAAAGATATAAGCGGAGAGGCGCGAGAAAAGTTTGCGGAATTTATCCCCGAAGGCAATATCGGCAAATTCACAGATGAACTGAGAAATCGTATCGCAAAAGATTTTGTCAATGTAATGGCGCTCCTTCGAAATAAAAAATTTCAGGAGTTGTGTCTCGACTATCCAAGAGCAAAGCGGACATTTCTTAAGGGCTATGAAATTGTGGATAACGTATCTTCAGAAGCCGTATTTTCGGTCGGAGGAGTTAATGCTAAACCGCAGGACTATCTGGAATTGTTTTCAAAGTTTGTGAAGGAAAACAAAAACCAAATCGAAGCGATCAAGGTTCTGCTTTATAAGCCGAAGGATTGGAAAACCGATGTATTGAATGACCTTCGCACTAAGCTTCAGAAAAATGATTTTCCTGAGGAAGAACTCCAGCGTGCTCACAAATTAGTTTCCAACAAGGCGCTTGCCGACATCATTTCCATTGTGAAGCACGCGGCACGAGAAGAAGAACCATTGCTAACCATAGAAGAACGGGTTAATAAAGCGCTTAACAAAGTCAAACAAGGAAAAGAATTTTCGGAACAGCAAACAAAGTGGATTGACTTCATCCGCTATCATCTTATCCAAAGTCTCACATTAGACCTTGAAGATTTCGATCTTCAACCGGTTTTTACAGATCGTGGCGGCAAGAAAACCGCACAAGAAGTCTTTGTTGATCTCCACAATCTTATTACTGAAATTAATCTCGCAATGGCGGCATAATGCTTCGACACTTCGATAAACTCAGTGCAAGCAAGCTCAGCAAAACGCTTCGACACTTCGACAAACTCAGTGTAACAAGCTCAGCATAAATCATGAAATGATTGGATATATGTACATACTCAAATGTTGCGATGGAACGTATTACACTGGCAGTACGATCAATGTGGAACATCGCTTATGGCAGCACCAAAATGGAGAGGGCGCTAATTATACTAAAAGCAGGCTACCTGTTGAATTGGTTTATTGTGAGGAGTATCCTCGTATTGACGAAGCGTTTTACAGGGAGAAACAGGTGCAGGGCTGGAGTAGAAAAAAGAAAGAGGCGTTGATTGAAGGTTTTTTTGAAAAATTACCAGCACTTTCTAAAAATTATACCCAGTTTGGTAATCCGTCCCTTCGACAAGCTCAGGGAACGGATGATATTTCGAGTAAAAAAGCTTGCCGGTTGTTGAGCTTGTCGAAACAACCGACAAATGACAGCAATAACAACAGATATAAATATAAGGATTCTAGATGTCTGATATTGTAAATAAACTCTGGGGATTTTGCCATACATTACGTCATGATGGTGTTGATTATGGTGATTACATCGAGCAGCTCACTTATCTCCTTTTTCTAAAGATGGCAAACGAGCGCGATATTGATCTTTCATCCATTGAAGAGATAAACGCACAGGGGAAAAAGAACAAAGTCGATTGTTCATGGAATAAACTCTCAGCCCTTTCAGGCATAGCGCTGTTAGATCACTTTACCGATGTAATCAGAATTCTTGGAAGGCAACAGGGTATTCTTGGGGATATTTTCAAACAAGCCGTACCACGATTCAATAATCCGGTCAATCTCAAGAAAGTAATTTCTATGATTGATGATGAAGACTGGTCGTCGATGGATGTTGATGTGAAGGGAGCGGCGTTTGAAGGATTGCTGGAGAAAGCGGCGAGTGAAGGAAAAAAAGGAGCGGGACAATACTTTACACCACGCGTTCTTATTCAATCCATTGTAAGAGTAATGAAACCGGATCCGCGAGTGAATAATGAATTTGCTATATGCGATCCTGCCTGTGGTACCGGCGGATTTCTTATGGTCGCTTATGAATGGTTGATGAAAGAGACGAAAGGTGCGCTTGATAGAAAGATTGTAAAACGGATAAAGACCAAAACGTTTTATGGACAGGATTTAGTGCCAAGACCGCGGCGTCTTGCATTGATGAATATGTTTCTTCATGGTGTTGAGCCGAACATCTATCTTGGCGATACTATTTACGAAGCCAACCGTGGTGAATTCTACGATGTGGTTTTAACTAATCCGCCATTTGGCACAAAGGGTGCGAACCAAGCTCCTGAGCGTGATGATTTTACAATAGAGACAAGCAACAAACAGCTTAACTTCGTTCAGCATGTAATGCAGATTCTTAAACCCGGCGGCAGAGCAGCAATTGTGTTACCTGATAATTGTTTGTTCGAGGGAAAAGCAGGAGAAGTGTTTGAGATACTAATGCAGGATTGCAATTTGCATACGGTTCTAAGATTGCCGAGGGGAACATTTACACCATACAGTCAAGGCGTTAAGGCAAATGTGATTTTCTTCCAAAAAGGAATACCAACTGAAAAAGTGTGGATATTCGATGCCCGCTCGAATGTTCCGGGTATTACAAAGAAAGACCGACCACTGAGCGGAAAACATTTTGAGGAATTTGAAAAATGTTATGGCGCCGATCCTAACGGCAGAAGCAAGCGCAAAGACCTTGGCGATGAGGGACGCTTCCAGTGCTTTACTATGGAAGATGTCAAGGAACGGGATTACAAATTCGATCTAACATGGCTCAAGGATAAATCGTTGGAGGATAGCGACGAACTTCCCGAGCCGCAAGATTTAGCAAGCGAAGCAATTACAGAGTTGGAAGCAGTTGTTGACGACTTGCGCGAGATTGTTGCACTCATTGAAAAAGAAGAAGGTGTAGAGAAATGAGTGAGTTGCCGAAGAGTTGGACAACGACTTCGCTTTATGATCTGCTGATAGCCCTTGAATCAGGTTCTAGACCACGCGGAGGTGTCCGGGGAATAAATGGAGGTATTCCTAGTGTCGGCGGGGAACACTTAAACTACAATGGTGGATTTGATTTCGGTTCGGTGAAGTATGTCCCAGTGAAGTTCGCTGATTTGATGACCAAAGGTCATATTCGACCCAATGATATTCTCATCGTCAAGGACGGCGCCACAACTGGCAAAACATCGTTCGTTGGAGCTGATTTCCCATATAAGAAAGCAGTAGTGAATGAGCACGTATTTATTTGTCGTACCACCGACCGTACTAATTCCCGTTTTTTATTCCGTTACCTCATGTCAAAGGAAGGTCAGGACAGAATCTTGGAGAACTTCAAAGGTTCTGCGCAGGGAGGAATCAACCAGACCTTTGCACCCAACACAGCGGTTCCTCTCGCCCCACTTCCCGAGCAAAAACGTATAGTTACCAAACTGGAACAATTATTGGAGCGAGTTGAGCGAAGTCGGAAAAAGTTAGAGCGCATACCAAAACTACTCAAGCGTTTTAGGCAATCTGTCCTCGCTGCTGCCTGCTCTGGCAAGTTGACAGAGGATTGGAGAGAGGAGAATGAAATAGAAGAAAACGCGGTAGTTTTGTTGGATAGGATTGTAAAGGAAAGAAAAGAAATATTTGACAAAGAATATGCAGATTACAAAAAGGGGAAAGCCAAAAAACCCGATTCAGATTTCATTTTAGAATATAATCAACATGATTTTATTCATTCATGGGCAACTGCAAAATTGGATAATTTAATTTACATAGCAGCGCGCATAGGATGGCGTGGGTTAAAAGCTGAGGAATATACAAAAGAAGGTCCGCTATTTTTAGCAGTATATGCATTAAATTATGGTGAAGAAGTGGATTACAGAGATGCCTATAGAATATCAAAATGGCGGTATGAAGAAAGCCCCGAAATACAATTACAAGAGAATGATATTTTATTATGCAAAGATGGGGCCGGTATCGGAAAGCTTGGTATTATTACTCAACTACCGGAAAAAGCTACTGTAAATTCATCGCTTCTCGTGATTAGAGGGAGAGAACCATTTATCCCTAAGTTCCTTTTCTATTTCTTGTGTAGTCCCAAATTACAATCCATCGCTAAAGAAAGGATAACAGGTTCCGCTACTCCTCATCTATTTCAAAAAGATATAAGAGAATTATATCTTGATATCCCACCCATCGAAGAACAGCAAGAAATCATTCGTCGAGTTGAACAATTATTTACCGTTGCAGATAAAATCGAGCAACGCTATACCAAGGCAGCTAAACAAGTAGAGAAACTCACGCAATCCATACTCGCCAAAGCATTCCGTGGCGAACTTGTGCCGCAAGACCCGAATGACCCGCCTGCATCCGAGCTATTAGCAAAGATAAAGGAAGAACGTGAACTTGCTCAAGTTAAGACTTCCACAAAAAGGAAGAAGGATTTTCGGCGGGCAGGTGAGCCGGCGAGCGTGCTGTTGGAGAGGATTAAGATCGAAAAAACCAAAATGGAATCTGAAAAAGCAAGTGGCAAGAATAAAGAGCAACGCCGGGTAGATGAACCTGCGAGGAGGCGAAAATAGTACAGGGCAAAAGCAATGCGGCTAAAGCCATCTATTAAAAAAATATTATCAGTTGACTAAAGTCAACTGCAATAAAAAAGAAGGAAAATCTATAGCAGTTCACTTCTCCCGAGGGGATGGCATTGCCAAGTGAACTGATTAAAAAAGAAAAAACAGTTGGCTTCAGCCACATAATTAATGGGGCAAGAGTAAGTGAAGAAGAGTTTTAGAAGTATAAATTCACAAATAGGAACAAAGGAGGATAGAAATGGAAAACAATAAAATCGCGTTGTTTAAAGGAAGCAAAATTAGAAGAACGATTCATAACAATGAATGGTGGTTCTCGGTTATCGATGTAGTCGCGGCGCTAACCGGAAGCGATAATCCGCGGGATTACTGGTATAAAATGAAAATTCGCGTTAAAGATGAAGATGGATCTGAGTTGTCGACATTTTGTCGACAACTGAAATTGGTTTCTTCTGATGGAAAAAAGTACGAAACCGACTGTTCTAACACCGAAGGTATTTTTAGGATAGTCCAATCCATCCCTTCACCCAAAGCCGAGCCGTTTAAACGCTGGTTAGCTAAAGTCGGTTACGAGCGCGTTCAGGAAATTGAAAATCCCGAATTAGCAACCCAGCGGACTCGAATGCTTTATAAGCTCAAAGGTTATCCTGCAGATTGGATAGAAAAGCGAATGCGCGGAATCGCCATACGTGAAGAGCTTACAGATGAATGGCAAGAACGGGGCGCCGAAGAAAATAAGGATTATGAGATTCTGACTGCGGAAATTTCGAAGGCAACTTTCGGAGTTACCCCATCGCAGTATAAAAAACTAAAGAGATTAAAACGGGAAAACCTCCGCGACCACATGGACGACCTTGAATTGATTTTTACAATGTTGGGAGAGCGGGCTACGACCGAAATTCACCGGACAGAAAATTCACACGGAGTTTCTAAATTAAAATCGGATGCAAAATCCGGCGGTGATATTGCCGGAGGTGCAAGGAAGAAGTTAGAAAAAAGATTAGGCAAGTCTATCGTTTCGAAGAAAAACTACCTGCAAAAACCCGGAAAACGAAAATTATCCAGTTAGAAATTTTATTTAAATCGGAAAGCGTAAATCATTTAACAGTATCATGGGGACAGTTATTTACCTAACGGAGGCGATTCTTCTACCGTCCCCACAATACATGTTAATTACAAAACTTCAGCGGTTATTTTCTTAACGAACTGTATAAGTCCGCGTTTATCGAGCGAAACTTCAACGGTATCACCTTCGCCAATTGAACCGGCGAGTATTTCTTCAGACAATTTGTTGACTATATATTTTTGAATCACACGCTTTAAAGGTCTGGCACCAAGCGTTGGATCGTAACCTAACTTGATGAGCCAATCTTTCGCATCTTCCGTAAATTCGATCAGGATGTTCTTTTGTTCAAGCGTTTTCTGCAATCGTTTTATCTGGATATCTATAATTCGCCTGAGATCGTCTCTGTTTAAAAGTTTGAAGAGAATTATTTCATCTATACGGTTTAAAAATTCCGGTCTAATCGATTGGCGAAGCATGTCGAATAGCGTAATCCGCAACTCGCCATAAATTTTTTCAAGTTCACCGTTCGAAATAATTTCACCGCTCAATCTCTCCTGAATCATTTGCGATCCAAGGTTCGATGTCATTATGATTATTGTGTTTTTAAAATTGACAGTTCGACCTTTATTATCAGTCAAACGTCCTTCATCCAAAACCTGCAATAACAAATTGAAAACTTCAGGATGCGCTTTTTCTATCTCATCGAGCAATACAACAGAATATGGTTTTCGCCGAACCGCTTCTGTCAGTTGACCGCCTTCTTCGTAACCAACATATCCGGGAGGTGCGCCTATGAGCCGGGATACAGAAAATTTTTCCATATATTCGCTCATATCGATCCGTATCAACGAGCTTTCATCGTTGAATAGAAACTCTGCAAGCGCGCGGGCAAGCTCGGTTTTTCCGACACCAGTTGAGCCGAGGAAAATAAATGAACCTATCGGTTTCTTTTCGTCCTGCAAGCCGGCACGGCTTCGGCGGATTGCATCGGCAACGGCATGGACGGCTTCTTCCTGATCGACAAGCCGTTCGTGAAGTCGTTCTTCGAGGTGAAGAAGTTTCGTTCGCTCGCTTTCTAACATTCGATTTAAGGGGATTCCGGTCCAGCGAGAAACAATCTCGGCAATATCTTCGGCATCGACCTCTTCCTTCAACATTTTTTTATCTTGTTGAATTTCGGCAAGCTTAACGCTTGCTTCTTTCAGCTTTTTTTCAAATGAAGCGATTATTCCGTAACGCAATTCAGCAACGCGGGCTAAATTGCCGGAACGTTCGTTTTGCTCGGCTTCATTTTTAGCGTTTTCAATATCGCCTTTCATTTTTCTGATCGATTGAATCAAATCTTTTTCGTTTTGCCAGTGCGCGCGAAGTCCAGAGCGCTCCTGATTCAACTCGGCTAATTCTTTATTTATATCTTCCAAGCGTTCTTTGGTTTCCTCATCGGTTTCGCGCTTTACCGCTTCGCGTTCAATTTCAAGTTGTTTAATACGCCGCTCGATTTCGTCAAGTTCTTCGGGGAGAGAATCGATTTCAATTCTGAGTTTTGAAGCGGCTTCATCCACTAAATCGATTGCTTTATCAGGTAAGAAACGATCGCTGATGTAACGGTGGCTAAGTTGTGCCGCGGCTACGATAGCGCCATCGGTGATGCGAACACCGTGATGGACCTCGTATCGTTCTTTGAGTCCGCGTAAAATTGAAACGGTATCTTCAACTGTCGGTTCGTCGACGAGGACCGGCTGAAACCTGCGTTCGAGCGCGGGATCTTTTTCGATATGTTTTCTGTACTCATCTATTGTAGTCGCGCCGATAGCACGAAGCTCGCCTTTTGCGAGAGCGGGCTTTAACATATTTGCCGCATCTACAGCACCTTGCGCGGCGCCAGCACCAACGAGCGTGTGTAGCTCATCGATGAAGAGAATAATTTCACCTTCCGATTCGGTCACTTCTTTCAGGACAGCTTTCAATCTTTCTTCAAACTGTCCTCGGAAACTTGTACCCGCCACAAGCGTGCCCATATCAAGAGCTATAATTCGTTTTGTTTTTAAATTTTCGGGTACGTCGCCTTGCATGATTCTATGAGCAATACCCTCGGCGATGGCGGTTTTTCCAACGCCCGGTTCGCCGATAAGAACGGGATTATTTTTTGTTCGGCGCGAGAGAACCTGAAGTACGCGGCGAATCTCTTCGTCACGCCCGATTACAGGATCGAGTTTTCCTTTGCGGGCAAGCTCGTTAAGATCTCTGCCAAATCGTTGAAGCGATTGATATTTCTCTTCAGGTGTTTGGTCGGTTACGCGCTGTGTGCCGCGGATATCTTTGAGCGCTTTATATATTTGATCTTTAGATACACCCTGACTGTTAAGAAGTTGAGCGGCTGGTGATTTGCCCGTAACAAGCGCAAGAAGCAGATGCTCTGTGCTAACGTATTCATCTTTGAGCGATTGTGCTTCTTTCACCGCATTATCGAAAATCTGTACAAGTGTTTGACTTATGAATTGATTGCCTGTACCCGTGCCTGAAACTTTCGGAAGCTTTTCAATAGACTCATTAATTTTTATTTTGATGTAATTAAGATTTGCTCCAATTTTTTGAAGTATAGGTGCAATTAAACCTTCGCTGTCCTGTACTAATGCAGCGAGTAAGTGTTCCGGCTCGATGGACTGATTGCCGTAACTTGCGGCAATCTCCTGTGCATTCTGGACTGCCTCCTGCGATTTAATTGTGAATTTTTGAAAGTTCATAAATTTATTTATTACTCACTCGGGACTTTGTTGCCATTGCTTTCTTTCTCTTCCATCTTCTTTCCTGCTTTTTCTTCCATCACGTATTCAATTGCTTCCTGTTTATCCTTCGGCTGGAAGTCGTGGAATGCGGTTAGTGTTGCTATTCCATGGGAACCGCGCCACGATACCCAACGCTTCTTGGTGGCGTAAATCAAGAACGCTACAACAAGAACTAGAATTATTAAAAACCAGATAGCGTTTGTCATTATATGGATCTTTCAGACCCTCTCCCCGGCTCCGACTTCGTCGTAGCCAGTGGCTGACTAAAATGTTCTCTCGATACACGATTTCTTCGAAATCGCACTCGAGAACCCGCTTACCCTGTCGGTTTTCGAGTGTTCTTCGACGGCAAGTCGAAGAATGTAACGAGAAAACAAACTTATTAGTCAACCCCATTGGGGTGAGGGTTATTTATCCTTATCGTCAACAACTTCGAACGATGCATCCTCAACGGCTTTGTCGTTCTTTTTTGTGTTGTTGCTTGTCGCGTTTGACTCTCCTGTTGGCGGAGGTGGCTGCGCGCCTGCCTGTTGTTGTTGCGCTTCGGCGGTGGCTTTTTGATACATCGCCGTGGATGCTTCGTTCCAAATATTATTCAATGCTTCCATCTTCGCTTTTATATCGGCAATGTTATTGTTTTTAATAGCCGCATCCAAAGCATCTGCCGCCGATTCGACTTTCGATTTTAAGTCGGGTGGAATTTTATCGCCGAATTCCTTCAACTGCTTGCGTGTTTGGAATACAAGATTATCGGCTTGATTTTTCGTATCGACTTCTTCTCTTCGTTTTTTATCTTCAGCCGAATGTGCCTGCGCGTCGGTTTTCATTTTATCAACTTCTTCTTTGCTCAAACCACTTGAAGATGTTATGCGGATGCTTTGTTCTTTGTTCGTCGCCTTATCTTTCGCGGTTACATGAAGCATACCGTTTGCATCGATATCGAATGTAACTTCGATCTGAGGAACACCGCGCGGAGCCGGAGGAATTCCGTCTAAATGAAATCTGCCGAGCGTTCTGTTATCAATCGCCATTGGTCGTTCACCCTGTAAGATGTGAATTTCTACCGATGGTTGACTTTCTGATGCTGTCGAAAAGATTTCGCTTTTCTTTGTGGGTATTGTTGTATTCGCCGTTATCATTTGTGTGGTAACACCGCCGAGTGTTTCAATACCGAGTGTCAGCGGCGTAACATCGAGCAATAAAACATCAGTAACATCGCCGGATAAAACACCTCCTTGAATTGCCGCGCCAATCGCAACAACCTCGTCAGGGTTTACACCCTTATGACCTTCTTTGCCGAATATTTCTCTCACAAGTTGTTGAACACGTGGTACGCGCGTCATCCCTCCGACAAGAATTATTTCTTCTATCTGATTCGGATTAAGAGAAGCATCTCGCAGTGCTTTTTCGACAGGGGGAATACAGCGTTGAATCAAATCCTCAACAAGCTGTTCAAACTTAGCGCGAGTTATAGTGAGATTCAAATGCTTGGGACCCTCAGATGTTGCGGTAATGAACGGAAGGTTGACTTCGGTTTGCATAAGCTGAGATAATTCCATTTTTGCTTTTTCTGCTGCCTCGCGCAAACGTTGAAGCGCCATCGGATCTTTTCGTAAATCGAGTCCTTCTTGTTTTTTAAATTCATCTGCAATATAATCTACTATTCGGTGATCGAAATTGTCGCCGCCAAGATGCGTGTCTCCATTTGTAGATTTAACCTCGAAGACTCCTTCGCCGAGTTCAAGTATAGAGATGTCGAATGTACCACCGCCAAGATCAAATACGGCAACCTTCATGTCTTTGTGTTTTTTATCCAAACCGTAAGCAAGTGCGGCGGCAGTAGGTTCGTTAATAATTCTACGAACATTCAAGCCGGCAATTTCACCAGCTTCTTTCGTTGCTTGTCTTTGCGCATCGTTGAAGTATGCGGGAACCGTGATAACTGCGTCTGTTACTTTCGAGCCGAGATAATCTTCAGCCGTCTGTTTCATTTTCTGTAAAATCATCGCGCTGATTTCGGGCGGTGAGTAGACTCTGTCGTCGATCTGAACGCGTGCTGTGTTATTATCTCCCTGCACAACTTTGTATGGGATTAGTTTCATCTCTTCAGTCACTTCATTTTGAAATCTTCCCATGAAGCGCTTAATCGAGAACACTGTGTTTTGTGAATTTGTTACTGCTTGCCGTTTGGCTGCCTGACCAACAAGTCGTTCACCGCTTTTTGGAAAGCCGACAACCGAAGGTGTAGTACGCCCACCCTCAGCATTTGCAATTACTGTTGGTTCTTTACCTTCCATTACTGCAACAACCGAGTTTGTTGTTCCTAAATCTATACCAATAATTTTACCGGGCATTTTTAAACTCCTTTTCAAAATAAGACACATTTCTCTAAGAAGGCCATCTCCAAAGAGATAAAAATTTTTTTCACTACGCTTCTTACCTACAAGAGATATGCCATGGGAATCAAAAAAAATATGGCGTTTATCTTCGATATTAGCCAATATTTTTAACCGCTTTTTGAATGAATCTGTCATAACTGCCATCATGGCATGATGAATTGATATGTTGTCAGGAGTTAGAAATTATGGCAGAAAAACATCCTTGACTTTTATCGGCAATTTTCATAATCTGAACGCGATGAAAGAATCTGAAATCCGTCCGTTTATTCGCTCGAAAATTTTTGGGAAAAAGATTTTTTGTTTTGATCTGATCGATTCCACGAATTTGAAAGCAAAACAATTTCTTCAAGAAGGTGTTGATGAAGGAACGGTTGTTATTGCCGATGAACAAACTGCGGGGAGAGGTAGATTGAATCGTTCTTGGATTTCGGAGGGGAAAAAGAATTTAACATTTTCAATCATCGTCCGGTCAGCGATTTCCCCTGAGAAGATTGGAGTGATTTCGATTTATGCCGGACTATCAGTAATGGAAACTTTAAAACATTTTTCGGAACTGCAGCCCGATTGCAAGTGGCCCAACGATGTCTATCTCAAGGGCAAGAAAGTGTGTGGAATATTATCGGAAGCAGTTTTCGAAAACAATCGTTTAACTGGGATCGTAATCGGGATTGGCTTGAATGTCAACCAAATAAATTTTCCCGATGAAATCAAAGATAAAGCAACATCGCTTTCGGTTGCACTCGGAAAAGATCAAAATCGTTTTGAGATATTCGGGCGAATCCTTAATCGCTTGGAAAATAATTATGAATCAATAAAATCCGGCGGACTAAAATATCTTTTAGAAGAGTTCGAAAATAATTCGTCGATGTTTAACAAGGAAGTAAAAATAAATCAGAATGGAAAAATATTGCACGGGATTGCCAGACGGCTCGATGACGACGGCGGTCTTATTATTAAAACAACCAACAGCGAGATAAAAGTTATCGCAGGAGATGTAACCGTATGCTATTAGCAATCAATATCGGAAACACAAACGCAGTGTTCGGCTTTTTTCATAAAGGTAAATTAATGCTTAATAGACGTATTTCGAGCACTGTGTCGAGGACTGAAGATGAATTATATATTCCATTGAAACAGTTCTGCGAACAGATAAAAATTTCGCCGGAAGCATTGCAAGGAGTTGTAATAAGTTCTGTTGTGCCTGAGCTAACCGATTCAATAAATAAGATGTTGAATAATTACCTGAAACTTCAGCCGTTAATAATCTCGGGAATGATTGATGCGGGAATTAACATTCCTTATAGCGATCCTGCAAAGTTAGGGGCAGATAGAATTTGTGCGGTTGTAGCCGCACAGAAAAAATTTGGCGGTCCGGCTATTGTCGTTGACTTCGGCACAGCTACAACATACGACGTGATAACAAGTAAAGGAGAATATCTTGGTGGAGTGATTGCCCCCGGGGTAGAAACTATGGCGGTGGATCTTTTCAGAAGGACAGCGAAACTGCCGAGAATTAATTTGCAATTCCCGGATGAAATTATAGGTAAAGATACAATCACGGCAATTCAATCGGGCGTTATGTTTGGCGCGGTGGATTCGTTCGAAGGGATGGTTAGACGGCTGCGGAGATCGGCAGGGAAATATGCCACCGTGGTTGCAACGGGAGGATACGCACCGATTATAGCCGAAGTAACGAATGAAATAAAATACATGGAGCCGAACCTTGTGCTTGAAGGTGCTCGGATGATTTTCGAAAGGATATCCAAGAAGACGAAGAAATAACATTGCTGAATCTGTTTTGATCCGATGAAACCGTAAACTTCCATAAGCGAATCATAGTTTTATTATTTTGTTAAAATTTCAACGTACTCCATCAGGTCGGTGATCAAGCAACGCCGAAAACCCGATAAGCTTTCCCCTTTTCAATAATTCTCGATTTATTCTTGATTCTCATGGCATGTTTTGTTATTATAAATCATGGATTATAAGTGGAACGATAAACAATATCTCAATATATACAATCGATATAAAGTTGATATCGAAAAAAGGTTCAAGATCTTTGATCGAAAAAAATTTCCGGTATCGGTCTACGATCCGATCAATTATGTTCTTTCGATTGGCGGTAAACGAATTCGTGCAATATTGACGCTGCTTGCATGCGAAGCGGTCGGTGGTCGGGCTTCAATAGCGATGGATGCGGCTGTTGCAATAGAAATCCTACACAATTTCACACTCGTGCATGATGATATAATGGATCACGCTGAATTGAGACGCGGAAAACCAACTGTCCATAAAAAATGGGACGAAAATGTTGCCATACTTGCCGGCGACGAGATGATTGCGCAGGCGTATCATATTCTTCTAAACACAAATTCAACACGTATAAAATCTATACTCGATGTTTATACAGATGCGCTTGTGCAGGTGTGCGAAGGGCAAGGTTTTGATAAAGAATTTGAAACGAAGCAAAGTGTGTCGATTGAAGATTATTTTATGATGATCTCAAAAAAAACAGGCAGAGTGATTGCGGCATCTGCCGAAATGGGCGCGCTGGTTGGCGGCGGATCGGATGCGCAAGTGGTTGCTCTCAGAAAATACGGTGAATCTCTCGGAAAAGCTTTTCAGGTAATGGATGATCTTCTTGATATCAATGGAAGCACTGAAGAGTTTGGAAAAAAAATAGGCGGTGATATTCAAGAAGGAAAGAAAACATTTCTACTTTTAAAAGCGATTGAGAAATCAAAAGGCAGAGAGAGGAAAATATTAAAATCGATCGTGCCTGGTAGTGTGAAAAGCGAAAACGAAATTAGACAGATTAAATATATTTACATTAATAGCGGGGCAATCGAAGCGGCGCAATCCGAAGTGAAACAAAGTACGCTTCGGGCGAACCGGATGCTTGGTCGGTTGCCCGAGAGCCAAGCGAAATCGATGCTGTTATGGTTATCGTCTCAACTGCTCGATAGAACATCGTAGCATGATAGAACAAGAAGTGATCATTAAAAATCGCGCAGGCATGCACACAAGACCTGCCGCCGTACTGGTGAAAACAGCTGCAAAATTTAAATCAGATTTTTATATTTACAAAGACGGAATGGAAATAAACGGGAAAAGCATTATTGGCGTAATGACTCTTGCGGCAGAGCAAGGTTCGAAACTGATTCTCCGTTTTGACGGAGCCGATGAGCAGGATGCCGCCAATGAAGTTATAGATCTTTTCAGCCGTGGCTTTGATGAGTGAAACGTGCCTGATAAACAACACATAAAAAATGAAATAGTTCTTCGGGGTATTCCGGCTTCGCACGGTATTTCTATCGGGCAAGCTTATCTTTTCCTCAAAGATACTCCGGTGGTAGAAGAGCGAATCATTCAACCCAAAGAAATAGAATTTGAGCAGGAGCGTTTCAGCAGATCTCTCGATAAATCTTCCAAAGAATTGAACAAAATACTTCTGTTCGCTCAGGAAAAGATAGGTGAAGCGAAGGCAAAAGTATTAGATGCGCAGATTATGGTTTTAGAGGATCCTGTGCTGATCGGTTCCATCAAAAAAAGAATTACCTCTGAAAAACGCAACGCCGAGTTTATAGTCAGCGACGAAATTGGTAAATATGCGGCGCTTATGCTTAAGGCAGAAGACGAGTATATGCACGAACGCGCGCACGATATGGAAGATTTAAAAAATCGTATCATCAGAAATCTTTTGCAGGAGCGATTGATATCCAAGCTCGAAGGATCAGTCATAGTTGTTGCGCATACGCTTACACCGGCAGATACAATGATTCTCAGCCGCAATCATGTTCTCGGCTACGCAACTGATCGCGGCGGAATTACATCTCACGCAGCACTCTTTTCCCGTTCTTTAAAAATTCCGGCTATAGTTGGATTGGGAGATGTCAGCAGATCCGTTATCAATGGTGATCTTTTAATATTAGATGGTTATAGCGGCACTCTCATAGTCAATCCGACAGACGAGCGGATGAAGCATTATGAAAAAAAGCGGGAGCGGATGAATAAATTTGAACAGCAATTAACAAATTTAAAAGATCTGCCTGCAGAAACTATCGATGGTCATCGTGTGGAACTATCTGCAAATATAGAATTATTGGATGAGCTTGATTATGTTGTTGTGCAAGGGTCTCAGGGGATCGGATTATATAGAACCGAAAGTTTGCTTCTTAATAGCGATGATTTTCCATCGGAAGAAGAACAATATCAGGAGTATAAAAAGGTTACAGATAGAGTTCATCCACACCGTGTGATTCTTCGAACTTTTGATATAGGAGGCGATAAGATAGCCCCTGCCACTGCCGATGAATCAAATCCATTTCTAGGATGGCGCGGAATTCGGATCAGTTTAGATAGACCGGATATTTTTCTGAATCAACTTCGAGCTATGCTGCGAGCCAGTGTAAGAAAAAATTTATCTATTATGTTTCCAATGGTTGCAACACTCGAAGAAGTGAGGATGGCAAAGCGTTATGTCCGAAAAGCTAAGGCGGAGTTGCGTAGTCAAGGTGTCAAGTTTAACGATAAAACTCCTATCGGCGTGATGATAGAAGTTCCCTCTGCGGCGCTTATGATTTCCCAAATTGCAGCCGAGGTTGATTTTGTTAGTATAGGAACAAACGATTTAACGCAATATCTGCTGGCTGTTGACCGCGGAAACACTCTCGTATCAAAATTATATCGTCAATTCGATCCAAGTGTTGTGAACACACTCAAGCATGTTATAAACGGCGCTCATAAACAAGGCATTTGGGCTGGAATATGCGGCGAAATGGGTGGAAATCCTTTGGCTGTTCCGCTTTTAATTGGTCTTGGAATCGATGAGTTGAGTGTTGTTCCGGCCGTTCTGCCGGAGATCAAAAAAATTATCCGATCTTTGAATTATTCCTTAATGAAGGAACTTGCTGTACAAGCAATGGGAGCAAGCACAAGCGATGAAGTTGAAAGAATGATGTCCAAATTTTTTAAAAAACATCTGCCTGAAATTCCTTTAGACAATTGATGATTTTAAGAATATTCTCGATCACAAAATATTTTATTTCTCAAACCACAATCAAGAAAAATTATGAATAAGCAAAGCATCCAAAGATACGATAAATCCAATATGAATCAACTGCTTGTCGATTTTCCGAAGCAGGTTGAAAATGCAGTTAAGATTGGCAATAAATTCAAACCGGCATATAATAAATCACAAATCGATTCAGTAGTTATAACCGGTTTGGGCGGTTCTGCAATCGGAGGCGATTTAATCCGTTCTTATCTTTCGGCAGAATCAGAAATTCCGTTTCATGTCAACCGTCATTATTTTATGCCCGAGTTTGTAAACGAGCGAACACTTGTTGTAGTATCGAGCTATTCTGGCAACACCGAAGAAACAATTGCCGCACATGCTGACGCAAAAAAACGCAAGGCAAAAATTCTATGCATAAGTTCGGACGGTCAAACTGCGGCATCGGCAGAAAAATTTAAACAGCCGTTGATCACAATTCCAAAAGGGTTGCCGCCACGCGCCGCGCTTGGTTATTCTTTCTTCCCGACATTGATTGCTCTTTCGAAAATGAAATTAATACGATCAAAAAATCCAGATATAAAGGAAACACTCTCACTGCTTCAGAAGAAATCAAAAATTTATTCTTCACTGAACAACACTAATACCGCACTGCAACTTGCGAAGCAGTTGTATATGAAACTCCCGGTTATTTATTCTGCGGCAGATCGGTTCGATATTGTAAATCTCAGATGGCGCGGACAAATAGCCGAAAATGCGAAACAATTGGCGTTTGGGCATGTTTTGCCGGAAATGAATCATAACGAGTTGGTTGGCTGGAAAGTTTTACGCCGCATGATGGAAGAAGAAATAGCAGTGATCTTCCTCCGCGATAAAGACGATCATCCGCGCGTGAAATTAAGAATGGAGATCACTAAAAGCGTGATTGAACAATACGCATCAAAAGTGATTGAGATTCAGAGCGAGGGGAAATCTGTTTTAGCGAGAATGTTCTCGTTAATTTATTTAGGTGATTGGACAAGTTATTATCTTGCTATCCTTAACGGAATAGACCCGACACCGGTAAAAGTTATCGACTATTTAAAGAATGAGCTGGGAAAAATGTAATATCGGATTACTGGTATGAAACGCTTAATATCCGGCATGAAACACGTAACCTGAATCATTTCACATAAATAGTGACTCGTTTCAATAAATATGTTTTGATCACAGTTCTACTTTTTACTTCCGCCTATTCACAATTTTCTTACTTCGGCAGAAATAAAGTACAGTACACATCTTTCGATTGGCATCTGCTGAAGACGGATCATTTCGATATTTATTATTATCCGGAGATGAAAGAGTTAGCCGGGCGCGGTGCATTTCTCGCAGAAGAAAGTTACAAAATTCTGCAAGAAAAATTTATGTATAACGTTCCTTCACGCATTCCACTAATTTTCTACAGCACCCATCTTCATTTCCAACAAACAAATACAACACCGGGGTTAATTCCCGAAGGTGTCGGCGGATTTTTTGAATTTCTTAAAGGAAGAGTCGTGATTCCTTATACCGGTTCGATGTGGGATTTCAAACATGTCATCAGGCACGAGCTTGTACATGTTTTTATGCACGGAAAGATCAGCCGATTATTTTTAAACCACAGGATTGCGCAAGACCGACTGCCCCCGCTTTGGTTTGTAGAGGGGTTGGCGGAATACTGGTCGATAGATTGGGACACGCAGGCAGAAATGGTTCTTCGCGATGCAACAATTTCGGGATACATCACACCTTTAAGTTCAATTGATCAGATTTATGGTTCGTACTTAATGTATAAAGAAGGGCAAAGCATACTTCGCTTCATCGCGAACCGTTACGGAGAAAATCGGATTCTTCAGTTGATGGAAAATTTTTGGCAGTCGAATAGTTTTGAAGATGTTTTTAAATCGACGCTTGGAGTTGATTATGAAAAGTTCGATGAAGAATGGTTATATGCACTGAAGAAAGAATATTATCCGTTGTTGAAGAGTTTAGATTCACCGAGCGGGGCAAGTGAAATTCTTGTGCAAAAAGGATTTAACACCAAACCGGTGTATTGGGAGACGAATGGGAATCGACAAATTTATTTCGTCGGAAATCATTCCGGTTATACGAGCATTTACAAAATGAATATCGATAGCGCTCTGGCAAATCGTGAAACACTGCCGGAACTCGTTGTCGAAGGAGAACGCTCCGATGAATTCGAGGCGTTTCATCCTTTCCAAAATCGATTGGCGATTTCAAAAAAAGGGATGCTTGCTTTCGTAACTAAAAAAGGAGAAAAAGATGCATTACATCTTTTTGATCTTGTGGAAAAGAAAAATATTAGAACATATGTTTTTAAAGATCTAGTTGTTTTAGGTTCTGCAAGCTGGTCGCCGGATGGAAACAAAATTGCTTTCAGCGGTATCGACATGTCCGGTTCGAACGATTTATATGTATGGGATATCGAAACAGAACACTTGGAACGGTTAACAAATGATTTTTACGATGATCGTGATCCGGATTGGGCGCCCGATGGCTCAACAATAGCATTTGCATCAGATAGATCGGAGAATGGTGAAGATGGAAAATACCATCTCTTCCGATATCAATTAAGCACGAACGATATTTATTATGTAACGCAGGGCAATTTTAATTGTTCTTCACCGCGTTATTCAAACGACGGTAAATATTTATTGTTCACATCTGATATTGATGGCACCCGAAATATATGGATGATGCGTTGTGAGGAACAGATAAACGGACCGAAAATGCGGAAAGCAACAGGTTTCACAACGGGTGCATTTGATCCCGCGTGGGCTGACAATAATTTGATATTTGTAGGATTCGAAGATTTTAGCTTCCGTATCAGATTGGTCGAAAATATTTCTATGTTATTTGATTCATCTAAAGAAATAACAGCAACCGAATTTAAGATTGAAAAACCGTGGAAGCCCAAGACAATTGGTGGAACCGAAGAATCAAAGCCGTTGAAATATGCAGAAGATTACACTTTAGATGTTGCCCAAAGTCAGATTGCTACAGACCCTGTTTTTGGAACGTGGGGCGGCGCATATTTATCGATGAGCGATTTACTGGGCAACGAACAATATAATTTCCTCGTTTACAACACTGCCGAATCTATGGATGAGTTGCTGTCAAGTTTCAACGTTGCTATTTCGCGTGTTTCACTTCACCGCCGAACAAACCATGCCTTCGGTATTTACCGTTTCAGCGGGCGGAGATATGATCTAACAGATCCTGATCTCTATTTTTACGAAAAAGTTTTCGGCGGTTATTACGCGCTCAGTTATCCGTTCTCAAAATTCAGACGGATATCTTTATCGACAAGCATCAGCCATTCAGAGAAAGACGCTACCTTCGGAACAATCTATGAGCGCTACAATGAAAATATCGATTATTCTCGGCGTGCATTATTCCTTTCGAATTCAATATCCTTCACTCACGATAACTCACTCTGGGGTCCCAGCGGTCCGCTCGATGGAAGCCGTTACAGTGCAACGCTGGCTTATACTTCGGATATTCAATATTCACACGCCAACTATTTCTCGGTGATTTTAGATTACCGGCAATATTTTAGAATCGGGGTGATGTCGGCTTATGCAATGCGGTACTGGTTGTTCTATAACGATGGTCAGGAAGCGCGGCGTTTTTTTATGGGCGGCAGTTGGGACTTGCGCGGTTATCCAAGATGGTCGTTGCGGGGAAAAAAAATATGGCTCACAAGTCACGAGCTTCGTTTTCCCCTTCTTGATGAAGTGCGGCTGCGGTTTCCATTCACAAGTATATCATTTTTTGGAATCCGCGGTGCTCTTTTTTGCGATGCAGGTAATGCGTGGGACAACTTCTACGGTACAACATTAGGCAGTGTGGGTGGCGGTGTTCGAATCAACTTAGGGAATTTTATAGTATTTAGATATGATATAGGCAAACGAATCGAGAATAATTTCAAAAATTTTCAATCGAGATTGTTTTATCAATTTTTCTTCGGATGGGATTTCTGATGAAACTATCTATTGTTGGTAAACTTGTTTTTCTAATCGGTTTGTTGGGATGTAACAAACTGATTCTGCGTCAGCCCGTAGTTACGGATGAGAACGATTGGAAAATGTTTGCAGGTTCGATACAGAGATTGAATTTTACAGGTGAAGAATTAGCGCCGCCGTTAGTTAAAGTTTGGGAGTACGACGCGTCGGCTGGCTTTGGTCCGTTCGGCGTAACAATTAATGGGAATATAATTTGTCTCGGAAACCTGTGCGGCGAAGTTCATCTTATAGACAAAATAAATGGCAAAGGATTGGGAATGAAAGATTTCGGACCTGCGATTTATGCACCACCGCTTCTTGATGCCAATCTTTTGTTCTTAGCGCTTTCGGTTGAGAACGGGAGTTTGTTAGCTTACGATCTTAGCCGCGGTTCAATTGTGTGGAGGAAATCTATCGGCAGAATCGAATCAGCAATATTACTTTTAGATAACAGTATAATCGTCAATACAGTTGACAACGGTTTGATTTCAATAGATAAGAAAGATGGTTCTGTAATATGGAAATACCAACAATTCAATAACCATCGACAATCTACCAGTCATTCTTCTCCCGCGGCATACGGTGAAACGATAGTTTATGGAGCGGATGATGGATCGATAGTCGCAGTCAATTCTCACGATGGTTCTCCGCGATGGCAAAAACGGGTTGGAAGTGGCTTGGCTGCAACTCCTTCAATTCAGGAGAATAATATTTTCATCGGAACTTTAGACGGTAAAGTATTATCGTTAGAACTCTCAACCGGAAATATTTTATGGTCAACTGATGTTGGTGGAAAAATTTACTCATCAGCCGCCGTTGGTGAAGGAAAGATTTTTGTGGTTACAGCAGGCAGCGAAGTTTTATGTTTGAAAAAAGGAACCGGCGAAATTATTTGGCGGTTTACACTGGGCGGAGTTCTCGGCTCATCTCCGCTGTTATCGGGAAATATATTATACATCGGTTCTTTCGACAAACATCTGTATGCTGTCGAATCAAATTCAGGCAAAGTGATTTGGAAATATAAAGCCGAAGGGCGGATAGTTTCTCCGCCTGTGCTGAGCAACGGTTTGTTATATATTTTAACGGAAGATCGTTCGTTAGTCGCTCTTCGAAAAGGAGAGTCGGATTGAAACGTGTTGCATTAATTTATTTTGTTGTAATTTTGTCGATAGGAAAACTGTTTGGACAAACCGATAGCTTGTTTGAATCTCAAGAATATCAATCAACCCTTTCGGTGAATACAAATATTCCGGGCGTGAAAATATTTATCGATTCAAATTACATCGGAAAAACTCCAATTTACCGCGCGGTTGTTACAAGCGGCATTCACAAAATAACAGCCGTTTTATTGAATGGATTTCGGTGGAATGAAGACGTTTACATAGATTCAATTAACATACCTACAAACGGACATGTCGATAAGCAGATTTATATTTCTGAATCATCAAGAATATTAACCGAGCCGTTCAATGCCATCGTCTATAAAAATGATTCATTGATAGGGAGAACACCATTGAACATTGATGATTTAGGGATAGACGTTAAAATAAGATTCATGCTTGAGGGTTATTATGACAGTACCGTTGTTAATTCATTCGAAGGAGATTTCCCAAAAGTATTCCTCCAACCATTACCAGCTCCGGATGGAAAAAAACGGTCGATGTTTTTAGATTCTGATGGATCAAATAAATTATTGCCGCTATATATTGCCGGCAGTGCTTCAATCATAAGCGGAATCACAGCGGCATATAGCAAAATTCAAGCCGATAAACTTTACAAAGAATACCGAACAACTAAAAATAACCAACTGCTGGATCGAGTAAAACGACTTGATACCGTTTCTGGTATTTCCCTTGTGGTTTCGCAGGTTTCCATAGCGATTTTATCATATTTATTATTCAATCAATAAGAGAAAATTAATATTTAACTTGACTTTCAACGTCATCCACAGTATATTATTTCAAACTCGTTTAACAGATTAAATTAATCTTCAGTAACGACGAAAGAAAAGCATGGAAACACATATAAGTATGCCCGGTGTCCCTCAACCCCCACTCTCCTCCGAACTTGGCGAAGCCATGGAATTTATTCGGAATGTCCCGGTATTTGCGGATATTGAAGCCGCAGAATTAGCGAAGATAGTTCGTGTTGGAGTTCGTAAAAAGTATAAAAAGGGAAGCATAATCCTACTTGAAGAAGAAACAGGTGCGGCGCTCTTCGTCATCGTTTCCGGTAAAGTGAAAATTGTTCGAACGGACGATGAAGGAAGAGAAGTGATACTTTCGATACTCGGTGAAAACGATTTCTTTGGCGAGATGTCGATTCTCGATGGTTTGTCTCGCTCGGCGAGCGTGGTTGCCATTACAAAAACCGAACTGTTCATGATTCACCGTCGGGATTTTCTCAAGCTGATGCAGGATGTTCCATCGGTTGCGATTTCACTATTAAAAGAAATGACTCTCCGATTGCGCAAAGCAGATTCTCAGATCAAGAGTTTATCTCTGAAAGACGCAACGGGACGTGTTGCAAACGTCATCCTTCAGCTTGCAGACGATATTGGGACAATCCGGAAAGGTCGTGTGGAAATCGACGAGCTTCCGTTACAACAGGATTTAGCCAACATGGCTGGAACATCCCGCGAAACCATATCACGGGTTGTTCATAGCTTCATTAAAAAAGGTCTTGTAGAAATGCGCGGTAATAAACTCATCATAGGCGATTACGAAAAATTTAAAAGCTTATTCATGTGAGAATAGATCATTTATTTAATAGAGATAATTAGATCCGGGAGGATTATTTGGAAGCAAAGGCAGACCTACATCTACATACACGATATTCCGACGGTACATGTTCCACCGAAGAACTTATTGACAGAGCGGATCGCGCGGGATTAAAAATTATCAGCATCACCGATCACGATAGTGTTGGCGCAATAGATGAAGCTATTGAACTTGGAAAACAAAAAGGGATAGAAATTATTCCGGGCATTGAATTGAGCGCGACGTTTAACGGTACCGAGGTTCATATGCTTGGATATTTTATAGATCATCACAACAGCATGCTTATTGAATCACTCGAAGTGTTCCAGCGCGAGCGTGTGGATCGGGCAAAACGTATTGTCGGTAAACTCAATCAAATGAATGTTCCTCTAACAATTGATTCAGTGATGGATGAAGTTGACGGAGAATCGGTCGGTCGTCCGCATATCGCAACTGCGCTAGTCAATGGCGGACACACCGGAACATATTATGAAGCGTTCAATAAATACATCGGTAACGGCAAGCCCGCTTATGAACAAAAATGGAATTTTACACCCGAAGAGACAATCAAATTAATTTCACAGTGCGGCGGATTATCGTTTTTGGCTCATCCGGGTCGTTCCGTTAAAGAAGATTTAATATTTCGTCTCATCAAAGCGGGGCTTGACGGAATTGAAGTTATACACCCCGCGCATTCACCCGACTTGATTTATTATTACCGGGGAATAGTTAATGAATATTGTCTGCTTAGCAGTGGGGGATCCGATTTCCATGGTGGAGATCGGAATGATGAAGACTCGCTCGGTCAATATGTTATTCCATCATCGGTTGTCGAGATGATGCGCCGAAGATTATTTACAAACTGAATTTTTAATCAATTCTCATTCACCTTTTAGTAATATTATTATGCCAAACGTCATCGAAGGAACTCTTTCTGCGGCTCAGTTTAAATTCGGTATTGTCGTAAGCAGATTTAACGACTTCATCACAAATCGATTACTCGAATCGGCGATCGATTGTATCGTAAGGCACGGCGGACAGGATAAAGCGGTCGATGTAATCTTTTGTCCGGGTGCGTTCGAAATTCCACAGGTGGCTCAAAAAGTTGCCAAAAGCGGTAAATACGATGCGGTTATTTGTCTTGGATGTGTTATACAAGGAGACACCCCGCATTTCGAATACATCGCAAACACTGTTAGTGTTGGTATCAACCGTGTTGCCCTTGAGGAACAGTTGCCTATCGTATTCGGCGTGCTTACAACCGACTCTCTTGAACAGGCGATTGAACGCGCAGGAACAAAAGCCGGAAATAAAGGATGGGATGCTGCGCTCGCCGCTATCGAATTAGCTGACCTTCAGAAGAAAATTTCGAATAAGAAAAAATAATTATCTTATTCCGATAGTACCCTAAATGCGCGTGTTACTTTATTTTCTGTGCGTAAGTATTATATCATCTCCCGTGTTCGGCGGGGTGGGGGAATGGAAATCGTACACTTCAAAAAGCGAAGTGCGCGCCGTAGCATCTAATTATCCCGATATGATATGGGCTGCCACAAGCGGCGGAATGTTCTCATTCAAATTTTCCGACAGTTCATATATCGAATTTACTCCTACCGAGGGACTGCGAACGCTTGATCTGACTGCCATAACACTCGATAAGGAATATAATGTTTGGATCGGCGGTGCAGACGGATATATACAACGATACACACCTTCAAAGGGTGAGTGGCTTAATATTACAGATATTTTTTTAGATAAAGATCACGGACCAAGCAAACGAATTAATAAATTTATAATTAGCGGCGACACGCTTTTTATTCTTTCCGATATAGGTCTGAGCATCTACTCACTTTCAAATTTAGAATTCAGCGGTACCTTTTTAAGATTTGGCGCGGCTCCGACTACAATTACCGGAGGGGTTACCGGGCTCAAGATTTATAACGACACAATCTGGGTTGCAACACGATTCGGCATAGCATCTACACATTCGTCTAATCCAAATCCTTCTGCGCCTGACGGGTGGCGAGTCTACAATCAAAGTAACGGTTTAGCGTCAACAACAGTCAACGATATTGAACAAGCCAATGGCAATCTTATTGCGGCAACTGCAAACGGCATTAGTCGGTGGACAGGATCTTCTTGGAATACTATTTCGGGAACAGAGAATAAAAATATTCGCGGCATTACCATCAATAAATTACCGGACGAAAACAATGTGCAATATTTTTTCATCACTCCACAGGAATTATGGAGAGTGCTCGACGGTAATGCGGTTCTCCGGGATACACAGTTCAATGTTACACTTTCAAGCATTCAATCTTCGTCAATAATCGGCACCGATAAAAGCGGTGTTTTAATTCGAAATTCTTCCCCTACTCTCGAACAGAAGTGGTCTTACCTTTTACCGCCGGGTCCGCCCACAAATAACTTTGTGAGCATTGTTGTCGACGATCTCGGCACGCTCTGGTCAGCAACAGGAAAAACATATGGCGATGGATTTATGAGTTTTGACGGCTTACGATGGACATCGTATAACGCCACTACCGACTCAAACCTTTGTTCCAACGATTATTATAAAGTGAGTTTAGGGAAAGACAATTCGAAATGGATGAGTAATTGGGGATGCGGGGTAACTATAATTGATGATAAAGGAGTAGTTCAAAAAACACTCAATACGACGAATGGACTCCCCCCGACGTTAGATAATAATTTGCTGTATATAGTTGTTGGAGGTGTTGCGGTTGATCAGCGGGGAACAACATGGATAACAAATCGAACTGCACCCGACAGTACCGCAGTTGTTTTAATGAAAGCAGATTCAACGCTCGACTATCATGTTAAAAGGAATATGCGAAATCCGGTAACCATATTCACTGACCTTGTCATCGATCAAAACGACACTAAATGGTTCGCAAATACCAGCCGCTTCGATCATGAATCGGCTCAGGGATTGTTTTATTACAACGATAAAAGTATAACACCCGGGATATCATCTGGGTGGGGAAGAATGACCTCCGATAACGGTTTAACAAGTTATCAGGTCTGGTCTCTCGCCGTTGACAATAACGGTGAATTATGGATCGGTTCCGATCAAGGAATTACGATTATTTTCAATCCGGCAGATCCAATTCGAACCGTTGCTATGTATCATCCGTTACAAGATCAAATTGTTCAGGCAATTTTAGTCGATGCTTGCAACAATAAATGGGTGGCAACCAAGCAGGGAGTTTTTGTTTTATCCCCCGATGGAACATCGATACTCGAAAGATACACTACCGAAAATACAAATCGGAAATTATTGGGTAACGACATCGCTTCCATTGCGTGGAATAAATCTACCGGCACTATTTATCTCGGTACAGAGAAAGGTCTTTCAACACTCTCAACACCGTATATAGCCCCCAAAGCTTCATTTGATGAATTGGTTTTTAAACCGAATCCGTTTATCGTACCCGCATCAACCCCTATCACCGTAGACGGTTTGATATACGCATCTTCCATTAAAGTCTTAACAATAAGCGGTGATCTGGTTAAAAATGTTTCGTGTCCCTGCGGACGCGTTGGTTTTTGGGATGGAACCAATGAATCCGGTGAGCCGGTTGCAACGGGTGTTTATCTTGTAATCGCGTACGGAGAGGACGGAACAAAAGTTGCTATTGGTAAGTTAGCGGTTTTACGAAGATAATATTAAATTGTTGACTTCCTCTTACAAATTCGGATTGCCGTAAAAGTCGTATTTTGGACTTTTTCGTATGAAAAGATAACCTTGACTATCGACTGATTATTTTCTATATTTAAATTGCTTTTTAAGAAAAATAGCGCGATTTGACGAATTTTTCAGAGACGGGGTAGATATGCACGGAAAAAGTAGAAAGAATGTGGCAGTCGCAATTCGAATCTCCGGGCTCTCGAACAACGTTCATGAGTTTCAATTCACTGCTGAGCCGAGCGAATTAAGTCTGACAGACCAATTCCGAGAAAACATCTCAATAAGTACGATAGTTGATAAATCGCCTCATCAAATTTATTTAAAAGCAGATATAAAAACAGTCGGCCATTTTCAGTGTGATCGTTGTCTGGAAGAATTCCGCGAACCTGTTGATGTTGGATGTAAAATATGTTATGTCTACAACGAAAAAGATGGTGGCGCATTTCCTCCGGATGAGTTGCAAATAATAAGTCCCGACACTGTTTCATTGGATCTGACTGAAGATATTCGTCAATTGATTACGCTTTCTATACCGCTCAAGTTACTCTGTGCGGAAGATTGTAAGGGATTATGCCCGCGATGTGGGGCAAATTGGAATCGTGAATCTTGCGCGTGCGATAATGAAGAAGTAGATCAGCGCTGGCAAGGTCTTCAAGGTCTATTACACAAGTGAACATAAAAAGGAAACAATAAAATGCCAAATCCAAAACGTCGACATTCTAAAACACGCGGTGCGAAACGCCGGACACATTATAAAGCCACAAAACCATCGTATGGCGAATGCCCAAATTGCCATGAGCAAAAGCTACTCCATCGCGCTTGCCCTAATTGTGGACAGTATAACGGACGTTCGATTGTTGTACCGAAAGAATCTTAAATCGTTTAAACGATTTTCTCTTTTCTCAAATAACGCTGCATTATAAACTGAAGCCGCGAAGATAGTTCATTGAACGCTGAAAGCTCCCACATACGGATTGCGCTCGACGCTATGGGCGGCGATTTTGCCCCACGAAACGTTTTACTCGGCGCCGTTGAAGCGCTTGCAATGGCATCCAACCGGTTCGAGATTATTCTCGTAGGACCCGAAGAAAAACTCCGAAATGAATTGAAACAAATTTCTACCGGTCATGCTAAGTTCACATTTGCTGAAGCATCGCAAGTGATCGATATGCACGATGCCGCAACCGCAGGTATTAAACAGAAGCGCGATTCATCTATTAGTGTTGGTATGACACTCCATAAAAATGGAAATGTCGATGCTTTTGTTAGCGCCGGTCATTCGGGCGCTGTTATGTCTACCGCAACCCTCATACTCGGAAGAATCGAAGGAATCGGTCGACCGACAATAGGGACTTTTTTCCCGACCGTTGAAGGTGTTTGTCTTTTACTTGACGCTGGTGCGAACGTCGATTGTAAACCCCAACATCTATATGAATTCGCACTGATGGGAAGCATCTATACGAAAGAAATGTTTGGAATCGATAAGCCCAAGATCGCACTGCTGAATATTGGCGAAGAAGAAACAAAGGGAAACGAAGCAGTTA
Source organism: Chlorobiaceae bacterium (assembly GCA_013824245.1). Lineage (GTDB taxonomy): Bacteria > Bacteroidota > Ignavibacteria > UBA10030 > SZUA-254 > PNNN01. The sequence continues at coordinate 78,566 of PNNN01000050.1, read as the reverse complement.
AGGAAGCGAATAAACTTTTAAAACAATCCTCATTGAATTTTATTGGAAACGTTGAAGGGCGCGACATTTTATCGGGGGAAGCCGATGTGATTGTTTGCGATGGATTTGTGGGAAATGTGATATTAAAGTTTGGAGAAAGCATTCCGGCTTTCTTTAAACATCAAATTAAAAAAGTAATTCAGGAAAATTTACTATTCAAGCTCACCGGATTAGTTCTGCGCAGTACATTGCGCAAAGCATTCAAAAGCATGGATTACGAAGAATTTGGCGGTGTTCCGGTGCTTGGTGTGAACGGCGTTACCATTATTGGTCACGGTAAATCAACCCCGAAGGCGATTAGGAATATGATTTTCCGCGCCGAAGAAATGGCGCGAAAAAAAATCAATAGCCGAATTCAGGAAGCTATTCAACAATGAGTTTAGAGCAAATGAAGAAAATACGAGCAGCAGTTACTGCGGTTGGACATTACGTCCCTGAGAAAATATTATCAAATCATGATTTCGAGAAGATGGTAGATACAACCGATGAATGGATATTCAGTCGAACCGGAATCCGTGAACGTAGAATATTGGAAAACGGCGCTACCTCCGATATGGCAGCAAAAGCAGTCCAGCAGGTTTTAAATCGGCGCGGGATTTCAGCAGAAGAAATCGAAGTAATCATCACGGCTACTGTAACTCCGGATATGCTTTTCCCTCCAACATCGTGCCTGATTCAAGATAAAGTTGGAGCAAAGAATGCGTGGGGGTTCGATGTATCAGCCGCATGTTCGGGTTTTCTTTATGCGCTTACGATTGGTTCCCAATTTATTGAAACAGGTGCCCACAAAAAAGTTATTGTTGTCGGCTCAGATAAAATGAGTTCAATCACCGATTACACAGACCGAAATACATGTGTTCTTTTCGGTGATGCAGCAGCGGCAGTGCTTCTTGAGCCGAGCGATGATCCATCGCTTGGAATAATCGATCAAAAAATGTATTGCGATGGGTCCGGTGCAAAATATTTACACATGAAAGGCGGCGGTAGTTTGAATCCTCCAACGCACGAAACCGTAGATAAAAAATGGCATTATATATATCAGGATGGCAAAGCTGTCTTCAAAGTTGCCGTGATAGGGATGGCGGATGTTTCTGCCGAAATTATGGAGCGTAACAATCTTAAAAGCGAGGATGTTGATTATTTAGTCCCACATCAGGCGAACCTGAGAATAATTGATGCAACACGAGAACGGATGGGACTTGATCCGTCTAAGGTGATGATAAATATTGATAAATACGGCAACACAACGGCGGCAACAATTCCGCTGTGTTTGTCGGAGTGGTGGCAAGCCGGAAAATTAAAACGTGGCAGTACAATTGTTCTTGCGAGCTTCGGTGCAGGATATACCTGGGGTGCAACACTTTTAAAATGGACAATCGATCCTCCGAAAAATTGAAATGTCGAAAATTGCATATATATTCCCCGGTCAAGGTTCTCAATATGTGGGGATGGGAAAAGACCTGTATGAGAAAGATGAAAGTGCGAAAGCAATTTTCAAAACAGCCGATAAAATTTTAGGTATCGGACTTAGCGATATTTGTTTTGATGGTCCCGAAGATTTATTGCGCCAAACGATGAATACTCAACCGGCGATATTTCTTCATAGCATGGCTCTGCTTCAATTGATTGGTGCAAAAAATGTAACTATGGTGGCAGGTCATTCGCTTGGTGAATACAGCGCTTTAGTTGCGGCAGGTTCGATTACTTTCGAAGATGGATTGAAGCTTGTCCGGTTGCGCGGTGAACTTATGCAATCAGCGGGTACAAAAAACAAGGGAACTATGGCGGCAATCGTGGGGTTAGTACCAGATGAGGTTGCCGATATTTGCGCTCAGGCATCTGCAACAGGCATAGTACAATGTGCCAACTTTAATTCGCCGGGCCAAATTGTTATAAGCGGTTCTATTGATGGTGTGCGAAAAGCTATGGAATTATCGAAAGAACGCGGAGCAAAGATAGCGAAAGAATTGGTTGTAAGCGGTGCATTTCATTCTCCGCTTATGCAAAGCGCCCGGGAAGGATTGATGAACGCACTGCAACAAACGAATATTGAAAATGCTAAAATTCCTGTTTATACAAATGTTACCGCACAACCGATTCAATCATCTGTAGAAATTCGAAAGATGTTGAGCGAACAGCTTACCAGTGCGGTGCGCTGGGAAGAATCGATTTCAAACATGGTAAAAGATGGAGCCGAAAAGTTTATAGAGGTTGGTCCGGGAAAAGTTTTACAGGGATTGGTAAGGCGGACTTCCGCGAATATTGATGTTAAAGGGATTGATAAGTTTGATGATCTTGAAAAAGAATGAAAGAAAAGAAAATGACATTTACAGTTGAAAATAGAGTTGCAATTATTACAGGCGGCGCGCAGGGAATTGGAAAGTCTATTGCGTTAGAATTGGCAAAAGCCGGCGCCAATATTGTTATTGCAGATACCAATGCTGAGGGCATCGAACTTACAATAAAAGAAATTGAAAGCATCGGTCGCAAATCGTTAGGTGTTGTTTGTAACGTTGCGAACGCTGAAGAAGTTAACAAGCTGATAAATATCAGTAACGAGACATTCAAGAAAATCGATATTCTCGTAAACAATGCAGGGATTACACGCGATACATTGATGATGCGTATGGATGAGAAAGATTGGGATCTTGTGATGGATGTGAATCTTAAAGGTCCGTTTCTTCTCACAAAAGCAGCCAGTCAGATAATGATGCGCCAAAGGTATGGTCGAATAATAAATATGGCGTCTGTTGTAGGATTGATGGGAAATGCCGGTCAGGTTAACTACTCCGCTTCTAAGGGCGGATTAGTGGCTTTCACCAAATCAGTTGCAAAAGAATTAGCTTCTCGCAATATTACGTGTAACGCTATTGCTCCCGGATTCATAGAGACTCTGATGACAGAAAAATTGGACGAGAAAGTTAGAGAAAATTATATGAGTGTAATACCGCTACGACGGTTTGGAAAACCTGAGGATATAGCCGCCTTGGTTCTTTTTTTGGCTTCGGAAAATTCTAGTTATATTACAGGGCAGGTTATCGGAGTTGACGGCGGAATGTTTATGCGTTAAAAAAGTATTTTATAAGTAATACAATCAACAATCATTAATAATAAAAAGGAGTAATTCACATGGCAGATGTAGAAGCAAAAGTGAAAGAGATTATCATGAACAAATTAGGCGTAGAAGCATCACAGGTTACGCCGTCAGCATCGTTCACGAACGATCTTGGAGCCGACTCTCTCGACACTGTCGAATTGGTAATGGAATTCGAAAAAGCATTCAATCTTCAAATACCTGACGAAGATGCTGAAAAAATTTCAACTGTCGGAGACGCAATAAATTACATTTCAGCAAAAGCAAAGTAACTGATCATCGCAATATAAGATTGCTGATTCGGAACATTTATTCCGAACAATAAATCATTATACGGAGCGTATATGAACGGAAATAACAAAATGCAACGAAGAGTAGTCGTTACCGGGATGGGTGCAGTTACACCGATCGGTCTGACGGTGGCAGAATTTTGGAAGAACGCCATGGAAGCTCAGGGAGGTGTCGGTATGATCACCTATTTTGATGCTGCCCAATATGACACAAAAATTGCTGCAGAGTTGAAAGGATTCGATCCGCTAAACTATCTCGAACGTAAGGAGTCAAATCGGATGGATCCGTTTGCACGGTACGCTATGGCTTGTGCCGGTATGGCGATAAAAGATTCAGGGCTTGATCTCGATAAGACCGATCGCGATAGAATTGGAGTCGTGTTCGGTTCCGGCATAGGTGGTATGTTGACTTGGCATCAGCAGATGGAAGTTTATTATCACGGTGGCGGTCCACAACGAATCAGTCCATTCTTTGTTCCTATGATGATCGCGGATATTGCGGCTGGCCATATATCTATGCGTTATAAACTCCGAGGTCCCAATTATGCTACAACCTCGGCATGTGCAACAGCATCGCACGCCATCTCAGATTCGTTCATGCTTATACAGAGGGGGAATGCAGATGTGATGGTTACAGGCGGATCCGAAGCAGCAATCACACCGATGGGAGTTGGTGGTTTCAATGCAATGAAAGCATTGTCAACTCGTAACGATGCACCCGAAAAAGCGAGCCGACCATTCGATGCTCAACGAGATGGATTCATCATGGGCGAAGGAGGGGGAATTCTCATTCTTGAAGAATTGGAACATGCTCTCAAGCGCAACGCCAGGATTTATGCGGAAGTAGGCGGTGTTGGTCTCACAGCCGATGCACACCACATTACCGCTCCGGCACCGGGTGGCGAAGGCGCTGTGCGCTCTATGCGTATATCACTTCAAGATGCAGGCGTGCAACCTGAAGATGTCGATTATATCAACGCGCACGGAACTTCGACGGAGTTTAATGATAAGTCGGAAACACAAGCAATAAAAACTGTATTCGGAGAACACGCGTATAAGCTGCACGTAAGTTCCACAAAATCAATGACGGGTCATCTTCTCGGAGCGGCAGGTGCTATTGAAGCAATCATTACGATAATGGCGATGATAAACGATACAATTCCACCGACAATCAATTACGAATTTCCCGATCCGGAATGCGATTTAAACTATGTTCCGAATAAATCTATCAAGAAAGAAATCAATGTCGCAATAAGCAATACTTTCGGATTCGGCGGGCATAATGCTACATTGTTGTTTAAAAAATTCCGCCAATAGATTAATATTTTCAAATGGAAGTCTTGCGCCGATTTCTTTCACGCTTATTTATAGGCAGAGGCGCCGATAAGCCGATCTCTGAAAAAATAAATTATTCTGAATTGGAAAAAGTTCTCCATTATTCAATTCGTAATAAATATTTTTTCATAGAAGCATTATCCCATCGTTCCTACTTGCAAGTGAGCGGCAAAGAAGATTTACCAACAAACGAGCGATTGGAATTCCTGGGTGACTCTGTGTTAAATCTCGTGGTTGGTCAGTATCTTTTCAACAAGCATCCTGAAGCCGAAGAGGGAGAATTGACAAAAATTAGATCACGGCTGGTTAACCGTCACGCATTGAGCATTCTTGCGAAAGAAATTGATCTACCTAAATTTCTACTGCTTAGTCCGAGCGCACTTCAGGTCTCTATAAGAGGTATGGAGACAATACTTTCCGATGCTTTCGAAGCTATAATCGCCGCAATTTATCTTGATGGTGGTTTCAGTAAAGCAGAAAAATTTATTCATTATTGCCTGATGCGCTCTTTAGAGAAAGATTTGATTAAGCTCGATGATGAAAACTTTAAAAGCCAATTGTTAGAGCAATCTCAAAGTGTAGGTCTTGGTAATCCGCGATACGTTACAATCACCGAGACCGGACCCGATCATGATCGGCTTTTTACGGTGGAGGTGTTTATAGGAAAACATTCTTACGGTTCGGGAAAGGGAAAAAATAAAAAAGCGGCTGAACAAGATGCCGCAGCAAACGCGCTACAAAATCTCATCCTTAATGAAAGGCGGGCTGATGATGAATCCCCAAAGCTCAACAATTAAAAAAATACTTCAGGAGGCGAAAACCATCGCGATCGTTGGCGCATCCGTTAAACCGTCGCGCGATAGTTTTCATATTATGAGATTCCTTATGGAAGCCGGATATAATGTAATACCGGTTAATCCGGCATATAATGAAATTTTAGGAAAGAAATGTTTCCCTGATCTTCGTCAATTGGAAGAGCAGGTTGATATAGTCGACATCTTCCGGCGCTCTGATGAAATTCTTCCGATTGTTCAGGATGCGATGCTGATTGGCGCTCCTGCAATATGGATGCAGTTGGGTGTTGTCAATGAAGAAGCGGCATCTCTTGCAGAACGCGCAGGAATTAACGTAATAATGAACAAGTGCATAAAAGTTGAATACCAAATTCTTATGCAACAATAAATCTCCCACCGTGAAGATTATTCTCTATTTCCTTTTCATCGTTCAATATTTTCTTCTTCCCGCAAATGCAGAACCGTCGTTTGCCGTTCAAGATTCTTCAACAATATTATCAGATTCGTTATATGTTGTAGATGCCATAATGATTGTTGGAAATGTGGCAACGAAAGATTTTGTCATTATGCGTGAAATGTCGTTGCAACCCGGTTCGTTAATTACAAAAAAGTTACTGCAATACGATCAGAGCCGGATATACAGTCTCGGTTTATTCAATCAAGTGTCTATTTACGTTCAACCGACCACTGAAAATAAAGTAAATCTTCTTATCGAAGTAAGTGAGCGCTGGTTTGTTTTTCCATTTCCTGTTATTGGCATAAAAGACAGAGATTGGAAAAAACTTTACTACGGCGCCGGACTTCTACATTCAAATTTCCGGGGAAGGAACGAAAAATTATATGCAATGTTTGTATTTGGTTATGATCCGTCGGGAGAAATCTGGTATCGGAATCCTTTTTTAAGCACTGATGGTTCTTATTCGTTTGACGCGAAAATCGCTTACAGTAAAGTCAAGAACAAAAGCGTTACCGCGCAAACATCTGAAAACAATTTTACCGAACAACACATCTACACAACAATAGGATTGGGCAAGCGGTTCGGTGTTCACCATATGCTTTGGTTCGCCGGTGGATTTGAATATGTCGGTGTTTCTGAATTTAAATCGGGTAGAACTATCTCTGAAAGTGGCATCGATCGGTTCCCATTTCTGGGGGCAAGTTACACTTTCGATACACGCGATCTTATTGAATATCCGTCGAACGGTTCATTCGCACGGTTTGCGATCACAAAATACGGACTGCCTTCGTCCGATTTAGATATCGTTAGATACGCGACCGATATTCGGCAATTTGTTCCGCTTACATCAGATATTATTTTAAGTGGCAGACTGTTTACAAATTTTGTTGCAGGCAGCAGCACACCAAGCTATAACCGTGTGTACTTTGGATATACCGAACGCATCCGCGGACATTTTAGAGAAGTTACAGAAGGAGAAAATCTTTTCGGACTTTCAACCGAACTGCATTATCAATTATTCGAGCCGGTATTCGTACAGATGAAATTTCTTCCACCTGAATTCAGCATACTTAAGTTTGGAATGGTTGCCGCGGCTTTTGGCGATGCAGGTACAGTCTGGTTTCGTAACGAAAAATTTGCGCTTAATAATTTTAAACGTGGTTATGGAGTGGGTTTGCATTTTCTTCTTCCATACAGCATGGTGTTGCGCACGGATTACGCATGGAATGAATCGCGCCGCGGCGAGTTTATTTTCGATCTCGGTTCCTCATTTTGATATCGCCCGCTAAAATCTTACCTTTTCAAAAACTCATTATTTTAATTTTGACTTGACTTATGGATTATTTCTATTCTCCACCTAAAAACATCTCTGCCAAAGAAGTAGTAATTGACGGTGATGAATTTGCTCACCTCACACATGTGATGAGAAAGAACACCGATGATATAATTCGTGTAGTGGATGGACTTGGAACGGCGTATGATGTCCAGCTTACGGAAATAAAAAAGAAGACAGCTCATGGAGCTATACTTCAGACATATCAGCAGCATAATGAACCAGCCATTGATCTAACTATTGCGGTTGGGATTCTTAAAAACCCTTCAAAATTTGATTATTTGGTAGAAAAAGCTACTGAATTGGGAGTAAAGAAAATCATTCCTTTGACAACAGAGCGGACAATTCCTTCTCATGCAAAAATTGATCGCTGGCAGAAACTTGCTCTTGCCGCCATGAAGCAATGCGGACGTTCGTACCTGCCAAAAGTAAAAGAACTTATTGATTTAAATGATCTTCTCAATGAACAAGAAAGTTATACAACTAAATTAATAGCTCACGAGAATCCGATTGTAAAAACAAAATCATCCGATGTTATAATACAATCGGAAAAATCTGGAATCGTATTGATTGGACCTGAAGGCGGGTTCGGTGATGAAGAAATATCGCTTGCTGAAAATGCGGGTTACTCGATTTTATATCTGGGCGAGCGTCGATTGCGCACAGAAACTGCGGCCATAGTGGCGGTGGCAAAATTGATTGGTTGACTTAATACATTAAAAACAGAAAGGCGAGCTTAAGCTCGCCTTTAGTTACTTGCCAAAAATTTATGACTGCTTCTTAATAACTTTTTCGTTTACTATCGCAAGTATCTCATCGGTTTTCATCTTACACGTTCTTTGTAGTGTGGCAACTTCATCCGTATGCCATCCGACGAATTCCTGATCATTGATGCCGTTGAGATTGATATAAACATTCAGCGCCGCACCCTCAGCGCCGGCATGAAGCATCAAAGCCGCTACTCCGGCATCGCTTGCCGAGTTTGTATTTCCTTTATCGGCAACAACTTTGGTTAGTGCCAAAGCATCAACCACTAATTTCATAACCCGCAACGGAACGAGTGTTGCTTCCTTAGTTGCTTCCTGTATGGCGGCAGATCGCAATGCTTTCTGATCATCTGTCTCTTTCGGAAGTCCGAATGCTTCCATCACTTTATTGAACGCTTCGGTGTCCTGATCGATGGTTACGGTAAATGCTTTTCTTAATTCTTCTGTTTTTGAGCGGAGCGAGATCATCTCGGCTTCAACAGCGAGATATTTTTTCTTTCCAATGGTGAGGTTTGCAACCATCGAAGTAAGCGCCGCGCCGAGAGCGCTTGCAAGTGCGGCAACACTGCCTCCGCCCGGAGCCGGTGAATTGGATGCAAGTTCATCTAAAAATTTTACAACTGTTTTTTCGGTTAGCATTATTATTCTCCAGTTAGTATTAAATCATATATTCGATAATTTTTTTCTTCGGATCAAAACGCTCAAGCTGACTCAATCCAAGAGCTTCAATCGCACGCGCGATATATTCTTCTTCTTTAATATTAGAAAAATGATTTGGCGTGTAATATTTTCCAGCAATTAAAAGCGCTTCTTTGGGTATAAGTCCCACAACTTCACTTCCTGTTACATTCATTCCCAATTTCTGTGCTTCTTTCCGAACCTCTTCAAATGCCACATGAGGCGGAGTGATGTTGAAGTTGTTCAGATTAATTGATACCTGCGCGATGTCGAACCGCTCGAGCATTACGCCCATTGCCTTAACCGCTTTTAAAGAGCCGGGAATTTTAATGCTTTCCCCATTTTCTTTTTTGATTGTTCTTCCACTTTCTCTTATTCGCAGGGCAATTTCATGAGCAATATCTTTATTGTTTGTGGTGAGATTGACATTATAAGCGATTAGAAATACGCGCGCTCCGGTTACTGTTGCGCCGGATTTAGGATTGAAAACAACCGAGCCGTAATCAGGTTTCCATTGCGGGTCTGATATTTTTGATGAAAATCCTTCATACTCGCCCTTCCTGATGTTGGCAAGATTTCTGCGCTCCGCAGTTTGCGCAGCTTCTTCATAAAGATAGATTGGGATATGCAGTTCGTTGGCTGCACGTTTTCCAAATTCGTGTGAAAGTTTTACACAATCATCCATCGTAACTCCACTTATCGGAATGAACGGAACAACATCTGTAGCGCCCATTCGTGGATGCTCACCCTTGTGTTTCGTCATATCAATCAGTTCTGCTGCTGTTTTAGTTGCACGAAATGCCGCTTCTTTTACAGCTTCCGGTTCACCTACGAATGTTACAACCGTGCGATTGTAATCTTTATCTGGTTCTACGCTGAGTAGCTTAACGTTTTGAACAGAGCGGATACTGTCTGAAATAGCTTCAATAATTTTTACATCGCGTCCCTCGCTGAAGTTAGGCACACATTCTACAAGTTTATTCATAGATTATCCATTAAAATATTCGAAAGATTGAAAATGTTTTTAAATGTTGATATATAATAAAATCGATAAAATAATTTTACTCAGTCGATTATTAATTATTAAAATTCCAATATCACTCCGTTTTTTATAACTCTCCAAACATGATTCTCACCGAAATGATACGGAATAAATTTATAATTCGGTATGTCGAGAACAATAATATCGGCTTTCTTGCCGATCTCTATACTGCCGAGCGAATGCGAGAGATTCAACGCCGCCGCCGCATTTAACGTGGAGGAAACGATTGCTTCTTCAGGCGACATTTGCATTTGTGTGCAGGCAAGTGTCATCATCATCGGCATACTGTACGACATGCAAGATCCCGGATTAAAATCTGTTGCGAGCGCTACAACAACACCCTGATCAATCATCTTGCGAGCCGGTGCATACTTATGATTCAGAAATAACGATACGCCGGGAAGTAAAACGGCGATCACTCCGGTTGTTGCAAGTGCGCGGATGCCAATGTCGCTTATATGTTCAAGGTGGTCGACTGAAACAGCGCCTAATTCAGCCGCAAGTTCTGCCCCGCCGCCGGCTGTTAATTCATCTGCATGAAGTTTGGGCAGTAATCCGACTTTCATTCCTTCAGAGATAATTGTTCGGCAATCGTTTGGTTCAAAATATCCCTTCTCGCAAAAAGCATCGCAAAAAGATGCAAGTTTCTTTTTCCCAACGTATGGAATCATTTTCTCAACTATCAAACGAATATACTCTTGTTTGTTGCCTGTAAATTCAGGGGGAATGGCGTGTGCTCCTAAAAACGTGGAGATAATTGTTATCATCTCTTCATCGTTTAATTCTGTAATAACCTCGAGAATTTTTATTTCATTGTCAACGTCGAGTCCGTATCCGCTTTTAATTTCAATCGTGGTCGTGCCGTGCTGTAATACTTTGTTGAGATATTTTCGCGCTAATTTTTTTAAATCTTTTTTTGTGGTTTGGCGAACACTGTTCACGGTATTCAATATGCCGCCACCCTTTGACGCGATTTCCTGATAGCTTGATCCGGTGCTTCTCATGGCGAACTCATTTTCTCGGCTTCCTGAAAATACGAGATGAGTATGCGGATCAACGAACCCCGGAAGAACGATGCGATTTATGCAATCGAGAACATCTGCATCCTTCAAACTGCTCATTGAGAGTTCTTCCATTCTTCCGCACCATCGGATAGAATCGTTTTCAATCAGCACAGCGCCATTCTCGATGACACCAAGGTCTTGCATTGTCTTACCGGTTTTTACTCTGTCGCCATGCGCAGACACTGTAACAAGTTGCTTAATATTAATTAAAGCTAATATCACAAATAATAGGCGAATATGTTTAAAATAATGTATTTTTTTCCCACAAAAGATAATGAAAAACCGTTCCTTTTCCAATTTTAAATTTCTCGTTATATTTCATCATGCTTAATAAATTGTCACATATTTTAACGCTGTTATTCATCGGAATTTCTATCGGATATTCTTTCCATGGGGATGCACAATTCAAAAATTTAGAAATCATTACAAAAAAAGTGTACACTTTTGCAGTTGAATCAACTTTAACATCTATTACCTCGGAGGTTATTTTCCTTACCGATAAAAAAGATAGTGTGCGTGGAAAAATCCGCTGTCCACGAGGTGAAAATAAAAATAAATATCCATTAGCTTTTATGTTGGTAGGAATAGAAACCGGTCGGAATGCTGTTGATTTGATAGAAGAATGTGATAGTGTGATAATATTTAGCATTGATTTTCCAATTAAAAGTTCGCTGGATTTTTCTGGATGGGAAGGAATAACAACGCTGATTAAACTTCGTGATGCAGGATTTAAAAATTTATCGGAAATTGTTATGGCACTCGATTGGCTTTGCTCTTTGTCCATTGTTGATACCGCGAATATAACATTTATTGCTGTCAGCTTCGGTGTGTTTACTGCTGTTCCGATTGCTGCAACTGACAATCGAGTAAGCCGCCTAGTCGTGGTTCAAGCTGGCGGTGATCTCTATGCTGTTTTTAAGCGGAATGCTGAGCGAATGGGTGTTATCATACCCGATTGGCTTGCTGGATGGATTGGAGCTATTATACTCGAACCATTCGAACCGAATAATTACATTCATAAAGTGTCTCCCAGATTATTTATAATGATCACCGGCGATTCTGATTTTATTTTTCCTCACTCATCATCCCAATCGTTATATGATCGCGCAAATGAACCAAAAGAGTGGATAAAACATCATAGTATTCATGTAGCGCCAAATGAAAAAGAATTGATTATAGAACTGACAAATTTGATAAACAAGCGTTTGTATGGGAGGTGAAGTAAAATAATTGATATAACTATGATTAGAGTTTCTTCAATGTAATGTTAAAATTGTCGTGGTTAATTCTATATGTTAACCATTTTTTTAAATAAACTGCCCCGATCTTATCATAAAATTTGATAGCAGGTTTATTCCAATCTAATACAACCCATTCCATTCTACCACAGCCGCGTTTTTTTGCTTCACTCAGGCAAAGCTTAAACATTTTTCGTCCAATGCCTTGCGAACGGAATTCGGGAAGTATAAAAATATCTTCAAGGTATAATGTTGGCAGGGCGAGAAACGATGAGTATGTTTCGAGGATGATGGAGTAACCAACAGCTTTTCTGTTTACGAATGCAAGATATCCTGTAAATCTTTTTTTTCGACCGAAGCCGTCCTGTATCAATCGTTTTCGTGCGGCGATGGAAGGACGTTCGAGCTTTTCATAATCGGCTAGGGCATCGATAAGCGAGAGAAAAGATTTTTCGTCTCCTTTCCTTATCCGTCTTATTTTAACGCGATTTTTTATCGGCATGAATATCGGTTTGCTGTAACTGCTCTACAACTTTACCCAATCCTTTTGTAACAAGGATGTCGAGTAGCGTGCCGGTAAGTTTCACTGTCGGTTCGTCTAAATGTCTCATGCTTTCTTCGGATCGATTTAACTCTGGCGCAACCGTTGCCCCCAATTTTTGGACAACCGGTTCTGCTGTTATATCACGCGAGGAATTGTTCCCGCCGGTTAACGCGAATTTTGCTCCCAACTCTTTCACCGGTTTAAAATATTCTTCCGGAACTTCGCGGGCGCTTTTTTGAATCAATTGCCCAACTTCAGACATCCGCTTGTCAAGCGATCTGCCTCGCAGTCTTGATGATCCGGCTATGATATACATTGCATTCGATACATTTTGACTGAGTGCTTGTGAAGATGCTTGCATAGCCCTGCTAAGACTGCCACCGCATTGCTCAATGTGTTCACCCAGCGAAGATAATCCGTATTTAACTGAATCTCCGAGTGATTCAATTCCTTTACGAACTTGCATCCCAAACTCGACGGTTGATTGTGCTTGGAGTTTTGCCGCTTCTATCCGAGAAAATTCATGTGAATAAGATTGAAGCAATTGCGTTGTTCGCTCAATATCAAATTGAATTCTCTCAACCATCGCGCCGTTTTTGTTTTCAAAATAATAATCGCGCCCTTTGTAAAAATGCCAGATGGCAATCTGCATCATGCTCTGAAGGAGGTTTGGATTGTCGCTTATTGTCGCCATCGCCTTTTGGCCGATGTGCAGGTTAATTGCGGCTTCCCACTCTTTGGCAGATAAACGGATAAACCACTGTCGTGAGGCAACCAGGTCGCTCAAGTCGTCTAATGAATGAATTTCTTTTTCAACTCCGCGCTGGGCGTAACCCATGGCGGTCATGTACGCCACAGCCAATGCCGACTTATGTATTCCTAACTCCGAGAAAAGTCGAAATGCTATTATCATTTGATCTAAAACTTTATCCGATAGATTTCCTTTTGAATAATGCTCGTTGACTTTGGAATATATTTCTTGAGCACGCTGTAGATAGAGTTCGGCGATTTCACGGTAACGCTGTTTTAATATTACCGACCGCTTGGCATGTTTGTCGAGATAATTTTTACCTTCTTTTCGCAAAGAGTTGATTGTTTCTCGAATTTCTTTGAGAGATATACATTCAGAAAGATTTGTGCTTTCACATAAGAAACATCTCTTGCGCACGTTTTCATAATCAATCCAACGATGTCCGCAATCGGTGCACCGTTCCATTCCCAATTTCATCGAAAACGAATCGTTCATTGCTTGCGTTCCTGAAGCTGTCGGATGAGCCGGGAGTACTCATCTTCGGTCAATTCGCCGAAAGCATATTTTGTTTCAATAGTTTCGCGGTCGAAATGTTGACGGGCTTTTGTTGCTACCTGTTTATATGTTTCTGCGGCTCGGATCCGCGCAAATCCGCGCAATGTTTCCATTTCTTCCTGATACATGGTTGCCAAGCGTGATGCGTCGCCTGATGTGTCGAAGATTTTTTCACCGCGAGAAATTCGGCGTAAATTTATGAGTTCGCCGAATTCTTTTACGCTTATATTTTGGAGGAGTTCCAGGGCGATTTCAAATTCCTTCGCTTTCGTATAAAAATGATATGCGGCTTTGAACTCACTTTCTTTTAAAAACCAATCTGCAAGTTCTTTGTAATCATTTGCAGGAAGATATGAGCGCTCGTAAACGAAAAATGCCGTTGTAAAATCTTTCATGTTTCTTTTAATGGCGCCCACACTCTGTAAATCGTTTTCAACCCAGAAATACCATTCTTCAATATCGTACCGATTTTCTGTTCGTGCTATTTCAAGGAAATCAGATTGGCGATCCCATGCACGCAAGAAACAATAAGTTAAAAAAGCTATGTCAAGATTGTGCGGATTGTTATTGATCGCTCTCTTGAGTATTTCGATCAGCGTTTCTCTTTCATTTCCCGGAAGCGAGAAAAATAATTTAATGGGAATACGCGGAAACCCCCGGAGTGTTTTTGTATGATCGTAAAAATGAAGCTTCAGTTGTGGGTTGGACGCCGGTGGTTCTAATTCAAGCTGTTCGATGGCGGCATAGAAACGTTCTGTGTGTAATATTTTTTTTATCGAATCGTACCACGGTGTATCGGCATTCTTGAATGTGGTGTCTATAAACAAACGCCATGAACTCAATAAACTTTCGGTGAAAGAATTTTCCTGAAGAGGAATAGTGGTTTTGAAAATTTCGATCAAATTATGATTGCGGTTAATTAAATCCTCGGCATTGTTTGAATCGCGAACAATTTGAGTCAGAAAATAATGCCGTAACCAAGGGCGAGTAAGTGAATCGTTAACAGGGTGCTTGATTTCCGATTTATCTTTTGTTACTTCTATCAAATGAACCGGATATGATCCTTGAGCACCAAAATTTAAACGCTCTTTTGATCTTTGAAAAAAATGAAATTTAGCCACTATTATTGTCCTTTGTGCAACGAGAAGTGATCTCCAAGATTACTTGAAAACAATGGTTGCATCTTCTTAAAATAGTATAATTTAGGATGCAAGAATATACAAAAAATTTCTACTGAACTCCAAATCTAATCTTGAAAAATTTGATGTATTTGAATTATTTTACTCGGAATTCTTTAAAATATAAGAATTTAAACGATTTGAGAATTTCGGCAAATTACTGTCTTTCCCGGCTAATTCTTTGTATTTTCTAAAAAAATATAACGGATTTTGACTGATAGCTTCAATTAATGCTGCTCTCCCCATTTGCCTGTCAATCTCACGTGCCATAACCATTCCTGTAATTGAGCCGTAACTATCCCAGTAACCACTCAGATTTGCTTTCCTTATCAGGTTGAATGCAGTATGGTGAGTTATCGTGTCGGATAATAACGCGGAAGAATATTTATTAAAATCAGAAAAAGCATTTCGGATTTTCTCTTGCCAATCGCGAGGTAAATATCCGCTGCCCTGCTGCTCGAGGGATAGGTAATATGCAATTCCCTCGTTCTGGGTAAGATCGAGTAATGCATTGATGGGTGATTGGGTTTTATTGTAATATTCTTTCCATGAAGAAGAATTTTCTTTATAGTTTCCAAATGCAGCGTGAAAAACTTCATGCGCAACAACGCCCAGAAGAGATATGAACCGTTCATCAACATTCGATCCGTATCTTACCGCACTTGAAAGATTAAGTACTATGGTCAACTCTCCTTTATCGTCTCCAGTGAACTCCGGATAATCGCCGTGCCAGATAATTCTTCTCACATAAGCATCAACATTATCATGACCAAAGGCAACAATGAAAACCGGTATATCAATAGATACTTCTGCCTCGTTTGGAAATATTTGTTCAACAGTGGCGGCTACACGCTTGCTGAAATTTCGCTTTTTCAATTCTTCAAGAAGTTGTTTAATCTCCGGAACTCTTCTTCGGGCTTCTTCGAGGTGATAGATATCTTTATAAATAATTTGGTGATACTTGAGTGAATCAAGATAATTCGATAAGTTTCCTGTTATATTTCGGTCGTCTGAAATCAAGCCGGTTGTTGATGCGGCAATCCGATTTCCCCGGAGCGCCGCTATTTGTTGTGTGTTGATCGGTTGGTCTTCAAATAAAGGTATGGATTGTTCGGCCGCAGAATAATCGAGCAATAAACTTACATTGAATTTTGGATTTGTTTGTGAGTTCATTAACACAGGGTAAATCGATCCCCAGATGAATATCAATCTTAAATAGTATTTGATTTTTCTGAATAACATGGGTATGAATATTATCTACAATTTCTTTTTAATATCATTAGAACAAAACTCATTGTCAAATTGAATATTGGTGTATAAAGATATTTAGACTTTTCGTCTTTGGCGCTATTTATTCTCCGAAACATTCTACTTCATCATCGGTATTTTTACATCAAACTTCTTAGCATTTTCTATCGCACGCTCATAGCCCGCATCAGCATGGCGAATGATTCCCATGCCCGGATCGTATGTTAAAACTCGCTCAAGCCGTTTTTCTGCTTCCTTAGTTCCATCTGCAACTACAACCATACCGGCATGTATTGACATTCCTATGCCAACGCCGCCACCATGATGAACACTAACCCAGCTTGCGCCGCCAACGGCGTTAAGCAATGCGTTGAGTATGGGCCAATCGGCAATCGCATCGCTGCCGTCTTTCATCTTTTCGGTTTCACGGTTCGGTGAAGCAACAGAGCCGCAGTCGAGATGATCGCGACCGATAACAATCGGCGCTTTCACTTCACCATTTGCAACCAACTCGTTAAATATTTTTCCCATCTTTGCACGCTCACCATAGCCGAGCCAGCAAATACGGGCAGGAAGTCCTTGAAATTTCACTTCCTTCTGAGCTTTTTCAATCCATAGGCAAAGAGGTTTATTATCGGGAAATGTTTCGATCACTGCGCGGTCGGTTCGGTAAATATCTTCCGGGTCACCCGATAGTGCCGCCCAGCGGAACGGTCCTTTACCATCGCAAAAAAGCGGACGTATATATTCCGGTACGAATCCAGGAATATCGAATGCGTTCTTCAGTCCGTTCGCCAGCGCTTCTCCGCGAATATTATTTCCGTAATCGAAAGTGACTGCACCGCGATTTTTCAACTCAATCATTGCTTTTACATGTTCTACTATTGAAGCTCTTGACATTGCGATATATTTTTCGGGATTAGATTTGCGGAGCGCAAGCGCTTCCTCGAATGACAACCCATGCGGGACGTAACCGTTCAAAGTATCATGCGCAGAAGTTTGGTCGGTAAGAACATCCGGTGTGATTCCTCGGTGGACAAGCTCTGGAAGAACATCCGCTGCATTTCCAAGCAACGCAACCGAAATCGCTTCTTTCTTTAATCTTCCATCTTCAATCAATCGCAATGCTTCATCCAAACTCGTAGCCATCTTATCTACGTACTTTGTGCTGAGTCTTTTCTCAATCCGAGTTCGGTCAACTTCAATCGCGAGACATGCAGCTCCGTTCATAGTTGCGGCAAGCGGTTGTGCGCCGCCCATTCCGCCAAGTCCGGCAGTCAATAAAAATTTTCCTGCAAGCGAGCCACCAAAATATCTGTCGGCGCATGATGCGAATGTTTCGTATGTTCCTTGAAGAATTCCTTGCGAGCCGATATAAATCCAACTGCCTGCTGTCATCTGTCCGTACATAGTTAATCCTAAACCCTCAAGCCGACGGAATTCATCCCATGTTGCCCAATGCGGAACCAACATCGAGTTTGATATCAGCACACGTGGTGCATCAAGGTGTGTTTTAAAAATTCCCACCGGTTTTCCTGATTGTATTAAAAGTGTTTCATCATTCTCCAGCGATTTCAAACTGCGTATAATCGCTTCATAACATTCCCAGTTGCGTGCGGCTTTCCCGGTTCCGCCGTAAACAATAAGCTCTTCGGGCTTTTCAGCTACCTCTGCATCAAGGTTGTTCATCAGCATGCGCATCGCTGCTTCCTGTATCCAGCCCTTGCACATAAGCTGTGTCCCATGCGGGGCTTTGATTGATTTTTTATCTGCTAAATTCATTTATCAAGTACTCCAATTAATTTTTAATTTTGTCGGAACTATCGATAGTCAATTGAAAATTTATTCAATACTCCATTACTCCACTTTCTAATCCGCCGTCATCGTTACGTCTCTGATGCTCGGCATCAATAAGACGCTGTTTAGAAATAATTTGTTCAAGTTTTCCCAAAAGAGGCGGAAGTTTGGATCGTCGGTGAACAGAACGATGTTTCCAGAACCAAGCTGTTCATGAATTAGGAATGGTGTTTCTTCCAACATCTTCTCATTGTTTTTCGACATGTAACCACTGAGTCGCGGTGATTTGGTGTAAATACCGACATTATATCCTTTTTCGCTCAACTCGAACATAGTATTTGTAGTTTTCAAAACTGTAATAATGGAATCGTACCCGAAACCGAGGGGATGAGAATTATCTAACTTTACCCGCATCATGGTTCCCGGAATATACTCAAGCCGCTGTTTCCGTTCGCGTTCTTCCACCGTCATTCGTTTTTCAAGCTCTTCGTCTGATAATTTATCTTCCTTCTTTCCATCTTTTTTATCCTCCTTCTTTTCATCCTTTTTCTCTTCGCCTTTTTTCTTTTCTTTAAATTTGATGCCGGCAATTTTACCTATCGAAGCCGAGGCAAACGCCGCGCCCCCTTCTATGCCAATAAATGTTCCGCCGTTCGCGATCCATGATTTAATTTTTTGTGTTGCAACCGAATCGAGCTGACTTCTATATCCGTTACCTTTTCCCCAATCATCTGGAAAGATTATTGTTGTATAATCGTGAAGGTCGATGTTTTTAATCCGGTCAAGTTTCATCGGTACAAAATCGATTCCATAGACGTTATCGAACATTGACCATATCGCTCCATAAGATTCGGATGATAATGGTGCGTTTGTCGCGACTATTATTTTTGGCTTTTTAAGTTTAACTGCCCGATCAGAACCGAGATCAATTCCCTTTTCGGTGAACCCGCTCTTAGCAGAGTATATAGTTAGATTGAATTGCCCTGAAATATTTTGCATGCTCTCGTGAATCTTTTTTTGATTTCCCGATATCGGAATTATTATAGAGCCGCGTTCAAACTTTTCGCCGTTGCTGGTGAACTCTTTTAAAGCTGTATGTACTTTGTAATCGTGCTGTAATAACCAGACAACGGCTTTGATTGCATTGTCGGAATTCCACTTGATAATGTATGCGTATGCGGCATGTTCAACCAAAACTTTGCCGGATGGGGGAGAGATAGCTTGAATTCTTTCTGCCGGCACTTGAATATTTTTGTTCGTCCAGTATGTTTCAACACCGAATGCAACAGGCAATGCCCATGAAGAGATATCGTAAAAAAATGTATCGCTTATTGCCGGTTCTTGTTCCATCAATGATTTTATAAGTCGCTTAGCGGGTTGTTCAAGTGATATGATATAGCTGTTGGCTGGAAACTTCGCAGTTGTTTCTTTATTCCGGAAAAAAGTATGAAGCCCTTCCGATGTAAATTCTTTAAGTGTTCGCGATACTTCGATCCCTTGCTCAAGAAGGAGAGATATCATCCGTTCTGCTTTAGATCGGTTTTTTGTCGGATCTATTATATAAGTTTTAATCGGACCGTTTCGCCCTTCTTCAATTGCATCTTTAAAAAAACTATAATAATCTTTG
Organism: Chlorobiaceae bacterium; assembly: GCA_013824245.1. GTDB lineage: Bacteria > Bacteroidota > Ignavibacteria > UBA10030 > SZUA-254 > PNNN01. Next base: position 58,735 of record PNNN01000050.1, on the reverse strand, counting down.
AGTAATTTTTCCCGATTTCCGGCAGTCGTTTTCAAGGTTGCGAATGAAGTGGTGAAATGATGCTCGATGCGGTCTTTAAGTGTGAGTATAGTTTCGTCGTTTCGTTTCACCCGAACTCCCACTTGTCCGGCTTGTTCATACGTCATGCCGATTGCGCCGTTGAGCGAGGGCCATGAATCTCCGAAACCCGGATAAAAAAGATCGAACACTTCGCCGCTCCAATAACTCCATCCCTTAGCATCGAATGCCTCCGCGTTCGCCTTGCCGAAAATTTCACCCCACTCCACAGTGCTCTTTGGTAAATTTTTATTGACCGGTTTGAATGAAGGGAAAAAGAAATACGAACTGTTGTAACCCATCTCGTGGTAATCGGCATGGACCTGTGGTTTCCACTCCTGATAAATTTTAATACGCGCCTGAGTTTCTTTTTGTGTAAGCCATGCCCAATCGCGGTTAAGATCGAAAAAATAATGGTTCGAGCGGCTTCCGGGCCAATCTTCGCTGTGCTCTGCGGCGGCTCGGTCTTCAACCGGTTTTTTTCCCGCACGCGTTGTTTGAAAATTTACGTACCGTTCGTGACCATCGGGATTTAATAATGGATCTATCAATACTATTACATTCTCCAGCATCGAAATTATTTCGGCATCGGTACGCGAGGCAAGTTCATATATAACCTGAAGCGCGGCTTCCGAACTTGAAGCTTCATTACCATGAACCCCGTATGACAACCATGTGATAGCGGGGGATGATTTGATGATGGATTCGGCATCACGTTCGTTGGTCATGCGCGGATCGGAAAGTTTTTTCTGATTATTTTTGATCTGTTCAAGTTGATCAAGATTTTTAGGAGAACTGATTGCAAGCAGGTAAAGTGTTCTGTTTTCGTAAGTCTCGCCGTATGGAAATATTTTTATTCTATCCGGAGCCGATTCTTTCAGAGTGTTGATATATTTTTCAATTTGAGAGTGAGATGTAAATTTATCGCCAAGTTCATGCCCGATAATTTTATCAGGTGAAGGAACACGTGGATTGTAAACCGGTTGAGCTATAAGATTGTGGAGCGAGATAAGAAGAATAACAAAATATTTCATGTCCGTACCTTTATTTAGATTTATAGGCGATAGCTGAGATTTCAACGCGTGCGTTTTTAGGAAGCGCCGCCACCTGTACAGTAACCCGTGCCGGGTAATTTCCTTCTTGAAAATATCCGCCGTAGATGTTGTTCATTTTCGCGTAATCGTTTATATCTGTGAGATAGACATTTGTCGATATAACATCTGAAGAATCGCAGCCGGTTTTTCTTAAGATGAACATTAAATTTTCAAGCACTCTTTTTGTTTCCGTTTCGATATCCTGATTATCCAATAATCCGGTTTCCTGATTCAGAGCGATTTGACCGGAGACGAAAACAAAATTCCCGACTTTCTGTGCCGGACTGTATGGTCCAATTACATTTGCATCGGTTATTGCTGTTCGATCCATCGTGGATGCAAGCTCTTCTTTAACAATTTTCCGAATCTGTTCATCGCTTGGTTGGCAGCCGGGGAGTGTTATTCCTAAATAAATTATTATTGATAACAACAAAATCGTCTTGCTCATAAAAAATCCTTTTAATAAATATGATCTCAAATACTAAAATACTCAACTACTTTGTACTTAGTGTCTTGTACTTAGTACTTTGTTGTTCGATCTTGATCTACGATTTATACTATCCGCTTATGACTCAAAGCTTATAACCAATCTTCCTTAAGAATTCTTGTCGATGCTTAATATCGGTATCGGTTTCAATTCCTTTCGATTTCATTCCGTCAATCACGCCCATAATTCCTCTGCCGTGTTCGGTCTCAGCGATGATAACCTCAACGGGATTTGCGGTTGCACAATAAATATTACAAACTTCCGGCAGGTTTTTTATAACATTGAGAATGTTTATTGGGAACCCATTCTCCATAAAGATGATGAATGAATGTCCGCATCCGATTTCCATCGCATTTTTTTTGGCGATTTCCATTAGTTTCTGATCGTTGCCAATATAACGAACAAGAGCCGGTCCCGATGCCTCACAAAATGCGATACCGAATTTCATATTCGGATTTGTAGATACGATAGCTTCGTATGCATCTTCAACGGTTTTAATAAAGTGTGCCTGACCGAGTATGAAATTCATATCGGCAGGTTTTTCTATTGAAACGATTTTAAATTCCATTTTGAACTCCTTTGGCGCCAACATGTTTAATGATAATAATGTTTATTAACCAGCAGCGATGTTGATATTATTAACAATTTCTATATTTTTTGTTGGAAAATCAAATAAACCTCATTGGAAAAAGAAATACAAAACGGGAAATTCAAAAAAAAATCTTGCCTTCATCTAACGAAATCGTTATCTTAAAAATAAGTAACGTACACCGTTTTTGTCCCGATCAGGATAATATTCCAATCTGGATGGCGTAGCCAAGCTTTTGCGCCGTTGCTGCAAGTTGTAACCAAGTGTTCATTCAATCCCCGAATGATCCACCCGGTTTAGCATTGCAGAACAAGCAACACTGTTCGATGATTTGTGAGATACATTTGTGCAGACGGTAAACAGATCCACAGTGGGTTTGAAGCGGTAAAAGCCAAAAATATCTGGTGATACCGGAAGCAGTTCCGGCATCAGAACATTGGGTACAAATTGTATAACACAAAACGAAAGGAAGCTCCATGGAAGAGGGTACTGTGAAATGGTTCAGCGGAACTAAAGGATTTGGATTCATCTCGCGTCAGAGTGGTGAAGACGTCTTTGTGCATTTCAAGGCAATTGCATTCGAAGGTTATAAAACCTTGAACAAGGGCGACAAAGTTCAATTCGAGATCGAGCAGGGACCAAAGGGATTGCAAGCCGCAAAGGTAATAAAAATCTGAATGTAGTCTCGATATTATTTATTCCCGATTCGAATATTATGGATCGGGATTTTTTTGTTACATCATTCCTACCGGGTCAACATCAACGATCACTTTCACCGTTTTGTTTTTCCGAAGTGAATCGCGAACATGTTGGAGTGTTTTGGTAAGAGCTTGATGAACGAATTTGCCTGCCGGGTCACTACCGCGCAAACTTTTTATAACAACATGCCAACGGAATTCACCCTGAAGTTTCGTCAATACGGCTGCTGCCGGTCCCATGGTGATGAAATGTCCGTTATTTTTCTTTATACTAGATGCGAACATATTTGCATATTCGATCACTTCGGTTTCTGTTTTACCTTTAAATTCGATTAAAATTATTCGCGAGTATGGAGGATATTGAAGTTGACTTCTATACGTGATCTCATCGGAGTAGAAACCTTTAAAATCATGTATGACAACAAATTGTAAGCTTGGATGTTTAGGTTGTAAGGTTTGAATTATCACCTCGCCTGCGAGGTTACTTCTTCCGGCTCTGCCGGCAACTTGTGTCAGCAATTGAAACGTGCGCTCCGATGACCGAAAATCTGGTAATAACATTTGAGTGTCTGCCGATATAACACCAACCAGAGTAACGCGTGAAAAATCTAAACCCTTCGCCACCATCTGAGTGCCGAGTAAGATATCAGCTTTGCCTTCGCCGAATTGTTTTAACAGTCTATCGTGTGAGCCGCGAGTTGTGGTGGTGTCTAAATCCATTCTGATAATCGACGCTTTTGGAAATAGTTTTCTTAGTTCTTCTTCAACCCTCTGAGTGCCGAAGCCACGATACTGAATATTGATTGAATTACAGGTTGGGCAAAAAATAGGGGATTGCTTCACGTAACCGCAATAATGACACCGCAAATGTTTTTTTGATTCATGATATGTTAGCGTAATATTACAGTTATTGCACATTTCCACATATCCGCATTCCGGACATTCAATAAAGGGGGCAAAACCGCGGCGGTTCTGTAAAAGTATAATCCCTTCTTTCTTATTAAGTCGATCTTGAATTTTTTCTTTTAATGAATCGCTTACCGATGAAAATTCATGCTTGGGTCTTAATAGTTTTGCCGCTGCGGGATCCTTCTTAAATTCTTGTTTACGAGTTAATCGGTATGTTTCTAATTTTTCAGAACGCTCTTTGCCAATGTCGACAATTTTAATTTCCGGAAGTTGTGCGTTATCCACACGTTCAGGTAATTCGATCAATTTATATTTTCCGTTGAGGGCGTTCGTGTACGATTCCAGCGATGGGGTTGCCGATCCGAGTATAACTACAGAACCGGAAAACGATGCACGCATGATTGCGACATCCCGTGCATGATAACGGGGTGTTTGATCGAATTGTTTATAGGATGCTTCATGTTCTTCGTCGACTACAATTAAACCAAGATTTTGTAGAGGAGCAAAAATTGCGGAACGTGGTCCAATCACAACCGATGTTTTTCCGCCCCACGCCATTCTCCATGCATCGAATCGTTCACCCCCCGACATTCTGCTGTGCATTACAACTACATTTTCACCGAGATTATATTTGAATCGGCGCACAATTTGAGGTGTTAGCGAAATTTCGGGAACCAGAACAATTGCAGATTTGCCGGCTTTTATCACATGTTTGATTGTTTCGATGTAAACCTGAGTTTTTCCGCTTCCGGTTATGCCGTGAAGAAGGAAGGTTGAATATTTTCCGTGGTCAATAGCTTCGTTAAATGATTTCAACGCGTTTTGTTGATGTGAATTCAAAATAATATCCGTTGCACCCAATGCAGATGGATACATCTCATACTGCGGTGTGCGGAGAATTTCACGTTTGCCAAGCTTAATGATATTTTTTTTCTGCAAAGATATTATTGTTGAAATTGATACACCTGTCTTTTTTATTAATTCGATGACAGGTATATAATCGATTTTTTCATCTAAGTGTAAAAGGGATTGTATGACAGCAATTTGTTTCTGGCGCTGCTTGGATGATTGCGAACAAAATTCTTTTAACCAAGTTTGCCAAATGCTGAACGATTCTCGTTGAATTTCAATGATCGTTTCTAACTTGGGCTTTACCTTTTCTCGAATCTCCGCCTCTTCGACGGTGATTAAACCGCGCTCGGAGAGTTTTTTTAGCAAAACGGATAAATTTTTTATTTTCAGTTTTCTCTTTATCTGTAAAAGCGAGATTGCGCCTTTTACAGGTATTGCCGAAAAAACAGGATGAAGTTCTCGCGGCAAATCATATCCGAAGAAATCAGATTTAAACGATGTTTCTGCGCGTGAAATAATAATTTTAGGATCTTTGAGCGTACTGAAAACATAAGCCGATTTTAAAACTTCACCCCAGGGAGAAAAATAATAATCCGACATCCATCGGGTAGTTTGAAATAAATCTTCCGGTAGTATCGGTTTAACATCAATGATATCTTTGATTGGTTTTAAATTTTCTATTTCGGTTGTTTCTTTTAAGTTTGTTATTAAACCGATTACAGATCGTTTCCCAAATGAGATTGTGGCACGGACTCCGCGCTGGGCAGCCGAGTGTAATTCTGGCGGAACGCGATAAGTAAAAAGCTTATCGACAGCAACCGGAATGGCGATATCAACGAAAAGTTCTTTCAATTTGCTATAGATTATTTATTGGTTCTGCTTCGAAAATTTCGTGAAAAAAGAGAGTAGATGCAAATATCGGTCTCCGGTCAATTAAGCAGGTTTGCTAATGTCTGATCAATTTTGTATTCTCTTATTAATTTTAATAAATGTTTGTTCGAAAACGTTAATATTATGCAACCTCGAAGTATCAGAAAAATCAGCCCATTAGAAATAGAAATCGAATGGAATGATGCACACAGAAGCAGATTTACATTGAAACAACTTCGCCACATATGCCCTTGTGCCGGTTGTCAAGGCGAGGATATATTATTACATCATGTTCCACCCGCTCAAAAAACTAATTCACCTGAACAATATAATTTAAACGAAATAAATCAAGTTGGTTCGTACGCGGTCCAGATAACGTGGGGCGACGGGCACAATGCCGGAATTTACACATGGAATTATCTGTCCGACAATTGTTCGTGTGAAGTCTGCTCAAGTAAACGCTCGGAATTAAATTTTAAAAATTAAATTATCTTTCGGAAGGGAAAGAACATGAAAAAAATATTTAATATGATCTGGGTTAAGATAAAAGGTGTCGTCGATAAATATCCGGTTATAGTTGCGGCAGTAATTATATATCTCTATTATCTTCTCACATCACTTAATTTATTCAGTAAACCGAGTGGTTCTCACACGTTTCTTGATTATGTGATAGAATTCGATTCGCTGTTCTTTTTATGGCTTGCCGCCGCCGCTCTGCTCCAAGTTCAACGTATCAGGAAGGCATATAAAAGCGAAGAAAGCCACAGGAGAAATATTGAGCGGGCTCTCGATCGACAGCAAATCTATAGTACCCTTGTAAATGATATCACCATGCTTTTGCAGGACAGTGTTAACAACCCGCTTGCAATAATTTCCATAACCACACAAGAAATCCGTCGACGATTTGAAACCGATCCTGAAATAGTCCGTTATCTAGATCGTATTGATGGAGCCATGAAACGAATTCATAATACTATTCGGGATATTCAATCATTTGAAGCTCAAAAATTAATTGAATCGACAAAAGACGTTTTGAAAGAACAAAAATCATCATAACGCGTTAACTGATTTGTTTCGTGATTGTTTCTAAATGTTTTGGGAACTCTCTTTCTTATCCATTCTCGATAAAAACATCTCTTTTTTACCTTTTCACAGATTTTTTTATTCTATAGATCTTTCTTCATGAGTTGTATCACAATTGGTGTTGAATGTCACCTGTGAAGATGGAATATTGTATTACGTTAATATTGTAAATGTCTATAGTTTATTAGAAATGAGGGTCAAAATGTCCGCGATAAATGGAAGTAATAGTATTGTGAAAAAAAATCTCTTCAATGCGTTCGGGAGTATAGTTGGCAAGCGTGCGATAGTTGTGGAAGAATCTATCCTGACTGCAAATCAACGTGAAAACGGTGAAATTTTGGATCTGAACGATCAAGCAAATTTGGAAAAGACTATTCTCGATAGCAAGGGGACACAAAACATTGTTACCGAAGTGCAGCCAACCGATGAAAGTCACCTTAAACGCATACAACCACCGCGATTAATTCAAATGTTAGTAGAAAAAGGGAGTGTGCCGCAAGAGAAAATAAATAGGGCACTTGAAATTCAGCGAAGCACAAACGATAAGCGCAGGTTGACAGATATTCTGGTGGATGAGCTTGGTGAGGATCGCGATACGATATTTCAAACCATTGCACGCTACTATTCTTTTGAGACTGTTGATCCTACACCGAGTTTTGGTAACAAAGAAAAATTGCAGTTTATCCGGCAGGTTTTGGATTCATTGCCGCCATATTATTATGAAATGGCTGTACGTCGCAAAGTATTGCCGTACGAAATGTTCACAAACGGGTATGATAAAATAGTTGTAATCACTCCAGATACAACCCATCCCGATGTCCATTCAATTGCCCGCGCGCTTCAATTTCCAAAGTATGAGATAAAACATGTCACACTCGCAAACTGGAATGAATTGTGGCGACAGTTAGCATTCGATCAAGGAGCGAAGCAACTTGGCCTTGATGTTGAAGAGGAATTTGCTGAACTTACTAAAGATGAGACTGAACGTGAAATTGAACGCTCGCTTGAAGACGAAATCGGAAGAGGAAAACTCAATGATATTATAGAAAGCATGCTTGTTGATGGAGTTCGTACGGGCGCTAGCGATATCCATGTGATTCCCAAGAGTCAAAATCGAACCGAGTTTCATTTTCGTATCGACGGCAAATTGTCTCTCTGGAGTGCATTAACCGATTTACCCGCCGAAGCGGTCATCACAGTTATAAAAGATCGTGCAAAGAATCTAGATCGATTCGAAAAATTTCTCTCGCAAGATGGTTTTGCGCAAAGAATGATCGATAATAAAATGTTTCGATTCAGGTTCTCTACCATGCCGATTTATGCAAGTGATCTGCGCGCAAAATTGGAATCGATTGTAATTCGTATACTCCGCGGTGCCGAGGAATCTCTTGGGTTAGAATCGCTCGGAATGGATAAACGAACAATTGAAATTTTCCGAAAATCAATTCGTAGGCCCCAAGGTATGGTTATTTTTACCGGACCAACCGGAAGCGGTAAAACAACATCCCAACATGCCGCACTAAAAGATATTATGGATCCAGGCGTTAACATTATCACCATTGAAGACCCGGTTGAATATATAATAGAAGGCGTTCGTCAGGTGAAACTGAATCACAAGCTCGATTTCGAGGGGGCTTTGCGCGGATTATTACGTCACGATCCCGACATTGTGATGGTTGGTGAAATGCGCGATAAAATTTCGGCAGAGATTGCCGTTAAGCTCGCAAATACAGGTCATCTTATTTTCTCTACTCTTCACACTAACGATTCCATAAGTGCAGTTACCCGATTATATAACATGGGGATCGAGCCATTCTTGCTAGCGTACACTATCAATATTATCGTTGCGCAGCGGCTAATTCGAAAACTGTGTGATCGATGCAAAATGGTTGACGACGAAATTGATGTTGAGCTTCTTATGAGTTCAGGTTTAACAGAACAAGAAATCAAGTCAACCACATTCTATAAACCGGTTGGATGTGCACACTGCATAAAAGGGTATCGGGGTAGAATTGGTATTTTTGAAGCTTTGCAAATGAACAAAGAAATGCGAAAAATTATCTTGAAATCAAGAGACTATATTGATGAAGATGCTCTTCGTACAATGGCAATGCAGAATGGTATGCATACTCTCCGACAATCGGCTATCGACCTGTTGAAAGAAGGAGTAACATCTGTTGAAACTGCAGAAAGTATGTTGATAGAAGACTAAGATTATTCCACTGGCGCTGGCCGCTCCGTAGACAAGCGACCCTCCCAGCTGCCAAATAGAAGCCCGGGGTATCCGCCCTCGGGCTTCGTTTTTACCTACCCAAGTTACCAAAGCTAAATCAAACCTCTTTCTTGAAAAATTGGAGTTATAATCAAGTTTAAGTAAATTATTCCTCAATGAATGAAGATAAAAAACCCCACCTTAGAAAATTTGAACTACTTCTTCTTGTCGTAGTAATACTATGGGGAACAAATTATCCGATTGCGAAGTTTGGCATTTCGGAATTGGGTGGATTTGTTTTTAACAGTATCAGATTTATCACTGCTTCAATCATTTTATCTGTACCATTTTTGTTCAGGGTGAAATGGAAAAAAATTGAACGCGCAGATCGCGGGCGGTTGTTCCAAATTGGAATTGTTTCTTCGGTTATCTATCAGATATTATTTATCGTTGGGTTGAGCATGACAACCGCTGGAAATGCAGCAATCATACTTGCAACATCACCACTCTGGACGATAATTTTAAATTCATGGCTCCATAAAGAAAAAATTCGACATTCTGTTTGGTTCGGTATGGGATTATCATTAGCAGGTATTTTATTAATTATCATAGGAAGCGGCAAGAAACTTGAAATAGGCGGGAAAGATATTTTCGGAGATATTATAACACTTGCCGCTGCCGCCTTCTGGGCGTTGAACACTAATCTGCAAAAACCGCTTTTAACAAAATACTCGGCAATACAAATTACTTTTATTCAGTTTTTTATTGGAGCGATAGGATTAACTCTCGTTGCAGTTCCATCATCAATGGAATTGAACTGGTCGTCGGTGCCTTTTTCATATTATCTTTCGGCTATCGTTTCCGGGAGTTTGGCAATAGCGTTGTCGAATATTATTTGGTCGTATGGTATTCAAAAACTTGGACCGGGACGTACGGCAAATTACGGAAATCTCGTTCCGGTAGTGGCATTGATCGCGTCGTATTTTGCATTGAACGAGAACATCTACTTTATTCAATTTATTGGATCTGGATTGACACTGTTGGGTGTATGGGTTGCGAGAAGGTAAATTGGAAATCGAATTTAGACAGAGTATATTGAATTGTCGGATAATGATGAGAAAATTATGGAAACTTTTTTACTTTCATTCATTCCGCTTTTTGTTGCAATAGATGTTTTCGGTGTACTCCCGTTTTTTGTAGGGTTGATGGATGGTATTGATAACAAACGTAGAAAAATCATAATCATTGAGGCAACGGTCGCGGCATTTGCGCTATCGATCCTTTTCCTTTTATCGGGAAAACTTATTTTCTCTTTTCTTGGAATCACTGAAAACGACTTCCGTGTTGGCGGCGGAGTAATTCTGCTCGTGCTTGCAATTCAAGACTTAGTGTTCACGAAACAGGAAGGCAGAAATCCCGAATCGTCTGTTGGTGTTGTGCCGATAGGGATCCCGCTCATTATGGGACCCGCGGCACTTACAACAATTATTATACTGGTCGATTCATACGGTTATGTATGGACGATATTTTCGTTGATCGCAAATATGTTGATCGTTTTCGTTGTCTTCATGCAATCGCAGTTGATCTACAAAGTAATAGGAAAAGCCGGATCGAAAGCGGTTGGAAAAGTTGCCGCGCTCTTGCTTGCCGGAATTGCTGTTATGATGATACGCAGCGGTATAACATCAATGTTAAATAAATTATAAAAAAATCTATGGCTCGTTTTAAGTTATTTATCGAATTCGAAGGAACCCGGTACAGCGGCTGGCAAGTTCAAAAAAATGCACGGACTGTACAAGGCGAATTGCTCGATGCGTCTCGCAAATTATTCAATACGTCAGATTCGGAACTGTACGGTGCAGGCAGAACGGATGCCGGTGTACACGCTTTACTTCAGGTTGCTCACCTTGATGTGCAAACAATGCTTGCTCCCGAAGTTATCCGTATGAAATTGAATGATTATTTACCAGCCGATATCCATGTTATTGAAGTCGAAAAAACTCACAAAAATTTTCATGCGCGCCACGATGCAATTGCGAGAAGTTATCTTTACCAGATTAGTCGAAGACGATCTGCTTTCGGGAAGAGATATGTTTGGTGGATAAAAGATAAATTGAATTTCAAGCGGATGACGGAAGCATCTAAACTTTTTGTTGGATTGAAGAATTTCCAATCGTTTACAGCAGACGATCCCGAAGAAAAATCAACAAAAGTGATGATAGAAGAAATTCAAATTAAAGAATGCGACGATCTCATACTTATCAGAATCATCGGCTCACATTTTTTATGGAAGCAAGTCAGGCAAATCGTCGGCGTACTCGCTGAAGTGGGCAGGGGGAAAATAGACTTGAGCGACATCTCTCGGTTTCTGTCAACACAATCAGATGAACCGGCGAAGTTTACCGCGCCGCCATCGGGTTTATTTTTGGAAAAAATATATTACCAAGGAGAAAATCGCCTCAAAACCCTTGAACCGGTGATCAATATAGATTCTGTCCATTTCCGTAAAACATGAACTATTACGGAATTATCATACTTATCGCTCTCGTTGGAGAGTATCTTTTAGATTTAGCAGCCGATCTCCTGAACTTGAAAACACTTCGAGGAGATCTGGATGATGAGTTTACATCGGTTTATGATAAACAAACTTATTCAAAATCGTTATCGTACACTCGAGATAAAACAAACTTTGGAATTATACAATCATCATTCGATTTGGCGATTACTCTGTTATTCTGGCTGGCCGGTGGTTTTCAATATCTTGATTTATTGATTCGGGATTATCAACTATCTAATATTCTAACTGGAATATTATACATCGGTGTTTTCATTTTGTTACGATCTATTCTTTCATTGCCGTTCCAACTATATTCCACATTCGTAATCGAATCGCAATACGGATTCAACAGAACGACAATTAAAACATTTGTATTAGACATTTTAAAAACTTTGTTACTTGCGCTTCTGCTCGGAGTGCCGCTGCTGTTTGGCGTGCTGTCATTATTCCAATATGCGGGTGCATTTGCATGGCTGTATTGTTGGATAGCCGTATCTCTTTTTATTCTTATTGTTCAATTTATCGCTCCGACATGGATTATGCCTCTGTTCAACAAATTCACTCCACTTGCCGATGGTGAATTGCGGACTTCAATAATGAATTACACACAATCTTTAAACTATCCATTAAAAGATATATTTGTTATAGATGGATCGAAGCGCTCCAGCAAGTCGAACGCCTTTTTCACCGGTTTCGGAAAAAATAAACGGATCGCCCTTTTTGATACGCTCATCGAAAAACATACAATCCCAGAACTTGTTGCGGTTCTCGCGCACGAAATCGGTCATTATAAATTAAAACATATTCTTCAGGGAATAATTATTAGCGTTATTCATTCCGGAGTGATGTTTTATCTTCTCTCCTTTTTTCTAAATGAAAAAGGATTGTTCGATGCTTTTTATATGGAAAATATTTCGGTGTATGCCGGATTATTATTTTTTGGATTATTGTTTACACCTATTGAATTATTGCTCGGCATCTTTTTGCAATCGATTTCACGACGAAATGAATTCGCCGCAGACAGATTTGCCGCCGAAACAACGAATAATTCTCAACCGATGATTAATGCTTTGAAAAAACTTTCGGCAGACAATCTATCTCATATCGCACCCCATCCGTTTTATGTATTCCTACATTATTCACATCCTCCGGTATTGAAACGAATTGTCGCTCTTCGCCGTATAAGCAAGTGAACTTGCACACCTCCTCTTTTTTAATTAGGTTAAGTGTACAAATATCACAGAAAACAATATTTTCGAACATTTTAAAGGATTTATATGAAAAAAGGAACAATCATTCTACTTTCGGTATTGGGCGGTATCGTCATAATTGGGTTGATGCTTTTCGGTTGGGTTACCGGAATGTACAATTCGTTAGTGAAGTCGGATGAAGGAATCAATCAGGCGTGGGCGCAGGTTCAGAACCAATATCAGCGCCGTGTCGACCTTATCCCGAATCTTGTTGAAGTTGTAAAAGGATATGCCGCACACGAAAAGGAAGTATTTGAAAATGTAGCTGCAGCAAGGGCAAGCGTTGGAAAAATTCAGGTAACACCGGAAATATTGAACAATCCACAGCTTTTCCAAAAATTTCAAGAGGCACAAAACGCGATGGGGAGCTGGCTTTCACGCTTGCTTGCCGTTGCAGAAAATTATCCTCAACTGAAAGCAAATGAAAATTTTCTCCAGCTTCAATCCCAACTGGAGGGAACAGAAAACCGCATCGCGGTTGAGCGGAAAAGGTTCAATGAAGTTGTGCAGGAATATAATATTAAAGTCAGAACTTTCCCAACATCGATTCTTGCCGGCATGTTTGGGTTTTCTCAGAAGCAATATTTCCAATCGGAGCCGGGCGCCGAGAAAGCTCCAAAAGTCTCATTTAAATAAATCGATCACTTGAAAATAGATTTAGACAAATCTGACATTCTCAAGGATTATAAAAAATAATAATTTGAAAAATAGATGGACAAAAGTCCTGTAATAAAAATATTGCTGATAATATTTTCCATTATTTTATTCATTGGAATAGCTGCCGCACAGCAAGAAATCCCCCTTGTTCACCAACGCGTTAATGATGCGACCGGAACATTATCGCCTGACGAGGTAAGATCGTTGGAAAAAACTCTTGCCGAATTCGAGCAAGCAACTTCCAATCAGGTAATCGTTTTGTTGATTTCTTCTCTTGGGGGAGAAGATTTAAAAGATTACGCCATTAACTTCGCAGAGAAAAATAAAATCGGAAAGAAAGATCGAAATAACGGAATTCTTCTTTTAATTGCAAAGGAAGACCGGAAAATAGATATTGAAGTCGGTTACGGATTGGAAGGAGTTTTAACCGATGCAGTATCAAGCCAGATTATTCGGATAATAATCGGTCCGAAATTTCGTGATGGAGATTTCTACGGCGGCATCAGCGATGGTGTAGATGCTATTATCTCGGTTACAAAGGGTGAATTTAAAGGAGAAGCAAAACAAAACAGTGTAAGGAAGTTTTCACCGATCGCCATTATATTATTGATTTTATTTTTTGAAATATTTCCACGCATCTTCGGAAGTGGAAGAAGAAGCTCAATTGGATCAAGCGGATATCGTTCCGGCTTCCCGGGATTTTGGGGCGGTTTCGGCGGCGGCGGGTTTGGTGGCAGTAGTGGAGGTTTCAGAGGTGGTGGTGGATTCGGCGGTTTCAGCGGTGGAGGTGGAAGTTTCGGCGGCGGTGGCGCCAGCGGAAGTTGGTAAAATTATTGGTAATTTTCATAATCTAAAATTTTTAAATGGAATTATTCGGAAAGAAATACTTAACCAAACCAGAGCTTCAATCGCTCGCAAGCGTGATTGCCGAAGCTGAACAGAACACGTCGGGTGAAATTCGAGTTGTGTTGAAGCAGCGGCGACAGTGGAAAGAAAGAAAACTTACACTTCAGGAACTTGCCCTTAAAGAATTTCATTTCCTCGGGATGCAAAACACACGCGATCGAACCGGCGTACTTATCTTACTTCTTCTCTCTGAACATAAATTTCAAATTATCGGCGATGAAGGGATTCATAAAAAAGTTCAAGAAGGAACGTGGCAAAAGATTGCCGATTCGATGACCGATGATTTTAAAAAAGGGAATTTTTTTGATGGAATTGCTTCCGCAGTAAAAAAGGTCGGCGAGGAATTGGCAAAACATTTCCCGCGCAAATCGGATGATGCGAATGAACTTCCCAACGAAATAATCGAGCGGTAACTTATCTGATACAATTATTATTGCATTATTTTTCTAAATGATTGAACGTATTAAATTTCTGCAGAACATCGCACTCCAGTTAGAACCATCAAGCGAAACACGAGCAGCACTTCTTGAAAAAATAGTTCGCTATGCAGATGAGTTCATCGAAAATATCTATACTATTCCGGCATATGTTTCAACCGAGGATAAGGGAAGAGGAATTCTTGATTCACCGATTACCGAAAATGGAGCCGAGATCGATTCACTTATTGATCTTATTCAACACAACATCGATAGACCCGGTTTAAATCCTGCCTCTGGCGGACATCTTGGTTACATACCGGGCGGAGGAATTTATTTTTCGGCTCTCGGAGATTATCTCGCCGCTATTTTTAACCGCTACGCAGGTATTTATTTTGCCGGACCCGGTGCAGTTCGGATGGAACATATGCTGCTTGATTGGATGTCGGAAATTGTCGGCTTTCCTAAAACAGCGGGCGGTAATCTTACATCGGGTGGAAGCATAGCTAATCTTATCGGCATTGTTGCCGCGCGAGATGCACAGAATTTAAAAGCAAAAGATTTTGATCGATCTGTAATTTATCTGACTGCACAAGTTCATCATTCTGTTGATAAAGCGATCCGTATCGCAGGACTTAAAGAATGTATTCTCCGGTATATTCCAATGGATTCCAATTACCGGATGGACGCAACATTATTAGAGAGACAAATTATTGCAGATAAAAAATCGGGTTTTAATCCTTTTCTCATAATCGCTTCTGCCGGCACTACCGATACCGGTTCAGTTGATCCTCTCTCGGCAATTGCGCAAATCTCGAAGCAAAATAATCTTTGGCTGCATGTGGATGGGGCTTATGGTGCATTCTTCGTTCTTTGTAAGGATGAAAAAAAAATTCTTCGGGGAATGGAAGAGGCAGACTCACTTGTTATGGATCCGCATAAAGGATTATTTCTTCCTTACGGATCGGGCGCAGTGCTCGTGCGTGATAAAAAGAAATTATTCGATTCATTCCGGTATCAAGCAAACTATATGCAAGATGCGCTCAAGGCGCAAGATGAATTATCGCCTGCCGACATATCACCTGAACTAACTAAGCATTTTCGGGGTTTACGTTTATGGCTTCCGCTTAAATTGGTTGGAGTTGCACCTTTCCGTGCGGCGCTTGAAGAGAAGTTACTTCTTGCCCGTTATTTTTATGATGAAATAAAGAAAATTGAAGGTTTTGAAGTTGGACCTTTCCCCGATCTTTCGGTTGTAACATACCGATACGTCCCGAAAAAAGGTGATGCAGAAAAATTCAATGAGATGCTTGTGAAAGAAGTGCAAAAAGACGGCAGGGTTTTTCTTTCTTCAACAATGCTCGATGGAAAATTCACACTACGACTTGCGGTTTTGTCTTTCCGAACTCACCTTGATACAATAAACCTAACTATCCAAATTCTCAAAGAGAAAATACATATACTTCAGAGTCATTGATCAGTAATTAAAATATTTATCGGAGAGATAAATGTCGATTAGACCGTTTGACATCTGAATTTGTCTTGATGTATCCGGGGGCATGCTGAAGAGTGTACCGCTAAAATTACCGATTACATGTCGGGTTTGTGCATCGTATGATGTGATTGTAAGATTTCCATTTTTAGAGACAAACATCTGGAAAAAGTTTATTGAATCGGTTAGTATAAAATAAACGTAAGCACCCGGCGAGTTAAGTGTTGCATTAAGATAAGAAAAATTATAACTACCCAAACGTATTCCTTCTGCCGTATCAAATATTGCAATCAAAAGAATTTGTTCGTTAAGCGTTGAGTTGATAATTGAATGCTCATAACCTGCAATAAGTCCGCTAATCTTTTTTCCAAAGAGCAAAGAGTCTTTAATAAATCCGCCTGCGCCGTCGGTGGCAGTATCGTTTGCAAATTCATTGCTTGGCTTGTAACTTCCGCTCGCATATAAACCGCTGTCAATGTCAGCGGATTCGAATGATAAAGAGCCGGTTCCGTATAAGCCGGATTTGTTTTCAGAATCATTAACCGGATTATTAATTCCATCGTCCTTTTTGCATGATGCTAAAAGAGATGAGATAATTATCAAGAAGAAAATATTTTTAATAATCATTTTTGAAATATTTAGAAGTGCACTATAACAATAAAATCATTTTCATGAAATCAGAAAAATCCATTATAAACTACCGATTTTTTACATGTTTAAGCTGAGAATAAATCGGAGGTCTTACAAGAATCATCGTGCCAATATCATCTTCTTAACATCAGTGAATTTTCCTGACTGTAACCGATAGAAATATACTCCGCTCGAATAACCCGAAGCATCCCATGTAACTGTGTGCGTGCCTGGATTTAACACTTCATTTACAAGCGTTTCAACTTCCCTGCCCAGCATATCATAGACTTTCAAAGTCGTCAATTGTGAACCCGCCTGCGTGCCGTGTGCTCCGGCAGGCAGGTTGGCAATTGAAAATTGGAAATTCGTCGTCGGGTTAAATGGGTTCGGTATGTTTTGCATCAGCGAATATTCAATAGGTATTTGTTTACCGTCGGATTCGATATTCAGATATAAATTATTCGATTCGATATTGTCAATTGTAACGCTACCGGATTTTGAATTTAAAGATGCAATTTTATTTCCACCTCGTTTATTGGAGAGTGAAAAATAATTTTGTTGATTGTCTAATATATTCCACTCCATCTTAACTGGTGGGATATATGCTTGGAGATCGATTTTAGCTTCAGCAGTTTTTTCGTTATCGGAGAAATTAAAGATTTGAGATCCGTTATTAAATCTAACATCAAATCCTTCTTCGGGCGGAACCGGTGGTAAAATAAAATTTTTAGAATCGATATTAGATTTGTTTGAGAAATAAAGAGTTTGAGAATTATTAACAGCATCTGAAATTATGAGCTGATTGATTCCAGATAAAATTTCGTTCGAGCAAGGTTGATTTTTAAGCAGAGAAGAATTATTCTGACGAAGGATTAAAGTCCCCGGCTCGGATGCCTTCACCCAGTAACCTTTACCGGGCATAATTGTATCGGCAGCGAAATAACTTGTTGCGTAACCAAAATATCGGGATGAAACTATATCAGGAGGTATGCTGACGATCGATTGTGTTGAAAGAGGACTTGCCACAGAACCAATAATATTCCAACCGCTTTGAACCTGGATCGTATCGTCCTCAATTGGTGTCCCTGCCACATATGCAGAAAAATCGAAAGGAAATTTTATCCAGTATCCGGGACCGGGCTTAAGAGTGTCAGTCATATTATATCCGGTTTCAAAGAAAAACGCTTTCGAAATTGCATTTGGAAATATTGTCGATAACGAAGGATCAACTAAACTTATCGGCATTGAGATGAGGTTCCACCCGCTGCGCAGATTGAAATCGATGGTTGAGGGAGTATAATTTCCGAAGAGACAAGAATAGTTTAGCGCTTGAGTTGTTAATGAAAATGAGTAGCTGTTTGAAGAACCAGGAAATGTATTTATCCATGAAGGCGGCAAAGTCTGGGTTACAGTATATGCGCCTAATGGTAAATTTATAAATTCAAAGTTGCCGTTAATATCTGTGGTAGTTTGTTGAGTTTGAGAACCCGCAATTGTAATTTGCCAACCGGCTAAACCGGTTTCGGATAAATCTCTAATGCCATTTTGATTTTGATCGAAGAATAAAGCACCGGAAACAGTTCCGAACTGTTCTGGTGCGTTGAAACCGAGTAACGTTCCATAATCACCGACAGATATGAATTTACCGTTGTTTGCGATTGAATAGAGTGAATAAACAGTTCTGCTATATTCTGAATACCAGTGTTCTCCGCCATCCGTCGTATGAAGAATAGTGCCAAGGTCGCCAACGGCGGTCAATTCGTTCGCTCCATTGTTGGCAATTGAAAAGAGAATAACATTGGAGCCGGAATTCTGCTGTGCCCATGTTGTTCCGCCATTGCTTGTGTGTAGAATTCTTCCCGAATCTCCAACTGCCCATCCGTTATTTTGATCGGAAAAGGTACAGCAATAAAGCACTGTGTTAATACCGCTTGTTTGAGGTGACCATGAAATTCCACCATTTGTTGTATTGAAAATTATACCGAAATCTCCAACAACCCAGCCAATCAGCGGGGTAACAAATGAAACTCCGTAAACCATATGCGGCATCAATGAATTTTGAATTGACCAATCAGCTCCGCCATTTATTGTATGGAGTATTATCCCGGTATAATTAACCGGGTCTCCTCCAACAATCCATCCTTCAGATTCGTTCGCAAAGTCGATCCCAAAAAGTGTGTGTGTAGTGGGACTCGGTTGTTTAAGCCATGTTGTGCCGTCTGTTGTGCGAAGTATGTTTCCTTCTTCCCCAACTGCGCAGCCGTGAGTTTCATCTATCATACTAACGCCAAACGACGAAAGGGCAGGAGTAGGAGATGTAAGTTGCTGCCATGATAAACCGTTATCCGTTGTCCGAAGCAATAATCCTTCTTGTCCTGCTGCCGTACCGGTATTATTCGAAGTCAAGCTGATCCAATTTATACTCAGGCGAGTTCCCGAATCAAGATTTATCCAGCTTATTCCATTATTTGTAGATTTCATTATTTTACCATATTCACCAACCGACCAGAGATTAGTTCCGGCTCGGCTTAATCCATTCAAGTTTTCACCCGATGCAATTGTTGAAGATGACCATGATAAACCACCGTTAAGTGTGCGAAGAATTTTTCCACCATCGCCGGCAATCCATCCAACAAATGTATTAAGCATGCAAACACGATTGAAGTTTACCGATTCGGATGTGCTGATCGGACTCCATGATGTTCCCCCGTTATCGGTTCGGTAGAGTGTGCCATCGGATCCAACAATAAAACCGAGTGAGGCATCTGCAAATGCAATATGAAGAAATGTAATTGTTGTGGATCCAATCGCTTGTGATGTCCATGTTGTACCGCCATCGGTTGTATGAAATATTCTACCTTTACTTCCAACAGCCCACCCATCTGTTAGAGATAAAAATGTAACCGCATTAATACTTATCAAATTGAAAGTTTGTCGTTGTATCAACCAATTAATTCCACCGTCTGTTGTATGGAGGATAATTTCCTGATCGCCGACTACCCAACCATTCATCGCGTCAATAAATGAAACGGAATTCAATCCTGTGCTAATTCCACTTTGCTGCTCGAGCCAATTTGCGCCGCCATCGGATGTGTAAAGAATGGTCCCATTATCCCCAACAGCCCAACCGGTTGTGGTTGAAATCATATTGCAATATAAAATATCATCGGTGCGACCATATTCTTGTTCAGTCCAGTCATTACCGCCATTTGTTGAGTGGATTATTGTGCCGAATTCTCCAACAGCCCAGCCGTTGGATGTATCTATGAATTGAACATTGTATAGTGTATTACCTTGCGGTTGGGGTGATTGCCATTCCCATTGCGGGAAGGCAAATTGAGTGAAGGATAACAATAATAGTAAGAACTTGAGTTTCATGATAATTTGTCGACTTAAAAAAAATAACGATGGGGCGCGAGGAAATTAGCTGCTATATTCAATTTAACAAAATCCGACTAAGATTCAAGAGAAAAATATTTTCAGTATGATTCTCTTTTGCTTATTTAACTATAAAAACGTATGTTTACATACATGAAGATACGATATATTCTCCTTGTTTTTCTCTTGCCCCTAATTTTCCTGTTTAATAGCAGTCTTGCATCAGAAGCGAAAAAGGTTCTGATTCTATTTGAAGGACAGGATACTCCGAATAACTACGCCCGTGGCGATGCCCGTCAGCTTGCAATGCTCTTGGGTCATTTCAAAGTTGAATACAAGATCGAAGGTGTAGAATCCTACAAAAGCAACGAGATGAAGAATTATGATATTACATTTTTCATCGGATTCAGCAAACGTTACGATCCGCCTGAGAAATTTTTGCGCGAAGCTTACTCGCCGGATAAAATGCTTGTGTGGATGAACACAGGCATGGAATATTTCGATTCGAAATATGATCTTGCTAAGAAATACGGTTTTAAATTCGAACGCTTAGATACAGTTTCAAATTATGATATTGTAACCGCAGGCGGCAGAGATTTTACCAAGGGCGAACCAAACATCAACATTATAAATGTTTTAAGAAATGATGATGTCGATGTTATTGCCACAGCGTTTTCAACCGCGACAGGGCGCGAAGTGCCGTATATAATCAGAGTTGAAAACTTTATGTATATCGCCGACTCACCGTTTGCCTCGGCAACAGAAACAGACCGGTATATTTATTTTGCAGATATGCTTCATGATTTATTGGGTCAACCACATGCCGAAATTCACAGAGCTCTTCTGAGAATCGAGGATGTTACGGTATTCGAAAATCCGGAGCGGCTTCGCGATGTAGCTGATGCGTTAAACTCGAAAGACGTTCCATTTTTAGTCGGTGTTGTACCTTTCTACGTTGATCCTGACCGCGGTTTACGTGTTAGTTTATCGGATAAACCGGAGATGGTGGATGCCCTTCGTTATATGGTGTCTCGCGGAGCCACCATAGTCATGCACGGAATAACTCACCAATATCAGGGAACAACAGCAACCGATTTTGAATTCTGGGACGCAAGTACGAATCGTAAGTTGAATGAAGATTCGAAAGTTTATGTTGAAAAGAAAATGAAAATGGGGTTGGAGGAATTTTGGAAAAATAATCTATATCCACTCGTCTGGGAAACTCCTCATTATATGGCATCGCAGGACGATTACCCTATTTTCGCCAAATATTTCTCCACAGCAATGGAACAACGGTGCGTTCTTGATGATCCCGATTACAGTCAATATTTTCCGTATATCATCGAGCGCGATCTTTTTGGACAGCGTCTTTTGCCCGAAAACCTCGGTTACATACCACTGGATGAAAACCGCGAAGTGGAAGAAGAAGCAGTGCAAAAATTATTGAAAGGCGCCAAGATGCAGCTTGCCGTCCGCGACGGATTTGCCTCGGCGTTCATCCATTCTTTTATCGATATCGAATACATAGAAGAATATGTCGACGGCGTAAAAAAGCTTGGCTACACTTTTATCGACGTAAAAGAATTAAACCTGCGAGTGGAGATGAATAATCATATCGTGATTACAGGTTCGCAGTTGTATGAAATAACATTGGATGATCAGTTTTTCAGGAAGACATTGTTGCAACCCGATGGCGATATCGGTCTCCGCGAAGTTTCTTCGGAACGGATTCAGGGAAAGATAAAAGATCAGGTCAAGCTTTTGCCCGGTGAAATTTTTGTTGCAGAGCCATTGGAATTTAAAGAGATCGAATTGGCATGGTTCGATCGCTTTAAAGGTGATGTTAAAAATTTGTGGGATAATGTTCTAAAATCTGAAGAGAAATATGATATTGCTCGCGTTGCACTTCTTTGGGATCCTGATGCCAAAGGCGGATCATACAACAACCAGGCGAGCTTTGCCTCTGCCTTCCGATCTTTAAATATTGAAGTGGATACTCTTAGTTTAGATACTCCCCCTTCGTTGCAAGGTTATAATTTAGTGGTAGTTCCTTACAATAATGTGGAACGCCTCCGGGATAGAGATTATGATATCATCGTACAATTTCTTGAAGAAGGAGGAAATGTTGTTACCGATGGTAAAAATTATCTTGCCGAAGAATTGGGAATTAAGTTTACAGATTCTAAAATAAAAATTGACCGGATGCGGGATCATTTATATCCTTCAGATGCGCTTGTTTTAAAATTCCCTGAAATAATGACAAGATTTGATTTTCTTCCAGAAGACGAGATACTTTGTAGTGAAGAAAAAATTGATGCACCTGTTGTAATCGGCAGAACGTATGGGAAGGGAAAATTTATTTTCCTCGGTACGAGATTCGATCCTATGTCCACCGGCGGTTACAGCAGATTTCCATATTTTATGGAATATATACGCTCATTCTTTCACCTGAAGCCGATCTTGCGCCGCGAAAATCTTGAAGTATTTTTCGATCCCGGATACAGGCATAATATAAGTGTCGAAGATTTAGTAAAACGTTGGGTTGCCGATGGAATACGGATAGTTCATGCGGTTGGCTGGCACCAGTATGAAAAGTGGACTTACAATTACAAACGGTTAATTGAGCTTTGTCATGCAAATGGTATTTTAGTTTATGCCTGGTTGGAACCGCCGCACGTTTCAGAAAAATTCTGGAAAGATCATCCTGAATGGAAAGAACTAAATTTTCGCGGAGAGCCGGTGATTGCATCGTGGCGTTTCCCTGTTGCCTTAACCGACAGTAATTGTTTGAATGAAGTTAAAAATATGTACAAATCGTTTCTTTTGCAACATGATTGGGACGGCGTAAACGTTGCAGAGTTATATTTTGAAGCGGGAACCGATGGACCGGAAAATTCGAACTTGATGACTCCCATGCACCCTTCGGCACGAAGTGAGTTCAAGAAACTTTACGGTTTCGATCCGGCTAATCTTTTTGATGAGAAGTCGGAATATTATTGGAAAAAGAACGCTTACGCGTGGAAACGTTATGAAGAGTACAGGGTTGACCGATTGTCGAAACTGCATGAAGAATTTCTTATGATGATCGGGGAAGTAAAGTCAGAAAAGCCCTACTTCGATGTTGTGCTGACGGTTATGGATGATGTTGGAAATCCGGAGCTGAGAAAAAATCACGGAGTGGACGCGATTAGAATAAACGAATTGAAAAAGAAATACAACTTTACCCTGCAGATTGAAGATCCGCAAAGCGAGTGGTCGAAAGATCCAAGAAGATACTCTGTAATTGCAGAAAGATATAAATCGTTGCTTGGTGAAAAAGACGCCGTTATGATAGATATTAATATCCTTCAGTTTCGCGATGAGAAGAAGCCGACTATTTTTCCAACTCTCGTTCAAACCGGGATAGAAAGTTATATGCTGGTTAATGTTGCAGCCGCATCGGCTGAAAGATTTTCGTTGTATTCCGAGTCGAGCATACGCCCGCAAGATTTGCGCATGATGAGTTATGCCGCTTCCGCATCTGCTTCTATCTCAACTATTCCTAACGGATGGAAGCTATCTACACCTTTTCCGGTTATGCTTGAACTTCCCCAAAATTTTACAGCCCTCACAACATCAACCGGCGAGCGAATTACATCCGATAGAGGAATGTTTTTACTCCCTGCCGGCAATCATATTCTTTCTGCGGATAAAAGTGAAGGAGAGCTTTTTAATACTTCAATGCCGGCACCGGGGAAACTACTCACAATCTCAGGCAAAATGCTCGGCTTGATCAATTCTAACCGGAGTGTCTCAGTAAGTTACAGCAGCTCGACGCGTTGTTATGCTTCGTTTAGCCATAGACCATACAATATTTATATCGACGACAAAGAAACTATCGTTCCTATCCTCGCCGGACATCGCCGCTTCACCGCAGTTCTTCCACCCGGCGAACATCATGTTCTTGCAGTTCTTGAAACTACTGTCTCATACGGTGTGGATATAACGAGTTTCTGGTCTTCGTGGTTTATCGTTGCGTTCGGCATGTTCTCAGGAGTGATGCTTATCGGATTTTATACGATGGTCAGGTTTACGCGTCCGAGAGAGGAAAAACGTTAATGCCAAGTGGATCGCTTCTTGAACTCGATCTCAGTATTATCTTTGTACTTTCTGTCATTCTCATCTGGTTCATGATTTTTTACCAGTTGATTTTGACGATGGCAGGTTTCTTCCACTATAGATCCTCACGGAAAGAGAAGAAAAAAGTGGATACGATGGAATTCGATTTTCCGAAAGTAACAATTCTTATTCCCGCTCATAATGAAGAAAAGGTTATCTCTTACACAATTGAGGCGATGCTTCATCTCGATTACCCCGAAGATAAATTAGATATTCTTGTAATCAACGACGGTTCATCGGATCGGACGGCTGAGATTGTTCAGGGATATGCAATCAAAGATTCTCGTTTACGTCTCTATGATGTACCAAAGGGTGAGGGTGGCAAAGGGAAATCGCGCGCTCTCAATCTTGGTTTGAAACAAACTACCGCCGAGTATGTAGCCGTTTATGATGCAGATAATACTCCCGACCCCTTAGCGTTGAAATATTTGATGGTTCAAATGCTTCAAGATAAATCGCTTGGGGCGGTGTTGGGTAAATTTCGCACCATTAACAAGAACCGAAACTTATTAACACGCTTCATAAATATTGAGACGCTCGGTTTTCAATCTATGTTGCAATCGGGGCGTTGGAAGATGTTCAAGATTTCCACACTACCCGGAACAAATCTTGTCATCCGCCGCAGTCTTTTAGACAAGCTGAATGGATGGGACGAAGATGCGATTACAGAAGATTCGGAGTTAAGCATTAGAATATACATGGAAGGATACCGCATTAAATTCGTTCCATACTCGATAACGTACGAACAGGAGCCGGAATCGTGGAATGTTTGGATTAAACAGCGTACGCGGTGGGTGCAGGGAAACAATTATGTCGGGAAAAAATTCCTGAAAGAGATCCCGTCGTTTAAAAATAAATTTCTCGCAGTTGAATTGCTTTACATGCTCTCTCTTTACTATGTTTTTCTTGTAGCGCTTGTAAGTTCCGATATACTTTTCCTCCTCGGAGTTTTTAATATCGTTGTCATTAATTTACCCGGACCTTACACGCTCGTCTGGATTGTAGGCATTGTTCTCTTCTTGATGGAGATATTGCTCGCTTTATCGTACGACCGGGAAGATAAATTCTCTAATCTTCTGCTCACATTTTTGATGTATTTCACCTATTGCCAGGTGTGGATTTATATTGTCGGAAGAGCAATCTATTTAGACGTAATAAAGAGAGAAAAACGAACATGGGTGAAAACGGAGAGGTTTGATGTGGCTGTGAATAAAAAATAATTTTAAAAAATCTAATCCGTAAAGTTTATTAAAATGAATCAATATTTTATTCATTTTTTCTAAACCTAAAAACTATACTCAACTCCCGCCATCAATGTACTCTTCTTAAAATCGAAGTATAAAGAATTTGAACTATTCTTTATATAATGGAATCCTATCTCTGCTCTCAAATTGGTCTCTTCTGTAATTTCAAATAATCTGGAAAAATTTAACTCGAACTCTGTCCGCGTGTCTACACGATTATTGGCGATAACAGAATCCGCAAAATCGGTTGCTGCATAACTGTACGTTTTATTTTCGTATTTCCAATAACCTGTAAACGATAATTCCTGTGGAAGCGCTTGCACTACGCCGATTGAAATTATGTTCCCCGAAAATGAATAATGATCGTCGTATAATTCATTTTCTCCGAATGAATTTTTGATAAGCATGTCATTGGTTTTTGCCGCTCCCTTTCGAAGTTCAGGAATAGTGCGCGCTATCGACGATGGCGTGTTAAAATGTGTAAATCTGGTTGTGAAATATGTTGCAGGTGCAGGTCTGTAATTCCACAATAATGTAAATGATGTTTGCGTTACTGAGGGTGTTGTTAAATTATAGGAAATAGTTTTTCCCGTTGTTGTGCCGTTCCCATCAAATTTACTTTTGGAATCTTTTGATAAAATTATTGAATCGGTTTGTGTGTTAGGAAAACTTTTCGCTCCAAATGTTGGTATTACAGCAAACCAACTAAACGGTAAAACATCTGTTCCGAGAATGAGTGAAATGTTATGTTGAATATTTGTAAGCGCCGTCAGATTCGGGTAAGAATTGTATATAATTGTGTATGAAGGGCGAATGCTTGCGTGTCTGCCGAGTGGTTGGCGAAATATTGATGTGCCTGCGAGAATAGTATTATCCCAACTCTCATAATCGACCTTATTCAACTGCAATCCACCGGTAAATCTGATATTCAAAAAATTATCCAAACTATCGGTAGGTTCTTCTTCCATTTCGGCAGTTGAAACATCGTCATCTGTATTCATTGCTTCGATTGTATCATCATCTGATGATGAAATTGAATCTTCGTCCGAAAGCATCGCCTCACTTTCTGAAGTGTCATTATCTATCTTTTTTGTAAAATGATAATTATACCCGACCATTGCCATGTGAAATTGATAATTACGAGAAGGTAAGTTTTCATACAACGAAAGCGCGCCCGAGTAAAATATACCGAAATAACTATTTTCGGTAACCACTCCTTTTGAAATATCAAACGCGATTTCGGTGACATTGTCTTTCAGGGGAGTGTAAGTATCAAAAATGTTCGGATCATTAGTGAGCGAAGCGCCGATACTCACATCCTGGGCATTGAGGGGTATGGAAAAACTAAATACAAAAAGAACAAAAATAAATAGTGCTCTTACAAAAACGGCTTTCACGTTGAATATCCCCTTTATTGTTTAAATTCCTTTAAAAGTATGAAGAAAGAACAAATAATCCAAGATTTTTTTATATGCTGATTAAATCGTAATTTATGAATGTATGATTGTCCGACGATTTCACCGGCAGGAATGATTAGTAGGTGAAGCACGAGCGGTCGTCTCAGTTCTGATTTTACAACTGCGCGAAATATTATTTTTACCTGAAAATTATTTTTATGGAAATTCTTCTCATTTTTCTTACCATACTCAGCGTTGTTTTATTGATTCTTTTCTTGAAGCGTCAGCAAGCGTCATCCCTGGCTGATAAAGATCAATCTATCTTATTGGTTCAGCAACAGGTGGAATCTGTGCGTTCCGATGTACGTCAGAGTTTACAGCAGGTAACTGAGACAATGAACTCCCAGCTTGCCCTCGTTGCTAATCAAATACAGTCACAAACCACAAACGTTGGCAGCAGGTTACAGCAAGTTGCAGAGAATGTTAATCAGCAGTTAAATACAGTCACACAGCAAATTCAATCGCAAACGTCGAATGTTGGAGACCGGCTCGATAACGCCGCGCGGGTTATTGGAGAAGTGCAAAGAAATCTTGGCGAGCTTGGGCAGGCAACGAAGGAAATAAAAGAATTGGGGCAAAGTGTTTCGAAATTGGAAGAGCTTCTAAGCGCGCCAAAACTTCGCGGCGGTTTAGGTGAATATTTACTTGAGGATTTGCTGAAGCAGGTTCTACCTGCGGGACATTATGAAATGCAATACCGCTTCAGAAACGGGCAGGCGGTTGATGCCGTAATAAAAACATCAGATCGTCTGGTGTCGGTTGATTCGAAATTCCCGCTCGAGAATTTTAAAAAATTAACATCTTCCGCAACCGAAACAGAAAAAAAATCGTACCAGAAAGTATTTGTGAACGATGTAAAAAAACATATCGATGCGATTGCCTCGAAATATATTCTTCCCGATGAAGGAACATTCCCGTTCGCGCTTATGTATATCCCCTCTGAAAATATTTATTATGAGATCATAATCAAAGATGAGGGTTTAGCCGAAGGAACCGGTGCGTATAATTATGCAATTGAAAAAAAAGTTATCCCGGTTTCTCCAAACAGCTTTTACGCCTATCTTCAGGTGATTGCTCTTGGACTGCGCGGAATGTATATAGAGCACAGCGCCAAAGAAATTTTAGGAAATCTCTCACGGCTTCAGGGTGATATTGGTAAAGTGCGTGAAGTTTTTGATACGCTCGGAACTCATATAGAGAATTCTAGAAAAAAATATGAAGAGGCAGATAAAAAGCTGTCGCATTTCGAAGCGAAATTGGAAGGCATTACAGAACATGTTCTTGTTGATTCTCCACCATCGAAAGAATTAAAATAATATCACTGGCGATGATTCATCATGTACTTTAAAATTCATCCAGATAATCCTCAACCTCGACATATTAAACGCGCGGTTGAAATATTGAAGAGCGACGGAATAATTATTTATCCGACGGATACAGTGTATGGCATAGGATGCAGTATATTTAGTCCCCGCGCAATAGAGCTTATCTACCAATTAAAAGGTCAAGACAGAAGCAAACCGTTCAGTTTTGTTTGTTCCGATCTAAGTCATATAAGCGAGTTTGCAAAAGTTTCGAACACAGCATTTCGTTTGATGAAACAACTCATACCGGGAGCTTACACTTTTATTTTGCCAGCGAGCCGCCTAAAGCAATTACCAAAAAGCATGATTACAAAGCGGAAAACGGTTGGCATACGCGTCCCCGATAATAAAGTATGTATAGCGCTCATAAAAGAACTTGGACACCCGATTCTTAACGCGAGCGTTACAGATGAACGGGGTGATATCATCAACGATCCGGAAGCCATAAAACAATTTTATGAAAAGAGAGTCGATCTGATTCTCGATGGAGGAAACAGCATACTCGAATTATCGACGATACTCGATTTAACCGAAGGACATCCTGTTGTAATTCGTGAGGGAGCCGGAGATTTTAGCATGATTGAAAATTATTAGATTACAAAGATGGTAAACCCAACATCCGATATCGTTGTTAAATATGAATCATATCTTTCGGCACATCATTTCCGCACGTTACTTTGGAACATTCTGCTCGGTATTGAAGTATCGCTCATTCTCATTTCATATCATATCATCTGGCACTCGTTTAGATCTGATTTAATATCTCTGTATCTCTTAAGTGGATTGAGCATTTCGTTTTTCAGTTGGAGTGCGGAAAGATTTTGGTTTACGATCATTTCTCCGATGATAAGCGATCCTTTTTCAACGCTATCATATCTTTCCCAATTACCTTTGTGGTGGTTAGCCGGAGGGATTGGTTATGTGTTTGGGATCGTATTATCAAAAATATTTTTTCCCATAGATTTTTATGAAGTTCCGATAAAAATATATTTTTTTGTTGGAACGTTTGCAGGGATTCTATCACGACTCACTATGCAGGTTCGCGTTTACAGGATTTTACTATCAATCAAACAAGGAAATTAAAATGACAAAAATTGAACAGCATAAAATAATAGATTTGTTACGAGATTATCTCCACAAGATGAGCGGAAGTGATCTGGACGACTTTGAGATGTTGCGCAAACGCGATCGCGACGATGAAGATTTAGATACATTCGGCAGAAGAAGATTGTCGGAATTATATGTGAAGTATGTCCCGGATCGTTTTCGGAATT
This sequence comes from Chlorobiaceae bacterium, assembly GCA_013824245.1. Classification (GTDB taxonomy): domain Bacteria; phylum Bacteroidota; class Ignavibacteria; order UBA10030; family SZUA-254; genus PNNN01. The sequence continues at coordinate 29,101 of PNNN01000050.1, read as the reverse complement.
AATTTAATGTTTTTCTTCAGGAAATATTCTTGAAGAATTTGTATATTTCCGCAGTTCAAATTTCATGAAATATTAAGGTTGATATGGCGATTACTTTGAAAAGAATTGGAATACTAACAGGAGGTGGAGATTGTCCGGGATTGAACGCGGTAATCCGCAGTATTGCAAAACCGGCGATGTCGTATTTTAATACACGCGTTATCGGTATTTTAGACGGCTTTGAGGGTTTTGTTGAAGGACGCATGCGTGAACTGACGAAACTTGATGTCACCGGAATTATTAATCTTGGCGGAACAATTTTAGGAACTTCAAATAAAGGAGATCCCTTTCATTATCCACGGGAATCAGCAAATGGTGTTACAATAACCGATTGCTCCGATATGGTTCTCGACAGTTACAGGCAATGGGGACTTGATGCGTTAATTGCCATTGGCGGCGACGGTACGATGAATATAGCATATAAACTTGCCCAAATGGGAATGAACATTGTTGGTGTTCCGAAAACTATCGACAATGATTTAGATGCGACCGATATAACTTTCGGTCACGACTCGGCGCTACAAGTTGCAACAGAAGCAATCGACAGATTGCAAACAACCGCCTCTTCGCATCATCGTGTTATTGTCATCGAAGTGATGGGCAGGTACGCTGGCTGGATAGCTTTAGGTGCAGGGTTAGCGGGTGGGGCTGATGTAATTTTAATTCCCGAAATACCTTTTAAGTGGGGATCAATTTTTGATTTTGTTTGGAAACGAAGTAAAGGCGCGCGCTACAGCATCATTTGCGTTGCCGAGGGCGCAAAACCTTTTGACGGTGAAATAGTTGTAAAAGAAAAAGATACGAAGAGAACCGATCCGATTCGATTAGGCGGCATCGGTGAACTTGTTGCCGCACGAATTCAGGAAGAAACGAAATTAGAAACACGTGTTACCGTTCTCGGACATGTTCAGCGTGGCGGCAGCCCGTCGGCTTTCGATCGAATTCTCGGCACTCGTTATGGCTCAATGGCATTACAGGCGGCTTCGCGCGGCGAGTTCGGTACTATGGTGAGTTTACGCGGGCGTGATGTTGTTACGGTGAAGTTAGAAGATGCAATCCGCAAACAGCGGCTTGTTCCGCCGGAATCACAGCATGTTCTTGCAGCTCGGGCTGTTGGAGTTTGTTTTGGTGACTGAATAAATTGACGCATTGAAACATTTAATCATTTAGATAATGAATCAATGTTACAATGATAAAATGATAAAATTAAACCAGATACCCGTTAGTAAAATTATAGATCCTGAATTTCTGATCTCGGCTTACGCTGCCGGATATTTTCCGATGGCTGATTCGAGAGAGGGGGAAATCGGCTGGTATTCTCCGGATCCGCGAGCCATTATTCCTTTGGATAAACTAAAAATCTCACGCAGTTTGCATCAAGCATTGAATAAAAATATTTTCGATCTTAGGATAGATACTTCATTTGAACAGGTGATGCGATGTTGCAGCGAACGAAAAGATACCTGGATCTCGGAAACGATTATTCAAAGTTATTTAAAACTGTTTATGTTTGGTTATGCTCACAGTGTTGAAGCATGGAAAGATGAAAAACTTTTGGGCGGATTGTACGGTGTTTCTATAGGTGCCGCATTCTTCGGTGAATCTATGTTTAGCCGCGTTAAAGATGCTTCTAAAGTTGCTTTGGTCTTTTTGGTTAATCGCTTGCGTGAAAATAAATTTCAGTTGCTCGATACTCAATTCATCACACCTCATCTGAAAAATTTGGGCGCGATTGAAATTCCACGGTCAGATTATCTCATCCTGCTTAAAAAAGCAATTAGTAAACAAAGGACGTTTGTAAAATGATATTCAGAATTGCAACTGCATTTTTGTTGTGCTTCAATATTTGTTTGTACGCTCAAAATGTTTCCCGAAACAACGAGCAAAAAGAGATTGCGGAATTGCTCGACAATCAAGCTGTTGCATGGAATAAAGGTGACTTAACCGGTTACATGGAAGGATACTGGAAATCGGACAGTTTGCTTTTCACAAGCGGCGGAAATATCCAGCGGGGATGGAATGCAACTTACGAAAAATATAAGAAGAGCTACGATACAAAAGCGAAGATGGGAAAATTGGTTTTCTCAAAACTTGAGATTAACTTATTGTCAGAAAAGTCTGCATGGATATTCGGCAATTGGGAATTGAAACGTGAGCAAGACAATCCCCAAGGTGTCTTCACGCTCATTCTAAGAAAGTTTGGCGATAGCTGGAAAATAATACACGACCACACATCAATTAAAAATTAAAAAGTCAAAAGTAAAAATAACCTAAAACCTAAAACCTACATATAACATCACCATGAACTCAACAACAATTTATGAAACTCACTTTCCTTCACTCAAGTTTATAAAACGTGGAAAAGTACGCGATATTTACGATTTAGGCGAGCATCTGCTTATCGTAGCAACCGACCGTCTTTCTGCCTTCGATGTCGTAATGCCTCAGCCGATTCCGGATAAAGGAAAGGTGTTGACGCAAATTTCTAATTATTGGTTTGAGATTGTAAAGGATATTATCCCAAATCATATTGTTGCTTCCGATGTGGACAAATTTCCTAAAGAATGTCAGCCATACAAAGAACAGCTTTGCGGCAGAAGTATCGTTGTCAAGAAAGCCAAGCCATTGGCAGTTGAGTGCATAGTTCGCGGATATATTTCCGGTTCCGGTTGGAGCGAATACAAAAAAACAAAATCAATCTGCGGTATCAGATTGCCTGATGAATTGGTGGAATCTTCAAAACTTCCTGAACCAATTTTTACACCATCAACCAAAGCGGAAATCGGACACGATGAGAATATTTCTTTCGATGAAGCCGCCGCTATTATCGGGAGGGAAGTAGCGGAGAAAGTTAAAACCTACACACTTGAAATTTATAAACGTGCCGCGCGTATCGCAGAAACAAAAGGAATAATCATCGCAGATACAAAAATGGAATTCGGATTCTTCGATAATCAACTTATTTTAATCGATGAATTATTGACACCCGATTCATCGCGCTTCTGGTCTACGTTAAAATACAAACCCGGAACCGGGCAAGATAGTTATGATAAACAATTTGTGCGTGATTATTTGCTTTCAATCAATTTCAACAAGCAACCGCCGGGACCGATGATGCCGGATTCGGTTATTCAAAAAACAGCCGAATTGTACCGCGAAGCGTTGAAGAAATTAACGGGAAAAGAAGTTCAGATGTAGGACACCTTCAAGGTGTACTACATCTTGCTCAGCCGCCATGAAAATTACCGTTCGTGTGAAACCCAACGCCCGGAAGAACGAAGTCAAGCAAATCGATGCGAACAATTTCGTTGTGAGCGTTTCCGTTCCGCCGGTTGAAGGCAAGGCAAACGAAAAGGTAATTGAATTGCTGTCTGAATATTTCGGAAAACCGAAACAAAGCATTAATATTCTTCGCGGAATGACCGGGAAGATTAAGATTGTGGAAATTCTTTAATATTCGTTACTTGTCAGTAGTCATTAGTCAATGGTCATTTGTTTCTGATGACAAATGACGAAGAACCAATGACGTTTGACCCTTTTCTCTATTTTAATTATATTAAATTCAACAGTTTAAGAGAGAGTAAATATAATTATTGAATTAAAAAGGAAACGCAACAAAAACCATTGCTTGCATGGAACTCAAACAACTCATAACGGATTTACGCTCTGGAAATCCTCCGCCGCGGATTATTAATGAGTTTATTTTTCTCTGCCGCAAGATTGCCCTCGTTCAGCTCAAACGAAAACTGAGTAGCGGACGATTACACACCGAATTCTTCAAATCTCCACCCGACGATATTGCCCTCGATTGCATTGCCGATCTTTTCCAACAAGACCACGCCGGAAATCTAATCCAGATTAAAACTTACTTTGAAAGTTTATCCCTCGATAATATTTCTGAAAAAGATTTACTCACACACCTCCGCCGTTTGGTGTTTGCGCGTGTGAACCAAAGTATTTTCCGGATATACAACGAAGCCGACCCGGCGCTTGGTAAAATTCTCCGTAATATAAAACTTTCACTTGAAGCATTAACCAATTTCACGGAGATCGAACGGTTTGGCGAACAGTGCATCGCTCCGTGCTCATGCGAAACATTTGAGCATTTACCGGAAGTTGAGCCAAGCGACCTTGAGCTTGAACTGCGGCAATGTGCAAATTGTTCCGAGCATATTCCTGCTCTCATGGCGAAGTTGTCTGTGTATTTGCGCGATCAAACAGTGCATAGCCGCATTGTTCCATTAATGATGATCGCTAAAATATTTCGTTCGCTCTATTTCGAAGCACAGGTTTCGCCCGAAATAACAATTGATGACCGCTTAACTGAGCGCGATGCTTCGGCTATTCTTCATGATGTGTGTCTCAAGTTGATGAACGAAAATCAGCCGTCTTATGTTGGAAAAGGAAAGGTCGATGATCTTGTATTCAAAAATTATTTCGATGTTATCGAAGAGAATCTGAATGCAACGATAATTCAGCAGGATGGCGAAAGAATGTCGTTCTTCACAAGTTTGAAAACATTGATGCCTGAACTGACAGAGAAGGAATACAAGAAAAAACATAAATCGCGGGTTGAATACCTTGCGCGTATTGCGCACAAGCAGGCACTAAAGGAGTTAAGAAAACATGTGTAACCCTCACCCGTGTGGGGTTATCTAAAAAATAAATATTGCTTTGTGTTATTTAGTGATCTTAGTGCCTTAGTGGTAATTATGTTCTGATTTTGCGCTATAATAAAATCCTTAACACTAAGACACTAAGCACACTTAGGTTCACTGAGGAGATGGTAATTTCAGCACGATAGATTAACTGCAACGAATATAATATAAGAATGCACCATATAGACGAACATACTTTAGAATTATACGCCCTGAAGGCAGATGAAATTGCCGACAGGGTAAACGAGATAGAAGAACATCTTCGCAAATGCCACGGTTGTCGTGCGCTTGTTGAGGAGATGCGCGGATATTACAGCGATCTTGATGAAGAGTTAAAGCAACAGCCGGCAGTGGAAATTTCTGCCGAGAAAGCCCTTATACGACAGCGGAATCATATAAAACCGTATTACGCGCAGTTCGCACCGCCTGTGCACTACCGACCCAACACACCGCTTGCTAAGATTTATTATTTTGTTCGCCGCCATCCGGTTGTAACAATGGCAAGCGGATTTATGATGATCGCGGCTTTCGGTTGGTTATTCAATGATGCAATCCGTTCGTTTACCAACGAAAAGAAAATCACAGATACAAACCCGGCATCTTATTATTTAAACAATTCCACCGGCTTTCTTGAGATAAAAAATAAAGAGAATCAAAAATTATGGGAGTTGGCGTCAAACAAAATTGATGCTTTTTCTAAGCGGCAAGTAGAAACCAGGATACTATCCACGGTAGTAACAGATCTTAATGATGACGGTATGAATGAAATCCTCACCGTGCTGCCGCCGCCACAAGATGAATTGTTAAAAAGAAATTATCTACGCATATATTCATCAGATCAAAAACTTTTAAGAGAAATTCCTTTTGGAAGACCTATAAATTACCGCGATAGAGAATATCAAAACGATTTTACAAGCGACGGTGTGTTTGTTGCTGATTTCAATTCGGGAGAAAAAGAAATATTCGTTCTCACAAAAAATATTCGCTCACCGTCTATTGTCACGCGGCTTGATAAAAATGGCAACATGCTGGGTGAGTATTGGCATTTCGGTTTTATCATGGATCTTTGTGCGCTCGATGTGAATAACGATGGAAAGAAAGATCTGGTTCTTTTTGGTGTTAATGATGTATCGGATACAAATCATCAAGAATTTCCGATGATTACCGTTTTAGATCCCAAGAAAATCGTCGATAAAATAGAATCGCAATGCTCTCCCGGGTTCGGTTTAACCAGATCGGAAGCGGAATTTTTTTATATTCGTTTTCCGCGATCTGATATGGACGATCTTTTATATCTAACGCCATCTCCCTTGGGTATTTCATTTGTAGATGAAAAATCGATCAGGTTCACAACTATAAGTCAGATAGATGAGAAGCATAAATTTAATTTTGATTATCTCTTTTCTCACGATCTAAAACCATTGTGGGTTAAATCAAACAATCAAACCGATCAGATACATTACGACTTAGTTCAACAGGGTAAGCTTAAAGGGAAAATAGATCAAGCATATCTCGACAATCTCAAAAAAGGTATTCGCTACTGGGACGGTAAAGTGTGGCGGAAAGAATGGACGAGAGTTCAATTAAAAAGTAAAAATTAAAAAGGAAAAAATGATGGGAGAATGTGGTGTAAAGGTGAAGGGAGGACAAGTTATGGAGAAGAGGAGTAGTGGATTGTTGGATTAATGTGCAACTGATTCATTTTATAAGTACTCAAACCTCGATTTACAGGATGATAGGATTCCCATGAAATATTATCTTGGTAATCCCAAAATCAAAATAATCACAGTTCAGACGGTTACGCAAACACCAATCTTCCTTTTGGCTGAGGAATCGGGCGTCCTAATTCTTTTGCGGTTTTAATCCATTCCCGGATAATAACTTCAACGTTGGCTAATGCTTCCTGATAACTTTTACCGTCAGCCATACAGCCCTGCAATTCCGGTACTTCTGCAATGAACGCGTCATCATCATTGCTCCAATATATTATTACTTCAAAACGAAACATATAAATATACGGTATGTGTTAAAACTTTTGGATTCCAGATTGTGTCACAATAACTAAAGAATTGCCAGCCGCGAGGGCTTTTTTTGTTTCCTCCCAAACACGTTCCAATATCAATAATAGACGATCATTCGAACAATTACCTACATTGATGTATAGAACCTGAGGAGGCGAACCACGAAGAAGAGAAAAATCAGAAAAATCTCTATCCTTCGATATGACTATTAGATTTTCTTTTTTTGCGTACTGCCAGAGAGTTTCATCGGGGAGTTGTATGCCGTCTGCAAGCTCGGAAACATGATGCAAGAATCGCCTTTTGTTCTAAGCCATTTGCACAAGCGTGGAAGAAGTTGAGCATCAACGATCCAGTTCATGCCTGGGTAGTAGCTAATGGCTCACTTGAAAATGATGAAAGACGGGCAGCATAGTTTAGACATGCTTGAATATCTTCACGTTCTAAATATGGATATTCTTCTAAAATCTGTCGCTCAGTCATTCCCCCTGCGAGGAGTTCCAATATATTTGAAACTGTAATTCTTAGTCCGCGGATCGTCGGTCTTCCTCCACATACACCCACTACAATCTTAATCCGGGATAATAATTCTTGTTCACTCATGATCGATTCCTTTAATTCTCAATCTTAATGTAACAATTGGGTGGTTTAGAATCAACTGGTGTAAATTCCACCATCTGGTGGGGGATTTTCACCTAAATGTCGTACACCTTCTTTGTTTGCCCAATTGTAGGTGTGCGACATTTTACAGTATTATTTAATCATGGTAATCCCTAAATCAAGAGAATCACAGTTCAGACGATTTTTCCCCATTTCTTCGCATTCTTGCCGATTTTGTAGCGAGGTAGAACTCCGACTTCTATCCATGCTTGCCGAGCCAGAAGTCGGAGTTCTGGCTATGTCCTTATCGACTAATCCGATTCTCCAATCTCCCTTTTCCGTTAAATCTTAAGGATTTTACAACAATGCCTCTCCCACCCAGAAAAAATAAAAATATTTTTAAGAAATTTTCAGCAACACCTTCAAGTTGTAACGAGAAATATATATCTAATCCACCGTTACTTATTCATATTATTAGGAGTTAACAATGAAATATTTTTTTACAATTGCAATCTTTCTGATTGTATCTTTATCGTTTTCGCTGGCACAAATTCCAACAGATGGTCTCGTTGCTTGGTATCCATTTAATGGCAGTGCAAATGACGAAAGCGGCAATAACAATAATGGGACGCTTATCGGTGGTATAACCCCGACCACAGATCGTTTCGGCAATGCAAATGGCGCATTCTTATATGACGGTTCAACGGGATATATAAAGGTTCCCAATTCCTCATCCCTGCAATCTCCAACAACTGCAATTACGCTTTCTGGTTGGGTGTTAATAAACCGATTTCCAGGTCTGGTAAATGTTATTGGTTTAATAAATAAAAGTACAACAGAAAATTATGGCCAGTACTTTCTTAGCTATCAAAATTGGAACGGCCCTTATGCCGGTTCCGTATTGAATCAAAATGGATCTGGATATGGCTTTTATCTTGCTCAACCTTTAGATTTCCAAAAATGGCATTTTATTGCCTCAACCTGGGACGGAGATACAGGAAGAATATTTGTTGATGGCATTAAAATAGGAAGTTCTCCTTTCAGCGGTACAATTTCTCCGGATACGAATTCCCTCCTTTTGGGATTACAAACTCCTGGATGGGCGGTAAACTATCTGGACGGAAAGTTAGACGACATCTGTATATATAACCGTGCGTTATCAGAATCAGAGATAAAAGCGTTGTATGATGAAGGTGGGTGGGATCCTAATTTAATTGCTTATTACCCTTTCAATGGCAGTGCAAACGATGAGAGCGGAAATGATAACAATGGAACAATTATTGGTGAGGTATCTCTAACAACAGATCGTTTTGATAATGCAAATGGCGCATTCTTATTCGATGGTTCAACAGGATATGTACATGTTCCGAATTCCTCAACACTGCAATCACCCACAACCGCGATTACTTTGTCAGGATGGGTGTATCTCAATGGACTTGACAACATATGGGGCCCTGCCTGCATTGTTAATAAGTCTACTTCATCAAGCTATGGTCAGTACATCCTACACTATCACACATGGGAAGGACCGTACATTGGTATGACTTTAAATGGAGGGACAATGGGGACAGGCATTCACTTTGATAATCCTTTCAACTATCAATCATGGTATTTCGTAGCAGCAACATGGGATGGTTATACAGCCAAGAATTTTGTCAATGGCATAGAAATTAGCAGTATACCTTTAACTGGAATTATTACGCCAGATACAAATGCGCTTCTACTGGGTTTAAACACGCCTGGAAGTTACGTAAACTTTCTAGATGGAAAACTTGACGACATCCGCATATACAACCGTGCGTTGAGTGAAAATGAGATCCATGCGTTGTATCATGAGGGTGGATGGGACAAGTCTCCTAAATTTATTACAATTAAAGATATTCCTAACGATCAAGGCGGTAAGGTGAAACTTTATTGGGAATCGACTTTTTTAGACACCAATATATACAGACTTCCCTATTACAGTATCTGGCGGTCGATTCCAGAAGGGTCGGTTGGAAAAAATAGTATTGTCCCGATGAGTTCTGTCACTAAAGATTTCAAGGGATCCGCCAAAAGAATAACGTCGGTTAATGGAACAAATTATGCCTGGGAGTGGATTGCTAACCAGCCCGCACACAGGTTCAATGAGTACAGTTATACCGCAACAACATTATACGACTCAATGTCAACAACTAATGGAAAACATTATTTCCTCGTATCTGCACACACAAATGATCCTAATGTTTTCTATGATTCTGAAATAGAGAGTGGCTATTCAGTGGATAACCTGGCGCCTATGTCCCCGGTAAATCTTATTGGATCGTTTGCTTCCGGTTCCACATCGCTCCGGTGGAGTCCAAATCATGAAACGGATCTCCGTCAATATGTAATCTATCGTGGTTCTTCTCCAGCTAATCTTGAATGGCTTACGACAGTAAAGGACACGAATTTTACAGATTCAACTCCGCTGAGTGGAAACTCTTATTATGGTATTCGCGCTCAAGATATACATGATAACCTAAGCCCGATGAGCAATATGATTCTAACCGGAGCAAATGATGGAATTGACCTCCCGATATCATATACGTTATCTCAAAACTATCCCAATCCCTTCAATCCATCAACGGTCATTATGTATGGTTTACCTCAGAGCGCTCACGTAACGTTAAGTGTTTTCAACACACTCGGTCAGCGTGTTGCACTGCTTGTGGATGAGAAACAGGAAGCGGGATATCACGAGGTAACATTCGATGGAGCAGGATTAACGAGCGGTGTTTATTTTTATCGGATTCAAGCAGGAGACCCTTCGACAAGCTCAGGGCAAGTTTATACTGAAACGAAAAAACTTTTGCTGATGAAGTAGTAGTTGCAACCTCCCGAAGGTTGCTTTGTCAATCTTGGTAAACCTTCGGGAGGTTTATTGGTTATAGAAGTGCGACTCACCTCCAGTGTTGATGCTTCATTGCAGGTGAATCGCACATTTGTAATCGCGTCCAATTTTCTCATTTTTTATCGTCAAAATATTCCGCACGGCAACCCAAATGCAACGATATAAATATATGAGAGATTAGCCGCAACGGCTATTTAAGTTTAAAACATCTCCTATTTTCTAAATCAAGAAATTCACTCATTTTACATACACTGTCAAATTAAACACTAGGAGTGTCTATGAAAACATATATCTACCTTTTGTTATCCATATTATTTATAACCGGCGCTTATTGCCAAACAGATACTGCAAAGGAAAATAATTTATTCGATCAGAACAGTTATTTTACGGTAGGTTTACTATCGATGAAATTAAAATACCCTACCGAATTGAAACTTTCAGATATTACACAGAAAGGGTTCATGATTGGGAATAAGAAAAACAGTAAAAATATTGATGAGATCAATTTCAGTGACTATTTAATTTTATCCATCAACATTGGAAGCGAAAATTCACTCGGGCTTTCTTTTGAAGATCATATATTGAAATATAATTCTGACGGAATAATTTCTTACGATTCGGTAAAACAATATACAGGTTTTATCAGTCTGGTCTCGTATAATCTGAATTCAGAAATTATACATAGCATACCCGTTCTCAATCGGAAGATTATCGGAGGAATTGGAGTTACCTTTTTTAACATCGGATGTAATTTTACTTACATGGACGGAGGAAGGTATAATAAACGAATCATAGGTGCATTCGATGTGTTACCATTCTACGTTCAAATGTACGGTAAACTGCGTTTGAAAAATGCGACCTTTGGTGTCGGGTTATTATTTAATCCTTACAGCTTTGTTGAGTATAGATTTGGTCCTAAAGCGTTCATGGGCGATTATAGTGGGTTGAAATTAAGCTCTTCAATGTATAATAAGTTTATGATGCAATTTTATCTGAATTTTAATTGATTGTGTAGGAGTTTTCAATATAATCTGTGCAACCTTGCGAAAGTATCTTGCAGAAGTAACCTTTGCAAGGTTTGCTATGCTGTAGTAGACGATCACCACTAGTCCGCCTCAAGCGGAGATCGTCGTTATGAGATTATCGGGCACGCCGATTAATAATCGGCTACTACACTGGTGCTTTGTAATTAATATTATTGGTGAGGGCTTATCTAGCGCTTCAATATTGGAGCGCCGGTTTTTTGTAAGGGTTGACCAAAAATAGGTTTTCTCGTTACATCCCGTCACTAATCGCGACCGGACACTCGCCTGCCCGACGTCTCTGTGGCAGGCAGCAGGCCGGGAAAACCCGCCTACTTTTGGTGGTTCTCGAGTGAATAGTTTTAAGTTGGCGTAACGAAAGAACTTTTTTGGGTAAATACAAGAGCGAAATGACATTTCGCTTTGCACTATTTTAACGAATGTATACGCTGGATGGAGGAAATAACTTTATCCATGTCGAACGGCTTTGCAAGAAACTCGCGCACGCCGAGTTTTTTCCCCTCGCGGGCAAGTTCATCCTCGTTTACAGCCGTTATCATTATTACTTTCTCGGTAACATCCGGGTGGTTTATTTCTTTTAAAACATCAATGGCGTTCATTCCCGGCAGGTTGTTGTCGAGAATTGCTACGTCGTAATCGTGAAGCAGTAACTTTTCCTTAGCGGTATTGCCATCGCTGGCTACATCTACATTATATCCCTCATCTTGCAGTATTTTTTCTAAAATCCTTTTAAGCGAAGAATCATCATCAACAAATAAAATTTTCGGCTTTGCTTCCATAATTTATCATCCCTTTATTTTATGACCGTTAATGTACGAGGAATGATTGAAAAAGTCAATTTTTTTTATCTTTTGTTTAACACTCCTTTGCCTGCTTTGTCATTCCCACGAAGGCGGGAATCCAGAAAATAGGTAGTTAAAACTTCTGAAAAATTCTCACGGAGTCACCCTGAACGTTTCGACTGAGCTCGACGAAGTCTCGTTTCAGGGTCTATCATTGATAGATTCCGATCCCGCTTTTACAGCGGGACGGAATGACTCTGATATTTTCTGAATATTTCAGATGTTTCTAGTTAATCAAAAAATTGGTTTACCAGCTCCATCCCGTCACGACGTGGTCGAGACGGGATCCATTGAGAGAACATTTTAGTTTCCCTTTTGGTAATATCAGCACCATGTTGGCAAATAAGCGCGACCATGAAGGTCGCGGCTACACCGCGAATTTTTGTGGTTCCCGAGTAACCGGTTTTTCGGCAGCGTAACGAGAAAACATTTTAGTTAGCCGCTTCTCACTTCATCAGAAGTAATAAAGATACTTCACTTTGAGAACTCCGGCTCTGCTTGTTGTGTGCATTCTATTCGGCAATAAATTTAGACCGGAATCAAACTCATCGCCGCGGTCTTGGATTTCGTTCAATGCTAAATATATCCAACTTTTCGGCAGGAAATTGTATGAAAGTAGGAATCCGGCAATGAGCTGCTGAAAACGATCGGTGGAACGAACGAAAACATTGTCGAAATAGCAACGGATATTCAGATCATTTATTGGCGTAAAAGAGAAATAAGGTCTGGTATTGTAAGTTATATCTTGAATATTATTATTCGGGTCTCCTTCGATGAACATATTAATGGAACTGCCGATACCCAAAATATTAAACGGACGCCAACTGAATTCACTTCCGAGCCATGAATAATAAGACAAATATCCCCGATAGAAATTATATGTCTTCTCATATCCGCCCCAAATATTTCCATTCCATTTGGGTGAAGTATGGAACCATGTTGAGAAATTTACCGAGGTTGAATTATATTTCACACCGTTGTCTTTGGACTTTCCTTGATTAAAGTTAATCTCAAAACCCCAGTTCGAACGGAACTGCATATTGTAACCGATTAATCCTGAGAAATCCGGAGCGTTATCTGCATCCTCATAGCCATAAAAACCACCACCATAAATCATAATTTCACGGATTGTACCCTCTTTATAATACCAGCGCGGTCCTGAAAGCGCAACAAGTTGTGCCGTACCTTTCCATGGTACAAACCCTATTTGATCGACATTGAAATTTTGTGTGATTGTTCTTCCTTTAATGCCGGTAAACCAACTCTCTTTTGTTATCGTACCGCCGGCTGAAGCTGCAAAGCCGCCCTGTTTATCATTGAAAGATTCGGCGAGTTGATACGCGAACTGCCAGTCGGATCCGCGGAACGCTCCATCAATATCAATAAAACCGTTATCATCATTTGCCGAGTGTTTTGCCGCCACCAGAATGCCGAGGGAAGAGTTTTCTAAAATTTGTTTTTTAATTCTTCCAAGTCCAAAGTATGCTTTATTTTCTTTTTGATAGATTTCGTCTTTTTTGTATTCCGTTTCATCCGTCATCGCGACAAATCCTCCGTACTCAAAATCTTCAAGCCGGCCGAACACTTTTGATCCGGCAATTAACGGTACTTCGGAACCATCGGGAAGTTTCTTCCCGATTCTACGCGAGTAAAATAATTCCATTGGTTGGTAGAATCCTGAGTTGCGTTGTCTGCCCGATGGTGAAAAGACTTCGTTTCCTTCTGTGAAGAAAGGTCTTCTTTCAGAAAAATATGTTTCGTAGCGCGAGATATTAAACTCGAAAGGATCTGCTTCGATCTGTGCGAAATCTGGGTTACCGGTTAATTGAAATGTCAGCTTTTGAGATGGGTTATAAAAAATATCTATGCCTGCGTTTGGATCAACCTTATATTTATTGTCGTGAAGATAAGTTGCCTTCGCAATTCCAACCGGATAAATTTCTAAATTTAGTCCTTTTACACTCGGTTTAAAATTATCGAAAACCATTTTACCAAACTTGGAAATCCGTTGACCTTCATTTTCTTCATAATTACACCAGTAAATATCTTCTGTTGCGGCAGGAATCCATCTGTCGAAATCTAAACCCCATTCTGAGAGCTGCTCATTATACTGAATGGAACGGTACGGAATTTCCATTTCAACGATATATCCCCAATCGTAAACTTTACTTGTTGCGAACCAAACACCATCCCAGCTATAGTCGCGGTTGCGGGCATCGTCCAACAACCGACAATCACCGCGTACACCGGCTGCGTTAACAGCAAATTTGTACGCAGTTCGTTTATCACCGAAAGTATCGAGCATTATCGAGACCATATCACCCCCATAATTATCGAGAACACCGGTGTTCAATTGATAACTGGTCTTATCGTCAACACACACCATGAGGCAATAAAGCGCATCCTCCGTGGTTAAGCATTTCGCGGTGGTCTTTTGTGTTGGTGTTTTACCATTATACGGTTGGAATTGTATGAAATCACTCAGCGAATCGGCTTCCGACCACAAAGGGTCTATTACTCCATCAATATTCAATGTGCCGTTAATTTTTTTAAGCTGAAAAGATTTTTCTGCCGATATTAACGTGAGAGGTATTAAAATCAAAAAAATAATTATCAATCGATTCATAACTTTACTAACAAATATTCTTAAAAATCATGTTGGGTTAAAGAAACTATCATGTGGAACGAATGAGATATAAAAAAGTTACACAAATAGATTTGTGAAAAACTCTCATTTTCTTTATCTAAATAAAAAAAACATATAAAAGATCGATGGAAACGAATGTTCACCATCAATCAATTGGCTAATATTACACATCGCCTAATTACAGAAATCGCCGAATATTGCAAAACCAACAAGCATCAGAGGCAAATCGCTCATCTGCGATGAAAACAGCCCTTCTTCTCCGTTCAAAGAAATCAAGTTAAAGACATCTGCCGCGAAATTTATGTGATTTAAATTCTTGTTTGAGCGAAATAACTTTGTTACCTTAATAGTATAAGACGGTGATTTCCTGCTGTTTGCGCCGTTTTTTTAAAACTTCTGTATAATTCAGAGATGAATCTCCCCTCGAGTTGATAACCGTCGCTCGATGAACGATGGTTCCTCTTTTATTGTTAATTAATTATTACACAAAACTATTCCGGTTTATTCATGAAATCATATGTAACATTTATTCTGAATCTTTCAATAATTCTAAATTCAATAATATTTTCAGATGCAATTTCTCAGGTTCTTAACGATAAAAGCGTTGTAGGCATACCCTGGCATGGAGATAGGGGAGTCACTGAAGTTGTGAGTCAAATCGTGAAACGCGAAGAATTATCTGCGAAGCTCCCATTCGCCATACGACCAAGGAGAGAAGAATATCATTTGCCGCACAAGACCGAGCAAAATCTTTCCGCCCCGGCAGTGTCTCAATGGCCTGTTAATGAGAAAGAAGTTCAACAATACGAACTTAACAATGCGATGGCTCCGCAAACAGTTGGAACATCTTTCTTGGCAACTCAAATTTCCGAAGCATCGGGATACATACCGCCGGATTGCAATGGAGATGTGGGACCGACTCAGGTTCTTATTCACGTCAATGGCAGGATTAGAGTTTTTAATAAGAATGGAACTGTTGGTGGACTTGATGTTTCTGACAATACATTCTGGACATCGGTGCGCAACGGCGCAGACGTAACAGATCCGCACGTTAGATATGATAGGATCAGCGGCAGATGGTTTGTGGTAATAATCAATATGCCGGCTTCCGGTGCAAATAGGGTTTTAATAGCGGTCAGCTCGGGATCAACTATCACAAACACATCAAGCTTCACATTTTTTCAATTCCAGAACGATCAGGTTGGCGCGACACCAAATGTGGATACAGGCGGTTTTGCAGATTATCCAACACTCGGCATAGATGCGAATGCTATTTACATAGGTGCGAATATTTTTAATTCGGTTACAAGCGCTTTTATTGGAACAAGTGTTTATATTGTTCGCAAATCCGATTTGTTAACCGGTTCATTAACCGTAACTGCGTTCCGCGGATTGACAAACGGCTCTACGACCGGACCTTTTACACCACAAGGTGTGCATAATGACGATCCGACTGCAACTGAAGGTTACTTTATTGGTGTTGATGCCATCACATTTTCGAAATTAATCATACGGCGTGTTACAAATCCCGGTGGTACGCCAACACTATCGGGTAATATCGAACTTACGGTTCCCACAACGGTCTATCCGATTCCACAAGTGGTTCTTGGATCAGCATCCAATCGCCGCCTCGATGCATTAGACGATAGATTGTATGCAGCACAGATGAAGAAAAATAAACTTACCGGAGAAATAAGTTTATGGACTGCGCATAATATCGAGGTGAACACAAGCGGAGTTGGTGCAACCAGTGGTGGGCGAAACGGATCGAGATGGTATGAAATAATTAATTTATCATCCACGCCATCATTGAAGCAATCAGGAACTTTGTTCAGTTCTGCAACAACCAGTCCGCGCGGTTACTGGATTCCAAGTGTTGCGGCGAGCGGACAAGGACACATGGCATTAGGGTGCAGTTACGCGGGTTTGAGCGATTACGCCGGAGTAGCTGTTGCTGGAAGATTATCTGGTGATGTACTCGGAACAACCCAGTCGCCTACTATAGCTTTCGCGAGTTCAACAGCATACAATGTGGAAGCCAACGATAATCAGCGCTGGGGTGATTACTCGCAGGTGGTTGTAGATCCGGCGGATGATATGACGATGTGGACATTCCAGGAATATTGCAACACAACTAATTCTTGGGGCTTGCGCGTAGTGCAATTACTGGCTCCACCGCCGGCAATTCCATCGAGCGTTTCTCCGACAACGGTTAATACAGGCACTTCTAATGTCAATTTAACTGTTACGGGGACATCAGCTTCCGGTTCTGGATTTTACGATCCTGGAACTGGATTTGTAAATCGACTTAATGCTGTTGTAAACGGTAGTGGAGTAACAATCAATAGTATTACGTTTACCAATCCTACAACAATCACCGTTAATGTATCTATCGCAAGCGACGCTACAACCGGCGCAAGAACAATCACTGTTACAAATCCTGATGGTCAATTGGCAATAAGCGCAACAGGAATTCTAACTATAAACAATTCTTCATGTCCAACAATTACACTTTCTCCAACAACATTACCAGACGGTTCGTTGGGAAATTTATATTCACAAACTATAATTGCTTCGGGTGGTGCTACTCCATATTCTTATTCCATTTCAAGCGGAACATTGCCTGGTGGTATTTCGCTGAGCAGTGGAGGTATTCTATCGGGGACACCAATAACATCCGGATCATACAATTTTGCAATTACAGCAGCCGATCAAAATACTTGTACAGGCAGTCAGCCATACACTTTAATCATTGGCGGCTGTCCATCAATAACGCTTTCTCCTTCCACACTTCCTTCAGGAATGGTGAGTTCAGCATACAATCAAACAATCACCGCCAGTGGTGGAACAGCACCATATTCTTTTTCAGTAACAAGCGGATCGCTGCCTTCCGGATTATCCTTGACTTCGCTTGGCGTTTTAAGCGGTACTCCAAGTTCATCCGGAACATATAATTTTACCGTCACTGCTTCGGATGCAAGTTTATGCATTGGAACTCTTCCATATTCAGTTGTAATTAACTCCAATCCGGGAAATACAATTGTTCTTACAACATTAGGAACAGCATACACACAAGATTTTAATACACTTGCAAGCAGCGGAACATCGAGTGCGATGCCAACGGGTTGGATGTTTACGGAAACCGGATCGAATGCCAATACAACCTACACAGCAGGAAACGGATCGGGAACTGCAGGTGACAGTTATAGTTTTGGGACGACATCGAGCAGCGATAGAGCAATGGGCGCATTGTTGAGCAGCACTCTGGTGCCGGTTTATGGTGGGAGTTTCACTAACAGTACCGGTAGTACAATTATATCTCTCACAATATCTTATACAGGAGAAGAGTGGAGATTAGGCGCAACGGGCAGAACCGATACTATTCAATTTCAATTATCAACCAATGCAACAAGTTTAACAACGGGTACTTATGCGCGCTATTCTTCTTTTGATTTTGCTACTCCGATAACAAGCGGAACCATTGGTGCGTTCGATGGAAATTCCTCCGCGAATCGTCGAACAATTACCGGATCAATAAACGGATTGAATATTACGGATGGATCAACATTTTTTATTAAATGGACAGATAAAGATGTAACTGGTGCTGATGATGGACTTGCTGTAGACGACTTCTCTCTAACGCCGTCAGCTACACTTTTACCAACCAATCCGGTGATTGCGGGAAACGCAAATCCATCGACTGTGTTTATTGAGGATGCGACTTTGCTAACGAGTGCGGTAACCCCGGGAACCAATCCGGCAAGTTCCAATTTAACCGTAACCGGTGATCTGTCAGCAATTGGCGGAAGCTCCACACAGCAATTTTATGATGACGGTACAAACGGAGATGTAGCGACTGGTGATAATGTGTTCAGTTTCCAAGCTTCTGTTCCAACCGGAACTTCAATCGGTTTAAAACAATTACCGTTAGTTGTTTCGGATGCTCAATCAAGATCAGGGGTTGACACTATCGATATAAATGTTGCCGAATTCGTCTGTCCGACGATTACATTAACACCAACAAGTTTATCAAATGGTATTCAAAACAATTATTATAATCAAACTATAACTGCTACGGGTGGTGTTTCTCCATATTCATATTCAGTATTATCGGGAGCGCTTCCGAATGGGATTACACTCGCATCGGGCGGGAATCTTTCAGGCACTCCAACAGTTCGAGGTCAGTTCATTTTCACGGCGACTGCAACCGATGCGAACTTATGTACAGGAAGTCGAGAATATTCACTCACGATTGATTGCCCGAACATAACTATTGCACCAACAATTTTACCCGATGATTCAATCAGTAAATTTTATTCACAAATAATGACCGCAAGCGGCGGCACATCTCCGTATTCGTTTACAATGATTAGCGGTAATCTGCCTGATGGATTGACATTAAGTTCGGATGGAATAGTTTCCGGAACATTATCTTATGCGGGTACTTTTAATTTCACCATCAATGCAACAGATGCTAATGATTGTTCGGGCACAAGAGCATACACTGTTTCGGTACTTCAGCCAACCGAAGTTGTAGAGATTCCAATCATTGAAAGATGGAATCTTGTTTCAAATCCTGTTGGTGCGGTGAACGATTCTACCTCAGTTCTTTTCCCGGGTTCCACCGGCGGTGCTTATCGTTATACCGAAAGTGGCTATCAGTCGTCCGCGCGGATGTTACCCGGTTCGGGGTATTGGCTGAAGTTTGCAAATCCGGAAACCGTATTGGTTGAAGGGAGACCTCGTTATGAAGATACTATCGATGTTGTGGATGGATGGAATATTATCGGTTCGCTCTCGCATGGTATTAACATCTCATCGATCACCGGAATCGGAACATCTATCCAAACGAATTTCTTCGGATACAATGATGGATATTCATTTGCCGACTCGATATTCCCGGGTAGAGGTTATTGGGTGAAGGTAAGTCCGGCTGGTAAACTCAGGATTGCCTGGACGCCGACTTTAATAACAGCACAAAATCGTCCCACTCAAATTGCAGAACGGATGAATTCTTTTAACGAGATTATTTTTGAAAATCAGATGGGTCAGAAACGCACTCTCTATTACGGCGTCAAGAATGGAGAATCGAGTTTGACATTTGATTTGCCACCATCTCCGCCCGAAGATGTATTCGATGTGCGTTTTAAATCTCAACAATTTGCCGAAACGTATTCAACTCCCATTGGCAAACAATTACAGTTCCCGATTCAAATAAACGGAACGGGTTCACTTATCAATGTTCAGTGGAATTCAACTTTTATTACCGATGAGATAGTTAAACTGCAAATTCAGGAATCCGGTAAAAAGACAAGGAATGTTAAATTAACCGGAAATGGAGAAATAAATAATTTAGATCCTAACAACACAAAAATTTCATTAATTTTAATAGATCGAAGTGAAATTCCGACTGAATATATTTTACATCAAAATTACCCAAATCCATTCAATCCTGTTACTTCAATCGCATACGAATTGCCTGTTGAAAGCAAAGTTCGTCTATCTGTTTACAACATATTAGGAGAGATTGTATCCGTCCTTGTTGATGAAACAACAGATGAAGGATTTCATTCGGTAGAGTGGGATGCGAGCGTAGTAGCAAGCGGGGTATATTTTTATAAGTTGGAAGCAACCGGAATAAACGATCAAACGAAGTCGTTCGTTCAGATTAAGAAAATGCTGCTGGCGAGGTGAGGCGAACCAAAAGCTAAAAGTAAAGTGCTAAAGCGAGCTTTTGTATCAGATCAAGATCGACTACAGAAGTGATGTTATCCGGGATAATATTATTCAAAACGGGAAATCCTCTTTAATGTCGATAATTTTTTCTTGCTTCTGAACTTTAGGTTTTTGTGCTTGAAGATGGACTGAATTTGCAGTAACGTAGATCGCCTTTCTTGGTGTTGTTGGGCATGCATGTTCACATGCGCCGCAGCCGACACAAATATCGTTGTTCAATTCAGGTAGTTTGAGTTTCCCTTCATAAGGAACTGTGTAGACGGCTTTAGTGGGACAATGTTCCGAGCAAGCGGCACAATCTTTCTTCTTTGCTACTACCACACAATCATCTTTTATGAAAACTGTTTTTCCAATCTGAACTAATTTTTTCTTCTCAATTGATAATGGAAGAATTGCACCGGTCGGGCAAACATCACCGCACGTAGTGCATTCATAATTGCAGTAACTTGCGTCGTAGTTCATCTTTGGTTGGAATATTCCAACCATGCCATACTCGGTGAACGCAGGATACAGAACTCGTGTCGGACATTCGCTGACGCAGAGATGGCAAGCAGTGCAATATGTTGAATAATGCTCTATGCTTTCTGAGCCGGGCGGTGAAACCGGGTTACGTTTCGTGTTCCAGTATCCACTTCGCACAGTATCCGACTGGGCGGCTGTTTGGATCACTGATCCGACAATCGGAATTGAAATCGATTGAAAAAATAATCTTCTTGAAGAATCGAATCGCTTATCTTGAATCGGTTTATAATATTGTGCAGGTGTGTAGATGATTCCGTCTGTGGGACACGATTTGATACAATTGAAACATCCAATGCATGCGCTAAAATCTATTTTTTTTGTCTTGCTTTCGATGCAATTTGCTTTACAAACTTTTTCGCATGCGCCGCACTCGGTGCAGGTATTTTTATCAACAGTCATTTTATAAATCGTTAATCGCGATAATAATCCAAGGATAGCACCGGCGGGACACAACGAATTACAAAAAAGTCTGCCATGAAAATATGATAGATATGTTATCAATACTAAAAAGAAGATTGAGCCAAACAATGTAGCGGTTTCAACAGACCTGAGAGGAATATCATACAAAGAATAAATCTGAAAACGAGAAAGAACAGCCGCTAAGCCATTATTCAATAATGTGGTCAGAGGTTCTATTAGGGTTGTTAGAATTCTGCCATAATTTGAAAACGGTTCAAGTAGATTTAAAAATATAGAACTGCCGATTAAAACGCTTATAAAAGTGAGTCCCAAAAAAAAATAATGAAAAGCATAAGATGGTTTTAGGTAGGAAAATCGATAACGTTTATTGATTTTCTTCTTGATGTAGATGACAATGTCCTGAAATGTGCCGAGCGGGCAAATTGTTGAGCAGTAAACCCGTCCAAAGAGCAACGTGAGAATAATTATGAAAAATATACCTGCCGCCGCAATACCAAAAGATGTGAAAAACATTATTAATGCCGGTACCAACTGTAAGGAAGAAAGGATGTCTATGACAGCTAACGGAAATGAATTTCTTGGGTCTATGAATAATAAGCTAATTAGTAAAAAGAAAAATAAAGAGACCCCTATTCGAATTTTTTTTAATTTGGTGAGGTTCAAAAGAGTTACACGTTTATTCGCTTTATGTTCAGCTTACCCAGATCTTTTCTCCCGATTTTCATATCCGATGCAATCTGAATATACTCAATATCTTCGGGCTTCAACCCGAACAGTTTTGCTGCAGCCGCATCGATGGCAACAATATCTGTTGAAATTAACTGGGCTTTCATGGTTACAACATCTTCAATAGATACACCTTTTGGTCCGTTTGTTTTCATCACATTATAAGCGTCAACGATATTAAGGGTCGGCTTGCGGAATGTTGCGAAATCGGCTATGCACTGGTGTAAATCGTTTTTATGCCAATATCTCCTATCCCATACATTTCCCATAAGATTTTTCATGGCGATAGTCAGCGATGTACCGCTATGGCTTTTCAGTATGGGGACATTGATAAATACATCTGCCCCAAGAATCAATTCATGTTCTTTACAAGAGGTCAACGACTTACCCATTGGGATTTTTATATCATGGTAATAACTTTCACTGTTACCCGGCGCCATCTTACCGCCTGCATCTTTCACAGCTCGTTCGATACCACTGTTGCTGTAACATCGTTGCCACTCGTCGCAGGTATGATCGACCACATAAATTTCTTTGGCTCCGGCTATTTTGCAATGTTCTATTATTCTTTTAATCAGCTTGGGATGTGTATTTCCTGCTCTATTGGGAGGGACATCCCATCCGATATTTGGTTTGATAACAACTTTTTGTCCTTTCTTCACAAAAGATTGGATGCCGCCTAAAGCTTCGATTCCTTTGTCGAACAAAATTTCCGGTTCACCACCCTTGATAGCGATAAGATCGTATGGAAGGGGAGAAGATGATAAATTGTTAGGATGTCCGATAGCAAAGTATGTACCGATGGCGACTGAAGCGCCGATCGTTTTTTCTAAAAAAGTTCTTCGATCCATAAAATTTCCTGTCAAATTATAATTATGTGAAGGAACGAGATTATTTGTAATCTAACGTTCTTTATCAAAATAATCAAGCCATCCCTATTTATGATATGGAGAAGATAACTTATTTGAAAATTCAGACGAAACTTAGTCGATCACACCGATCCAATAACCGTATTCGAAAGCATCGCTCCATTGAACAGCAAAATTGCGAGCTTCAATTGCAGATTTATATCTGCCAAGTGAAACACGAAAATTATTTTTAACGTGTACTACTGCCGCAACAAAACCGGCTTCGTTCCATCTAACAACTTCTTCTATCGCGGGTTTTTTACTCGTGTATACTGAAATGTAAACCGTATATCGTGAATCAGTAGTAAAAGTAACCGTTGGTTGTGGCGTTATTTTCGATTGATCGGCAGTGGGAGAGGTTTGCTTGGTATGGGCATCGCTAATAGGTTTTTGTTCTGTGATATTTCCTATCTGTTCTGAATCGGGTGTTGGGATAACTGCTTCAGTAGAAATCGAAGGTACGTACAAATTGAAATAGAAAAGGTATAACAAGAATACCGTAGAGGAGGTAACTGCGATGATAAACCCTCCAAGCAAGATATATTTAATTGGATGATATTGTTTTTTGGGTTGATGGAGGAATGGTTGCGGAACTGTTTCTTCGTCTACAGATACATACTGTTTATTTTCTATATTTAGCGGCATATCAATATCGAATTAATCATATCTTTGATTAACAATTTACGATATAGAGATGATTATGTCAAATTGTGATAATCCTCGTTCCGGCTGTTCAGTGATGAAGTGAGAATAGCGAAGAAAATCAATAAAAACTGTTAATTAAGATTATTTCATTTGTGCCCTTAATAATGTAATAATTTCTATCCGATGAAGATCGGTGATCTCGCGTATGATATTTTTAGTAACCCTGATAAGATTATATCCCAAAATTAAACCGAGAAAAATTTGCAATCCCGCGAATGAACCTATTGATATGAATAAAACCTTTGAATAGAGAGAGGGCAAAAAAATCATTTTAGTGGCAGAAACCAACGTTAAAACGAGGAATATTGAAATACCATACATTGTGATCCAATACCAAATCCAAGAACGGAAGATCCCTCTTCTTAGAAGATTGGCAAAAATTGATTGATCGTCAGATAATTTTGCGAAAACAGATTGAGCAATTGAAGTTCGTTTATCTATTGTTAATTGATCTAAAATTGATCGCTCTTTTGGCTCTAAAAGAGTCAATAATTCTCTTAGTATAATTTCGTTCGATTTATAAAGAAAACGAAAAAGTTTATTATCCAACCAGATATGGAACTCCCCCAACCACTGAATTTTGTCTGATATTAATTTGATAACTTGAAATAGATTAATGCTCCCCAATATTATCAAAAATACCTCGCAGGTTTCCGGATTCACAAAAAAAGAAAAAACATTTTTTGTACCGACTGTTGAAATTATAGCAAACCAAACAAAAATAAAGAGATAACTGTAAAGACCGGTTTTTGTCAAACGTTCAAGGTCTTTAAAGTAGCTGTATTGAATTTCTATGGTATTCACTTGACTTTTCCTGAATTATTTTGTATAATATTCGCCAATAAGATACATATTCGAGAATAATTACGATATGACGACGATCAAGACGAGTGTTAGGAATCAAAATCGAGCAAAATTTAAACGTATGGACATAAAAAAATATGTTTGTCATTTAAATTTGATTTGTTAATGTAAATACTTAAATTAACATCGAATATTTATACTGTAAGTTATTTGATATCAATGCGTTGGTTCGAAGATTTAGCGGTAATTAAGAGAAAAGTAATAAAGAATAAAAAAATAATGAAAGTTGAAAAATGAAAGATATCAATGAGTTCGGGTCTTCATAAATATATTGCTCTCTTGCCAGCCAAATTCTTTTATTTCAAATATCTATTGTTTTTGACTCTCCTACCTATTTTTCAGATATTTTCACAAACTCCCGTCTCTCTCTATAATAATATTTCTGGAAGAGTAAATTATACAGTCATCGGAGGAACATTAAGACAACAAGCGAATCCTAACTCATGCACAGTGAAGCGATCAAGTACAAGTCGTTTAACGGTTCCTCCAGGCGGAATTGTGAGTGCGGCATATCTTTATTGGGCGGGTTCTTATCAGTCATCACCTGATTATCGGGTGCGGTTGAATAATACGGTTATAAATGCTACTCGTACATTTACTGTCTCATTTAATAACTCAGGGACCCTGCTTCCATTTTTTAGTGGTTTTGCAGATGTTACATCTTTCGTCATATCTGTTGGTAATGGTAATTATACTTTCGATAGTCTGACAGTAAATACAGGCAGTCCGCACTGCGACGTTCAAGCTGTTGTTGCTGGGTGGGCTATGGTTGTTGTGTATCAGCGAGCGGCAGAGATTAAAAGGTCGATAAATATATACGATGGATTTGATTATTTCCGAGGTAGCACTATAACTTTTAATCCCGGTAATTTTTACGTTCCATCAAATCAGGTAGAGGGCCGCCTCACTCATATCACATGGGAAGGAGATGTTGAAAACTCAGCTTCTTTAAATGGATTTGCAGAAAATTTATATTTTAACGGGTCGGTACTTACTGATGCCACAAATCCAATCAACAATCAGTTTAATTCTGCAAGCAGTGAACTTGGTTTGACCAATACTTACGGTGTCGATATTGACAGTTACACCTTAAATAGTTATTTGAGTCCCGGTGACACATCAGCGGTTTCATCATATTCATCCGGCGGTGATTTGGTGCTATTGAATTGTGAGGTAATCTCTGTATCTGATACTTCAACGGCTGATGTTTCCATTTTGAAGACACATTCCGGCGGAGCAAGTCTTACAGCAGGAAGTATCACCACTTTTACGCTAAGCGTTACCAATAATGGACCAGATACAACTGGTACTATAACAGTTATTGACAGCTTACCGGTGGGGGCAAGCTTAATTTCAATAAATGCGCCGGGATGGTCGATAGATAGTTCAGCGAAACCAAAATATATATTCCAACATGTCGGAAACCATCCGCCCGGTGTTAGCATTTCGAATATAAATATTACGGTTTCCTTGAATCATGAGAATTATCCAAAACTCTACAACACGGCTCATATCTATAGTTCTCTTTTTGATAGAAGACCATGGAATAACACCTCTACAGATTCAATAAATATTTTATCACCACTTTTTGATCAATCTACTAAGTCATTAAACGACTTGAATGGAAACAACATCAATCCTGGTGATACCCTCTCTTATACTATAAAAATAAAAAATACAGGTAATTATTCCGCGCCGAACGTAAATGTGGTAGACACACTTCCATCCGGAGTAATTATTGTCCCGGGAAGTTTATCTCCTGCCGGCACTATCAATGGAAATATCATCACATTCAATCCAATCGCGACAATTGCAAATAATGATAGCACATCGGTAATTTACCGTGTAATTGTTGATTCCTCCATTATTGGTGGCATGCAAGCAATAAATCGGGCGCATATCAGGTCATTGACTATTGATATGTTTGTTACCGCATCTTTTACACCGCAGAATATACCGGATATGATTCTTTTGAAAATTTCGGAAGGAAGTCGTTTTAAACCGAATGATACAATTACGTATCGGATAAATTACGCCAATAATTCTTCAACAACTTTATCAACAGGAACAGAAATTATCGATACACTTCCAACAAACACATCATACATCGCCGGGTCTGCATCTGCCGCCGGGACATGGGATCCCGCCCCTGCGCCGAAAGGTAGAATCGTTTGGAATCTCGGCAACATTCCCGGTCTAACCCAAAATGATTTGTCATATAAGGTTGTAATTGATAATTCAGTTCCACCCGGAACAATTTTGACCAACACTGTTCACCTATTCAATTTGCAGGGATCATCTCTTTTTGCAACGATATATGATACAACTTATACGGGTGCAACTGCTTCATTGAGCGCGAACCCAATAGCGATTGCAGCAGGTGATTCGGTTACATTCACATTGACCGATGCCGATCTAAATATCTTAGCATCTACAATTGAATCTTATACCTTCTTAACGATCAGTTCAAAAGGTGAAATTGAAAATCTTATTTATACCGAGACAAATGTAAATTCCGGAGTGTTTATTTCCGGCATAGGAACCGTGTTCGGTGCGGCTCGCGGAATCGACAATGATTACCTCTATTCCTTAAGCCCCGGAGATACAATTTTTGCAACGTATCTCGATACACTAACTGCGAGTGGAGATTCCTCGAGGATTCAAGCATCAGTTGAAATTGTCGCAGTCGATTTTTCCACTTCTTCAAAATCTTATATCGATTTAAATGGTGGTATCGCTATACCAACGGATACGATTAGCTACACTATAGTCGTCAGAAATACTGCTGTCGTTTTAGCTAAAACTGTAACTGTAACGGACACAATTCCGCCATCATTATCTGTTGTCCCCGGATCAATAACGGGCGGTGGAATTCTTTCGGGTAATCTTATTTCCTTTGCTCCATTTTCATTAGGACCAAATGATAGTATCACCTTCACTTTTAGTGCAATTATTGATACAACTGTAATTGATAACTCAGCAATACTAAATAGTGCAAGCATAAACGGTGGGGGTGCCTCGGAAATTGTCAGCGCGTCGTTCACTGTTTCAAACAAGCCGGTGATAACTATGATCAAGAATGTATCTGCACCTATTGTATCGATAGGAGATACGGTGGAATATCTGATCACCTTTACAAATATCGGTACCGGTATTGCCACGAATGTTGTTTTAACCGACACAATTCCTCAATACACAGTCTATATCCCGCAGTCGGTAATATTAAATGGTTTCGCTAAAACAGATCAGTCGGATGGCGATGAAGCAGAGTGCGACGGAATCATAATTCATGTTGCGCTTCAGCATAATTTACGGCCGGGCGCCGGAGGAGTGTTAAAATATCGAGTAAGAATTCAATAATATATAAGGATTTAATATGAAAGCATTTTTAATTTTCTTTTTTTTCTTTGCATCATCGGCAATGATGGTGGCTCAACAGTCGGTTTCTTTCCGCGCCGGAGATATGATCGTGTTGGCACCGACCGTGATAGATGCCGCTTCGAATAATAACAGCGTTTTAGTCCTTTCAGGAAAAATTGGAACCGAAAAAGATTCTAAACCGTTCGGGATAATCTTTCCCAAAAAGAACAAAGAATTAACACAACCTCTGATAGAATTGATTGATAATTCTTCAAACAAAATTATCCGAAAAATTTCTCTCGAAGAATATTTTGGAAAAGAATCGAAAGATTGGAAAAAGATTCAGCAGGAGTGTGTCAATACCCTCGATAAAGATGTTGCTGTCTTTTCATTCAAAGCGGTCGAACAAGAATTTAAATTCTACAGAACTATCCAAATAGTTTCATCTGAGAATGTGCCTGCCGGTAAGATAATTGTATTTTCGATTGATCTTAAAACCGACAATCCAGTGGATGTAAAATTACGATTCACAGGATTATATCTTAAATCGGTCTTAAACGAAGGAAACACTCTTTTTATTGGAGATGATTTAAATGGCAAAGAGAGCAGTTCTTTTCTTGTATTGAATTTTCCTTCATCAGGAAATCTTAAATCACTCAGTGTAAAGGGAAAGAATGACCCAGCCAAGTTCAGCTATGAATCGGCACCTGTAAAAATTGAAAGTGGAAAAACATCCAATTTGTTGACGCTAAAGATATCGGCTACAACCGTGGGTGTTTCTTCACACGCTTTAAAGCAAGCTATGAATTTGGGAAAGTTGTTTAATCAACAAAAAACAAATCCCGATTTGGTTGCACTAACATCGGTGGATAAACCATCAACCAATGCGGGTGATACGGTTCTAACAACTATACAGTACTATAATATCGGAACATCGGCAGCGGCAGAAGTTAAGCTTGATAACCCCGTCCCTGCTGGCGCGCGTTACATTGAAAAAAGTGCCGGTGGTGATGGCAGTGAAATCGATGTCAAACGGTCCAGTTCGGGGGAGGCAACGAGTATAGGTTGGAAATTCGCAGCACCGATATTGCCGGGTGAAGGGAAAAAAGTATTTTTTAAAATAGTGATTTTATGACAAGAA
>PNNN01000065.1 GCA_013824245.1 Chlorobiaceae bacterium | reverse complement strand
GAAAATCAACAGTTGCAAGAGTGTCAACATGAAGGTCTTCTATAAAAAGATCAGCATTTTTAACAATCGGTCCACCATAGCCCAACGTTAAAATGAAGATCGATAGAAATAGTAAACTAAGGAACTTCATAATATATCTCCTTTATATTTGTGAATGTATGCTTAATTATGATTAATTGAATTAAAATTGGATACCTACTCCAAATTGTTGTGCGTAATTTAATTTCCCGAAATCCTGATAAGCATAATCAAGATTTATAAATATTTTTTGAGCAACTTCATATCTTAAACCGAAACCTAAGTTCAAACCCTCTTCGGAATTGGTGAGAAACATAGATTTATATCCTGCACGAATAAAAATATTTTCGTTGAAAGAATATTCACCGCCTAAATTTACGGTTTCAGCGTTGTCGTTAGGATGAATCGCATCTGCCGCAATTGTGAATCGATTTTGATTGCCGATAGAAATATCTTTTGCAATACCCACTCTGAATACGAGCGGCAATGGATATGCATCTGTTTTTAATTTTGTTAAAACCTGATCGTTATTACCGTTGATGTTGGGATTTATGTCGTAAAGAACATACAGGTCTTTACCATCAAGCTGCATATCGGTTCCGAAATTCGATATTGAAGCACCTATGCGAATACCATAAAGATCGGAGATGAAAAGAGTGCCTAAATCGACCGCAAACGCATCTGCCGACGAATTCCATATTTTTTGATTTATATATTTTATATTCATTCCAAGTGAAAATCTATCGGTTAAATTATACGAATAAGTTAGCGCAAGTGCAATATCTTGAGCCGAAAAATATTCTCCGGTCCCTTCTTGCTCGGCAAGTGTTGTAACCTCCATTTTTCCATAATCGAGATATGTAACACTCAAGCCAACTGCTCCATATGAGCCGAGGTTGACTATCGAACCTGCCCAATTATAGGTAATATCAGCGAACCATCTTGAATGCGAAAACAAAACACCGTTCGATTCCATCCTTGAAGCACCAGCCGGATTCCAATATAACGTGGATACGTCGTTAGCATTCGCCACAAATGCTCCACCCATCGAAATTGCTCTGGGTCCCATTCCGACATTCAAAAATGGCGCGGCAGTTGAACCTACTTTTGTTTGTCCAAAAACAGTTACCGCAGTTAAAAGCATTAATGCAATAATTTTATTTATCATCATGATACCTTATTTTATCAATGCAAATTTACCGGTTTTTGTTCCGATTTTGTCTGCTTCAAGAACATAAACATAAACTCCATAAGCGGCATCAAGATTTTCTTCTGTACGTAAATTCCATTTTACATCACCACTAAATATTTCATCATGCCTCAGTTTTTTTACTAACTCGCCTCGAACTGTGTAAATGGAAATTGTTGTACCCGGTGGTACATGTGTAAAGCGGATAAATCTCTCGCCCCGACCGCTGGTTTGAGTGCTGAGCAAGCGCGGTTCTGCTTCATGCGTAACTACATACGGATTTGGAACCACTTTAATTTTATCAAGCTCAGATTTTGCTATTTCATTGTTTATGTAAGCGCCGTGCGTTGTAAAATTGAAAATATCGGAATGACCGAATGGTTTGAAGGTCGCTATTTGCAAAAAACCCGATTGTTCTAAAGGTGCATTCGGAAAATTATAATAAATATTTATTCTCCAAGTACGAGTCAGAATACCATTAATCACCTCTTTGAAATAAATATTATGAATGGTACTTAGAAGACCCAAATTTTTGAAATACACAAAATCAATATACTGCCCGGTAGATAAATTTTTTACTTTAAAATTTACCGGTCTTGCGGGGATCCTATTTGTCGCCGGATATAACGTGTCTGCGATTGATGTATCTATTGTCGAGTCGGGATAAAATTCTATATGATAATCATAAGGCATCTTAATACCATTATATGCCAGACCAGGTCCGGAAGTTGCCCAAACAAAAGGACCGAACAGATAGATTGGTGGAATAGTTGACGTAATATCTTGATAAAATGAATTTATTGTATCACGATCAATAAAATTATCGTTCAACATTTGCACTTTGAATCCATGTTTAATTGGTGTATTGCCGTAAAACACGGTTGAATTTTGGATTAACGTATCGTAAGAACCCGCATAAAAATCTGTATCATTTACAAACGATTCACCGTTTACAAATATTTCCACACCTCTCGGTACTGATACAGTATCATCCGGTTTGATATACTTTGTTTCGTTGGTTGATGGAAAAAAGAGAGTATCAACTGCCGATAAATCGATAAGCGACCAATCTTTTGTATACCCTTGCAGAGCGGTGTCCGAGAATATGATATTGTATTTATTTCCGTCACGAACAATTTTATCATCAACAATTTCAACCCATCCGGTTCCTGTTCCCCTAAATGTAGGAGATTTTTCTATGTTAGATGGTATTGCATTTGTGTATCCAATCGGCGGGCGGCTTGGCGTAATATACGCCGTATTATCATCGGTAATAACTTCGCCGATATTTGTGATAAAAACATATTTTGAATTTTCGGATGGGAAAATATTCAGCGCGGGGTCACCGGCATCATATGATACAACTGCATAATAATATCGCTGCCCGGGTATAGCTGTTGTATCGATAAATTTATTTACGATTCCCGTATTTGAGCCGAGCCAATATGTTGTTCCTCCAACTTGAGTTAATAAGTCTGCCGAGGCATTAAAGAAACCCTCAAGCGAGTCTTTCAAATCAAATTGGGCGATTGGTTTATCAAAAGCCATAACTCCAAGCGCATCAGTGATAACTCGACTATCCTGAAACCCAGCGTCGGTTGCCCGGTAAATTTTATATCCTTGAAAATCTTTCTTCTTAGTAATAAAATCACGTGAGTTTTCTGTTAATGAACCATCCCAGTATAATACTACGTTACCGTTTTCTTGGGTTACGTTCAATTTGGGTTTACGCGGCGGTTGCGGGAATTTATAACCTGCATTATAAATTTGCTGAACGATTTTTTTATTTCGAACTACATCATCATAAGTTTCTCCAAACAGTAGCGCAACCGAAAATCTCTCTATTTGTTTGGGCCTCATAGGGAAATATCCTGACGAATAAATAAAATCACCGTCTTGAGGTTGAGTTGGAACAATGTCGAACCTTCCGGGTGTCATTCTATCCCAAAGTAATTGATCATTGCTCATATCCGGCGATGCGCTGATATTAAAGAAATTAAAACTTGTTAAGCCGATCTGATCCGATTCATGGGGATCCGTTTTACCAAAATTTGGCTCACCCTGATCTGGCCGCCCATTTCCCTCAGTTCCATCCGCATCGGGACCAAAATAATCGTTATCATTCGGTCCAACACCGTCGGCTCCAACATCATCATAAATAGCATCCCAATTCCCATCCTCATCACCGGACCAATGGCTTGCCAAAATCACTCCTTCAGGTCTCCTTATCCAACTCGAAATTATCGAACCGGCATCGTTATCTCTCTTCTCATCGATTAAGGGGTCGTTAACACCAGCACCTGTGATGTAGTTTATATATTTTAAAATGGGGAATCCACGTCTCTGTCGCGTCTCGTAATGAACTGCTTGGTTCTCATCTATCAATCCGTCAAGATCATTATCGATGCCGTCATATGCAGAAATATCCGGCACAGAAACACCATTAAGAATGCTCGCTATGTGACCTTCTCTAAATTTGGTAACACCTGCTCTTATGATAAATCGTGTTCCAACCGAATATACTGTATCAATAGGTCCCAGGATAGTGTAAATTGATCTTTCATATGTAATAGAATCAATCAGAACAATCTTTTTGCCTACTGGATAACTTACAGAATCAAAATCACTCACAGTAAATACTGGTGAATCCGGGTCGGGAGAATCACCATCGTTGTCAATTCCATCGAACGGATTTCCGGGAGATTCTAAAAATGCATATGCAACATAACCAACTTTTTGCCCTTTGTTTCCTTTGTTATCGCTATCCCACGAATATGTAATGTTGTCGTTGATATCAAAAAATCCAAGATCGTCTTGGCTGTCGCCATCACCGCCGGCTAATGTACCAACAACAGTTCCGAAAACTGATTTACGATATGTTTTTGTTGCATCATTAGTGATATCGTACAACCAAAAAATTGCATCTTCCGCAAGGAAGCTCGACCATTGCATACCACGGACTGCCATCTTCAATCCCATTCCATGGCGTGTTGAATCAGTTGAATCCGGACTGTAGTAAGAATTAAACTCATCATCCCACTGGTCATCAGCAAGAAAATAACTTTCCTGATCTGCGTTTGTTATGCCTCGACCAAAATATCCGTTCCATTGTGTTTTTCCCTCAATATCTATCCAATTCGGTTGATCAGCCCATCCGCCAAGGGGCCATGAATTTGGCAAATGACTCATAGCAACTGAAGTTTGATTCGGATTCAAGTATCCCGGCTCAGGATTCCAGCCCCAGAAATATCCATTCGCAGGATGGCGTTCGCTTGCTTGCCCGTTTCTTGGACCGCGTGAGATACAAACGGAATGAAGAATTTCGTTGCGTGAATTTGTAAACTCAACACCAATCATAGGAATAAGATCGCCGATATAATTATAACCGCTGCCAAGGGGCCACTCACCTCTTATATCAACACCCTGACTGAAACCAGCAACCTGCCCATCGTTATAAAAAGAGATGCCGATTCGATTTCCGGTGTGATATCCAATTCTTCTGAGTGTCGGATCGGATAGCTGAGCCGTTGTAATTGACTGAACGGTGAAGGTTAGTAAACAGTAATAAAATATCAGTTTCATGTTATTCATCATCTAAATTTAAAAGCTGATTGATGTACCAAGTTCGATTCTTCGCGGTTCCGAGAAAAATCCCGGATTCGTATATAAATCATCTAAAGAGTTATAATACATTTTAGCATTGGCATTTTGTGCGGCTAACTTGTCGAACGAAAATAATGGATCACCGGAATTTGTATATACGGTTCTTACATTATCAAGATCTAACAAGTTAAAGACTCTCAGGAATAATGAGAGATTTATATTACCGAGATTGAAATCTTTATTTGCCTTCAGATCAACATTGAAAATAGTTGGACGGAAAGCACTATTTCGTGGAAAAGCATTCTTTTTAACACTGCTATTTTTGTTCACCTCTGGTGTGTACGGCTGACCGGAATAATAATTACCGATAATAGAAAAACCGTAATCTCTTTGCTTAGTATAAGCGAAAACAAGATTTATCGTGTGCCGTTGATCCCAATCTAAAGGAGCAATAAATGTTTCGGTTGCTGAACCGCCTAATTTGGCATTTCTCGAATCGATTGGATTGGATGAGTTGCCTTGTGTTATCGAAAAAGTGTAATCTATACTTGCCGCAAACCCATTCGAAAATCTTTTATCGAACTTAAGAACCACCCCTTTTGAGTAACCAAAATCCGAATTCGCATATTGGCTGTAAGTTCTTTCATGAGTGAAAATTAAAATGTCATCCGTTTGTGTTCCGGTTAAATCACGGAAATCTTCAAAGAACATTGTAACATCAGCACCAATATCTTCACTGATCTGCTGCTTCAATCCAATTTCACCTTTTACGGTTTTCTGGGGTCTCAGATCAGCATTTCCAAAAAGTCCCTGGTTACCTGAACCGACCCCTAATTTAAATTCGGGATTTGTATAAAGCAGTTCATAACTAGGAAGCTGGAAAAAATGACCATAAGAAAAATGCACAACACCGCCGGCACTGATGGGGAATGCTAACCCAATTCGCGGACTCCATTGATATTTGACAGATGCTTTATCGTACCAATATGTTAATCGTTTCTCGTACGAATCAGCAATATGCCACGGGATAACCGGATTCCGTATATCGGGATCGGTGGGGTCGTGTAAAATTCTTCCATCAGGATTGAAAGCATCGAACCGAATTCCCATGTTAAAAATTAAATGATTTGTCTCAAATTTTGATTGGATATATACCGCAGTTTCGAGCGGCTCTCGAATGTATTGATCATAATCCTGAGAAGTTGTAGGAGGAATAGCTACGTTGAAAGGATAAACCTGCTGCCCTCTTTCATCAAGCATAGGGATCAAATTTATATTTTGATAAAATATCCGATTCTGTTTTAATTCCGCTCCGCTTTGTATAGATATTTTCTCGGTAACTTGAGATGTTAAATCTAACTTTACCGCATATGTGCCTGTATTGCGTGTAAATCTATTTGTATTTGTTCCGCCTATTGAGAAACTGTACGGAGGGTTTTGTCTTAATCTGTTATCGACATAAGAAGTTGGGTTGCTGATATCGCCGGTATAAATGTTCTCATATAGATAATGTCTGTAATCTTTAAAAAGATATGATAGGTTTAAATTATAAAAAGTTGAATTTGATATCGCATGATTTATGCTGATAATATTCGAATGAGTTTTACGAAACCGGTGCAAATTGTTATCGGGAGTTAAGCGGATTCCATGATCGTAATCTTGGTAATCTTGTTTATCGAATATGTAATTGTATGCGAGCTTTAGGTTAGGAAGAAATCTGTATGAAAGTTTTCCCTGACCAAATAATCGCTCATTCGGATTTAATGATACGTATTTTCCATCGCCGTTTTTAGTTATTATAAAATTGGCACCGCTTGATCCAGGTTCTTCAACCGAGATATCAGTCGGTAAAAACAATCTATGTCCGTAAAGATACCCTTCATTAAAATAATACCTTCCGTTCGCAAAGAACGACAGCTTATTGGAGATAATGGGTCCACTTAAACTGCCCTCAAAACTTCTAACAGAAACCGGGGATACATTTGTGACATTCCAGAAAATATCATTTTTATTCGACAGATAACTTCCGGAGTAAGTTGTGAAAGTTCCTGATAATGCATCTCCTCCATCTCTCGTTACTATATTCACCACACCCGACATTGCCTGTCCGTACTCAGCATTGAACGCCCCGCTGATTACTTGAACTTCTTGGATAACATTTGTTCCCACTTCAATAGTGTTGCTGTTATCGTATGCATCGTTCACTGCAACGCCATCAATCTGATAAGCCATTTGTCCGCTGCGACCGCCGCGCAGGTGAAACTGTCCATCAGAAGAAACCGTCATGCCTGCCTGCAGTTTTATAACATCACGAATTTCTGTTACGGCAAGTTCCGAAATTAATTCTTTTCCGATAATCGCAGTAGTTGCAGTTATATCTCTTTGAATAACAGGTCTCTCTGCAATTATTACAACTTCTTTTTGTTCCACCACACTCTCGGTGAGTGTAAAATCTTGCTTCGTTGTAAGATCGATAGATACTTTTATATTATTAACCGTAACCGGATCATATCCCAAAATTGATGCACGCAAAATATATGTGTTAGGCGATAAATTTATGATTGAGTATTCGCCATCGATGTTAGTAGAGGCACCTAAAGAAGTTCCGGTTATAAGAATATTTACACCGACCAAAGGTTCGTGAGTTTTACTGTCTACAATTTTACCGGAAATTTTTCCTGTGTTACCAGCATACAAAGATGTAACAGTCATTAGATAAATCAGAATAAAACCGTTTAATTTATTTTTCATAATTCGAACACCAATTGGAATTCAGGGGCAGGAATAGAACCACTTAAACTTTTTTCCTCAAATATACGAAACGCCATCAAAATGTTCATTACACAAAGTTCCCTACCATATAAACAGATCACAATAAATAATAAATCGTTGTTCAATATTAGCCATTTTTTTATGGAAAGTCAAATTTTTGATCTCTTTTTTTTTAATTGGAATACAGTTAAGAACAATGTTAATCTTTAAATAATTTAATGATTCCAATCTAAAATTTGAGTTTAGCAAAAGGAGTCTGTATATTTACGAAACAGTTAAATTTAATCATTATGAGAGATTTGCAATGGGTAGTGTGCGATTAGAACAGGTTCATAAAAAATACGACAAAAATGTTGTTGTAAATGATGTAAATCTTGAAATCAAAGATAAAGAATTTGTGGTGCTTGTAGGTCCATCGGGATGTGGTAAATCTACCACCCTGCGCATGATAGCCGGATTGGAAGAAATTACCGAAGGCAAAATTTTTATCGATGATAAGCTTGTAAATAATGTTGCACCTAAAGATCGCGACATTGCTATGGTCTTTCAAAATTATGCTCTGTATCCGCATATGAACGTTTACGAAAATCTTGCTTTTGGACTTAAGATGCGGAAATATCCAAAAGATGAAATTAAGAACCGTGTTCATCAAGCGGCTGACATTCTTGGAATAAAAGAAATGTTAGAACGAAAGCCAAAAGCGCTTTCTGGTGGTCAGCGGCAGCGTGTCGCTCTTGGAAGAGCAATTGTCCGAAAGCCGAAAGTATTTTTGTTCGATGAACCTCTCAGCAACCTTGATGCAAATCTGAGAGTACAGATGCGAACAGAAATATCGCGTCTTCATAAACAAATTGAAACAACTATGATTTATGTAACACACGATCAGATTGAGGCGATGTCGATGGGTGATCGTATAGTTATTATGCACAACGGCATTATTCAACAAGTAGACACTCCGCTAAATATCTACAACAAACCAACGAATAAATTTGTCGCCGGTTTCATTGGTAGTCCAACTATGAATTTCTTTGATGGAAAACTGATTAAAACCGATACGATTGCATTTGAGATAGCAACGTGTAAAATTATTCTTCCTCTATCACAGCAAGATCAAACCCGATTAAGCCAATATTTAAATCATGATATTACAATCGGCATTCGTCCGGAACATATATTGGCAAAGCCATCAAACAATTACAACCATAAAATCAATACCAACATAAATGTCACCGAACCGGTCGGGAATGAAATATTCGTCTATTTCGCTTTGGGGAATAATTCAAACCAATATGTATCGCGCATTCCATCCGATATAATTCCACAGGCAGGAAAAGAATTTGAATTGTACTTTGATATATCGAAATTCCATTTCTTTGATAAAACATCCGGCAAGGTACTTTAAATATTTACTCTTCACATCGCAGGTCATGGGAAAATGAAACGACATATTCTAATTATCAAGTTTCTAATTTTATTTCTATCTTCGTTCGCGATTTCCCAGTGGACATCAATCGGGAACATGGATTCTTTTGAGCGCTTTCCTGACGGAATAGTTCTGAAATCAAACGACGCAAAAGTTATAATTACCGTTATCGAAACGGATTTATTCAGGATTAGATTGTCCCAAAACGGGATATTCGCAGAAGACCCTTCTTGGGCGGTTCTCAACACACATTCAATGAATAAATCTTTCGAGATTAAGGAAATACCGGATAAAATTTATCTTATCACTTCGAACGCGACGATTTTAATCAATAAGAATCCTTGCCGATTTTCATTCCTCGATAAAAACGGAATGATTATCAATGCGGATGAGCCGGCAAAAGGAATGTGTTGGTCGGGTGATGAAGTCGCTGTCTGGAAAACAATGCCCGCAGATGAACAATATTTTGGATTTGGAGAAAAGTCGGGAAGTTTGAATAAAAAAGGAAAATCTTTTTGTAACTGGAATACCGATATACCTGCATACAAAGCCGATACCGATCCCCTGTATCAGACCATCCCCTTTTTTTATGGCATCCGCAACGGAAGTACATACGGTATTTTTTTTGATAACACATTTTATTCTCATTTCGATATGGGAAAAGAAAACCCCAATCAATATTCTTTCGGCGCCACCGGCGGAGAGTTGAATTATTATTTCATTTATGGACCTACACCAAAAATCGTTTCTGATAAATTCAGCAAACTTATCGGAACAACTCCCCTGCCGCCTAAATGGTCGATTGGTTACCAGCAATGCAGGTGGAGTTATTACCCGGAATCTAAAGTAAAAGAAATTGCATCTACGTTCCGGGATAAAAATATTCCATGCGATGCAATTTATCTCGATATACATTACATGGATGGATATCGCTGTTTCACTTGGGATAAGGAACGATTCCCTGATCCAACTAAGATGGTATCCGATTTGAGCAAAGATGGTTTTAAAATTGTTGTTATTATCGATCCGGGTATAAAGAAAGATTCAACGTATTGGGTTTATCAAGAAGGAATGAATGGAGATCATTTTGTAAAATATCCTGATGGAAAATATTTTACCGGAACCGTTTGGCCCGGCGAATGTGTCTTCCCTGATTTTATCGATACTAAAGCAAGAGACTGGTGGGGTTCTCTTTATAAAGAATTATTGGATAATGGCATTAAGGGTTTTTGGAATGACATGAATGAGCCATCGGTGTTTAACGGTCCTAAGAAAACTTTCGCTCTCGATGTTTTACACAATCGCGATGGTTCGATATCAGATCATCGGAAGAATCATAACGTTTACGGTATGCAAATGGCTCGCGGAACATATGAAGGATTATTAAAGCACAAACCAGAAGAACGACCATTTGTTCTCACGCGCGCTAATTATGTCGGCGGACAACGTTACGCCGCGGCTTGGACTGGGGATAATATAAGCTCGTGGGAACATTTAGAAATGGCAGTGCCGATGTGCTTGAATCTCAGCATCTCAGGACAACCATTTGTAGGAACAGACATCGGTGGATTTGTCGGAAGTCCGAGCGGTGAACTTTATACTCGATGGTTACAACTTGGGGTGTTCACACCGTTAATGCGAACTCACACAGAAATCAACAGTAAAGATCAGGAACCTTGGTCGTATGGTTCCGAATTAGAATCGATCAACAAAAAATCTATCGAGCTTCGGTATAAACTTCTGCCATACATTTACACTCAGTTCTATAAAGCATCAATCGACGGAACACCCATAATGCGCCCGATATTTTTCGATTATCCGAATGATATTGAAACATATTGGAGTGAAAAGGAATTTTTATTCGGAGATGCATTTCTCGTGGCGCCGGTTCTTTGGGAAGGTGCAAAGAAGAGAGAACTTAAACTTCCTGCAGGTGAATGGTACGATTACTGGACGGATGAAAAGATTGTTGGACCGAAGTACATCACTGTTGAAGCACCCATCGACAAAATACCACTCTTTGTAAAAGCTGGCTCAATTGTACCGACACAGCAGATTGTTCAATACACTGATCAAGCTCCAATTGACCCTCTAACGCTTGATATTTATCCCTCTGACGAGGCATCAACTATTATATATGAGGATGATGGAAAATCTTTTAATTATAAAACTGGTGCCTACTCCCTCAGAAAAATAAGCTTCAAACAAACTGATAACGATTACGAATTAATAATTTCAAAACCTGAAGGCAGCTATAAGATTGAAAAAAGGTCGATCGCGGTGAATATACATAACTTCCCATACAAACCCTCTAATATTTATTATGGTGAAATGAGGATTTCAGATCACGACAAAAATCGATTCACATTTTCATACTCGATCAACAAGATTTTGACTATAAGATCCGTTGATTACCAGATGGAACAAAAGATTGTTATAAAACATTAATATTATTTTTTCGGAAAGTAATATTTCTTCGAATACTCCATCACCATACGATGCGTGTTATAAACGGGGATAATCGTTCGCATCGCATTTCTTATTCTATCGACCCATTTACGCGGAATTTCATTCTTGTCGCGCTGGTAAAAAGCTGGAATAACCTCATCGCTTAAAATGTGATA
Organism: Chlorobiaceae bacterium; assembly: GCA_013824245.1. Lineage (GTDB taxonomy): Bacteria > Bacteroidota > Ignavibacteria > UBA10030 > SZUA-254 > PNNN01. The sequence continues at coordinate 134,521 of PNNN01000065.1, read as the reverse complement.
AAGCGAATCGGCATCGCGTTTATCGATCTCTTCAGGTGAAAAGTTATCTTTCACTTTATCACCTATCGCCCATCCGTTTTTTCCGTTATATGCCTCGCTCCACCATCCATCAAGAATGCTGAGATGCAATCCGCCGTTGATTGCAATTTTTTGTCCGCTTGTTCCACTTGCTTCTAACGGGCGTCGCGGATTGTTTAACCAGACATCGCACCCTGCAATCATATGTCGTGCTACGTTCATATCGTAATTCTCAAGAAATATTACTTTTCCCAAGAAAGGCGGTTTGTGCGTCATTGCGATTACACGATTCAGAAATTCTTTTCCATCGTTATCACGCGGATGCGCTTTTCCGGCAAAAATAATTTGGATTGGTCGACGGGGATCATCGAAAAGTTCCTGCGCTTTAACGATATCGGAAAAGAGAAGCAATGCGCGTTTATATGGCGCAAATCTCCGGGCAAATCCTATCGTTAGCGCATCGAACGAAAGAAGTCGGTATAACGCTTCTTCGCCAACGGCTCCGCCAATTGTTTTATTGCTCCTTGCGCGCGAGCGAATAAACTCAATTAAATCGCGCCGTTGTTCATACCGTAATGCCCATAGTTCTTCATCTGAAACCATTTTTGGATTTGTAACGTGCTTCCAGAACTTCGGATCATTCAAATGATCTTTCCATTTGTGTGAATTGTGCCGCTCCCAGAATTCCCACGACCTGCTTGTTGCCCAGCTTGTTATATGTACTCCGTTTGTTACATGACCGATTGGCACTTTGTTCGATTTTATTCCGGGATATAACTCGCCCCACATCAAGCGCGATATTTGCCCATGCTTCTCGCTCACTCCGTTCGCAGCCCGAGAGAATTTTAATCCTAAGATCGTCATTACAAATTCCCCCTTATCTTCCATGTTCACGGTTTGCCCGCATCGCATCAATTCTTTGATCGATATTTTCATCCAATCGGCAAATGGTTTCAACGTGAACTCGATCAAATCCGCCGGGAATCTATCATGTCCGGCGGGAACGGGTGTGTGTGTTGTGAAGATACATTGCTCACGAACTACTTGTTTCGCTTTTTGTTTTGGAATATTCTTCAAGAGTTGTTCACGATATAATTCAAGCGTAAGAAATGCCGCATGACCTTCGTTCATATGAAAGACAGATGGCGATATTCCGAGCGCGCGAAGAAACCTAACGCCGCCGATACCCAATACAATTTCCTGCCTGATTCTCGTATTTACATCTCCGCCGTATGCAAGGGCAGTGAGACCTCTAAAATGTTCATCATTTTCCGGCACATCGGTATCGAGTAAATAAATTTTGCATCTACCTACATTCAACTTCCACCCCTGAAAATGAACTACGCTTGTTCCAATGGTTACACTGCATATGAGCGGCTTACCGCTTTGATCGAGGACTAATTCGACAGGGACATTTGTAGGGTCGGTTGTTGGGTAACTTTCCAATTGGTTACCGTTAGGATCGATATGCTGACTGAAATAACCCTGGCGGTAAAATAATCCGACACCGATTAAAGGTATACCGAGATCGCTTGCCGATTTAACATGATCACCTGCGAGAATACCGAGACCCCCTGAATAAAAAGGTAAACATTCGTGAAGACCGAACTCGGCGCAGAAATACGCAACTTGTCCTTTGGAACTTTTCCCTTTGATATTCTTCGCGCTCATATATTCTTCAAAACTGTAAAGCACCGACAGCAAACGTTCAAGAAAATCTTTGTCGCCAAGGCGGGCGCATAGCTCGGTCTCGGAAAATTGTTTTCTTATCGCGATTGGATTATGATTTGTTGCTTCCCAGATAAGAGGCGAAAACTCTTTAAATATTTCTTGCGCGCGCGGATTCCAACTCCACCAAAGGTTCGATGCCAAAGCATCGAGCCGTTTTAAAATTGCCTTAACATCTTTATGATTCTTTTTCACGAAAATACCTTTCTTCTTTTAGACAACAGCAAAAACTTGGATAATTAAATATTAACTCGATATTAAAGGTTAAAATATAACTTGAATTCAAAAGGATGCGGCATAGTACCGATTGATTTGATCTCTTGTTGCTTAATATTTACCCACTGATCTAACAATTCATCTGTAAATAAATTTCCCCGCTTCAAAAACCCATTATCAATCGCAAGCGCGTCTAACGCTTCGGCTAAATTCCTTGGCAAGAAATGAATATGATCCTTTAAATTATCATCATGGATATTTTTATCAAATGGACCAAAACCCTCTTTTACCGGATCAATTTTATTTACAACCCCGTCTATTCCTGCAAGCAACATTGCAGTGAGACAAAGATACGGGTTGGCAGTTGCATCAGGCGGACGATACTCGAAGCGAGTTGCTTCAGGATCGTTTACATATTTGGGAATTCGTATCGCTGACGCTCTGTTCCCTGTTCCATATGTGAGAGCAACAGGCGCTTCAAAACCGGGGACAAGCCGTTTATAAGAATTCGTGCTCGGATTTGTAAATGCTGAGAGCGCAGGTCCGTGCTTCAACATGCCACCGATGAAATATCGTCCTACTTGATTAACATTTCCATACTCTCCCTTTTTATAAAATGCATTCTTCCCATTTTTTGTCATGTATAAATGAAGATGCAACCCATTGCCGGGTTGTTGATACATTGGCTTTGGCATGAATGTGATGAACAGATCGCGTTGACGGGCTAAATTGAACAGCGCATATTTTACGGTAACAATATTATCCGCCGTAGAAAGTAAATCTGTGAAGTAAGTTTCAATTTCCTGCTGTCCCCTCTCGCCCGTTTCATGATGATGATATTTCACCTTGACACCGAATTGTTTGAGGAGCTTACAGGCATCGTCTCTGAAATCATCGTAGACATCGAATGGATTTGCGGCATGGTAGGCATTACGGAAAAATTCTTCGGCATGTTCAACTTCGTAAAACGAAGAAGCGGTGCGTGTATCGAAACGGACTTTGTGGAAAATGTAAAATTCAAATTCCGGTCCCCACCACGATTGATCCAAGCCGGTCATCTTTTTTAATATTGTTTCTGCCTGACGCGCAAGATACCGGCCATCCTGCGAAAATGGCGATCGTTTTTCGTCTGTTAAAAGTATGTTCGCATAAAAACTCAGTGTTGGCGTTGATCTGAAAGGATCAATCACAGCGGTTGTGAGATCGGGAATTAATATCATATCGCTATTTTCCACTTTCCTGAAACCGTAACTTGAACCATCAAAGCCAACCCCCTCGGCAAGCAATTTGGCAAAAATATTTTCAGATACAGGAAGCGTTATATGATGTAGATAACCGGTAAGATCGATACACTTTAAATCGATCATTTCGATATTATTTTTCTTTATTAGATCATTGCATTTTTTTAACAGTATTTTATCCATATAGTGTTCCGAATTTATAAATATACAAGGATTATCGTTTGGGTTGTCTAATATACTTTATTCTTCAAAAATAAAAAAGTGGGGACAGTTTTAGAACCACTAACAGTTTAATGCCGGAGACAAGAAAACCTCTGGTATCTTCCAAAGTCACTAATAGTCAGATACCGGAGGTTTGCCAAGACAAATGTCCGACATTTTCTTCAGATCATCCAAGTCAAATGTCGGACATTTATATCAGTTTACTTCGCCAATATAATTTTCTTTACATCGATGAATGCTGAGCAGGTCGAAACACCTGCCTTCATCTGAACAAAGTAGATACCGCTTGAAAGATTCGAACCATCGAATTTTATCGTCTTATATCCGGCGGTCTCAAATCCGTCCACTAATATTGCTACTTCTTCTCCCAGTATATTATATACCTTCACCGTTACATAATTGTCAATTGGCAACTGAAAATTGATAATTGTTGTGGGGTTAAACGGATTGGGATAATTTTGAGAAAGTTCAAATTTCTCAGGAAACAGTTCTTGTTTTTCGTATCGAAGAATCAACGACTTAACACGCGAATCATTTATAATAATCTGACTCTGTTCTGCCATCTCGTGAGAATAAGTTGGAACACCATCCACCATCTCAGTTAAAGTAATCTTTATCCCCGATTCTTTTACTCCGTTGTACTCTATTACTACCGGATAATCATCGCTGCCAATAAGTATCTCACAGGAATTGTTTGCATTAACGCCATAATCAATCACCTTCGCAATACTCCCGAACGATCCTACTATCGCGGATGAAAATCTCACATCAAATATTCCTTCAGGTGGAATCGGCGGTAATTCATATTTTTGATCTTGTTGTTCGTTATTTGAACTTAACAGGTATAATTCTCTATGTGTCTGTTTTCCCGTTTCAAATGACAGCGTTCCAATCTTACTCGTTGATTCATCGAAATACGAAAAAGCATTCGGCAGTGCATTCATAACATTACGATTTATTCTCAAAATTCCATCCTGTCTCACTTTCACCCAATATCCTTTTCCCGGCATCAGAGAATCTGAAAAGTTAAACCCGTCTTGAAATCCAAAAAATCTGGATATAATTATCTCAGCCGGGTATTGCTCGATGTTCGTTATACCAAAAGGATGATTTGTGGAGCCAATCAGGTTCCATCCTTCTTTTACTTCAATTGAAATTGTATCAACGGGAACACCGCCCAATGTGACAATTTCAGTTGATTTCATTTTTAACCAATATCCTTTACCCGGTTCAAGAGTTGAACTGGAATAATAACCTTGCCCCGCAATATACCCGGAAGCCCGGCTAATTCTTGAAGGATAGTTGGCAGCAACACTATCGTTATTTAATTTTACCGGCGTGGATATTATATTCCATCCAAGATCAACATTTGTCGCGATTGTAACAGCTTGATCTACCCCAAAAACCGTTAGATTGATAGGAAGAGTATATAATATATCATCATAGCGTAAAAATATATTCGAAAAATAATTTCCTTCTGTCAAACCGAAAGCTAAAATGGTAATATCAACAGAAATTGATTCACCGGGAGATATTGTACCTTCAATCGATTGAAATTGTATATCATTGGATTTGATATATGTACCTTGTAATGATAATGATTGGGTTGTATCAATTACTATAGAATAATTAGCTGCCTCGGCTCCATTGTTTGTAAGACTGATTTTTTTTGAACTGATTGCATTGATAATGCAACTCATCTCCAATATTGAGGGAGCAACCACAATATTAGCACCGGAGTTTAATCCATATAAATTAACAACGATTTTTGATTCTACTTGTCTGATGTTTGTAACAGCAATATCTGTTGTCGAATCATTATAACCTTTTGAGTTGGGGAGCGATGTACTGTTAAAAATATATTTTTGCAGAACCCCAGGGAATGGATCAGAAGCGTCTCCTGAATTAATATTTCTTTCAAGATCATAATTGCCGTCTGCCTGTTCAAGTGCAACTTTGTAATGACCGTTGGATGTAAACCCCGGATACCACTGATTTGAATTCGTGAATTGTGATTCATCTATGTGATATATTAGCAGTCCTTCTCCGCGTAATGCAGAATCAAATCCTTTTTTCACTCTATTCTCTAATAAAAAATATCCTGTGCCATTATGCGGTGTTATTTTTATGATAACAGAACTATCTTCGATGCTGGATATTGAGTAATCGAGAAGATTTTCTGTAATAGAGATTGGTTGAACAAAACCCATTTTCATTCTCGACCATGCATCGGGATGTGCCGGAGAGTCTCCTAAATATCCGTTCCAACTGCCGGATGCCATTAAGCTCCACCTGCCAAGTCCCTTTGAATCCTGTCCATAGTCGTACAGATCAGGAAGATTGAAAACAGAGTGTCCCATTTCGTGTGCGAAAACTCCGCAAGTCATATCGCCCGGTTTCAACCAGTATTCCGGTTCGATTGAATATGTAAAAATGTTCACGCCATCTAACGGTAAAGGAGAATAAGTGGTCCATTGATGCGACCAAATATCGTTTGCGCTTCCGGTGAACTCAGCCCCGCTTCCAGCATGGATAACAAATAAAGCATCGACAAAACCATCACCATCGTTGTCGTACTTTGAGTAATCAACTATTGAATCGGCGGCGCTAACAGCTTCTTCAACAAGTTTTTGTGCGTTCTTTGGATAAATTCCAAAACCATTTTGTCCATCTACATAATAACCATACAACTCACTTGCATTCATCCATCCACTACCCGAAGGAAGATTCACGGTAACAATATCCATCTGTCCGTATGATATTTCTTTGTAATAACTGTGCAAGGTTTTACCGGTCACACCGAATAAAAGGGTGTCATAATATCCCGGATTTGTTTTTCCTGCTTGATCGCTGAATTGAATTAAAAGCGCGAGAGCATGATATGTACTTCCAAAAATATTTCTAAGATTATGATTCTTGTTTTGATAATTAAATTTAGACGGAACATTAATTCCTCTTTGCTCTGCATCTGAACGATGTGCTAATTGATAAGGAAGTTTTGAAATTCCTTTTTTGATCTGTTCTTCAACCCGTGGATGCGGGGGAATGGAGGCAACCGATAATGATGAGCAAAATATAATAACTAAACATATCAGCGCTTGCATTTTAACCAAGTTAAATCTATTCAGATTTAACCCTATTTTCACATTCATACTTTCTCTCTTTTTCAGCATTTTCTTGTCCTAATGCTTAAAAAGTCCAATTACGTGCCATCCCGAGAAAGTGAATATGGCGGGGCCATTATGCCTAAATCATAAAGAAATGAAGATATTCAAAAGGAGATTTTATTCTCGTTCGATTTTTTTGAAGGAAAGAAATTGAAGATTGTAGAATCTTCAATGATGTTTTGTAAGAGCAAACGGAGATTTTGGTCGGAATCATAGACGTGATTCCATCCCACTAATTATTCCTCCCGAAAATATTGTTTATCTATTTCTGGGATGCGAGAAGTTTTTGGAGGGCAGTTTGAGCGTCGAGATAGGTTGGTGCAATCCGGATTGCTTCTCTAAATTGTCTCTCGGCATCCGATATTCTGTTAAGCTTTTCGAATGTTTTTCCTGACAAATAATATGCAGCCGCATTATTTTTATCTTGCCGGATGATGGCAGCGTATTGATCGAGAGCTTGTTCGTGCTTATTTTGAATATCATATAGTTTGGCTAAGTTCATACGAACATTTATTGAGATAGTATCAATCTCGATGATGCGGTTCCACTGATCTTCAGCTTCAAAATATTTCTTTTGTTTAGCATATATGAATCCTAAATTAAAACGCGCATCAGTGTTATTATGATTTAATGCAATCGCCTTTTTGTAAACATTTTCCGATTCTGAAATACGATTCATCTTCTCGTACAATATTCCGAGGTCGGTGTATATTTCTGAATTTAAAGAATCGAGTCTGACCGCTTCTAAAAATTCTTGAAGAGCCAGATCATACTGTTGTTGTTTACCTGCTATAATACCGAGAATATTATGAGCTTTCGAATTTGCACTGTCAATTCGCAAAGCCAGCATACACTCATTTATTGCTTCAGAATATTTTTCCTGATATGTATAAACCTCGCCTAACTGACAACGAGTATATGCATTTGATGGCTCCAGATCGATTGATTTGAGATAGTTTGCTACAGCTTCATCGTACCTTCCTTCATCGGCATGCACATTCCCAACCCGTAAATATAATCTTGGATCGGGTTTTACTTTTTTAAGAAGCCAATTATAATGCTCGAGCGCTTCACTATACTCTCCAACCGAAGCCAACGCCTTCGCAAGATTACTTCGTATTCCAACTTCGTTAGGCCGAAGTTGGAACGCTTTGCGCAAATTATAAACAGCATCGCGATGTTTGCCTGAATCGGCATAATCAACACCTAAATTTGTATAAGCGACATCATTATTCGAAGTTACAGATAGAGCATGTTTAAAAAGGGTCCCACTATCTTTCCAATACTCCGACTGTGTCCTTGTAATTAATAACATCGCGATAGTTAGAATTACAAACCCTACAGAAAGTATCTGCTTCGGGAATTTTATAAAACGTAGGAATATCGGCAGTCCCCATGCAATACCTATGGATAATCCTATTATGGGTAAATACATATAACGATCTGCCATAGATTGCAATCCCACTTGAACAATACCTATCACAGGCACTAATGTTCCTATAAACCAAAACCATCCAACAAATAAATATGGAAGAGTCGATCTTTTTTTCCATAAAATAAATGTAATGGTGAATAGAATTAAAGATGAAATAATAATCGAGTATAAATCTATATTGCCAGCCGGATGAGGATAAAATATTGCAAGATCAGTTGGAATAATTGTTTTAAGCAAATAGTTTGAATATGACAAAACTGCATTGAAGACCCTATCTTTGAACAGCAAACCGTCTGATTCTGCCATGCTTCCACCCTGCCGCTGAACAAAGTAGGTTACAATGCTCGAAACGATTGAGAGAATAAAGAATGGTATTTTTTCTTTTATGCTGTCAATAAGCGATATTGAAGATATATTATTTTTACTCCTAACATTTTTTGATCGGAAAGATAAATGATTTAGCGGAAAATAATCAAGGAGTATCAAAACGAACGGAAGCGTGATCATCATTGGTTTTGATAGAAGTCCTAACACAAAATATAACAATACAGATAGGTATTTGTACAAGCCGGGTGCGCGGCGATATCGTAAGTACGCTAACATCGTAAGCATCCAGAATAATCCGCTCAATACGTCTTTCCTCTCCGATGCCCAAGCGACCGACTCCACATGTAGAGGATGAATTGTAAATACAAAAGCAACAAACAAGCTTTGCCAATGTGAATTGGTTGCTTTTTTCAGAAATATGAAAAGGAGAATAGAACTAATGATGTGTAATAAAAGATTCATGAGATGATGATATGTTGGATTTAATCCAAACAACTCACAATCAACTGCATGAGATATCCAGGTTAGCGGGTGCCAATTTGATTGTTCATATGATGTGAACGCCCAAACAATAGTTTTTAGTGAGATGCCGGACTTAACATTCTCATTCAGTGTTATATATCCCGGATCATCGTAATTGATAAAGCTATTATGAAGTATCGGAAAGAAAGCAATAGCAGTTACACCGACCAATATTAATATTGCCGACCAATTACTGCTGAATATTGCTGGTATTGATTTCATATTATCTGATAATTATCAGCCAGGATTCTTTTCATCATTATTTAAGAAAGAATAGAATCGTTTTTTAATTTTGATATGCCATTCTTCAAGCAACGAATAAGCAGTTGGAACCACAACGAGCGTTAACACGGTAGATATTGTAAGTCCGAATATGATTGCCACCGCAAGTGGTCGCCAAAATCCAGCGCTTTCAGCACCTATGACAAAATGAAATTCGCGCCAATCAAAATCGAAACCGGTTGCCATTGGGAGAACGGCAAGTACAGCGGCGGCGGCTGTAAGTAAAACCGGTCTCAAACGAACGCGACCCGCTTCTACCAACGCATCATCTAATGATACTTCTCCTTCTTTATATTTATGTTTTACAAAATCGAGCAGCACAATGCCGTTACGGACAACCAATCCGGCAAGTGCCACCGTGCCAACACCAGTCATAATTACGCTTGCCGGTGTTTGTGTAATAAGTAATCCTACAAGCACACCGATGAGAGATAAGATAACTGATAGCATAATTACAAAAGGCACTTTGAGTGAATTAAATTCTGCCACCATAATTAAAAATATTAACAACAATGTAATCACAAATGCGTTTGTAAGAAATGCCGCGGCAACCTGTTGTTCTTCTTCCGAGCCGGTGAGCTTTATGTTATATCCGGCAGGGAAATTAATCCCCGCAATTCTATTCTTCACATCATTTATTACCTCAGATTGTACACGCCCTTCAACATTTGCAGAAACAGTAATTACACGCTTCTGGTCTTTGCGCCTTATATCTGTAACAGCCGTTGTTCTGCTAATTGTAGCCACAGACGTAAGCGGAATTGAAAGTAACTGTCCCTTTTGGTTCATGAAGTTTATCCGAAGATTCTCAAGATCTGTTTGCGATGTGCGTTGATCTTCGCGCAATCGTACACGTATCTTATATTCATCCTCTCCTACGCGATACTTTGACGCCTCAACTCCGGCTATAGCAGCTCTAACAGTAGATGCAATACGACCGGTACTCGTCCAAAGAAGTCCTGCCTTCTCTCTGTCAATAATTATTTCAACTTCCGGCCTTCCAGTGTTGTAATCATCTTTTAAGTCAACAAGACCAGTAACATTTTTTATTTTTTCTCTGATTAGTTTACTAAGAGACGCTAATTGGCTGTAATCTTCACCCGACACTTCTATGCTCACAGGTGCGCCCACCGGAGGTCCCATCTCCTCCTTAACAACTCGGATGTCACCACCTGCAATTCCAACAGTAGTTTTTCTGACTTCTTCAAGAGTTTGAAATGTACTCTGCTTTCTTTTTATTTTTTCAAAGAAGTTAATCGCGATCTGACCTTTATTTGATGTTCCCTGTCCGCCAAAGTCGAACGGATCATCTGACGTTCCGATACTTGTTGCTACAAACTCAACATCGTGCTTACCGGGAATTTGGTTTAATCGTTCTTCTATGATTTTTGAAATACCATTAGTAACATCGAGTGATGTTCCCGAAGGCGCTTCTATGTTAATGCTCATTTGCGCCGGCTCTGTCGTTGGAAAGAATTCAACACCTTTGTTGAATAATGCAAATAATATTATCACGAAAATTAGAAATACGAAAGAAGCCAATACCGTAAGTCCTTTACGGTTCAATGTCCACCTGAGAGTTCTCACATACTCCTTCTGCATCCAAGGGAAAAATAGTTCATCGACTTTGTGATATAGTATTGTAAATGGATTATATTTCCGGTACCAATGAGGGTGGGCAAGATTTTTCTTCGCTTTGATTATCTCTTTCTTATAATTGATCCATTGCGCACCCTGCACCGGACTTATGACATAAGCAACAAAGAGAGAAGCAGTCAACGTAATGATTAGCGTAAACGGAAAATACTTCATGAAATCGCCCACTATTCCGGGCCAAAAAGCTAATGGAAGAAATGCCGATAGTGTTGTGATTGTCGAAGTAAGAACAGGAACAAACACTTCCCCTGCCGCTTTCTTCGCCGCCACAAGTGGTGGTTCGTTATACTCTTGCTGATGACGGTAAATATTTTCGATTACCACAATGGCATCATCGACTAATATTCCAAGTACCATAACTAAAGAAAATAATACTACCATGTTTAGAGTTATACCGAGCATTGAAATAACGACAAAACCCACGAACATGGATAACGGAATCGCTGTTGATATCAGCAAAGAATTTTTGAATCCAAAAAACATGAAAAGAGACAGAACCACAAGAAACATTCCGGTCATAATGCTGTTCTCTAACTCTTTAACCATCCTCGTTACAAAAGTTGCCTGCTCATTGGAGACGGTTAATATTATGCCGTTAGGCAACTGAACTTGTTCTTCTTTAACAATTCTTTTTACTTCGTCGGTAATGCGCAAAAGATTTTCACCCGCACGCTTTCTGACAGCCAAAGAGACGACTTCCGTTCCATTCAAACGAGCATACGATTGGCGGTCTTCAAAAGAATAATTCACCTTTGCAACATCGCGCAAATAAATCGGCTTATCGTGTTGAATCTTTAAGACGATATTTTCAAGAGGAATGACATCTTTAAATTCACCCGGTATTCGAATAGTCAGATTTTTTTCTTTCGTATCGATTGATCCGCCGGGAATGGATAAATTTTCACTGCGGATAGCATTCGCAATATCATCGAAGCTGATTTGATATGCATTCATCCGATAAACATCAACGTTGATTTGCACTTCCGGTTCTAAGCCACCCGAAACATCTGCCCTGAGAACTCCCGGAATTCCTTCAATCTTATCGCGCACGTCTTCTGCTATATTTTTTAAACGTGCTAAACCAACATCGCCACCCACATTTACAAACAGAATGGGGAACTCACTGATATTTATCTCGCTGATAATCGGATCAAGAATATCTGCCGGAAGCTGAGAACGCGTTGTGTTCACTTTATCGCGAACACGGCGCAACGCTTCATCAATATCAATTCCGGTATTGAATTCAACACGGATGGTCGAAAGTCCTTCCTTCGATACGGAGGTTATTTGCTTTACATCTTTTAATCCCTTCAAAGTTCGTTCCAACGGTTTCGTAATCAATCCCTCGATATCGACCGGAGAAACACCGACGTAAGGTGTTGCAACAATTATCCACGGAATTAAAACTTCAGGTGTTGCTTCACGCGGTAAGCGGTTGTAGGACGCCCATCCGAATAAAACTATCATCGCGATAAGAATGTACACTACAACTTTATTATCAACTGCTAAACTCCAAATATTCATCCTTCAATCTCCATTCAGCGGGTAACTATAACGGGTGTTCCGTTAATACACTTCTGATATCCGGCTATAATTATTCGATCTCCGGTTCTCAATCCCTCCAATACATCTATCTTGTTTCCCTGACGTGCGCCCAATTTCAACCTGCGCTCTTCCGCTTTTCCATCCTTCTCAACATAAACTATGGCGCGGTCACGATCTACAAGCTGAATAATATTTTCGCTGACAAGTAAAGCATTCGATTTCGTTTCCCGCGGTAACTTCACCTTTGCCATCATATCAGATTTTAATTTGGGATGATTACTTGAAAGTGTAATCTCTACCATCAACGTCCGGTTCGCAGGTGACAATGTTGAACCGATGAAAGATACTTTCCCCTTCAACGTTAGATCAGGTATTGCGTCAAAAGTAATAATAGCATCTGATCCAACCGATATTGAACCCGCATCTATCTCAGGAACTTCTGTTTGAATTTTTATTTGAGACATGTTTACAACTCTTGTAATTGGAACACCCGGAGGTGCAAATTCTCCCTCATTCGGCAACGTGTTATCTACAACTCCATCAAAAGGACTGCGAATCTGAGTACGTTCCCATCGGGCTTTCATTAAATCGGCATTGGCTCTTGCAGCATCGCGCGTGTATTGAATGTTTTTATATTGAAGCTCGCTGATTCCCTGCTGGGCATATACTTCTTTCTGTTTTTCAAGATTTAATTCAGCCATTTTGTACTGTGCTTCTGCCGCATCGTAACCAGCTTTAATCATATCATCATTTAATATCGCAATAACATCTCCCCGCTTTACATGCTGACCCTTTTTTGCTTTCCATTCTTTGATTACGCCCCCTTCTTCAGGACTTAATTTCGCATCTTCGTATGCTTTAACAGATCCCGATACTTGAATAGAAACAGTGAACTTCGCGGGCTTCACAATTTCTATCTGCACATCAACAGGTTGAATATTTTGTGCGTGATTTTGATTTTCACCTTTATTACATGCCAGTAAGAATAATACCATTAAAGGAGCGATGTAAAATAATCTTATTCGTTTTAACATTTTCATTGTTCAATTCCTTATTTCAAATTTTCTGAACTATTTGATTCCACTAAATAATTTGGCACACGACCAAGCAATTGATCGAAGTCTGCTGATGCAACCAGATAATCGTATATCGCCTGAATGCGATTGACTTTTGCCTGCGTGAGTGCAACTTCGGCATCGTTCACTTCAAGTTGTGTCGCGGCATTAGCCAAATAACGTGCAGACACTATTTTATAACCACGTTCGGCTGTCTCAACGGTTTTTTGCTGAGCATCAACTCGCTTTCGCGCATGCCGTAAATTTCCGATAATTGAATGAAGCCCCGTTTTTAGATTCCGTTCCAAACTTACTTTTTGCTCTTCGCTTTTCATCTGCTCAACCTGAGCTTGTTCAACGCGCGCACGTGTTTGCAATCCTTGGAATAAATTCATTGAGACGGTAAGTCCTACCATTGAGCTTGATATCAAATCATTCGTGGAGAATTTAAATTCATTCTTTGCCGCCTGATATTGATATTGTCCGAACGCCGCAATAGTGGGCATATAACTTGAACGCTCTGCCCAAACAGCCGCGTTGTTAAGTTCTATCTGCCTGTTCACTGCTTTAAGATTTGGGTTAGATTTTACAACAATCTCTTCAGCGCTTTCGATAACAGATTCTTCTATGAACTCAATCTTCATTGAATCTGTCATAATATAATTCTCATTCTTATCAACGCCGATAGCGTTTCGCAATGCGTCAACCGAAAGTTCGAAATTGTTTTCACTCTGGATTACCGAAGGACGAAGATTCTCTACTTGCACAGAGGCGCGCAGTTCATCATATTCAGATACAATACCTTGCCTTCGCATAAGAAGCACATTGTTAAAATTATCCTCAGCATTTTTTAAGCTCGATCTCATCATCTCAACAACCTTATCGGCAAGTAGTGCGGTGTAATATGCTTTACGCACTTTTGCAACGGTCTCAACCCGTTTGCTTTCATAAAGATCTTGAGCAAGATTTGAATAAACCTTCGCCGCACCAACCCCAACAATAACTGCACCGTTAAAAAGTATTTGCCGTGCAGTTAGTGTAGCATCCAGCGAGAAGTCCGATCCTATTCTGATAGGCACGGTACGACCGCTATTCAGGTCCGAAAAATCGGGCAAAAAGAATACGGGTAGTTTCAACGCGCGAGTGAAACGTCCCGATACATCCAGCGAAGGCATTGCATTTCCCCATGCTTCAAGCACGCGGGCACTCGACCGCTCTATTTCAAGTTGAGCCGTTTTCAGATCAGGATTATGAACCATTGCAATTTGAATTGCATCTTGCAAACTGAGCGGCTTTTTGGTTGAGGTTTGTGCTTGTATACTTTGTATAATTAAAAAAGAAACGAATATTAAATAACCTATTCGTGATAAACTTCTGATTGTCATTTACTCCTCATTCTCATTTTATTTCATTTAAATTGATATTTTCAAGCGATGTAGTCTAAATTACGGAATAGAAATTACGTTTCAAAAAAGGGAATGTTGCATTATTTGGTAAGTGTTGGTATTGTAGAGCGAACTTCAGTTCGCTTTTTATATCTGATTTCATCGAACTAAAGTTCGATTTACATTCGAAATCTATTTTTTTATACTGCCTCCGAATGTATAACTCTCCGCCCTACATTTCCTCCACATTTTTCCGGTGCGACCTCCATGGTCGCGATAAAGATACTCCTCTTAATAACCCAATGAATCTCAGAATAGATTTATCTTTCCCGGATTATCATTTCAAAAGTATCATCTTCATGACTCTTGTAAAGTAGCGCATTGGTTCTTCAACCGATGTAGCATCTAACTTATAAAAATATATTCCTGTCGCAAGATATTCAAAGTCGCCCTCTATCTCCTGAGTGCCTTCATCTAAAACTTCTCTATTTAAAAGAGTGGCTACTTCCTGGCCGAGTGTGTTAAATATTCTCAGAGTTACACTCATTTCTTCCGGCAAATCGAATGAAATATTCGTAGTTGGATTGAAAGGATTTGGATAATTCTGGTATAGCCGGATCTCTCCAGGGAATAACATAGCTGATTCGGAGGTTGCAATCGGTTCTTTAGTTACCGGTGTCGCCCCAGCTATCGCGCGCAAGAATGGAACCTCAATTAATTTTTTCACACCTGTAAGCATCAATTGTGTACCAAAACTAATTGTGTCTATTGGTCCTTCAAAAGCCGAAAGGATTTTTCTGATTGTTGTATCTAAGTTGGTATAATTTTCAGGTCTGTAGTCCCGCCAATAAGTTAATGCGCTATCTACTTTATCAGCAATAGCCCTCAATGAAGATCCGCTCAGAGGATTTACAGCATCATCAAAAATAAGCTCGCCAAAACCTACTGGCGTTATCTGGAATTCGCTTGCTGCGATATTTATTTTCAATGCCGCAACATCGGCGAACAAACGATTATTATGTTTTTGCGGAGTAAGTTTTTTCTGTTCTTTAATAAATGCTCTGCCGGTTTCAAAAATGTTAAAACCTCTCCCAACTGTTGAGTGAATTACCATTTTATTAATAAATGAGTTCTGCATTGTAGAGATCGTTCTCAATCGTACCCAGCCGACAATATTTTGATTTGCGATATCGGGAACTCCGATGACTAATCCGTTATCGCCAAATCCGCTAACTTTGTACAACTCATCTCGAACATTTAGAACATTCGGCATAGGCAATCTGGGTTGATTCAGAATGAACACAGGTTCATAATGCTTGTTCCCTCGTATTGAATTCCAAGCATAAGTTATTTTTTCCGGTTTCCCACGCTCTCCCCAACCATATATCGTTATGATATCATCAGTTTGTAAACTATCATCCCAGATTATTTCTGCTCCATGAATTTTAGGAGATGCATTATATGTGATTTTCGTCGGAGTAGGTGTAATTATAAATTTGTAATTAGTATCACCCGTGATTAGGTACGGCGAAAAATGGAGATGCAAACCCGAAACTGCGACACCGGTATTATTCGTTATTTCAGCTATAAATTCAACCTTATCAGCTTTCTTTTTTATTGACTTGCCGAGTTTTCCTTTATTATCTCTTCCATATGCCAAGCTATCGTAACTGATCGAGCGAAACTTAATAGTATCTGTCGCGACACTATTACCAAAGCGCAAACCGGTAATATTTGAACTACTTAATATTTGAACTTCGTGAATACCGGTAGTAGGTTCAGTTATGTGATATCCATTCGGGATTGATTCACTGATCGAATATTGACCCGCCGGAAGATTTGAGAACGACCACGCACCTCCCGCAGGTGTGATGGCTTGCAAAGAGAATGATTCTCCGTTTAGATTAATTTGAATACCTGCTAAACCCGGTTCGCCCGTATCTAATTGACCATTATGGTTTACATCGTTGTACACCGTTCCTGATATTGAACCGAAACGATAATTGCCAAAATCTTTATCTACAACGAGTCTCTGTGCCGGATCTAACATAATCTCATGTGTTCCTTGCCCACCCGGAAAAGTTTGAGTCCAATCGATAGATGATCCCTCAGAAACGGTATATATTCCATCGTCCAAATCTTCAAAAATATAATCACCGCTAAGATTGGTTAATACTGAATCAACCACGGTATTCCCTACCGAGAGACGAATGCGCCAGTTCGAAATACCAATATCATCTATATCTTTTTGTCCATTTTGATTTTTGTCTTCAAATTTTCTTCCCATAATTCGTCCGATACCTCCAATGGGAATTATATGAAAATTACCAAAATTATTCTCTGTAATTACCACACCACCGGTATCAATGATGAACGTGTGAATACCCGGCGGCGGAGGATAAGTCTGCGACCATCCCGGCACGTTTTCTTCAATCACAGAATAAGAACCGGGGAGAAGAGATGAAAACTTGTACATACCATTTGCATCAGTCATCATACTCTCATAATCTATTCCGTTTTTAAATAGCCGGATTATCCAGCCACTCATGTACGGTTCAAATGATTCTTTTATCGAATCGCGGTTATAATCGTTAAACTTATACCCTGAGACTTCGCATTCTTTAAAGTTTCCAAAATCTTTACCTGTCAGATAAACACCTGATTGGATTTCTACAGAATAACTTGTGGTTGTATATGGTAATGTTTGGAGCCAGCCACTTTGTATTAGTTGATTAATTTCCCAACTACCTGCCTCAGCCGGAGAGAAAACAAATGAGTATTCACCGTTGCTGTTTGTAACTATAGTTTTAGATCCTCCGCCTCCGACTTTATTTGCAGTTACCGTCCAACCGCTTAACCCACCTTCATTAATATCTTTCAATCTATTTCCATTTTTATCATTAAACACAACACCCAGAAGAGCGGGTCCATTATAATTACCGAAATTATAATTCAGCAGATCGTCACCCGATGCTATAATAATCGGATTGGATGGTGAGATAGTTTTAGACCAGTTTGCTTGCGACACTTCATCAATAGTGTATTCACCGGGGGATAAATTCACAAACTCAAAATATCCGTCAGCCCAAGAGCCATAACCGGTCAATGCCGATAGCGAAGAACTCATTCCAATTAAAGTTATATTCCATCCATCGAGCGGTGGTTCTGTACCTTGATCCCAGAATCCATTTCCATTAAGATCGTTAAACTTGTAACCCGATATTTTCCCGAACTCACTTCCTCCATTGATATGCGATGTTCCGGTAACATCTGTTATATCGCGATAATTATCACCAGCATCTATCTCGCTTACTCCCGTACGAATAAGTTCGGGAAGATTTATCCACGTTAATTGCGGCGACAACATGGGAACATTTACTCCGGTTATTTGATAAGTTGAAATTCTTGTTCCTATTGCCAGATTTGAGATGTCGGTTGCACTTGCGTAGACTCCGTTCCCTCCTAAAGTTATTAGCATTCTATTATCTGCAATTATTTGGTCGAAGAAAAAACCACTCCCTATTTGTTCCGACGATAAGACTCGGGAGATGCTCGGAGATAAAAATTGGCTGCTATTAAAATTCAATATGAATTGACTATTTCCGATGTGGAAATTCGTGGCGCCAATCCTTTTAATATAAATATCAAATTGATAATCAGTACCAATTAACACGGGATTCTGAATAGTGAGTTCATACTGAGGTATGGTTTGTCCAATGCTTATTGAAAAAGTTACCGATACAATTATTGCGATTAGAAAGTATCTGAATGTTTTCATAAATGATATCTCGCTTTTATCCACATGGTGACTGATTTTTTTATTTTATGGTTTTTGAATCGTTTTGTACCTGTTATTCAAAACAATATCAAGGTCAGTTGCATCGGTGTTATTATCACCATTACAGTCCGATGACAATCGACCATTAATTCCGCGGTTATTCCATGTTATGTTTCTATCTAAATAATCTATAACTCCATCCTGATTAACATCACCACCCCATGCTGCATAAACCGCACCGATCGGCTTTAACGCTCCACTACCAAAAGCGGCGTCAGCATGATTTGTGAAGTCGTACTCTGTAAATGAGGTTGTTCCTTTTACAATGTCCAAACTGATGGAAGTCCAAATTTCAATATGATTTCTATGACGGATAACGAAATAATAATTTCCCGATACGGCATTTTTAAATATAAATCTTCCTGTTCCGGAAGATGATAAATAATATTGTGATGAATCTATAAACGAAAATGGAAAAACCGATTGAGCCAGATAACCGGAAACTGTATCTCTGACTTGGGCAGTACCATTCCAGAATCCTTCCATAATATATTTAAATCCAACATTGACAGCACCAATGATTTGAAAGTCTCGCTTGGCAGTATAACTAAATGTATAAATTTCATTTGCTCGCATATCGATCAGATTCCCGTTTGTAAGATCGAGCAGAAATAATTGAAGCCGTTCCTCAATCGAGTTTAAATAACTCATGTCCCAGGTTAACGATATTGGACCGGCAAGAGACGCTTCAACACTAAAATTCCAGGTTGGATCGATAGGTCCCTGAAAATCGACGGCATATTTACTTCCTAAAAGAGGCGGAAAATTAGAACCAGAGTGCGGGAAATATACTTCGAGATAATTACCCGATGGTGCACGTGGAGGCCGAGGTATATCGTATGCATTATCGAAATCTGAGGTTGCATCCGGACGAATACCAAAATTCGCCAACGAATCATTAATCTGGCTATTTTGCGCTTTGATTAAAATATTCCAATGATCATAAGTCGGCTGAGCATTGACAAGCTCGACATCGAGAATCATTATGATCGGAATAAGGAAAATAAATAACCGTTTTTTCATAAATATGTCTTATGTTATTTTAAAAAAATGAGTTTTTTTGTTATCGTTTGATTCTTTCCGCTACTTAGTAGTTGAGTTTTGCCCACAAAATAATAAACACCACTTTTCAACTGCAATTTGTCTCCATCAATAACATGTCTGTATTGCCCGGCAGGAAGCAACCCTTTTTCCCATTTGGATATTTCCTTACCCAAAATATCAACAATGCTAAAAGTGACTATTGATTTTTCCGCAATTGCATAATCAATCGTTGTTGAGGGGTTGAATGGATTTGGATAGTTTTGATTTAACTTGAAATCTTCAGGAGTAATAATTGCATCAATTATATTTAATCGAATAACAGATACAGGATAAGGGATTACGATCGAACTGCTCATATCACTTTTAAATATTTCGTCGCAAATATCTATTTCAGCTATAACACCGGGCTGGTGATTTTCGCATATCAATGTTATTGGATAGTTACCGGATGATATCGTTATCGAAATATCTTTGAGATGATCCTCTTCGATTGTTTCGAGATATTTTCCCGAGGCATATCTAACATCAAATATTCCATCCGGCGGCTCGGGTGGAAGTTCAAATATTTCGGGAGAGATATTATCCGGGGATTTACCAAAATAAAGTTCTTGAGTGTTACCGACATCATCTTTAAAAATGAGTTTATTAAATTTATCTCGAATCTTGTCAACTAAAAACAAATTCGAATTAGATAACTGAGAATTAAGAACAATGCTCCCCGCTTGATTTGCTTTTACCCAGTATCCCTTACCCGGTATTAATGTATCTGCCAATGAATAACCGTGATGATATTGAAAAAAACCACCCGGGATATTGTAACCGTATGGTGCCGGGATATTTTTATCTATTGTGCCTATCAAATTCCAGCCCTCATTGAGAGATATTTCTTTTGATGATATTGCGATTCCTGATACTGCAACAGATTTTGCCTCGGCAAATTTTAACCAATAACCTTTCCCTACTTCGAGCGTTTCCTGCGCAATATATCTTCCATCATAATAAAACGCTTTTGAAATTGCATCCGGAAACAATTCCGCTTTTATGCAATTCTGCATTAACCTCGGAATTGAAATAAGATTCCACTGGGCGTCAACATTAATGATACTCTGAGAATAATCAATCCATATTACAAACAATCGAGGTCTATCGTAGAAAAAATTATATGATGAAACAGAACGGAGTGATATTATGGAATCGGAAGATGAATCTCTCATTATCAAATTATACCCTGACGGCAATTTATTAATTTCTGTTGTGTCCCAACTTAAGCTAACATTGCCGGAAGGCAAAGTAGTAACAACCTCTAATAGCCAACTTGGTTTTAACGGACCAACAATATCCGTTGAATATTTTGAACCGAGCATATCGGGCCAATTGCCTCCAGAGTGTGGAAAATATGCCTGAATAAAATTTCCGGGTGGATCGGGAGGTTTAGGAATATCATAAGCTATGTCATACTCCTGAGTCGCATCGGCTTGTACACCAAATTGTGTTGATGAATCTTTAAGCGAACCGATATTTGCAACCAACCTCAACGCCCATGATGATATAGTGAACGAATCGATGTTATTTTTAGATACGATTCCTGATGTAAGTACATAACCAGTCCCTTGAGACTGAAATATGATAATCGCAATTGATATGATAAAGAATTTTTTCAAATCTGAATTATAGTTAATGGACCAACAAATAGAACAAATCTTCCCCCGCATTTCTGCGGGGGAAGATTCCTATCCACCTAATTTTATTTCAGCAGCATCATCTTCTTTGAATCATTGAATTGCTTGCCATTCTCACCAATTGCAATCATATGATAGAAATATAATCCGCTTGATATCTGCGATGCATCGAATTTCACTTCGTGATATCCTGCTTCTTGTCTTGCTTCTACCAAAGTGGCAACTTTACGACCCACAAAATCATAAACCTGTACACTTACGTTCGCATTGAAAGGCAATGCATATCTAATAGTTGTTGTCGGATTGAATGGATTCGGATAATTCTGGATAAGTTCGAATGCAGTTGGAATTACCCGATCGATTTTATTTATCGTGAATTTTCTGTTCGTACCGATTTGTTCGTACGAATAATAATTCACTTTCTTCATATCAATAACGCGATTTGCGCTAACATCATACAATTCAATTTTAACATCTGAAGTTAATTTACTGATAGCTTCGTTGTCCCAATGAAGATTGATCGTTCCTTCTTTGGAATTTGCAACCACGAATTCCCAAATAGGATTATCAGATTTTTTATAATCACGCGCATAATTTGCTCCAACAAGCATTGGATAATTCTGTGCGTTGATCTGGAAACTGATTTCGATAAATTCATTCGATGGACTTCGCGGTGGGCGAGGTGCATCGTATATCGGATCGAATCCATCGGTTGCCTCTTCATGTACTCCAAATGAAGCTATGTTATCTAAGTAACTATCATTTTGTATTGTTAATTTAGCTTCAAGATCAATATTCCAATTGGTTGGTGTGGCTTCTGCAATTACAGTAGATATCTTTGGAGTCGGAGTAGTAACGCTCGGTGTATATTGTATCGTAATACCATCGCTCAGCATAGGTATCCAATAACCTTTCCAGATGCCAAGAGTTGAGTTTTCAACTATATATCCGCTTCCATTGTAACCGTATAGTACATTCGATAACCAACCCGCTACGGCTGCTTCCACCATCGTTTTAGTAATAACTCCATTTGTGAATTTCAAACTATCTTTCAGCATAGTGACAGCAAATGGATTACCGATAATATTGAAACCATTTGATAGCAAACGATTTACAGTTATCAACGGTGTTCCCACTGCATCGATAGTTGCCGAAGAATTTGATCCGAGCCAATATCCCTGTCCCATATTTAATGTTGATGGAACGGAATAACCCGACAAAGGATTGTACTGAAATGTATAATATGGTACACTATAGTCGTCACCGAATATTCCAACAGGTGTCATGTCGGTTTGCTGCATTGCAGGGCTTACTAAGTTCCATCCAGCAACAGCATTGTATGCGATACTATTTGTCGCAAGAATTTGGAATGTGTGATTGCTTATATCACTTTCTTCATTCATTACTGAATCGCGTGCTATAACTTTTATGCTTGCACCGCTCGATGCTGCGTCCGGTGTCCAGTTGTAGGAATAGACATTGCCGTTTGTAGAGTCTATGAATGTATAAGGCGCTGCCCCTGTTAGCGAATAGTAAATGTAGTGTCTGAGTACACCAGTACCATCACTTGAAGTCCATGTGATGTTATAAGGTTGACCTACTACCAAGAACTCTCCACCATTTGGTGTTGCCACTGTTACAGTTGGTTTCGTGCTATCGCCGATCAAAATAAGGAAACTTGACGGTGTTTCTGTCGCTGGCGATGTATATTCATAAAATGGATCATCTCTTAGATTTCTATATTTACCTGTTGCGAGTTCATACAATGTAGGTTTGAATCCACTTGGTAATCCCACTATAGGGAATTCTATAGTAACAAGTTCACTTGTGTGATCTGTTAATGCCTTCAGGTCCCAATGTTTAGCCACGGTTGCGAGACTTGCTTCTTCCTTCTTGACGTCATGAGAATAGTTCTCCAATGGTTGTCCCGGCGCAAGTAGGAAATACAGATAGAGATAATCACTCGGTGGTGGCGGTGGCGCAACTGTATCTCTACCGTCTACACCATCAAGCGCTGCTGGATCAAATCCGGCAAATATTGGATTTGATGTCGGATTAACAAAACCTGCTGCCCATATCCCGCCTCCTTGTGCGTTCTGACTCGCAGGTCCTATCCATGGGAAGTAGTCAACATTCTCACTCACAGCATTACCGAGGTTCGGAGCCGGTACAGCGTTTTTCATATCAGCGACCGTTGGCTTCGGATGTCGTGGAACTTCTAATGTACCAGTGTTGTCTTGCGGTCCATGGAGGGTTCCCCAATAATTATATGTTGCGTTGACAAATGGATTTGTGCTGAAAATTCCATAACCGGTATTCCCTGAAAAATTGTTATTGTGAGCCACAACAGTACTTTGGTCATCTGGTAGATAACCAACTGCCACACCAACGTAATTATTGTTGAAAGTATTGTCGGTGAGAGTTGCTTGCGCGCCAAGAGTAAAGTAAGTTGTTATTAACATGCCGGCAGAAGTTGAACCATCAACCGATGCAACACCTGTGCAATTAGTTATCGTGTTACCAGTAATTGTTGCATGAGCGCCGCCTTCAATTTCAATACCGTAATCCAGCCAATTACCATCACCTTTTCCTGTAAAGTTGTTACCTGAGATTATACCGTTTGTAACACTTGAACCGTACATGTAAATTCCAATGCGTCCGATGTTTATCAGGGTGTTGTTTGTAATAGACATATTTACATTGTAAAATGCTATACCTCGACCTGCATAATCAGGACCACTTGGATTATAACCGATATTTTTAAATATGTTGTTATTTATCGTTCCTGTTCCTCGCGAAAGAATTCCTATGTTGATAAGTTTTCCTGAACCATCGAGTGTTACATTACTGAGATTAAAATTATACCCGGAATTTATTAAGAACCATCCACGCGAGTCTCCGCTATTTCCGGTGTTTTGAGCCGGAATAATAATTGTTGAAGCTTTGTTCTCACCCACGATCGTAATATTTTTATTTATTACTATCTGAGGATTACCTTCGATGTAAATGCCGGAAGCAATATTAATTAAATCCCCGGTTAGAACTGCATTAATCGCCGCGCCGATAGTCAATCCCGGTCCTACGAACCAACTATTATCGGCAATCGATTGAATTGTAGAATAGGACGGCGAAGGTAACGCAACCGCTAATGCTAATGCATTCAATTGAGTGATTTGATACCAAATGTATGCAGATAATGCAACTGTTGAACTATTCCTCACCTTATAATTAAAACCAGTTGCGGTAATATTAGTAATCAATAAACCGTAATCGGCTTGAGTATAAAATTTATTTAGTTCCGATATACTCGAAGTAATACCGTCGATTGTAATATTACTTGATCCTCTGTTTAAAAGCGTCGGACCTGAATTATAAACTGCAACTCCTCCCCACGCATTTCCTGATGTTGTGATATTCGATAGATTAGCGCCAACAACTCCGGTTAATTGCAAACCATTTCCACCGGTGGCATTCGTTGAGTTGATAAAACTGATATTCGCATTATTTACACCATGCACGTCTATGCCGGTTCTCTTTGAACCATTCACTGAAATATTTTGTAATATAAGATTACTTAATTCCGAACCGGGAACAGGTGGCTCAGGTGCAACATGAATTGGATATCCACCGTTAGTTGCTGCAGTTGCAGGTATTATGGTAAATTTCTTCATCGTTACATTTGAACTTTTTACATGTATTCCCCATGCAGCTCCGTTAGTACTGACATCTATGAAAGTGCTCGCCTCGCCGACACCAATGATTGTAAGAGATTTATCGATAGTGATCGTTACTCCGCCAGAAGGGTGTGTTGTTGCTGCAAGTTCAATTAAATTACCGGCTGAGGCGTCGTTTACCGCTGCTTGAATTGTTGGATAATAAACATCCTTGGTAACATTATAAACAGGCGCCGGGTAAGCGGCAGAAATTCCCCATAATGCTTCGGCTGTTACCTCATTATTCTCTCCGGAGCCGGTATAATTTTCCCAACCCCCTGTCCCTAACTGTACGCCCATCATGTAATCCGCAGCACCCGCAATGTTCGTGAGATACGTTGCACGGTTTACTTCATTAAGGGCAAGGATAGAATATCCTGTTTCCTGAATCGTTTCGTTCCCATCATTGGGAATTACATAATTAGAATTCCAAGTGAAACCGCCGCCTTCAATTTGGTATCCTGCAAGAATAGCGGCAAGGTCATTGATATTACTTGCGGCAGCGTGCTCACCCGCAGTGGGGTCGAAGTCTTCGTTGACGTACGCTAGACCGTACACCGCTCCAGCTAAACCAATGACATCGTACCATGCGGCGCCATTCAGTTCATCGATTTCTGCCTTGACACCAGCGATCCATTCTGAAGTGCCTACATTACACATCGCTGCACCAACGAGACCCATCCCAATATCCCACGCTGCCATATTAGGGATACCTTGGTTTGCCCGATCAGTGCGAATCTTGCTTACATAACTCGCGGTTGTGTATAGTGTTCCTAATCCCAAACGGTCATATGTTCCTGTTGCAAGTTTATCATAGAAGTTAGTCTTCACATGACTTATATATGTTGTTACCCCAAAGATTTTATCAAGCTGTGCAGCAAGGTAACCGTCAGACGGTGAAAAGTTATTAGTTTTTGAAAGAAGATATGTACCTGCGTTTGCCAGACCTGTGCGATGGTTTGAGAGTCCGGTTTGCTGGTACGCTTGCGCAAGACCCATCGCGATTGGTCCAATGATGTTTGGATACGTTGGCGGCGCGGTAAGAGGCCATCCCCAGCTACCATCAGTATACTGAGTCGCAACAAGTCTGTCACCGCCTGCTATCGACACAGACGAAACACTCAAAATAGAGTTCAACTCCGAAGGCACACTTTGTTTATTTATTTCCATCGTATTTGTAGATGGCATTGCGATATCTGACATTGGTGATGCTACCCCCGGTTTTTGCTGAGCACACAATGTAAATGTAGCCAGAGATTGTACCAGAATGAGTACAAAAAGAAAAAAGAAAAAACGTTTCATGTTATTACCCCCATGAAATTGTTATTGATATTGTTAGTTAAATAGAATTACCCTCTATGTTCGATCTAACTCTCCCAAATCAATTTTTACAGATAAAAATTAGCACGAATGCGTTTTTTTAAAAAACACGCAATATTGGGATGAGATTATTTTATATTCTTTTGATAAACTACTTTTCAGATTGGCAATTAGATTTGAAGATAGTCACTCTTCTCAACAGTAAAACCAGCTCTAATTTCCCATGGCTAAATATTATGCTTAAAATGTAAACACCTTTTATATAAAAGTCAAGACAAAAATTGCATTAGCAAAAATTATTTGATATTTAAAAATATTTTTACTGGACAATTTAGGACTAAATGTTTCAATAGATAAATTACTGTTGAAACGGTGATAATATTTTTATATTTGCGAATTATCGTTTGATTCTGGGGTATATTAGATTATTTACACGAATGACATAAATTGCAGAAAATGATTCTGTCTAACTTTCGCACCAAGTCGATTTTATTGATAATTTAGATTAATCTTGCTGGATTTGTGTATCTACTTCAAATCGGGTATGACAATGAGGTGGACTTAGGTGAGAATATCTGGGAACGCCTCCTAATAAAAAAAGTGTTAGTTACAACTAACACTTTTTTTGTTGTGGACAGGGCCAGAATTGAACTGGCGACACACGGCTTTTCAGGCCGTTGCTCTACCAACTGAGCTACCTGTCCAGAGTATATAAGTACTTGAGTAGTTAAGTGCTTTAACTAATTTATGATTTTTGAAACGTCAGCATTTCGCGGCAATCAGAAGTTAACGCTCTAATACCTTTTACTTCTGCAATACCTGCCGCCATCTTAACGGCACTTTCGCTTGAACGTTTGGGCATATAAACTTTTCCGATTCCTTTAAAACCCATCTCGCGGAAAAGATGAGTTACTTCGTTTGGAAAATCTATAAATTCTTTTCCGGCAAATGCCGGCTCCATGATTATAGAAACTTTTCCACCTGATTTTAGAACGCGGCCGCATTCTCTGATAATGCCCTTGAACTTCAATAGAAAATCTGCTCGTGCCGCATCCATACTTACTTCAAAATCAGACGATGTGTCTTTTTGTGTAAACTCTGCCGGCGGATCTAAGAATATATAATCAACTGCTGACGATTGTTCCGGAATTCCTGTGAGCAGAATATTATTTCTGGATATCCTCTCATCAACAGGGTTCGAATCATATAACTTATACTTTCTATCCTGATAGTAACTAACTGAATCAATAATATCAGCTAACGTACCACTACCTGCAAACGGATCGACAATGTAATCACCGCTTTTTGTGTAATAAAAAAGTGCGTTGGCAATTATTTGTCCGGGTAACCTACCTTTGAAATTTACTTTACCAAATCTTGGATCAGGAGCGTCGAATGACCACACATTCCGTTCTTTTAAATCGAATCCGTACTTCGTTCGTTCATCCAACCGTCTTGCAAGATCGTCATCATGAATCTTTTTCCTCAGATCAGAAATCGTCCATTTAAAATCGAGCGCCATCTTTTCATATTGATCGCGACGCTTTGATTCATCAATTTTTGTAGCTAAATCAAAATAGAATACTTCCGGTAACGCGCGTTTTTTTACGTCGGGATAATATGAATAATATTGCTGGCACTGTTTCAATACCGAGAATGGAAATTTAATCCCGGGTTGAGAAGATATCATCTTGAGTACCTGATCTTCGAACATACCTTGCTTTCGCGCGGTCGTCATAACTTTATCGACCAAAAATCTGCCAAGGTCCCAATAATTATCAACATTAAAGGAATTAAGCTCACGCGCTAAATCGACAATCGAAAATTCTTTCGGCTCCGGTTTAGCTACTGGCCGCTTTACCTGTACTTTCTTTTTTGTCTTTTGTGCCATGATGATTCCTTGATGGAAGTCGTTAAATATTTACTTTGATCACCAGTCTGATGGATGGGATAGAATAGTTATCAAATATCGTTTTGAATATACAAAAGTTGAACGAAAAAAACAAAGTTTTAGAACAATCCATTCCGCTTTAAAATTTCGCGTCCCATTATTAATTTTTGGACTTCACTCGTCCCTTCGAATATCCTGTTGATGCGCGAATCGCGGTAAAAGCGCTCAATGGGCAATTCGCGCGAATATCCCATACCGCCATGAATCTGCACAGCCATATCGGCTATCTTATCAAGTCCTTCTGAACAGAATAATTTGACTGCTGCTGAATAACGTGAAATTTGTTCTCCACGGTCATATGCGGCAGCAGTGCGATAAACCACTGATTCCATCGCGTAAATTAATGTTGCCATTTCGGCAAGCATAAATTGAATCGCCTGAAATTGTGAGATTGGTTGATCGAATTGCTTTCGTTCTTTAGAAAATTTAGTGGACAATACCATTAACTCTTTTGATGCACCCACACAACATGCGCCTAACCCCAACCTACCGGCATCTAAAGTTTTCATTGCGATGAGAAAACCCCGTCCGTCGTCTCCAATCATATTTTCTTTTGGAACACGAACGTTTTCAAGCATTAATGTGGATGTTGCGCTTGCCTTTAATCCCATCTTTTTCTCTTTCGCGCCTGCTTTGAAACCGGGAGATTTCGTTTCAACAACAAACCCGGTGATCCCTCTTTCTGTGCGGGCAAAAACAGAAACTATATCTGCGAACGGTCCATTAGTTATCCATATTTTTTCACCATCTATTATCCAATCGTTGCCGTCTTTTCGAGCTTTGGTTCGCAGGTTGAACGAATCGGAGCCGGCTTGAGTTTCGGTTAATCCGAATGCACCGATATACTTACCTTCTGCAAGCGGAACCAAATATTTTCTTTTCAACTCTTCGCTTCCACCGATATAAATTGCATTCGCCCCTATAGATTGATGTGCACCTATAAAAGTCGCGGTTGCTAAACATCCACGCGATATCTCTTCCTGCGCAATGCAATATCCAACTTCACCAAAACCGCCGCCACCGTATTCAGTGGGGAAAACTGTTCCCAATAATCCTGTTTCTCTAATTTTATCGATCAGATCTTTCGACATCTGTTCTTCTTCATCCATCTTCGAGGCGATTGGTTTTATCTCGGTATTTGTGAAATCGCGAACCATATCGCGAAGCATTTTTTGTTCATCGGTAAAATCAAATTGGATCATAATATCTCTTCTATTAATTTTTTTGTTTGATTATTCAGAGTGTGAACTACTTTTCAAGCTAACATATCCTACCTTATCCTCGCCGGCGTCAACTCCGATTACATTACCGGAGATAAAATAAGATTCTTCTTGCGATAACAATGCAATGGCGCGTGCAACATCTTCGGGAAGTGTTAAACGATGTTGTGGATTTTTCAACCTTGCCACTTGAACCATACTCGCGGCGGCAGGTATTTTTTTCAAAGCTGGTGTCTCTGTTACACCGGCAAGAATGGCATTTGCAGTAATACCTAATGGTCCTAATTCCATAGCGAGTTGTCGGATATGCGATTCAAGTGCTGCCTTGGCTGCAGAAATCGCTCCGTATGCTGGAATTACCGAATGCGCTCCTGAACTTGTTAATCCGAAAATTCTTGCGCCTGAGCGCATTAAATTCCTGTTAATCAATCCTTGCACCCAATAGATTAAACTGTGTGCCATTACATCAACGGTCATCTCCATTTGTGCTTGTGTTATTTCATCTTCAACTTTTTTACTGATGAAAGGTTTCAAAGTCCCAAACGCCAAAGAATGCACTAAAACTTTTACGGTGTTATTTGTTTCAACATTGAATCTTTCTTTGATTTCATCTAACGTTTCTGCTCGCTTAATGGCATCGGCGGCGTTGATGTTAAAAAATACCGCTTTTGCCCCGGCATGTTTAATCTCTTTTAGAATTTGTTGAACGGCGGGCATTGTTGCCTGCCGGTCGAGATGAACACCAAAAATATTCATTCCTCTCCTTGCAAGTTCAACAGCGGTTGCACCGCCAAACCCGCTCGAAGCGCCTAAAATAAGCGCCCACTCCGACGATTTAAATCTCGGTTCTCGTGTCATTGACACATCCCTTTCTAAATAAAATTAATTAAGACAACGGGGTATAAAATAGGAATATTTGGGGTAATATCAAAAATTATCATTCAACCGTAACACTTTTCGCCAAATTGCGGGGTTGATCGACATTGCAGCCACGAGCAACAGCTATATAATATGCCAGCAGTTGAAGTGGTATCACATTGACTATCGGGCCAAAATAACTGTAAGTACGCGGTACTTTAATTACGAACTCGGCAAGTTTCTCAACTTCATCATCATCCTCATTTGCAATCGCGATTATCCGCCCTTTTCGTGCTCGAACCTCTTGCATGTTACTTAAAACTTTTTCGTATATCGCATCTTTCGGAACGATAAAAACAACAGGCATCTTTTCATCGATAAGAGCAATCGGACCATGTTTCATTTCAGCCGCGGGATATCCTTCGGCATGAATGTATGAAATCTCTTTCAACTTGAGCGCGCCCTCTAACGCTGTTGGGAAATTTATTCCTCGTCCTAAGAAAAGAACATTCTTGGCATCTTTAAACTCATTTGCGATCACTTTTATTTGATCTACTTTATCTAACACCTTTTGTATTTTTGACGGAATAGATGCGAGATCTTCCACTAATGTTTTTGCCTGATCATCAGGCATTCCCCGATGCCGACCGAGTAAAATAGAAATCAAAGACAAAACTACCAATTGTGAAGTGAATGCTTTTGTTGAAGCCACACCGATCTCCGGACCCGCATGAATGAATACGCCTGCATCTGTCTCGCGCGCTATGGTGCTGCCAACTACATTCACCAACCCCAGCACAGATGCCCCTTTCGATTTTGCTTCGCGAAGCGCTGCTAACGTATCGGCAGTTTCTCCACTCTGACTTATCACAAGCAAAACATCATCTGAATGAACTATCGGATTTCTATATCGAAATTCTGATGCATAATCTACTTCCACCGGAAGTCTTGCTAATTGCTCGAACATATATTTTCCAACCAGCGCGGCATGCCACGACGTGCCACACGCAGTTATTAAAATTCTATGTGCCTGCAACAATTTATCCATCGCACGTTCGAGACCGCCTAATTTAACCTTACCTTTATCAACAAGCAGACGACCACGGATTGAATTGCGAATCGACTCCGGCTGCTCATGAATTTCTTTCAGCATGAAGTGTTCGAATCCACCTTTTTCAATCTGCTCTAAATCGAATGTTATTTTTTCTATTTTTTTGATTATCTCTTTATCGTGAATTGTTTTAATAAAAAATGAGTTCCTTGCAACTGATACAATTTCGTCATCGTTCAAATAAATAACATTTCTCGTATGGTCGATAAGGGCAGCAGCATCCGAGGCAATAAAATTTTCTCCCTGTCCGATACCAAGCATCAGCGGACTTCCCTTGCGAGCGGCAATAATTTTATCAGGTTCCTTTTTAGAAATAACAAGCAATCCATAGGTACCTTGGACTTCAAGTAAAGCTAATCGTGTGGCTTTGAATAGATCGTTTTCGGTTTTATAAAATTCTTCGATAAGATGCGCAATTACTTCTGTATCAGTATCTGTGCGCATAATGTGACCATCGCGCTCTAACTTTCTTTTTAGTGTTGCATAATTTTCAATGATACCATTATGAATCACAGCAATTTCCTCCTTGCAATCGCCATGCGGATGAGCATTTATATCATTCGGCTCACCATGCGTAGCCCATCTGGTATGACCAACTCCCAAAGAAGCGAAAATATTTTGTCCTTCAACCAGCCGGGCTAATTCGTTTACTTTCCCGGCTTGTTTGTGTAAGACTAATTCTTTACCCTGAATTAACGCCACACCAGCAGAATCATACCCGCGGTATTCCAATCGTCTTAATCCTTCAATTAGGATGGGTAAAGAATTTTTCTCCCCGATATATCCTATAATTCCGCACATATTCGTTTTCTATTTTTAATAATTTATTTTTTATGCCTGAAAAAATGTATGAAAATATCCAATCAATAACAATCTTCAGAATCAGACCATTGCACTTAACTTCTTATTCCAATCACAGCCATCATCCTGCCCGATAAATCTTTATCTCTACGATAGGAATGAAATAACGACGGATTGCAAATTGTACATTGCTCAGATATTTCAATTTTATTTTTATCAATCCCTGAATCTATCAGCATATCATAATTCATCGTAATTAAGTCAAGCTTGGGATTCATTCCTTCTGAATGTATCAAATATTTTTTATTAAATTTATCAGCGACCTCTTCACCAACCTGATAACAGCATTTTCTTGCAGAGGGTCCAAGGTATGCAAACAAATCGTTTATTTCTGTCGAAAATGTTGAACGCATCATCTCGATCCCTTTTTTTAATATCCTCTTTTCAGTACCTCTCCATCCTGCATGTATCGCAGCATATGCCTGTGTTTTACTGTCATAAAGAAATATTGGAATGCAATCAGCCACAGTAACAATTAAAAATAGATTATTTTTATTTGTAACTACCGCATCACAGTCGGGATATTCTCCTGCTTCTGAGATATATTGAATATGATCACTATGAATTTGACCGGGTATCGCAACCGACGACAATGGAATCCCTAAACGATTAAAAAATAATTCACGATTTTTTGTAACATTTTCGTCCCGATCACCAACTTGATAACTAAGATTCATACCAAACGGTTCCGGTGAAACACCTCCCGCTCTGGTGCTTACCGCGCAGATCAACTTTTTATTGATGCTGAATATTTTCGGTTTAATAACCATATTTAAATCAGTGGAAAAATGATCGAGACGACCACTCCGCCACCTATTTTGCTCTTAATATCTATTGTGCCGCCGAAATCGGTTACTGTTTTTTTCACAATTGCCAAACCAATTCCCATACCTTCCGACTTTGTTGAAAAATTTAATTCAAACAAATGTTCAAGCGCCTCTCGATTCATTCCCGGACCATCATCAACTATGTTAACGTGGATATATTTTTTATGATCTTCCGAAGTGATTGTAATTTTACCTTTCTCGTTCAATGCCTGCACACTGTTCTTTAAAATGTTAACGAATGCCCTACGAATCTCATCATGATCAGCTTGAATCGTAGAATGCGAAGCGTTAAGATAGAGACCAAAATTGATATTTTCATATTCGTCAAAAAGATTTTTCGTCTCTTTTAGAATTTGATGAAGATCGATAGGTTTAACATTTCTTTCCGGCATTTTTGCCATATGCGAAAATTCTGTGGCGATCCTACTGAGCGTTTCGATCTGTTCCAATGCTGTATTAGTAACTTTTTCTAAAATATCTTCTAAATTTTTTGCGCGATCATGAAATGCAGCACGCAAATGCTGAAGCGATAATTTCATCGGAGTAAGCGGATTCTTGATTTCATGGGCAACCTGTTTTGCCATCTCACGCCATGCCGCCTCCCTCTGTGCTGTTAACAATTGATCTTGTTTGTTTCTTAAATCATGAGACATCTTCTCGAAAGCGCGGTCAAGCTCACCAAATTCATCGGCTCGGTCTGCCGTTCTTTTATATGATAAATTACCGCGAGCAATTTCACGTGTTGCATCGATCAAACTTCGGATTGGAGCACCAAATTGACGCGATAATATTAAACCCAAAGCAATCGAGATTGCAAAACCAATTCCAAAGATTGAAAATAAAACAGCGTTAGATTGCACCATTTCCATGTCTCGCTGACTTTGTTTAAGGAGTGTAGGTACACTTACTACACCGATAATCCTGCCATCAACAGAGCGTAACGGTCTGTAACCAACAACATAAGCCAGATTCCCGAGTTCCTTTTTTTGTGAATAGAATAAACGCTCTCTGAGGAATAACTCGCGATAAGCCGATGCGTCGAGGTGTGAATCGAGAAGTTCAGCGTCGTATAATTCCGGTTTGCTCGTCGAACTTAACTCGGCTGATGAATAAATATCAAAATCGATATTTATGTCTTCCGCGATATTGGAACAATCGGAATCATAAACCCGGGATATAGACACAGGAGTGCTGACATCGAACCTCCGCTTAAGTTCGGTGACAACTATCTCTGTCTGATCTTGTAATTGAGAAAGCAGCTCTTCCTCAGCCCTGTTGCTTGATGTTTGTTTATTGTAATAACTAAAAAATAAAACCGGGAAGGTTGCCACAATGAGATAAGATATTAACAATTTCTCTGCAAAACTAAACATTTTATTTTTCTTACGTAAAATATTCCAGAGATATTTGACCGTAAAAATAAATACAGCAAATATGAGAAATATAAATCCTATCCTTAAGAACCAGAAAAAGCTGAGAAAGAATCCCGGTTTTTGCCGAGCTAAACAATAAACCGATCCTTCTGAACTCTCATTTTCATCTCTGAAATAAAAACTTTCGTAATATTTATCGTCAAAATCTTCTTCAGTCCAAAGATTGTTATGTTTTCGAACTTGTTCTGCGATATCATTCGGCAGTGCTCTCTTTGCATAAAATGTTTCCTCAGAAGAAGAAACGATTGTATCCCTGAAATATTCAGTTAGCATTAATGGTTGTTCTAATCCCACTTGTGTTTGTTTTGTTTTACTTCGCAATATCTCTGGGATCTCTCCTTTTAAGAGAGTTAATTTGTTACCGGTTACCTCTACCCTAACTGAACCGATAGTATCACCATTAACATCAGTCAGAACCGAGGTTCTAATCTGCCATCTTGTATTTACACCTCGGATATTCTTATCTACTTGATATAGTGTGGAATGAGAGATTGAATCTCGAATTATTGATTCTTCAGTAATCGATGCAACAGTCCCAATTTTGAATGTGCTGATCGGTCCTCCCATCGAATTATAATATCTGATGACACAATTATTTCCTTCCTCGCTCAGTAAACTTCTTGCCCATTTTTTAAACGCGAGCGCCGAGTATTCTTGCCGATTGTTAGTTTTAATAATCCTCACCGCCTCCTCATCAATGCACTCTGAAATCGTTTGGTCGACCAGATACGATATCCATGCATTAGTCGGTTTTATTACGGTTCTTGAGAAATTCTCAACCGATGAACGTTCCTTGTATTCCATCTCAGCACGCAATGCGGGAATCATAAATAGAACAGTTGTGATAGATACAACTAAACCAATTCTTAAATATCTATTCTCCCCTTTATTCAAATATCCATTTCTTGATAACAATGTCGCTCCAATGAGTCCAAGCGTTAGAGCGGCTCTCGCTTCAAGTGATAATAACGGCGACCGCTGAAGTAATCCAAAGATTACTCCTCCCATAACTAAAATAATTCCCGTTATAGCCCATACAAATTTCTCAGAATGATTTTTGCTAAAAATATTATTGATGTATCGACGAATTATATCAATTATAACTATCTGGAGAAGAACAAAAGAAACCGCAGTCATGAACAATCCAAATAATAAAACCGTCAATTCAGAGTTGGGAAGTAATGTAGTTAAATCGTTTAATGAAATGGTTGAATCCCGTACGGCGCTGCGGAATATTGCCGCCATCGCTCTGAATAATAAAAAAAAGGAAATGGAAAGTAATGCAACAGCAATAATCTTTAAGAATTTACTCCCTGTGCGGTTTATCTTATCGTGAGCACTATATGATTTGAGATAAAAATAGCATAATGAAAATACATTGATGAATATAAAAATTGATGATATAAACAGATCGCCAAGAGATCGAACAATGCCAAGTCCAAATGGCGAAGCATAATAGATCGGGCTAAACCAATCCGGGAATAATTGATTTGAGACATTCAACCAAATCAATAAATAACGTGCTGACCATACTAAAATTGTAATGACGATGAATTGAACTGCCTTAGAATATTTTTTCATGGCAGTTATTAAAACAACAGTCACCAATAAATAAATAATTATCCCTATAATAGATCTGAATAACTCAATTGTATTCGATAATTCTTCCCGATATTCATCAACAACCAGATATGGCACAAGAGCATTACCTAAAATGGATCGGTCGATGCCAATAAGCGGAATCGAGTAAATGTTGTTTACAGTTGTTTTATGATTTGTTGCTGAGAATTGAAATTCCGGTGTGATTGATAATTTCCCTGCAAAAGTATTGCTGAAACTATTTTTATTTATGAATCTGTTACTTAACGGTAGATTTACATCGAATAAGCGTTTCCCAGCTATATAACCTGATATCTTGCCGCCAGAGCTGATCGGTTGTATTATGGCAAGATAAGTAAATAAAGGTTTTTGTAGAATGATGACTGAGATACTATCAACAATATTTTTGAGAGGAATGTGGGGACCATAATTGTTTACCCACGCAACCGAATTCTTGCTGCTATCGAAAATCTCAATTGAAGTTCCATTACTTTGAATCTGCGATAGGTAATCAAAAAGAGAGTCTCTACTACCATTTCTGTTTATTCCTAAAACAACATATTTGTCATCAGATATTTTTTTTAATTGATTAAGAATTGATTGTTGAAATTCAATGAATTCATTTTGAATATATAATGTCTGCTTCTCCTTTATCTCGGAAGATATATTATCCCAATTTCTTGCTGTAGCATCAGCGAAGATATATTCATACATGAATGTAGCCGCAAAAATACAGATGAGGCAAATGGTAAGAATTAATGAATATTTCTTGATAATTTTTCCCATAATTAGGAAAGTGATTCTAAATTCAAATCATCAATAAACGTTGAATTGGGAAATCATTAAACGGCCATCCTTAATCGTAAGTCCAACGTAAATCTGGAAATGTTCCCGACGACCTTTGATTGCAAAACTGCCTCCTCCTGTAGCGTAAAATGGCTCGTGCTCATTTTGCTTCGTTGTAAATTCAAATTGCAGAATTCTTCTTGAGGAAAAATAATTTTGAAGAATAACAACAGATTGATTCGAACTGAACAACCCGGTTTCGGCATTGCGGATATTTACTGTTACCTCACGAGCCAATGCTGAAGATATATTGTTTATTTCACCTCCCTTGATAGCCAGTTCGATGAGTTCAATTAATTTTTTGGCATCTGAAGAAGTTGGTGATAATTTGAGAGATGGTTGAGCCGATGCTTCAACCGTCATAATCAAAACATAGAGTAGAATTAATAGGGTTATTAATGTTTTATTGAGATCGCGCATAACTCAAAAATACTCGAAAGAAAGTATAAAGTCAAACGCGTGGCGCATAATGTTATTTATCCCTTTCAAGCGATCCTTTCCCGGCAATGAGTTTTCCTCTTTCATTTGCAAGGTTTTTCTTTAAAAAAGTATTATCTGACTGCAATTGATACGCCCAATCAAAGACCACCTGATTCGCTGATAATGATATTACACGAACTTTTGCATAGTGATAATCCCATGTCCTTAACACATATGTATGTCCGGCAATTAAACGAACATCTCCGGTTGGAGACCACCCGCGAGTCGGAGATTTCACAATTTCATCAAGTGAACTTGTATAACCCATATCTTGTATTTCTGTATCATTCCAAACGTCGAAGTAATAAATGCCGTCGTAATATTCGAAGAAGAGATCGGTGTATTGATCGTCATAAGGTCCTATTGTGTTTGAGGAGAAATCATACCCTGCCATGTTCGGAGTGTCACGATAATTTTTCAAATTAACATCAAATCCCTCGGGGCGCGGAGTTGCATATGCGTATCCCTTGCTAAGGACGCTCTCATTTCCACTGAAATCGTATGCAGAAAGTTTATAATAATAAGTGATGCCATTCTTCGCACCTCTGTCAATATATACCTCATTTTTTGTGGAACCGATATACTGAAACTGACCACTTGGACTTGCGCTGACAAAAATGTTATATCCATCCAGATCATCTTCACCATTTGCCAGCCAAGATAATTCAACATAACCATCTGCCGCAAATGCATATAATCCTTTGGGTGAAAGGGGTGGGTTGTTTTCAACTTGTAAGAAATGATCCTCACAGCCGATGTAAGTAAATGTAACGATCGCACTAAGAATAACAATTATTGTTCTCATGACAAATCTCCTTTATTCGTTATTCATTAACAGACCAAAGAACATGCCAGAAGAATTCCCTCATCCTGATATTTTATCGAAGTTTAATATTTAGTACTGTCCAAAATATTGAAAGATTAGTTCATAATTTTAGACACTATTCTTAATCGTTTAGTAGAAGTTGCCCATTGTTAAAAATTCCAATTGCTCTTCCAATTAACTTCCGACCATTGAAAGGAGTATTTACCGATCGCGATTTGAATTTTTCAATTTCGACAATCCATCTTAATTCCGGATTAAGTATAGTCAGATTTGCCTTCTCACCTTCTCTTATCGTTACCTGTGGCAGATTCAGGATCTTTCTCGGATTAACAGATAATTTTTCAACAAGTTGATTGAGAGACAGATACCCTGTTTGCACTAACTCTGTTATTGCTAAACCGATTGCAGTTTCAAGCCCCACAATTCCGAAGGGTGCAAAAAGGTATTCGACCTGTTTTTCATCGAAAGAGTGCGGCGCATGATCGGTGGCAATCACATCAATAATCCCATCCCGTAATCCTTCTTTGAGAGATATCAAATCATCATACGCTCGTAATGGTGGATTCATTTTAGTATTTGTATCGAATGAACGGACGGCTTCATCTGTGAGCGTAAAATGATGGGGTGTAACTTCACAGCTCGCAGACGTTCCACGTTTCTTCGCGTCTCGAATCAACTCAACAGATATTCGTGTGCTTATATGCGCAGCATGATATTTACCTTTTGTATAGTTTGCGATTAAAAGATCGCGCGCAAGAACAACCGTTTCAGAGATTGACGGTATCGGCGGCATCCCAAGCGATGTTGAAACAAAACCTTCATTCATTACGCCGCCCTTCGCCAAATTCGGCTCTTCAGCATGTTGTATTATCGGCTTGTTGATCATAGCCGAATATTCCATTGCGCGTCTTAATACCTCAGCATTATCAACAGATGAACCATCATCAGAAAAAGCGACTGCTCCGGCATCAGCTAATTCCATCATTGGTGAAAGTTCTTTCCCCTGGCGCGATTTAGTTATTGTGGCAATCGGATAAATATCAACAATTCCTTGGTTAACGCTTTTTCCTTTCTCAATAATCCACCGAACCATAGAATCATCGTCGATAACCGGATTAGTGTTAGGCATACAACAAACTGTTGTAAATCCACCAGCTGCAGCAGCCATAGAGCCGCTTTCAATGGTTTCTTTATATTCAAAACCGGGTTCGCGAAGATGTACATGCATATCTATAAAACCAGGCGCAATGATATTTCCTCTTAAGTCAATCTCCTGATCGTTTTTTGATGCCGACAAAGATTGTCTGATTTTTTCAATCCGGCCATCCACGATAAGAACATCCACTGGTTCTTCAATTAAATTAGCAGGATCAATTATGATTGTATTTTTAAAGAGATATTTCATATTCAACTCCTTGTCCCTAATAAATAAAGAACTGCCATTCTAACCGCCACTCCATTCAAAACCTGTTGTAGAATTATTGAATGCTTCCCATCGGCAACATCTGCCGACAATTCCACATCACGGTTTATTGGACCCGGATGCATAATAGTTATTTGTTTTTCAGCTCTCTCAATTCTCTCTTTGGTTACAGCAAAATATTTTCTGTATTCTCTCAGCGATGGAAAGTAACTCCTGTCTTGACGTTCAAGTTGTATTCGCAATACATTTAAAACATCTGCCCAAGCAATAGCATCATCGATTTTATTGAATATTCCTATCCCATGTTTTTCAATTTCGGATGGAATTAAAGTAGCAGGTCCGCAAACAGCAACTTCTGCGCCCATTGTTTTGAGTCCGTAAATATTTGATAAAGCTACACGGCTATGAGATATATCGCCAACAATACAAATCTTTAAACCATCGATTCTTTTATGTTTTTCTTGGATTGAATAAAGGTCGAGGAGAGCTTGCGTGGGATGTTCGTGCCCCCCATCTCCGGCGTTAATTATTACAGAATCTATGACACGACTTAGGAACAACGCGGCGCCAGGTGAGGCATGACGCATTACTACCATA
Organism: Chlorobiaceae bacterium; assembly: GCA_013824245.1. Classification (GTDB taxonomy): domain Bacteria; phylum Bacteroidota; class Ignavibacteria; order UBA10030; family SZUA-254; genus PNNN01. Next base: position 94,096 of record PNNN01000065.1, on the reverse strand, counting down.
TCTATTTTCATCGCCTCAATATTGCGCGCAGTGTCTTTCAATGTTTCCCCTTTTTTCAAACTGCTCATATCAGCAGAAAAATTTACAACATCTGCTGATAAACGCCTTTCAGCCAATTCGAACGATATTCTTGTTCGAGTGGAGCTTTCAAAAAATAAATTTACGATTGTTTTTCCTTGAAGCGTTGGAACTTTCTTTATCGGTCTTTCCAGAACTTCTCGGAATGTTGTAGCAGTATCGAGTATTAATTTTATCTCCTCTTTCGACACACCTTCCAAACCAAGCAGATGACGATTTTGAAGTGCCATTAATTCCCTCCTTCCTTCAGAGATTTTAACACGACTGAATCTTCTGGATCTATTTCTTTCATTAAGACTTTTACTTCTTCATCCAACGATGTCGGCAGATTCTTTCCTACAAAATCTGCCCTGATTGGTAATTCACGGTGTCCTCGATCGATTAACACAGCAAGTTGAATGCTTGCCGGTCTACCAAGATCGGTTAATTCATCGAGTGCGGCACGAACAGTTCTACCGGTAAACAGCACATCATCTATTAGGATGATATCTTTTTTATTCAGATCAAAATCTATCTCTGTACCTTTCAACAACGGTTGATATTGGATTTCTTTTAGATCGTCCCTGTATAGAGTTATATCTAATAATCCAATTTTGATTTCTTTCTTCTCGATTGAAAATATTATATCTGCAATTCTCTTAGCTAAATATTCTCCGCGAGTTCGAATTCCGATTATGGCTATATTGCCGGCGCCTTTATTTCGTTCTAAAATTTCATGAGCAAGGCGTGTGAGCGTTCGTCCAAACCCGATTTCATCAATAATTTTGCGTGTCATGTTAATCCCCAACTAAAAAAAAACCTCCAGCCCTTCGATAAAGGTGGAGGTTTAATGAAATAATATGTCTCATGATAGTTTCCTTTCCGATCTCTCTGGAACGGGTTAAAGGTTTATAAATTATATTTTTTGTGGGCGATATAGGACTTGAACCTATGACCTCACGGATGTGAACCGTGCGCTCCAACCAACTGAGCTAATCGCCCTAACGCTGAATAATCTAATTATTTGTCAAGAAATAAACAAACTTGTTCCGCTATGCTATGATCGTAATAGTAATTTATATCTCGACCAAAGATGAAATATTTTAACATTTGCCGTTTGAATTTTATTGAAATGAGCATGCAGAAAGATAAATAAAAAATGTGTGCCTGGCGGTGAAACCAAGTGGGAGGGCCTTGATTTCGAAGCGGGAACCAGACACACATTGAATAAAGCTGTTTTAATATAATATATTCCAATAAAATATATAATCAGAATTAGCATATAAATTTTGTAGGATATATTCCTACACACATGCGACTCCGATTATTTTGATTAGTCGCTATTTTGATCATTCTGACCAAAATATTGTTTAATTTTGCTCGCATTTTTGGTTCCCACAACACTTGATATCTTTTCGTAAGATGCTTCTTGCACACCTTTTACTGAGCCAAATATTTCGAGCAATATTTTTGAATGTTTTTTCCCGATTCCCTCTATCAGCTCAATTTCTGTTTTAAGCGTGCGTTTTGTGCGTAATTGTCTATGATATGAAATCGCAAATCGATGCGCTTCATCTCTGATCTTCTGGAGTAAACGGAGAGCCGGAGAAGTTTTTGGAATATTTTGAGGATCTGATGATAAAGGAAGAAATACTTCCTCCAATTTTTTTGCAAGTCCAATTATACTTACTCCTGTTCTATCACCCTTCCATAATTGTAGTGACTTTAATATTTCAATTGCACTTGATAGTTGACCTTTACCTCCGTCAACCATTATCAAATCGGGCATAGATAATTTTTCGTCAAGCACTCTCTTGTATCTTCTGTTAATCACTTCTTTCATGCTCAAATAATCATCAGCCCCCAATACTGTTGTTATTTTAAATTTTCGATATTCGGATTTGCGGGGTCTGCCATCGAGGAAAACAACCATGGACGCGACCGAATCTGTTCCCTGTGTATTTGATATATCAAAGCACTCGATTCTATGCGGAATTGCATTGAGTTGCAAATGTTTTTGCAACATTAACAATGCCTCGGGGATCATCTTTTTCTTCGAACTTTTCTCCATCATATATTCATCAAGTATCATCTTTGCGTTCAATTTGCACATGTTAATTAAACGCACCTTCTCGCCCGCAAGTGGAATGATTATTTTTAATCCGCCTTCCCTTTTAGACTTTAGCCATTCTTGAATGACCGATATATTTTGAGGTCGATGCGACAGATATATTTCATTGGGAATCTCAGCTTCATCCAAATAATAATTTGGCACCAACTGTTCAATAATTTCTTCTTCTGTTTTTCCTTCAACTTTGCTTATCAATAAATGCTTTTTACCAGTAATCTTCCCCTCACGAACATTGAATATTACACCACATGCATCATCAACATCCTTCACGAGTGCAATTATATCTCTGTCGGTAAGGGTCGGTTCAATTATCTTCTGTCTTTCACTGTATACTTTCAATTGATTTATACCATCACGATAACGTTTCGCCTCTTCGAAATGCAATCGTTCTGCCGCTAAATTCATACGTGTCTCCCAATCAGAAATCAGTTTTGCCGTCTTCCCTTTCAATAAAAGTGCAACGCTGTCAATCATTTCATTATATGTTTCTACTGAAACCAATCCCTCGCACGGACCATCGCATTGATTGATATGATAATCAAGGCATAATTTATATCTTTTTTTCGCAATTGATTCGGCATCAATAAAATAATTACAGCTCCGTACTTTAAAAATATCCTTTATCATTTTGAGAGATTCTCTCATCGCTCCAACATCAGTGTACGGACCAAAATATTTTGAGCCATCATTTGTAATTCTTCTTGTTACAAAAACGCGGGGGAATGGCTCTTTGGTAATTACGATGTACGGATAACTTTTATCATCTTTAAGGTCGATATTATAATGTGGTTTGTGTTTTTTGATGAGAGTTGCTTCAAGGATCAACGCTTCAATTTCTGAGTCTGTGATTATAAGTTCTATATCGGCAATTTTTGAGATCATTGCCTTGATACGGGAAGAAATATTTCCGCTTCTTTGGAAATATTGACGAACACGATTCCGAAGGTTTATCGCTTTACCGATGTATAGAATATCATTGTCAGCATTTTTAAACTGATAAACACCCGGATTTTTGGGAAGTGAGGATAATTTGTTCTTTAAATGTGATTGCAGCGGATTGATAGAAACATTTTCGGCCATAACGCTTGACTTACTTCCCGTTATTTCTTTTCCGATCTAGCATTTTTTTCACCTGCTCTTTTAAATCACCTCCATTTGCCGTTAATATTCCAAGCAGCACCAATCCGGCTCCAAGAAACATCTGGGCTGAAAGTATTTCGTTTAACAAAATACTTCCTAAGGCAACCGCTAAAATCGGGGTTACAAACGATACGAGTGACAGATAGACAACTTCCACTCTCTTCATCAACCAATAATATGTTACAAAGGTAACAACAGTTCCGAATGTTGAAAGATAAAGAATCGAACCAACACCTGAGGCATCGAATTTTAAATACGAGATATCTTCAAAAATAATTGCAAGCGGAATCATTATTAGCAAACCAAACAACATTCCACCCAAACTTAATGCTGTTGGACTCATCGGATGATTTATCTTTTTCAATATCACTAATGAGGATCCCTGCATCAATGTACTCACGAGTATAGCAGACATTCCTAAAACATTAGCCGATCCAAGATGCAAATCTGACCAAAATATAATAATGATTCCAAAGAACCCAATGACAATCCCTATTGACTTAAATATATTCAATCTCTCTGCAGGAAGATACAGGTGTGATCCGAAAGCAACAACAAATGGATATGCACCAAATAATACTGATGCTAAACCAGACGCGATATATTGTTCTCCCCAATAAACCAACGCAAATGGAAAACTGAAAGAAAGAACTGCAAGATTTAAATACTGCACAATCGACTTTTTATCGAATGATAGCTTTTCACCTCTTAATTTCATCAATACCGCTAAAATGGCAGCGGCAATCATAAAACGGAATAAGATACCATAAAACGGTGAAATACTTGCCAACCCGATTTTTATTGCAAACCATGTTGAGCCCCAGATAATTGAAATAAGTATAAAGCCGCCGATAATCAGTGATCTTTCACTCTTCATCATAAATGTCTTTTCACTATTTTATAATAAAAATAATCGTTCACTCGTATCCTAAACGCTTAAGCCATTTATGTTGTTCACGCCACTTCTCCCGCACCTTAACATACAGTTGCAAATAAACCGGACGTCCTAAGAATAATTCGATATCTTTGCGGGCTTCTTCTCCAACTTTTTTCAGGGCGAGGCCTTTTTTGCCAATGATGATTCCTTTCTGCTGTTCCTTCTCAACATAAATTTCAGCATGAATCACATCTTTGCGACCATCCTGCTCTTTGAATTCGACTATATCGATTGAACTGGAGTATGGTATTTCTTCTTCGTACTGTTCGAAAATTTTTTCTCTAATAATTTCTGCGACAAAAAATTTTTCCGGTTGTTCACTGATCACTTCTGCCGGATAAAATGCCGGGTGTTCCGGCAATTTACTCGATACAGCACTGAGCATGGCAGGGATTCCAGTATTCGTCAACGCCGATATTAAGAATATTTCTTCAAAACCGTACATCTCCTTGGCGTGTCGTATCCGCCGATCAAGAATTGTTGGATCTAAAAGATCAATTTTGTTGAGTACGGGTATAACTGGTGCTCCGGTTTTTTTCAGAAGATTGTATGCTAATGTTTGCTGCACCTTATCGCTTCTCTCATCCATAGAGGCATCGAGCATAAAGATGATTGCATCAGCATCCCCAATCACGGAAATTGTTTGCTTCATCATCACCTCATGCAACAGGTAAGCCGGCTTCATTACTCCAGGTGTATCAACAAATATTATCTGGAATTCATCGCTCGTCATGATTCCCAATATTTTATGTCGTGTGGTTTGTGGCTTGCGCGTCACAGCGGCAATTTTCCTGCCGACAAGTTGATTAATGAGAGTTGATTTGCCAACATTCGGCGCACCGATTATTGCGACATAGCCGCAATGAAATATCTTTTTTTGAACTTCTTCCATTTAATTTAATTATTTTATTTTTGGATGTTTATGATGAAAATCGGTCGCGTCTTGATATTGTTTTGCTACCGTTAGAATTGTTCCTTCATCGAACAACTTTCCGATGAATGTTATACTTGTTGGCATTCCTGATTTTGAGAAACCGTTTGGAATTACAACACATGGATGACCGGTGAGATTCGTTAATAGAAGATTATCTCCTTCGAACGGCGGAGCAATGTAGCAATCCACTTCTTCAAATATTTTTTCCATCTCCTGAATCAGAACAAATCTATGACGATTCGCCTGAATATATTCAACTGCAGGAATAAAGCGCGATAATCTGAACACATTGGGCCAAGCATCTTTAATCTGCCGAACTAATAAATCATCCTGACCGTTTCGGGTTAACTCATCAAATGCGGCTCCGGCTTCAGCGCTTAATATAAACGAAAGCTCATTCACAGGATATTTAGGCAAACTCATCGGAACCAAATTTGCACCCAATGATCGTAGCGTTTCTAGTGTTTGATTATAAATATTTTTGTTTTCCTTAATGCTGTCGAATTCTACTTTTAGATAACCTATCTTCAAATCGCTTAGTTTGACATTCGTATCATAAGAGAAAGGATAATCGAAAACGCTTTGATCGATTCCATCAGGACCGTAAATTGAATTGAAAACAATTGCGCAATCTTCTGCTGTGCGACAAATGGGACCAATTTTATCCATCGACCAGCTTAATGCCATCGCGCCGTTCCTGCTCACGCGTCCATAAGTTGGGCGCAAACCGCTTACACCACAAACGGTGGATGGCGAAACAATTGAACCCCACGTTTCCGTTCCGATTGCAAACGCGACCAAACCTGCAGATGTTGCAGATGCAGCACCGGCAGATGATCCGCTCGATCCTTCGAGTATGTTCCAAGGATTTCGCGTCTTCCCGCCAAACCAAACATCGCCCCATGCAAGCTCACCCATAGTTAATTTTGCCACAAGCACAGCGCCTGCTTCTTCTAATTTACTGATTACGGTTGCATTTTGATCTATCATTTGGTTTTTAAACGGTACCGATCCCCAAGTTGTTTTAATTCCCTTGGTTGTTAACAAATCTTTGGCGCCATACGGAATTCCGTGCAAAGGTCCTCTATACTTGCCGAGCATAATCTCTCTATCTGCACGACGGGCTTGCTCAAGAGCCAAACTCTCGGTTAATGTGATAACACATTCTAGTTTAGGGTTGTACTTTTTGAGCCGGTTGATATATAACTTTGTTAAATCTTCGGATGAGATTTTTTTTGATTTAATTAATTTAGCCAATTGAGCAACCGAATAAAAAGCCAGCTCGTTTTCATCATTAGGCAGTTCAATACGACCGAGCTTTCCAAGTTTAAATGATTTCTTTCTTTTCTCAAACTGAAATCCAACAGGTATTGGATTGAAACCGAGTGCCGGAGGTATTTCATTCGGCAAAGATATTTGGCGTAAACTTTCGTAGCTTTTAAGTTGATCACTTAAGCCACTAAGCATTGAATCTCGTTTGGCATCTAAGAATGATAAACCGAGAATCTTTTCTGCTGAAGCAATAATCTCTTTTGTTATTGGATTGGAAGATTGCGATTGAAGATATGCACCAGCATAAAAAGCAATCACTCCTACGATGGCCACTATGATTAAATAATATTTTTTCTTCATCTTCAAACCCCCTTCCAATATAAAATTCTAAATTGTTTCATTAAAAATATAATGAGATACCAAAGCGGGCATTCACAGGGTAAATTCTAAAATAGCCTCTTTTATCGATATAATCTATTGAATTTTGAGTAGAAAATGTTTTTGACCAACTGTAATTGATCAATGTATAATATTCACCGAAAAAACTTATCGATGCAGTTGCAAACCATTCAGTACCAACCATACCTAGAGCTCCAATACCGAAACCATATTGCTTATAATAAGAACGCCTAGTATACGATGGATCAGTAGTTTTTTCCCAAAAATAATTAAAAGATGGTCCGCCTCCATAGTAAAATTTTAAAACCGAGTGAGGCGCAGTATAATATATATATTGTCCTGAAAGATTAATACTGTAATCTAGATGATCATAAATTCCATTCTCGTCTGTAACAGATGAATTAAATCCTATATTTGCCCGGATAGCAGAATTATCTGAAATTTGTTTTTTTGCAGACAACTGTCCAGACTGAAATGATTGAAATGATAAATATGAACTTACTCCAAACTGCAGCGCCCATGCCCCTTTGTACAAAGAATGTTTCCTTGCAGTTGTATCTTCCTGCGCAAATAGTTGTGAAGAGAAAATAATAATGGCTATGATTACGCTTGACACTCGCGTCATTTGAAACCTCCAAAAATAAAATGATTGAAATATTTTTTAATTGTTATTTTATTTCCCATGACATTGTTTATATTTTTTTCCACTTCCACAGTGACAAGGATCGTTGCGCCCAATTTTATCGCCAACATGAACAGGTTGCGGTTTAGCCGCGCTAGATTTAGGAGCTCCTTTTTGTTCGCCGGTTGTAGAATCTCCGCTAGGTGCATGGCTTGCTTGCAATCCCATGCCCATAGATGATTCATGCGTCATCGTCATATTTTGTGGTCTACTAATTTTGGGTTGGCGTAATACCGGCGCTTCCTGCGTTTGTTGAGGAAATAATTTAAATACCAGATTCACCGTTTCGTTACGGACTAAATCGAGCAATTCAACAAACATCCTGAACGCTTCGGTTTTGTATTCGATGATCGGATCTTTCTGTCCATACGCGCGAAGATGAATCCCTTCTTTTAAATCATCCATCTCTCGTAAATGATCTTTCCATCGCTCGTCGATAACCTGAAGAGCTACCATTTTTTCAAGCATCGACATATTCTCTAAACCGATGCGCTCTTCTTTACGTTTATAAAACTCGATAGATGCTTTGTATGCCGCTTCTTTCAACCCCTCTTTACCAAGTTTATCCCATTGTTCAGGTGTAACAGCAAAATCAACTAATAAATTAGTTCGCATTGCCTCGCGAAATTCATCAACTTCTCCATGCTCGTAATGTTTTTCGATAGTAGTATCAAGAAAATCATCGAGCATTTCAAAAATATCTTCTCTGAGACGTTCACCAAATAGTGCGTGGCGCCTGCGTGAATAAATTACCTCACGTTGTTGGTTCATTACGTTATCATACTCAAGAAGTCGTTTGCGGATAGCGTAATTATTTTCTTCAACTTTCTTCTGGGCACGCTGAACTGAACGGCTAATCATAGAATGCTGAATAACATCTCCCTCTTTTAATCCCAACCGTTCCATAATACCTGCAATTCTATCGCTTCCAAATAAACGCATCAGGTCATCTTCCAGGGAAAGATAGAATTTTGAGGAACCGGGATCACCCTGACGACCAGCACGGCCGCGCAACTGTCGATCTATACGACGCGCTTCGTGCCGCTCGGTTCCGATGATATGTAAACCGCCCGAATCTGCAACACCGGGACCAAGTTTAATATCTGTGCCGCGTCCCGCCATGTTTGTTGCGATTGTAACGCCACCGGGCAATCCGGCATGAGCAACAATTTCCGCTTCACGTTGATGATGCTTCGCATTCAATACATTATGTGGGACACCTTGACGCTTAAGCATTCTGCTTAATGTTTCCGAAACTTCAACGCTCGTTGTACCTACTAAAACAGGACGGTTTGCCTTACGAAGCGCTTCGATCTCTGTTATTACCGCGTTAAATTTTTCGCGCTTCGTCTTATAAATTACATCTTCGATGTCGTCTCGAACCATATCTTGATTGGTGGGAACGACGATTACATCGAGTTTATAAATATCGAAAAACTCTGACGCTTCTGTTTCTGCAGTTCCTGTCATGCCCGCAAGTTTCTTATAAAGACGGAAATAATTTTGCAGAGTGATTGTAGCGAGCGTTTGCATATCGCGCTCGATGCGGACGCCTTCCTTTGCCTCGATTGCCTGATGTAAACCATCGGAGAATCTTCTACCCGCAAGCATACGTCCGGTAAACTCATCGACGATCATAACTTTGCCATCGTCTGTTACAACATATTCGTCATCCTTTTCGTAAAGCGAATATGCACGCAACAGTTGGGTAACAGTATGAATGCGATCGCTTCTTTCTGCATATTGAAAATTTAATTCGTCTTTCTTCAGTTGTTTTTCTTCGGCGGGCATCTCCAAATTATTTTCGAACACAGCGATCTCTGTACCGATATCGGGTAATATAAAAAAATCTTTATCGTTCGATGATCCGGCAAGCAGGTCACGGCCCTTATCTGTAAGATTAATCGTATGATTCCGTTCGTCGATAGCATAATAAAGTTCATCATCGATCTCATGCATCCGCCGTGATTGATCGCGCATGTATTCCATCTCAGTTTGCTGCATCAATTTCTTGTTTGCCGGTTCAGAAAGCACTTTTGCAAGTCGTTTATGTTTCGGTAATCCTCTAAACGCGCGAAGAATTTGGACACCTGCTTCCTCCGTTTTTCCTTCAGAGATATATTGTTCCGCTTCCGCAACAATTTTCGTGATGAAATTCCGTTGAGCGTTTACAAGTCGCTCAACTCTCGGCTTCATTTCAGAAAATTTATGATCTTCAGTGGCTACAGGTCCGCTAATGATGAGAGGGGTTCGTGCTTCATCTATAAGCACGGAATCGACTTCGTCGACTATAGCATAATAAAATTCACGATGAACAAGTTCATCGCGAGATATCACCATGTTATCGCGCAGGTAATCAAAACCGAATTCGTTATTTGTCCCGTAAGTTATATCACAGCCGTATTGTTTTTTCCTTTGTGATGGATCCATTTGCGCTTGAATACATCCAACAGTCAAACCGAGGAACTCAAAAACTTTCCCCATCCATAAACTATCGCGCAAGGCGAGATAATCGTTTACTGTAACAAGGTGAACACCGCGACCCGGCAACGCATTCAAATAAAGCGGCATCGTGGCAACCAATGTTTTACCTTCGCCCGTTGCCATCTCGGCTATTTTACCTTCATGCAGAACAACTCCGCCAATGAGTTGGACATCGAACGGAACCATCTCCCATAAAATTTTGTGTCCCATTATTTCCCACGATTGCCCTACAAGTCTTCGACACGTCTCCTTCACAACGGCAAATGCTTCGGGTAGGATTTCGGTTAACACTTGTTGGATCATCGCATCTCGATCTTTTTGAAGCTCTTCGACTTCGGTATAAATAGCTTCACGAGTTTCCAGAGATAAATCTTCACCCGATTTCAGAGATTCTTTTTTTGAAAAGATTTCTTCTTCATATTCCCTTATCACTTCTGTAATTCGCCCTCGAAACTCAACGGTTTTGGCACGCAGCTCATCGTCATTCAATTTTTGATATTCTTCAAAATACTCGTTAATTTGTTTAACGATTGGCAGAATTCTATTTACATCTTTTTCTGATTTACTGGGAAATATTTTTGATAGGATATTAAACATTCTTTAGCCACTAATATTATATAATTGGAATGAAATCTAACTATTTTTCGCTATTAAAACAAACTTTACAGATTCTAATCTTGCTCCTGATTTTAGCATCAGAATTTATTTTTGCAGGTCAAAATAATACTCAAACATCCTTGCAAAATAAAATCGATAATATTATAAACGATAAATCTTTGAATGTTTGCTCAATCGGGATAGAAATTGTAGATGTTGAATCAGACAAAGTTTTATATTCATTGAACGGTGAAAAATTGTTTCATCCGGCGTCTAACCTGAAATTGCTCACAACTGCCGCCGCAATTCACCTTCTTCCTTCCAAATTTCAATTTAAAACAATAATTTCTATCAATGGTACCCTTAATTCAGGTTCGGTTCAGGGCGATTTAATAATAAGCGGATTCGGCGATCCGCTGTTCAGCAATACCGACCTTGATTCAATCGTTTTTAAGATAAAAATAATTGGCATTCATCAAATCAATGGAAATATCATACTCGATGGAAGTTATTTTGATTCACTTAAGTGGGGACGCGGTTGGATGTGGGACGACGAACCTGATCCGACTGCCCCCATAATCTCACCGATTTGTATAGATCAAAATACAGTTAAGATAAAAGTATCACCGAATAAAATTCTAAGCAACGCTCCATTAATTGAATTTTCTCCGCCTTCAGATTATTTTCGAACCATGAACGGAGCTTATACTTCTAACGATACATCATTACCCAAGATTACTTTAACACGGATACGTGGGACAGACACTATCTTGCTTAATGGACGTATTGCATCGAATGATTCTTCCCAAGAATTTCATATTAGTTTAAGGGAACCACAAAATTATTTTTTGCATCTTCTCACCGATAAATTGAAATCAGCAAAGATTGAAGTGCTTGGTAAGATTACCCACTCACAAAATAATAAAACGCGGCAAATATTTTCATTATCACGTAGTATTGATTCTGTCCTCCACCAAGCGAATAAAATGAGCGATAATCTTTGTGCCGAGAATCTTTTAAAAACTATATCAGCGGAAGTTTTGCATAAACCCGGATCTACGAGTGACGGTATAAATCTCTTAAAAGATTTTCTGTACAAATCGCAAATCGATACATCACTTATGTTTCTCGCCGATGGTTCTGGAGCTTCGTGGTATAACGCACTATCGCCAAAATCAATTGTAACTTTGCTTTGCTCTGAATACAAAAAAACAAGTTTCAAAAGATATTTTGAGACTTTATCGATAGCGGGAGTTGACGGGACATTGAAGAATCGATTGAAAGGCACATCGGCTGAGAATAACGTTCATGCGAAAACAGGGACTCTAACCGGCAATAATTGCGTTTCCGGGTATGTTCGGACTGCGGATAATAAAATGGTTGCATTCAGCATATTAATTAATCACTGTCCAGCCAGCCAGAGAGTAATGCGTGATGTTGAAGATCGCATAATAGATTTGCTTGCCAGAATGTCTGTAAAATAAAAAAAGTCCGTTCAGCACCACCGAACGGACCTTCACCTAATCCACAGAATGATTTAATCATTCGGCGTGATTACTATATCCCCCCCAGAAGTTTCTAAATTTATTTGATTGCCTCCTCCGTTAATTTTTGCTTTCATTTTCCCGTCTTTAATTTTTCCCGAGAACTCAAGCTCGCAACTTACATCTCCACCGGAAGCTTCGGCTTTAACATCTGCCGAAATAGTTTTAGGAATTTTAACATTTATATTTCCACCGGACGTTGAAAGATCGATACCTTTATTGTCGGCTAAGGAGATGTCAATATTTCCACCTGATGTTGAAGCATAAATTTTCCCATCCGAATCAGCAATGCCGATGTTACCGCCTGATGTTTCAAAATTTATTGGTCCAACTACTTTATCGGCATACATATTTCCGCCAGACGTTTCAACATGATACGAGCCGACACAATTTCTTAATTTGACATTACCACCAGAGGTCGACATTTTTAAATCGCTTTCGATATCCATCAACTCAATATTTCCGCCGGAAGTTTCACCATCGATCTTTCCCTTAACATTTTCGATTTCTATATTTCCGCCTGCTGTGTTCAGATTAAGATTAAAATTTTTCGGCACCTTTATATCAAAAAGTACATCTGTCCAGCCCGAATTAAAAAATTGAAAATGAGACTGCTTTACACGCCCTAGAACTTTAATATCAGCCCCTTCCTGAACGGATTCCACTGTAAATCTATTAATGAATCTTTCAGAACCACGGGCTACAACCGTGACAGACACCTTATCTTCTTCAACACTCGAAATTGTAATATTCCCAACATCAGATTCGACTATCAAATTACCGCCTGCCTGGACATCATATGACTGTTCATATTTTTTATCACCATCGGAATCGTAACTGTATGCCTTTCCCACCGGCTTGTTTTTTATTGATAGAGCAATCATTGTTGCACCAAAAATTACAGCAAGAAATAGCAAGATGGATAGCCGAGTACTAACGCTTAATGGTTTCATAAATATTTCCTTAACTACAGATAATAAAATTCTTGCTTTATTGAACGAGAAAGTTTGATAAAAGTTTCACTGGGTTCGTTGCGAATGGTTGCACTTTTTAGTAGATTGACGAATAATCATATATTACATTTTTCTATGAAAATATTTAGTTCGATTATCTTACTGTTATTTGCAATCAGCGGTTGCGGCTCGGATCGCGATAATTCTTCAAAAAATACTCAAACCAAATCCGTGGTAAAAGAACAAATAATCGTCCCAAAATTTGATGGTAAAATATCTTTTGAATACCTGAAAAAACAAACAGATTTTGGACCACGTGCACCCGGGAGCAAAGCACATAATGAGTGTCTGAACTACTTAAATGTGGAAATATCAAAATATGCCGATAAAGTTAGTTTACAGGAATTTTCGCACCAGGGATATAATGGAGAGATTTTAAAACTCACTAATATCTTTTCATCATTTAATGAAAAAGCAAATACCCGAATATTATTACTTGCACATTGGGATTCAAGACCAAGAGCAGACCAGGATCCAGATCTGCATAAACGATCTCTGCCTATTTTAGGAGCGAATGATGGAGCAAGCGGCGTTGCCGTTCTAATGGAAATTGCTCGTCAACTCAAAGCAAAACAACCTGCAATCGGCATCGATATATTATTTACAGATGGCGAAGATTACGGCAAAGAAGGCGATACAAAGAACTACTTACTCGGCGCTCGATATTTTTCGAAAAATTTACCCCCTGGTTATAAACCGGTTTTCGGTATTTTACTCGATCTGGTTGGTGACGCACAGCTTGAACTTTTAAAAGAACGCTACTCTATCGATTATGCACCAAACATTGTTGAGTTGGTTTGGAATACTGCCCGCGATCTTGGCATAGAGCAGTTTCGCGATGACGTTCAAAATTGGGTAATGGACGACCACTTACCACTGAATGATGTTGGAATTCCAACAATTGATATTATTGATTTTAATTATCCTGATGCTTCTAATAGATATTGGCATACTTCGGAAGATACACCGGACAAATGCAGTCCCGAAAGTTTAGAAGCAGTTGGTAAAGTTCTTTTGCACGTTATATACACATATCAAAAATAAAGTGAAATCATACTTACAGATATCGATCAGTTCAACAGAAGCTCAGCAAGAAATGCTTTTGCCAACAATGATTGAGCTTGGCTGCGAAGGTTTCGAGCAAACAGATTCTGCTTTGATTTGTTATTTGAAGCATGATTTGATTCCTAATAACGGAAAAGTTTTTACCGAGGATATACGCAAATTGATACAACATATTTCCTCAAATGCCGTAATCGAAATCAAACTTATCAAAGAGACAAATTGGAATGCTGAATGGGAGAAAACCATTCAGCCGATTGAAATCGGAAAAAGATTCGTTGTTAAACCTACTTGGTCTGAATATAACAATGTAGAAAACCGGATTATTCTGCATATCGATCCGAAGATGTCGTTTGGAACCGGATATCATGAAACAACGAGATTATCTTTGCAATTGCTCGAATCATTCATGAAGATAAATGATAAAGTTCTCGATGTTGGGACAGGCACAGGCATTTTAGCAATTGCAGCGATCAAATTAGGCGCACAATCTTCAGTTGGAATTGATAATGATGATTGGTCGATTGAAAATGCAGAAGAGAATATTCGGCTTAATGACGTTACATCTCAGATTCAGATCAATAAAAAAGAACTTCAAGAATTCAAGGACGAATCGTTCGATATGATTACGGCAAATCTTACATTGAACACAAACATAGAAATGATGAAAGATTTTTACCGGTTATTAAGAAACAGAGGGAAGATTATTCTTTCTGGATTGATAGTTACAGACCAACCGAATATGGAAGAACATTTGATGAAGAATTCGTTTGAGATCATAGAACGGCTTTTCGAGAACGAGTGGATTGCCATAGCTGCTCAAAAGATATAATGCGGATCGCCGCAGTTGACATTGGAACAAATACAATCCTGCTTCTTATTGCAGATGTTGATGATAACGGAAATATTCATTTGCTCGATCATCAACAACAATTCCCAAGATTAGGAAGTAATGTAGACGGATCGCAAATCATTAACCCCGAAATATTCGATAAAGTTGCCTCTATTATCAACGACTACAAAACCATTTCCCACAATCTGCGTGTAGATTCATTCATAGTTTGCGCCACCAGTGCAGTCCGTGATGCGGCAAATCAAAATATATTTTTAGATTTTATTGAGTCTGAATGCGGATGCAAGATAATGGTTCTATCAGGTAAAGAAGAAGCCGAATTAACATTTCTCGGCGGCACAAGTGGATTCAGATTTCCGCCGGAAGAGACGGTTGTGTTGGATATCGGAGGTGGAAGCACCGAAATCACTCAATATATCTCCGGCGAATTAAAGGGTGAAAGCTTGCAAATAGGAGCGGTTCGTTTAACCGAACGATTTTTCTTACATTCTCCTCCAACTAACTTAGAAATTAAATCGGCAAAGGAAGATATTGCAGCACATCTTTCCTTAATTCAAAATCCACCGTCATCTTTAAAATTCGTCGTAGGAGTTGCCGGCACATTAACAACTCTCGCTTGCCTTGCTCAAGGAATAAAACATTTTCAGATAGAAAAAATCAGGGGATATCATTTATCGCCGAGAAACGTTGATCTATGGACAGCCACACTACTTTCGCTGGTGCCGACGGAAATATTGAAACTCTCAGATGCAACGATCGGGCGGGTGGATATAATTGGCACAGGCGCATTAATCTTAGATGAGATGATAAAGAAGTTTGGATTTCAAGATATCATTGTAAGCGAACGCGGTTTGCGACATGGTATGGTGCTGAAAGAATGGAAAATAAAATCAGAGCTTGAATAGAAAAGATTCACATACGTTTTTTCCCGATTCTACTCACTATTTCACTCAACCTCTCTATAAACTCTTTGATTTCTTCGTTTTCAGTGATTCTGCCGAAAGAAATGCGTATTGAGGCACGTGCAGTCGATTCATCTTTTCCCATGGCGAGTAAAACAGGAGAAGGTTTTAGAGTCCCCGACCCACACGCGGAGCCGCTTGTAACCGCGATACCTGCAAGATCAAGATTATATAATATTGCCTCGCCGTCGATTTCAATTTTTGATGAGTCAAATGAAAAATTAAGAATATGTGGAACAGCGTTATCCCTTTTGCTATTAATAATTATTTGCGGAAATCTTTCGCCAAGTAATATTTCGCATTTATCGCGCAACGATGAAATCAAATTTGAAGATTGCGTTTTATGTTCAGCAATCAATTTAACAGCTTCGGCAAAACCGGCGGCAAGTGGAACACTTTCCGTTCCTGCACGTCTGCCTCTCTCCTGCCCACCACCGTGGATTAATTTTTCGATTGATGCACCACGTCGTAAATAAACTGCCCCGATTCCCTTTGGTCCGTAAATTTTATGGGCTGAAATAGAAAGTGAATCAACACCCAATTGATTAACATCCACCGGTATTTTTCCAAACGATTGTACAGCATCGGTGTGAAAAATAATATCTTGTGCTTTTGTAATGCGGGATATTTCTTCAAGAGGATTAATTACGCCGATTTCGTTGTTAACGTGCATAATAGAAATTAAACCGGTTTTTCCGGTTATCTCTCTTCGTATATTTTCAGGATCAGTGCAGCCATTCCCATCCACCGGAAGATATGTTACTTTGAATCCATGTTTTTCTAAATAAGAACAAGTTTCTAGAATTGCCGGGTGTTCTATCGCAGAAGTAATGATATGATTCTTTCCATGTTTCATCATCTCTGCAGCTAACCCTTTAAGAGCGCAATTGTCTGCTTCCGTTCCTCCGCTGACAAAATATATTTCAGACGGATGTGCATTAATTGCAGATGAAATTATTTCTCTGCTTTCATCCAGTGCCGCACGGGCTTCCCTTCCATAAGAATGGATTGAAGATGGATTACCGAATTTCCGATTCCAATAATCTTTCATGACATCTACAACACGAGGATCGCAAGGTGTTGTGGCGGCGAAATCTAAATATATTTTTGACATAAATGGAATATAAAGGATTCAGACGAATAGATAAAACTGCTATTCAGGATTTTAAGATGAACGGATTTTTTTAAAGAACTATTCTTGGGGTTCAGGATTCTGTGGTTCGGGACGCAATCCTTGGATGGCTTCTCTCACCTTTCGTCCGAAATCTCGTTCGAACATAATAAATTTGGCAAACTGGATTGGCGTTACTAACTGCTTCACTTCTTCCTGAAAGCGTTGCCTTTCATCAAATATTTCCCGATCAATGGCTCGAATTATTTCGGTTGTTTTTCCGATCTCTTGAACAGCGCCTTTCTTTTGAACCAGATCAGCAAGATCATCAATCGTTTGATTTCTTCGTTCCATCATATCTCGAATTTTATCTTCGTGAATCTTGTGCTTGGCAAAAAACCTAATCGATTCTTCCTCATTCAAATTCAAGAATTCTATCAAACGCATTTTCCGATATTTCTCTAACTGCTCAGGCCTACCGCCACCGTGCGGTTCGTTCTTCCAGCGCCGCTGAGCATTTGATTCTGCACTGAATAGCAATGCTATTACAACAATAAGAATAATTGAATATTTATTCATTTTATACTCCATGAACTTATTAACATTTTTATCTTTACTACTTCTGAAGTGCTGCTACAATTGCAGTTTCATTTTCTTGACTTATTAAATCGAGTATCTCCTTATCGTCAAAATATGATGAGACGATATTATTATCATCCTGCGCTACAATTTCTTTCAGAATTTCTGTATCTGCCGATTCCTCGTTTCCTGAACTGTCAAGACTTAACTGATTAAATTCACTAAATGCGGATTGTACGGTATAATATTCACTCAATTCCGATACCGGAATCGAATTTAAATTTAAATTGTCAGTATATCGGTTATCCGAATTAGGCATATTCAAACTTGTTAAAAGGATGATAAGTACACTTGCTGCAGCAGCAGCCGGCATAATAAAGCGTATTATCCACTCGAATCTTGAGCGATTTCGCCTTTGCTCTATTCGATCCTGAACCTTTGGTATAATGCTATTCCAATAAAACGAATCCGGCTCCCACGCTTTTTCTTTTCGGATTAAATCAACCATTGCTTGAACATGAATTGATTCAGCTTTGCACGATGAACAAGTATTAAGATGTTCCGAAATGTTACCGCTACTTGCTTCGCTCGTTTTCCCACGAAAATATTCCGGGAGCATAATCACAACATCGCTGCATTTCATCCTGTCAATTCCTTTCTCATCATTCCCGATATTTTTTTTACGGCTTGGAAATAATTTGCTTTTGTCCCCCCGACAGATTTTTTTAATATTTTTGCCATCTCTTCAAAAGGTGTTTCATTAAAATATCGCATACTAAACACCGCCCGTTGTTTTGGCGGAAGTTTTTCAATTGCACGTTCGAGCGACGTTTGGTATTCCTGCCGAATCACTTTATCATGAGCAGATTCTGACGTTTGCATTTTATCTTCGAAATATTCTTCGTAAGGGATAAATTGTAAAAATCTTTTTTTCCGTAAGAGATTCAATGAATCGTTCACTGTTATCCTGTAAAGCCAAGTAAATAGATTCGAATCTCCCCTGAAATATTTTAATCCTTCGTACATTTTCAAAAACACATTTTGAACAACATCGTCAGCATCCTCATGTGAATTGACGATCCGTCGAGCTGTCCAGTAAATCCTTTCTTGATATCTTTTCACAAGCTGGTTGAAACTTTGGTTGTTTCCTCGCAGTATTTCATCGACCAGTTCGTGATCTAATTTCTGCTCCATCCGTGCATTTATTATTTCTGAAATTTAGACGAATTTCTTTGAATAAGGTTTAATTGCTATTCACTTATTATTCATATATGATAGAATTAGCAAGATTAGATCGTCTTTAAGTAGTCTGTAAGTTTACACCATGTATCTTTTAGATCTTCCGAAACAATTTTTGTGTCAGAAAGTATCGGCATGAAGTTGGTATCGCCATGCCATCTTGGAACAAGATGGAAATGGATATGCTTATCTATCCCAGCGCCGGCTGATCTACCTGAATTTAGACCATAATTAAAACCATCCGGTCGCATAATATGTTGAAGCGCTTTTATTAATATTTTGGCATTCTTCATTATTTCTAATGATTCGTCGTCGGTCAGATCGGTCATACTTGCAATGTGTCGGTTGGGAACAATCATCAAATGACCGCTATTGTACGGGAACAAATTCATAATGGCAAAGCTATAATTCCCTCTATGAACAATCAATCTCTGTTCATCATTGTTTGCCTGAAGAGCCGAACATAAAATGCATTCAGATCCTTCATCCGATTTTGCTGAAAATGATTCTATGTATTTCGAGCGCCAGGGAGAAAATAATCGTTCCATAAATTGACTTTCTAAATTTATCTTTTGAAATGAGAGAAGCAATCCGTTAACTGGATTGCTTCTCTTAATGAATTCATTTTCTTGATGACGTTATGCTTCTTCTTCGACTTTCTGTTTATCGTGCTCTGCAATTATTTTTTCTGCAACTTCACGCGGCATCTCTTCGTAATGATCGAATTTTTGTTTGTGCATACCACGTCCCTGCGTCATCGATCTGAGAGTGGTAGAATACCGGTGCAACTCTTTCAAAGGTACAAGCGCTTTTATGATTTGGTGCGATCCGTCTGAATCCATTCCTAATATTTTTCCCCGCCGGCTCGATATATCACCCATTACATCACCCATATAATCTTCAGGAACAGCAACTTCAATTTCATATATCGGTTCGAGGAGAATCGGTTTAGCTTCTTTAAATCCTTTTTTGAAACCCATTCGTCCGGCAATCTTGAATGAATGCTCATCAGAATCGACATCATGATATGATCCGTAAAATAAAGTCGCCTTAACATCAACAACCTTGCATCCTGAAATTACTCCACCCACCATCGCTTCAATAATACCTTTTTCAACGGCTGGTACAAATCTTCCAGGAACAACACCTCCAACAATCGCATCCACAAATTCAAAGCCGCCGCCTCGCGGTAGTGGTTCGATTTTGAGCACCACGTGGCCATACTGTCCTCTGCCACCAGTTTGTTTTTTGTGTTTGTATTCGACTTCATTCGCTTTTCCGCGAATGGTTTCGCGGTAAGGAATTTTCGGTTCCGCTAAATCAACATCAACCCCATACTTTGCTTTTAATCGATTGATCATGATCTGAAGATGCAGTTCACCCTGTCCGCTTATCACTGTTTGATGAAGTTCAGGATCAACGGTCATAATAAATGTTGAATCTTCCTCGTGTAAACTATGCAATCCGTTAGCGATCTTGTCTTCGTCTCCCTTTGATTTCGGAGCTATTGCCATGGTGATTACAGGATCGGGGAATGTAATAGGCGGCATTTGAACTGAGAACGATTTCAAGCTGAGAGTATCGTTAGTATGAGTATCCTTCAACTTCACAACCGCTCCAATATCGCCCGCTAATATCTTGCCTATTTCTTTTCTTTCCCTTCCATTCATTAAGAATAATTGTGCTAATCTCTCGGGTTTGTTCGTGTGATGGTTTTGAAGATCAAGTCCTGGAGATATAGTACCGGAAAATACTCTGAAATAAGATAATTCGCCTACGTGTGGCTCGGAAACGGTTTTAAAGACGAACATAACAGGTTGGCCGTTTGGATCGCATTTTAGTGTAACCTTCTTATCGTTTCCACCGCCTAAGTTTGCTTCCGGTTGAATCATATCGGCGGGGTTTGGACAATAGTCGCTGATAAAATCTAGTACTGAAGCTATTCCAATTGTGTGCGATCCAGCAGCACATAATACTGGAAATATTTTTCGAGATTTGATTCCTAATCGTAGCCCTTTCTTTATCTCATCTTCGGTCAACGTTCCATTGTTGAAAAATGTGTCAAGCAATTTTTCATCTGCCTCGGCAACTTTTTCGACTAATTCCTCTCGCATTTTCTCAGCTTTCGATTTGAGGTCAGCGGGTATTTCTGCCTCAGTGTATTTTCCTTTTCCATCACGGGCATACTTCAACACCTTCATATGCAAGATATCGACTATCGCTTCGAACGCCAACCCTTGCGATACCGGAAATTGAACCGGAATCAGATCGTGTGAAAATTGATCTTTTGCCTTTGAAATAACATTTTCAAAATTAGCGTTTTCGTTATCAAGTTTGTTTACAATGAATATTGAACCGTTATTCAACTCTTTAGTATATTTCCATACAACTTCAGTCCCAACTTCTCCACCTTCAACAGCTTTTAGAAATACTAATGCTGTATCCGACACGCGGAGTGCGCTTCTCACCTCACCCGTAAAATCTGTATATCCGGGTGTGTCAATAATATTAATTTTAAATCCCTTCCATTCGCAAAAGAGAAGAGATGAGTTTATTGAAATTTGACGCTCGATTTCATCGGCGCGGTAATCGGAAAGAGAATTTCCCTCTTCAACCTTTCCGAGGCGATTTGTAGTACCGGCAGTATACAAACAAGCTTCGGCAAATGATGTTTTTCCAGAGCCACCGTGCCCTACTAAGGCGATATTGCGAATTAATTCTGACGTATATTCTTTCATAATAAAAAATTACTCCTTAACGAAAACGACAATACTCTCAGCCCATCTGAACATTTTCTCGCTGCTCTGGGCAGAGGATACTGTCTTTCGATGTTGTATGAATTATGGCTTATTATCTTGTTGATGCGGCTGCGCAGTTATGCCCGCAAGCGGGTTATGAATGCGCGAATACCACTAACGACTGCGGCAAGCGTTCCAACCGTCTCCATGACAGGTTCTTCGATACGCTCTTGCACTCTTCTTTCGAGATTTACAATATTATCTGCAATTTCTTTGATCGAACTTATTGAACTCTTAACCAGAACAACCTGTTCATCAATATTTTCTGTTACACTCTTAATTTTCTCTGTGATAATCTCGATGTTATTTAAAACAGGAATCGCTTTTGCCACGACCGTTTTAGTTTCACTCTCAATTATCTGGAGGATACTTTTTACGCGTATAAATACTGTGATGAGATAAATACACAACACTGTAAGAGCTGCGAGCGCAATAATCTCCATTAGAACGAGCAATGTATCCATTTTCGGTTTCCCTACTGATTTTTCAAAATCCGTTAAATATCTTTTTCTTTTTCATTTCGATACGCGTCCACACCCGCTTTAAACGCTGCCTTTATCTTACCACTCTCGCTGCCGGCTCTTTCGCGTATTTCTGATAACATTTTATCAGCATCTCCCATAAGGTGTTCTGCCTTTTCTCGAACATCCGAAACAACTTGTTCTGAACGACTTTTACCGGCATTCATAAAATCTTGAGATTTTGATTTTGTAGATTTAAGATATTCGGATGCTTCTTCTGCAATATCGGTTGCTTTCTTTTTTATTTCAGTCCTTAAATCTTTTCCACTCTTCGGAGCATATAGCAATGCTGTTATAGCGCCTACAACACCACCAATCAAGAATCCTAACAATAAACCTTTTGCCACACCGCTTTTTTCGTTTGTCATATCTCTTCCTTTCAAAAATGTTATGATTCGACGATTCTGTTACGTAAAGATTAAATTACCAATAATGCACATCAAAATCAAGTATTTAGCAGGATCCCAATACTCAATTAATTTCTTACGTTCAACTTTCAATTTGGATTTGGATTTGTATCATATATGTTTTATTATGAAGTTTATTTTTAATAATAAATCTCGTAAAACGAAATGTTTAAATCTTCAGAAGGAAGCACCGCACGGTTATTACAACTGTGCATGGCTTATTTTGTATTTTATGTAATAACTGGAATAACCGTTAAATACTTCACCGGCAGTGGCTTTGGTGGAATGGAAGAAACCGAATTTTTAGTTTTTAGCACTATTGGCGGTAACGCTATCTGCCTGCTGGTTGTGTTGGCATTCAGGTGGTATAGAATAAAAACAAATAAATTAGTTAAAGTGGGACATTTTAAGCTGCCTTATGAATTACTCTACATTATACCATCAGGTATCTTCACAGCAATCGTCATTCCCACAACAACATTGATGTATACGCTACCCATTTCTGTAATGGTTGCCATGGTAATCATGCGAGCAAGCGTAATCGTAATCAGTCGAGTTGTTGATGCGATCCAGATAAAACAAAATATACTTAAGAAAAAAGTTTATGCTGAAGAAAATATAGCTGTTGCCTTTGCCCTTATAGCGGCAGGCGTAAATCTATATTGGGTCGGCGATACTGATTTCGATTTTGTTAACTCGCTGCCTGCCGTTATTATCCTAATCAGTTATATCGTTGCATATTCATTCAGAATATACATCATGAATTATTATAAAAACACGCGAGCTCCCGGCGTTGCTTTGGATAACAATGGATTTTTTGCAATAGAACAAATAACTGCCACAATAGTCATCGTGATTGTTGCAATATTTATTTTTAATTCCCCGACTTGGTTTAATGCACAAACCGAGCAGATTTCAATTTTTAGGAATGCATTTATAACACCGCATTCATTATGGTTCCCCGCTACCCTTGCAGGCGTGGCTTTTGGCATGGTTGCCTTTTTTTCCGTTTTTATTTTCATGTACAAAGGACGTACTGCAACTTTTGCAGGTTTGGTAAACAGACTCACATCTTTGGTTGCAGGAACAATGGCAACATTAATTTTTGCGGTATGGTATGGAGGTAAATATCCGAAACAGCAAGATTGGGTATCTTTAATTTTTATTTTTGTAGCAGTGGGATTTCTTTCAATTGCCGAGAGAAAAAGAACGCTCGAACTCACCACAAGCGGGAATAACAATCATAAATAAACATTTCAAAAATAGAGGGCGAGATATTCATTTCTCGCCCTCTATTTTTGAAAATTGTTCTCGATTTTTCTACTATTAAACTGAACGAACTATTTCTTCAATACACTCCACAACTTTTTTGTAACACGTTCTAACTCATCACCTAACTTTGCCGGATCATCGGTCTTCTCCGGCATGTTTTCAAATGCTGCATATGGAACATTTATTCCTTTTATCTTAATATAGTTTTGATCTGTCGCAGTCAATTTTTCCCAGTCATTTGTCTTGTAATAATATTCCATCTTTTCATCTGGAAGTGAATGGTAGAGGATAGAATCTTCCATTCCAGGTCTGGCACGCCGTCGATTTTTTCGAACTGATTCTTCGTACGGTACTTTGATATAAATAATGCAAGCTCTTTTTAGTAAATCTTCGTGCAGATAAGAAAATGCTTCTGAAAATCCGTTTTCTCCGCCACGTGCAAATTCTACAATTGTAGTCATTTTCTGATGATAATTTTGATCGACAGCAATTTTTTTTCGATATGTTAAGGAGATTCTTTCGATATACAGATTCCAGATGAATGGATCTTTGAACCAGTATTTTTCGTCCGACCATATTCGTGCTTTTCCGTTTTTTGTGAGGATATCATCGATCTCAAATGTTTCCCATACATAAACAAAATCATCGATCTCTTCAAATTCATTAATATGAAAACGGTTAGATCGCTCAGATGCAGGGGTTTTTTTCAAAAAATCAATAACTTCTGATTTCCCTGCTGCTGGTCTTCCGATTAATATTATAACATCAAAATTATTATTCATATGCACCTTTCTATTGAATTTCTTTAAATCGATTTTCTATTGTACTATTTATGATTTTTTCTTTCGATACTTTTTTTACAAGCGCATCGTATAAAAGCACTTCCCCATTTATAACATCCACGGGTATAAACTCTAAATAACGCTCGGCTTGGTTGACAACATAATCGATTGTCCCACACTGGTATACTTTAGAGTCTTCTAAGTCTGATCCATTAATTATTATTGACTTAAGAACTACAGATCCATTTTCCCTTTTCCATGAACAATCAATACCAGATATGTCAATCGATGTTCTCCCATGGTTAATACCTTGAACATATCTTTCAACAAGAGCCCTGACCTCTGATCCTTTCATCGGAAAGGTACAAAGATAATTTCTGAAAGGAGCGACTTCAAACAAATCTACTTTTTTAATATCGCCTGCCAAAATATCTTTTCTTATTCCACTGCTGTTTGTAATCGCAATGTCGGCTGATGTCTCATCACGGATAGCATCTGCAATAAAATGACCTATTGCACTCTCACCGTTGCGAGATCGTTTAATATCTTTTTCAGCTTTTCCAATAACCGTATTATAATCTTTTTCTATTTTATCTTTCCACTGTTTGATAAAATTCGTTAACTTATTTTGAGGATATTCCGATCTTTGCCAAAGATTGTGCAATTTCCCATTTGAGGAAACGACTTGATCATTTTCAACGTTCAGTTCTAATTCACCAAGATTTTCGGCGTTTGCCCCGGTTTGTGCAATAATAATTCCATTAACATTTTTGGGAGTTTTTAAGCGAGTGTGGCTATGAGCACCGATGATCACATCAAGATCATGAATCTTAGTAGCCATAATTGAATCTTCATCAACCCCCTGATGAGTTATTGCAATTATCAAGTCTGTTTCCGAATCTATCTTATCTATCACTTTTTGCAGCGTTTCTATCGGAGGAAGCAGTTTGATACCGCGAAGATTATTTGTATTTGTCAATTCAAATAGACTTTTCGACATGATTCCGATTATGCCGATTCTAATTCCGTTTTTATTAACGATGATATATTCTTTGTTGTTGAATGGGAATTTATCTGATGAATCTACGAGGTTGGCACTTATTGTTGGGAACTCAGCTAATTCTGTAAGTCGTTTAAGATTGCTTTGAGAAATATCTAAATCGTGATTACCGATAGTCCACGCTTCGTATCCCATCATATTCATCATTTCGAATAATGCACCACCCAGTGCGCCCTTATAATCCAACTCAGCAATTGGATTTCCGGTCATTACGTCACCGCCATCAACAACAAGCGTATTATTTTTTGCATTACGGATGCTATCGATCAAATAACCCAATTCCGCAAAGCCTCCGACAAATGGTTTCGGATCTGAGCGAACCCATCCAGCTTCATGCGGCAAAAAAGCAGCATGTATATCGTTTGTGTGAATAATTGTAATAGTTTTTGGTTGGCAGTAAAGTGAAGTAAAACCTGTTAACATTAAAAATGCAGTCAGCAGATAAACACTAAGTTTCTGTTTGTACATGATTCAAATTCTTTCTGAAATATCGTATTAAATTGGAAGGAATATCTCCCCGTATCATATTAATACGGGGAGAAGCGACGATTATCGATTTTTCTTCTTGTGTCTGCTTTTTCTTAAACGCTTTTTACGTTTATGTGTCGCCATCTTCCTTCGCAAGCGTTTTTTACCACTTGGCATATGGCTCCTTTTTATTTTTAGTTATTTGATTGTTATTCTTTTTTTAAAAAAATGTCAGAGAGATGTTGGAAATTGTTTTTTCTTTAAATTGTCGTTGACAACGCCTTTTAATTCTTTTGACACTTTGAAGAATGGCACAAAATGTTCATCCACTTGAACTTGGGCGCCAGTACGCGGATTCCGGGCGATTCTGCCTTTTCTTTTTTTTGTTTTAAAACTTCCAAATCCACGGATCTCAATATTTTTCCCATCCTTAAGCGCTTCAATGACAGTTTGAATAAACCCATCAACCACAGCCTCTGTTTCAACTTTCGTTAAACCGGTTCCGGAAGCGATATGATCTACTATGTCTGCTTTGGTCAATGTATTTCTCCTTTTATTATGATTGAATCTCACCGCTGAACGATGAGTCGAAATTAAAATCCATGCAACATCCTGTATTGCAATATCGGTTGTTCCAATAATTTTTCTTTTAAACCTAAGATATCTTCAAGTTTATTCCCAAGGAGGTAATCAATGAGAGTCATGCCACGTTTTCGTTCTTTCACAATCGATGGTTCCCCTTTTATGCCGGCTAATTTTGCCGTTATCTTTATTGCGTCCTCATAAGTTCCCAGCGTGTCTACCAAACCCATCCTTAATGCTTGTTCACCAGTGAACACTCGTCCATCTGCATATGCGATGAGAGAGTCGTGCGGAATCTTTCGTTCTTCCTGAACAGCATCGATGAACTGTAGATGAACATCATCCATCAGATTTTGGAAATATTTTCTATCGTCTACTGTCATTTTACGAAATGGATTTCCTGCATCTTTGAATTTACCACTTTTGATTGTATTAACGCCAACACCGATTTTCCCCAGTAAAGAATCGTACTCCATGAACTGTGATATCACACCGATGCTGCCGGTCAATGTTCCGGGATTTGCAACTATT
This sequence comes from Chlorobiaceae bacterium, assembly GCA_013824245.1. Classification (GTDB taxonomy): domain Bacteria; phylum Bacteroidota; class Ignavibacteria; order UBA10030; family SZUA-254; genus PNNN01. The sequence goes on along the minus strand of PNNN01000065.1, from coordinate 66,679 downwards.
GTATTTGCAGGACACGAAACATAATAACCGCCGCTGGCTGCAAGTGAACCCATTGATACGACAACCGGTTTACTATTTTCACGCGTTGCTTTCACTTCCTGATACATTTCTTGGCTTGCAACCACACCTCCGCCCGGTGAATCGACACGAAATAATATTCCTTTTACTGAACGATCATCTCTGAATTTTTTAAACTGCCTTACAATGTCTTCTGAGGTTAGAATTATTCCTTTCAATTCTATGACCGCAATTTTTTCTCCCCTGCCTACAACGATTTCATCATCGTAATTTGAAATTCCATTTAATGAAAAATAGATAAGGAGCATAACTCCAAATCCGAAAGCAAAAAGAAAACCTATAATAATTAAAAACCACTTTGTTGATGTCGACATAATTCTTCTAACTCATTGAAAATCAAGGATATTATACGAAATGCTGGGATGAAAGTCAAACACTGAGAATTTTTGATTGGATATCTCCGTTAAATATGTACATTCAATTACAAGAATTATTTATAAAAATTGAGAAAATATATTGGTTTTTTATATGTTATTTTGTATATTTTACCTGCGTTTTCTGAAAGCTGCTAAGAATAATTTCGGATTGCTGAAGTGGCGGAACTGGCAGACGCGCTGGACTCAAAATCCAGTCCGGCTTACCCCGGGTGTGGGTTCAACTCCCACCTTCAGCACAATATTTCGCATTTAAATCTTCTTTAATAGCACTCATTGCATAGCATTCTTCAAGAAAAACGAAATTAAAATCCCATCCAGGTTTATATTCGCTTTTATTGTTTGTATTCTATGATATTTGTATCGTTTTGTGTTTACATATTTCAGGACGATGCAATATATAAAAATAAAAAAGCCAGGAAGTTTTTCCCTGGCTAATTTAAGATGTACTAAATTTATTTTTTCAATCGTTGACTGACCCATCCGGGTAATGGTATTTCTGCCATATAAAATGAATTTGCAGAATTAATATTGTTCACAACTGCAGTCCCATAATCATTAGCATAACGAGCGATTGAGTAACCGTCAGGTATCATGCCAACCGATAAATTTGAGAACATTGGATCGGCACCGGGGAATGGCACTTGTAGAAATTCTCTCTTTTGTGGCCAAACTTGTTGTAACCCGCTAGCATAGAAAGCTGAATCCGGTATATTATAATTACCCCACCTAACTACATCTATAATTTTCTTATCGAATCTCTTAAAAGAATCATCCTCATAACCAGGGGGATCATAATATTCAGTTTCATATTTTACTAATCTAATTTCCCCAGTACTAAGAAGATCCCAAAGAACTCTACGTAACGTATCTGAAGATGTTGGATCGAAATAATAGGAAATACTCGCATTAATCTGTGTGAGCGGTCCTGGTCCCACCTTCGTGTGATTTCCGAATCTAACACTATCATTATTTATAACACAAAAACCTCCTGGAACAATCGGTTTTAAGTTTATACCAAGACTTTCAGGATCAAAATATAAATAACCGGTATCAATTTTTACAAAAACATTATAGTTGGTTAAATCTGTAGCCGGATCAAAATAATATTCTTTTCTTTTTGCTTTGATTTCCAATCCATACTTAGTTGTAACGGTTACCATTGCTGGATTAAAATGACCTGAGTACAAATTAGTATTTCCAATTTTCATTGGATACCAAAAACTTCCTCCCCATCCAGTAACTAAGAGTGTACCGTTGGCACCGACAATCCAACCTGTTAAGCTGTCAGTGAAATATATATAATATAGATTTTCGGTAGTCGGACTTGGGATTTGTAGCCAGTCTTGGCCGTAATTTGTTGTTCGTAATATCACGCCGCCATCGCCAACTATATAACCCTCTTGAAGATTAAACATTGTTTTATTTATTGCATCATCGTTAAGCCCATGACCAAAAAATACATAGTTAAAATTTGCATTCTGTAAGTCTTCAGGCGGGAATTGTTCCGCGAAAATATTACCCCCTGTTTTAGTGAATGCAATTGCGCCATTCTCTCCAACAACCCAGCCGGTATCTCTGATAAATGTGCATGATTTAAAATTTGTTTTTGGGAATTTATCTGGAGGATTTTTGCGATCCCAAGATCTCGCACGCGTTGATTTTAATATGGTACCTGAATCGCCGACAACCCATGCGAGAGTAAAATTCTCTAAACTTACATCTCGAAGATTATAAGGAACCCTTGTGGTTTGATATTTTGACCATGTGAGCCCTCTGTTAAGTGTTGCCAAAATCAAACCACTATCACCAATAGCGTATCCGAATGTATTATTCCATCCTATTTCAACATCATTCAAATTCTTCTGCTCGGTTGCTATTTTATTAGTGTCAGAAATATCTTGAGTTGTGAACACATCTCCGTTTCCAGTGATTTTTATAATCTTGCCACTATCACCTACTATGATTCCGTAGTTGATTTCTGAAAAATTAACAGCATTAAAATTTCTGATAACTCCAGATGGAATCGATTGCCAAATTATTCCATTATCAGTAGTATTTAGAATTGTTCCGTTATCACCCACCATGAATCCAGTTGCGGGCCAGCTTTTTTCAACCCAATTAATCGCCCGCCCTGTCGGATTCATGATTTCGATCCATGAATATGCATAATATCTATCAGGCGGGACAGAAAAGACCTCCGATATGATAAGATCATCGCCATATTGCCGTATGACATCGGTGGAACCATTCGGCTTAGTGAATAATTCACAACCGTTGAATATAATAGTTGCAGATGTAATTAATATTAAATTAAGATATAATAAAATTGATTTCATTACTTTCTCCATTAAAAAGACAGCGAGCGGTCAACTTTTAAAATTGCAGTTCAAATGTAAATGAATGAGTTCCTGGTAAATACTTGAAATAATTATAACCGTAATCGAATGTACCGTTGATTCCGATATGATCCATTTTCACACCAAATCCGCCTGTAAAACTTTCATGATCATATGCAAATTTCCATCCTGTCCTCAATGCTACTAAGTTATTGAAGACGTACTCCGCTCCAAAATTATATTGTTCATCGGAATCGTTTAGACGAGCAATTTGCATTGTGGTGATTACTTGATTGTTATCCTCCTTTAGAACATCTAGCAGTATTCCAAATCGTAGGGCAGTTGGCAATGAATATTGTTCTTGAACAAATTTAACATCTTTACCGATGTTAGTAAGAGAAACACCAATATGACTTTTTAACATTGGTATATGATAAAGTGTTCCGATATCAAACGCAAAAGATGAAGCAGATATCTCATCGTTATAAAGGTAGGAACGAATATACTTTCCATTAATGCCAACTCGGAACTGATCGGTAACTTGCCTTGCATATGCTATACTGAAGGCATAATCACTAGCACGAAAATTCCTGCCAGTCCCTTCAGGAAAAGCAGTAGTTGTCTCAATCATATCATCGGTAACAAGCATGATAAGGCTAACCCCAACCGCGCCTATTCCAGGAATGTTTTTCACAACACCAACGAAACTGTGCTGAATATCGGCAAACCATGCCGTGTACGACATTCCAACGCTCATATCGTTTACCGACATCATACCTGCCGGATTGAATGCTATCGAGGAAACACCTTCAGCTACAGCAACTTGGGCACCGCCGATACCAACAGCTCGAGCGCTTGTAGAAATTTTTAAGAATTGCTCGGAAACTGTTCCAGATCGATTGCCAGCTATAACATTCAGATTGACAATTAATAAAAATGATATGAGGATCGTTGTTATTCTGAATTGTAATTTTGTTTTCATTGTATTATTCTCCTAGAATTCTTCATTAACGTATCAAAACGAATTTACCGATTTGCGCGCCGAATGAGGATTCAACACTGAATACATATACTCCGCTAGCTAACGCCCGATAACTTTCGCTGAGAAGATCCCATTCAAATTCTCCACGATCGGGACGATATTCTCCGAATAATTGATCGCCTTTTGTGTATCCCGATGCTTGTGTATTCTTGATAGTAGTGATTAGATCTCCAACAAGCGTAAAAATTCTAACTGTCCATTCACCCGTGGGAAGATGAATAAATTTGACTTTTCGCTTCGATTCGTCCCACATTTTTGCCACTCCTTCCCATCCGCCGTTTTCATAAGTATACTCTTCATTGACACGATAAGGATTTGGCACAACTAAAACTTTTCCAATCTCAGTTGATGGCGCAAATGGTAAATCAATTGAGACCCGATTTTGCGATATGTCTGATTCACTATTTAATGAATAAAGTGTATCATAACGGACTGTGTTATCTGGTTGCTGAACTGAAATTATAGTAATATCTGGTAAACCGAATGCTGTTACTGAGTACCAATATTTTTTACCCCGTACAAGTGGCGAATCAACGAATGTTGAATCTAGATATTTTGCAACTAGTTCTTCTATTGTCCATAATTTAGCGGAATCCGGTATTGAATATTCTTTTAAAAGTGTGAAACTAGTCAATAGTGGATTTTCATTAACCTCTTCGCTGCGGTATAACCTGAAACCCGAAAATATTCTTCCTCCGGGAAGTGAATCACCAATACATCTGTGACCACTGCACTCATCTATTCCTTCACCACAAGGGGGGTTTGCTCGACGCCAATGATCCACCGGAAATCCTTGAGCAATTTTATTAGAGTCGTCCCAGACAGTAAACGGACCATTCGGATTTCCTTTATAGTCGAAATGGGGAAACCAAGTTAATCGGATTCCTCGTGCTGGACTTGGTAATGTGTCAAGCTTAAGCATAGGAGATACCGGGACAATCGGCGTCACATAACCACGCGTATATAATTTCATCGCGTCTTCGGCATTCTCTTTTAGATTATTTGGTCCTGCAGATACGGCGTCACCGGCAATAAGCGCCATGGAAATTCGCAACGTATCTCCCGGATTTAAGGTTTCAAAAGGCCCAAATGAAAAATAAAAACGTGTATCCGTCAATTGATTAGGGGATTGATTAGGTCCAATTTTGGTTGGAAAAGCTGTACCATCCATCCAAGTATAAATCAATGAATCATTTGTACGTGGATCAATATGTCCAGGGGTGGTCCAATCTGCCCAATTCCAAACAAAATCTATTGAATCCAATGGTCTTGGTGTAGCAAGGACTGTAAAACCTACGGGTGTTGAGCCTCGGTCTACCGGGTTATGTGTATATGCAGTACGCAACGACTCCATATATGCCGTGTAATTATGTTCATAGTATGCACCGACATTAACAGGTCCTAAATCGCAATCTGCAAAAAAACCAACATAAACCTTATTTATTATTTTCTTTCCAACATTGATAAAATAATAATCAAATGGAAGTATACCTTCAGCAGTTTTATTATCCCATGCATACGATTTTTGAATCACTTTTATTCCCATGGCGAAATGCCCCGTTATCGTTGGCTTTCGGAATGTATCGGTTGCCGAGCAATATAAATCATTTTCTGAAATCGCGAAATAATCTTCATCCACATGGGGTTCGCCATGATCTGGAATACCGTTTTTCTCAGTGTAAACATCGGGATTACGTTTATATGGGTATTCACCATCAGCGGTTGGATGACAGTGATCTCTGACTCCCGGATCGTAATCATCTCCGAATGGATCTGGATTGGTAGTAGGGTTATAAACTTTTCCATCGCATGATAATTCATCAGGATTAGCTAAACCATCATACCCAACATCATCTGTTAGAGGATTCCAATCGCCATCATTGTCGAATCCATCTAAATCATCTTCATCAATTGCGCCATCTTTATCATCGTCGCATCCTCGTTTATTCGGGATAGCTTCTTTAATTTTTTTGTAAGGATTAAACCAAGTAGTGTCCCTGATGGAAGTTTGCCAAAATCTTTCACGTGGGAGATGAATCTGTTCAGGAAGAATCTCTTTTCTTCCTTCCGAACCTTCGTATCCTTCTGATACACGGATTTTATCATCAATAATGCCCCCTATCCTTGGACCAGCGCCGTACAAGTGCTCAACCCCTGAACCGGCAGGATATTCCAACCCGAATCCATCAGGTGTAAATGTAGGTCCGCCATCCCATGCTTGCAATCCCATTGTCATCTGGTTGCTTAACCAAACCTTCATGTTAAATCCCTGTTTTACACGAACTGCCCAATTTACAGTCGGTTTCTGCAAATTATTATTTCGCTTTCCTTTTGTTTCAGATTGTACTACTCCTATAGTAAGCACAAAAATAAATAATAAACTTAAAATTTTTCTCATAATAAATTCCTCATGCTGTCAGAAAATTAATCCCAATTCAATTTTAATCCAAACAAGACCTGACGTGGAGCTTCAAAATTCGTCGGATCAAGTAACCTATTGTCCGCCTTAAACCAAGGTAAAATTACGCCCAGAGTGGGGTTATCAGGATCGATATCTCCATACCTGTATACTTGCCCGGTTAAGTTATAGATTGCCGGTTTAGTTGGATTTTTTCGATCTAAAAGATTCGTGATATCAAACGTCAACAAAAGATTAATTTTATTGAACAATTGGATCCCTTTGTAAAGAGATAAATTTAAGGTTGTTGTAGAAGGTGTAGTTTCGCTATTCTTTAAATAGACGTTTCTGGCGGTTGTCCGTCCACCATTGAATCCATCATACGGAAATCCTGTTCCAAAATTCCACGTCACCGAGATACCATAATTGTTCAGATATGGGATTCCGAACGTTCCATCTTCCTGTGGTCCCACGCGATATGATGTGAATATATTAGCAGTGTGATTTTGGTCCCAATCGAGTCGAGTTTCTCGAGGTAGTTGAAATTCTCTTTGGAAGATAGCAGCAAGCGGATTTGATGACCTACCTTTGGCAATTTGATAAGAATAGCTGATAGCGGTTGAAAAATTACCGGCGAATGCTTGATTGATTGTTAATTCGAAACCACGAGTACTTGCATAATCTAAATTTTTATATATCGAATAATCACCTCGATTCACCGGTGTGGCATAGTCGAAAATATCTTTATAAAATGCATGCACAGAAAATGCCATGTCATCTGTGAATTGATCTTCAAATCCAGCTTCATACGCAACTGTACGTTGCGGTTTAAGCGATGGATTACCAATCCAAGCATCTTTGTCCGGAGCAAACGGGTCACGATAATATTGATCTCGATCGGGGAATTGTAAAAAATGACCGTAATTAAAGTAGAACACAATTCGATCTGTTACCGGATATCCGATGGAGAGACGTGGGCTAAAATATCCATGCGTGAGGTAATACCAGAACCTGGCACCATCATCTAATCCTCTCCCTTTATGTATACGCCCAACAATCGTACTGCCGTTCTTTTCATTTATCTGATTACCATACTCTAAATCATAAACCCAATCCGGATTTGGCTTACCTTCGATGGAATCTACCCAATTATACTGTAATTTCCACATATCTATAAAGCTTTGATCATAGACTTGGCGACCGATATCAAAGTAATCATATCGTAAACCAATGTGTAGATTGAGTCCTGAAAGTTCAATATTATCCTGGAGATACAAACCACCACGACTTGGATATTGATTCATATACCAGCGGTAAACCCCATATCCCGGATAAAGTCCACGTTGATATTTGCCCTCCGGGTCGTCTGCTGGGAGAATAGGTGGTACAACAACTCGACCACCGATATCATGAGTAACAGTTGGATTCACAATTTCTGTGGAGTTAATTTCTTCATAATTGATTTCAAAACCGGTTTTCAACATATGAAGTGGATGAATCTGTGTATTAAGATCTAACCGGAATGACCATATTCTAGTCAACGATTTGTACCAACGTTGAGACGTACCCAAGTCGTTGAAGAAATCGTTATTGATATCTTGATTTTCCCATGCCGACGAATACATTGGTGGTGTAATACCGGCGATATCATTTCCATCATGATTTTCAAGTTTAGCGAAATACACTTTCATAAATGATCTTTCATTGAAAAAATGCTGCCATGAAAGATTGTTCTGAATTGATAAACTTGCACCTATTGAAGAAGAATCGGCTCGGTACTTCCATGAACGAATATAATCGTGTCGCGAACCGATACTTGCACGGTAACCGAAACTTATTTGATCGTTTCCGCTAATATCGTACTTTAATTTTGAATTAAAGGTAAATGAATTTCTTTGGTTGTCCCGGAACTTAAATCCCAGTCCGTTCAGAACACCACCAAGAAAACCATTAAGTTCCACGTTACGCTCAACAGGATTATAAAACTCGTTGTGCACATATTGATATGGTCCATCAGTTCTGTTCATATCGGCGCTAACAAAAAATGTTAATGCACCAGGTATCTGAAAACCAAATCCGGGAAGAATATACTTAGTTAGTGGTTCAGGTCCGCCAAAAGAGAATGCGCTATATGCTTCGTTTTGACTTTGTTCGTTTAATCTATCAGTTCTAAATTGAATTGATCCTGTATATTTTTCGGACCCTGACTTTGTAGTTATGTTGATAATTCCTGATTGAGCATTACCATAATCTGCATCAAATCCGCTTGTCTGTACACTAACTGATTGAATGGCATTGGCTGATACTGCAAGTCCACTTGCGCCACCACCAATGACACCAGAGTTTACTCCAGCATACAATTGCGCCAATTGTACATTTGCTTTCGTGGCGACCAACTCACCCGAATTACTTACGATATTGTTTGTCGGGATACCATCGACAAGATACTGAACCTCATTTGCACGACCTCCTCGGAGAAACATGTTATTTCCCTGTTTTACAAAACCCGCTTGTAATTTTAATACGTCTTCAACACTTTTTACGTTGGGAATACTTGCGATTGATTTTTCACTTACCGTCTGTGTTGAGCTAGTGGTAAGTGAATTAACCAATTGCTGATCTGCGGTTATAGTAACTCCCGTCAATTGGACTTCACTCGACGTCATTTTAAAATTTAATGGAGTTGTTTCGTCCGCACCAACCTTCACATCATTTACTTCTACGCTTGCATAACCAACTTGACTTGCTTTTACAGCATAGCTTCCGATAGGAATTCCGATGATTGTGTATTTTCCATCAAAATCAGTTACAGCGCCACGCGAAGTAGTTTGCACCAATACATTTGCTCCGATGATCGGTTCCCCTGAAATAGCATCTGTAATCTTTCCTGTAATTTTCCCAGTGTTCCCAGCATAGCTCAAAGTTACAACAGTTAAAATTAAAAGAAATATGCTAAGAGATATATTAAAATTTTTCATTTAGGACGCTCCTCTTTTGAACGTTGGAAATCTTGTAAGACGTACGAGATTGTAGAATCAACTGCAGGTCTTTCCATGTAATATAATGGGATTCCAAAGTAAGCTGAATTGAATGTTATTCCTTTATAAATGATTGAAAGAGATATATTTTCGGCCTTTATACTATCGAATTTTGCATCATATTTATGTATGATCTCGCCGAATCCGGCAGGAAGATTCACGGGTACCGAACCCATTCCGTACCGCCATGAAAGATCTGCTTTTATGGTGTCAATATATAAATCGGGATACTTACTCCCGATTGCCCTGTTTTGTCCGATTGCCCTAACAAAGAGATCTTTAGCATATGCTGGTGATTTAAGATCCACATGAATGATCCTTTCAAAAAATACAAGATCCCTCGTCATATTAAAGGTGCTAGACAGATACCAACCACCTATTATTAAGTCACCACCGATGTAGCAATAATCTTTCAAAATCGATTGATACGGCTTGGTTAAGGCAACGTGAGAGCTTTTCGAATCATCAATAACATCGGCTACAAGTATAACTAAAGAATATTTTCCAATTTGTCCAAGGTCCGGGAATATGTTATCGCCCATCCTAAAATTATCAATCATATCATCACCCTTCCCCAGTCCATGAAGGATGCTATGATAAAAACTATCTACATCCCAATAATAAGGGTAGGCTGGACTTCCGATTAAACGATCGTAGCAATCGTTAATTATCAAAATTTTTTCTGTACCAAAACGTAAAAAATCGGGATAAATAGTTTTGAATGTTCTCCATGCAGAATCGACTACAAGTCCATCTCCATCATAGACAAGTCCAACTGTATCAATCGCTCCAAATTCATTACGCGCCTGGACAGTAAATGTATGAACCGTATCATAAGGATCATAAAAATTTCTTGCCGTTACATAAGCATATTCATTTGTAGTAAATTCAGACCAAGGTATGCTGTCTGCTTTCCATTTATCCTTATCAACAACCCATCTATAATCCATAGTCCTAGTATTAGGATCAACACCTTTATATTCGAACCTGATGCCCTCAAATGTAGGAGTTTTGTCCATCCGTACAATTTCTGTGCTTTCGTGTTTGCTCGTAATTTTACCTTGTGGCGGTTGAACCTGTGGCGTAATAAAAGATACTACCGCTGGGGTTGCAGAAGTTATTCCCAAATTATCGATTGCAGAAACCTCGAAAGTATGTAAATTTTCTCTATCGGGAGACTCAAAAATAAAAGTACCACTGTTCGGGTTGGTATGCACCGGGAAGCTATATCGAACTCTACTTCCAGTTTGCAATAATATAGAATCAGGATTAGAAGCGTAAACCCTCGTTCCGAGTACGGTAATTGTATCACCACGAATTAGAGCAGCTTCCTGATCAGCGGGGAGTCCTTCGTTACCAACAAGATTTGCGAAATATTTGTATATTGGCGGGATAATTTGCGGATTTTCTGTTTCAACCATCAACGCAAATTTTTGAACAATTATGTTGAGAATGATTTTATATTTTCGATATTGTTGTTTATTATCGAGAAAATAATTCCATCTGTACATAAAACCTACGATGTAACCATCGGCATCATCACCAATCCAATTTAAAGTTAATCTGGGATTTTTCGTAACCGTCGTATCATCAGGCGGTGGAACATTTGATAAACGTGTTCGCGGAGTGAGATTCTCATGTGAACCACCTGGGTCGCTAGGATTCGGACAACCCCAACTGAATAAAATTAAAACGGTTAAAATTATTATATTGTAATTCGATTTCATTCCGTGCTTCCAATCGCTAAGTAGTCAATAATTTTTAATTGATGAAATATGAAAATTCGGTATAAAATTATAATCGAATGCATCTTTAATTAATGTTTGGTCTAAATTAAATTCAATCGTCACAACCGTTAAATTATATTCATTGACCTTATAAGATTGCGTCAACACTATTAGAGCGCTTGATTCAAACCCAATGTTATTAACCTTTATCTTCTGATAACCTCGAAGTGTTAAATCATCTTTGGGTGTTATTGTAAATTGAACTCCGCTGTAATCACCGGGTGGGACATATGTTTCACCAATTATCAGGACAGAGTCCCTCGCGCGAAAATCGAGAACATTGATTCCGAGTGGCTTTGTATCAATCGCTCTAAGATCTTCATATATTGCAGCACGCGAACCATCGTTTCTGACTGCTTGAACGAGTGAATATGTTATTATGAAATTGTTCAACTCGGAAAATGGTATATAGCTCGATATAGTTTTCAATCGAATTTGAATTATACCCGGTTGAGGACTGCTGTAATCGTACTGACAACTTGATGTCAGGAATATCATCAGAATTGCTAACATTCCTAAAACACCCGTCTTATAAAAGCGAGTAAAATGTTTCATAAAGTAATATGATATGTCAATTAGGGGGAATCGTTAACGAATATATTTATGATTGAATTATAACAAAAAAATAATCAACAGTCAAGTTTAATCATCATAATATTTGCAAAATAAGAGAGTATTTCCTCTGGTTGTAATAAATTTGAGAACATCACATTATTTTTGTATCTTATTTTAGTAAATTTTTCAACAGAACAAATTTATTTTAAATCCATTTCAAAATTGATCTTATATATGCGAAACTTTCTATTTTTGTGCATACTTTTTATAGTATTGATTGTTTGTTCAACAGGATGTAAAAAAAATACCACGAGCACCAAGGCACGCGGACCGGTCTGGCTCGTATTTTCAAAAATCAACAATAAAGATATTGTTGATGATAATATATACACAATTTATCCTACCGGAGGTGGATTTGTTTGGTTCGGAACTGATAGTGGAGCAATCTCATATTATAGCGGAATATGGAGCTCGATCAGAGACTCTCTCAGCTATTTCATATATGGCAATGGCACAATCATTAAAGCCCAAAAGGTTTTAGCAATCACTGAAGGAAGGCAAAGTTCTATCTGGTTCGGTTTAGATGGTGGCGGCATCCGACGATACAATCGCTACAACCCACAACGCGCATGGCAAAGATACTCGCCAAATGAACCTGATCCTATCAACAGAATTCCAAGCGATTTCATAACCGGTTTGGTTGCTGATAAATATAGGAATGGTGACGTTTGGGTTACAACTCTAGCGGGGGTGGCACATTACCTCCCAAGCAGTACCATAGATGGAATTTGGTATCCTTACTCAGATTATTCTGAGTATTTTACATCATCGCTTGTTCGATCTGTAACTCTTAATCCGGCAAATGGTTGGACATTCTTTGGAACACATGATGGACTTCCTTATGTGCATGACGAAAACGGCCTACAGTGGGGTAAATTTAATTTATCCGGACCGGAAAATTCGCCAATCCATTCTCTCGCTGTAGATTATTCAAACACAGTATGGATGGGTAAAACATTTGGTACCACAAGCTGGAATCCCAATACAACTAAAACGAACCATTACGATGCAAGCAACACAAATAACCAATTACCAAACCAAAAAATTAATGCCGTTGCTGTGGATTTTTTCCGACCTATAAGATGGTTTGGAACTGATTATGGTTTGACTCGTTTTCAGGATACAACATGGACTCTTTTTGATCAGACAACAACACCGGAATTACCGAGCAATAAGATTCAGGCATTAGCATACGACGGTAAAGGAAATCTCTGGATTGGAACCAATATGGGAATCGTTGCTTACAACCCGGAAGGATTTGAATATTAATTTTCTATAGATTACTTATGTTTTTCTGTCAACCGAATATTTTTTTCCATCTATCCAAAAATAGATCATCTTCGGGTGCAATACGATCTTTAATAGTTTCGATCCAACCTTTAAATTGTCAACGATAATATTTTTTAGATTGAAAGGTAGAGGATTAATTTCTAACCCACCGTCAAATGGACGAATTCCTGCTACATACTTTAATATAAGATCTATAATCCATGAATGTTGATAATCATCTACCCCGCGATAGACACTTGGCTCACCTGTTAAGGGGTTGTAGTGTTCGAAACAATTCGGTCTCTTTGAATCCATATTGAAGAACATCATCCTTATAAATTTATTTATGAACTCTACACTCTTTGCTCTTAGCTCTTTATTGTTAAAACGAATAGCTGATTGCACTAACACTTCTGCAATATGACTGTTCGTCATGGGCCATACCCTGCCATTCCACGGACAATTCATCCTCTTCCCTTTCCACTCCGGCTCGGCTGAAAAATATTTATCATCAACACTTGAAGAAGGAATAGGATATTTAGTCCAAAATTCTTTCGGATTAAGAAGATGCCTTATTAGACCAGGTATGTGAACTTCTGAAACTATATCGGTCATGTAAGGATAGAAACAGATTGCGGCTTTAATTTTAGTTCGTTTCCCTGTTTTTGGATTGACATCGAAGAAGATCTCTTTCTTTGGGTCCCACATTTTTTCAAGAACTGCTTGCTTAATTTTTTCCGCTCCATCATTCCATACCTCCATTACTCCATCCTCCATCTTCAATTCTTTTGCTATCCAAGCAAGTGTTTTTTTTAATTCATAAATATAAACAGTAACATCTACTCCCTTAAGTCGGAATACCTTTCCCCAATTATCTTTATCAGCCTTCGGATCAACCGCAAGATACCGGTGCATATATTCCTGTCCAGTTTCATAGTGGTTATCAATATCATACAAACCGCTGCCTTCCGTATCTCGTTCACGATCAAAGTAACGAACATATTTTACAAGTCCGTTATATGCTTTTCTCAAAAATATTTTATCAGGATGAATTCGATACAACTCCCGGACAGCATTTCCCCAATTCGTATGATAAAAGGGCTCGACTACGCTCGCCCCAAGCTTCTCATTCCTATAATAGTTAACATCGATATAACCTCGAAAACCACCATCCCTCTTTTGATTTTTAGTAAACGTTAATAAACTGCCCTGCGCAAGTTTCTGATCATGCCGCCAACGATTTTCAAGCATATGGCACGTTGCACTGTAAGAAATCGGCGCACGAAAATATCCAATTCCTTCGCATACAAAAGGATGTTTATAATTTTGTTCTTTCACATTAATCGTATTAAGTTTTAATCCGTACCAACGGTACCAATAATAACGAGTGAGATATTCGTCAGAACAATCAAAGTAAGGAACACTCGCAAAATAATCTGTCCAATGCTTTTCGCTGATTGCGACCGGATTTCTCATTTTCTTAGCAACACTGATATTTTTCTTAGCAGCATTCATGGTTGGTGACGCCGTAAAATATACGCCGATCTGCTCTTCGTTCTCAGCCCCAAGCTCTATGCTTGTATGCAGAGCCATAAAAATCAATCCATCATTATTCACACCAGTGAGTTTTACCTCGTTGGGTAATTTTCCATCTTGGAATTTTTCAAAGGCAGGAGTGAGCCGCCAACGAGGTTGAATGGTTGAACCTTCACTTAAGTTGATAGAATAAGAATCAATTTTTCGATTAAGAGCTAACGAACAATGTATGGGGAGTATTGGAGTATCGGAGTACTGGAGATGGCGTGTATGCTTTGTGAAATTAATCTCTGACTTACCTACCTTAACATCAGATATCCATGTATTCTTTTTTGATGGATGACTTGGCTGTATCGACCAAGCAATTAGATGAATCTTTCTCTTTTGCTTCGATTTATTCTCTATGCGAATTACAGAAGTTGGTACATCATCCGGCAAACAACATTTTATCTCTTCAAAGCTCAGCGCTCTATGCTCTAAACTCTTAGCTCTTACCTCAAATCGTGTTTTAAGTTTCGATGGATCCCACTTCCTCTCTACTCCTCGTAAAGGAATCTCTATACCATCTTCATCGAGGATCGTCCATGTAAACACCGGCTCAATTTCGTAATTGTAGTAATGTGCTTTATCCCAGAATCCTGGATAATCGAGCCAGACGGGAAACGGTGGCGCCCAGATGAGACGGTTCCCACCGCCTAAGTACCATTTGTCTTTGCGTTCTAAGTATTTTAGGAGGTTTAGCTTTTTCATGCTTTCTTTCTCACCGCAGAGGCGCAGAGAACACAGAGTACAAGCTTTACTCTCTGCGACCTCTGTGACTCAGCGGTGAATTTATTTTAATGTTATCACAATTTCTTTCCGGACGAATTCCTGCTTGGGCTTTTTATCAAATGTAATCTTCATGGGACGTAGAAACTGAAAACGGGATCGGTCAAGTAAACTCTCGGGTAATTGGATTGTAGCTCCTATAATTCCTTTTTCAAAGTCTATTCTCTCAATATCTCTATCTCTAACATTTACTGTATAAGACTCACCACTTAATCCTTCGACGATAAATATGAGTCGATTTCCCTCTATACGCTGAGAAATAAATTTCAATCCTGAATTTCTCTGACCAATTAATAGATGTGAATCGGGTAAAGCAATTGCAATTGATCGAAGTAAAGGCGAACCATAAACGTCTGAATATTGGAAGTCAATCAAAGATATTGCATGAATATCTTGATTGGTTACAATGGAAGAATCATCTATTTCAGTTCCAAGTGGAAATGCAGGTGAGAGTTTTCCTAATATTTCATTAGTCCGATCATGTTCAACATAAATTTTATAACCCTTCGGTACAACTGCATTATTCATATCAATATTTATCTTACTTGTACCAATTTTAATATATTTTATTTCAATTTCCTTCCAATTAGGAGGTAGATGTGGCGAAAAAATGAAACTTCCTAATTTCCCATCCACCTCCAATCCCAACAATCCTCTCACCAACGGCAGCATGTAACCCGTTGTTGAGAACCCCTGATGATGATATCCCTCTCCGAGCTTTTCGTTTAACTCTCCTGAGAATACTTCCGGTACAACACCAAGTGCATGATCAAATACATGTTTGATGTTTGCTTGTAGAATTTGGTAACCTGACAAAGCATAGTGATGTTTAAACTGTGCCGTATTGAAAAACGACGAGATAAAGGGCCACACTGCACCATAGTTATAGTTTGTCGGATCGAATAACTCTGACTTATTGGAAAGTGATCTCACTCCCCAATCAGTGCACAAGTCAGCAGAATTAAACGCCTCTATGCTCTTAGCACTCCGCTCTTCCCTCAACAATCCGAACATCATTGCTACGCCAGACCATGGAGTTTTTTCTCGGACTTGCTCACATTTTTCTGTCGCACCGTAAGCGTAGAAACCTTCTTTTTCCAACCAAAATAATTTCTCCAATCGCGGTTGTGCTTTTTTAAATTGAGCTTCTGCTTGCGCAGCCATCAAGCTATCACCAACAAGCTCAGCCATATACTTCATCTCTTTTATTCCTTGCACAAATACACCGCACGTGTAAACATCAGCGTAAATAGCAACCAGTTTCCCAAACTCAAGGGCGCCAAGTCCCGCACCTTTTAAATCCATTAAACCGTCACCATCACTATCTTTGCTTAGACACCATTCGTACGCCATCTTTACCGACTTCCAGCTTTCTCGGAGAAAGGTCGTATCGCCGCTTGTCCGTACATAATCTCCCATGGCTACGAGATACCATGGCGATGTATCGGCATGATTGTAGCCGTAGTGGTAATCGTTCCACCAATCGCAGATGCCATCGCTTTGTGAAAGTTCATGTGCCATTTTGCCAATATCTACAGGAGGAGCTGTCGGATTCTTTTTTCTGATTGGGAAATTATCCTGCCTCTGCCATTTTTGTGTGAATGCAAGCGCATCACGTGATTGCTTGAACATCCCAACACTGTTCATTGTAAGGACATTGATAAACGCATCTCCACCAAAGTACCAACCAAAACCGGGACGTGCGCCGCCGCCAGAAAGTCCGAAACCGGCAACCATACCATAACCGAGGCGCGGATTTTTTATCATCAAATTATCTAAAGCAACTTTTCCCCATTCGTAAGCGAGATTTATTTCTTTGTCAGGAGTTGTAATCTGCATTGTTGAATTGCGGAGATTCTGGTAATAATCATAATTCTCGTGGTAATATTTCTCGGCATTCTTCCAGAGTCGTTTATAAGTTGATTTTACGGAATCGGTCTTCATCTTCCATGTCGTTGTATCCGGCACTGCACCCGCGATAACAATTGGGATAAATTTCCCTTCCGTCTCGCCCGGTTTGACATCAATCTTAAACTGTGACGGATTATCGGCAAACATATGCGCAGGCGGTGCCGCCATTTGTTGTCCCGCAGGTGATCCGCAGATAACAATTGCTCTCCACTGCCCTTCCGAAATTATGTATCCGTTCACATCGTCATCCCAATAACTGAATTGTCCACCAATACCTGCGGGCCACATCGGCTGCATCACAGGAATAAATCCCGGAATAATGGATAGTGGAGTTGTTGTATGAACATCTAGTAAGATGATTGCTCCAGGCTCATCCCTTGGAATAAAAATATGCTCTTTCACTGTAAAAGATTCATAGGTGTAAGTCAGAGTTGTAACTTCGGGTGTTACGGAAATTGATCGAACAATATCCTTTGCAAGAATTGGCTGAGTTGAAGTTCCAAGTATAAATTGAAGCTCGAAGTTCCTCAGTGGTTTCCAGGGCCAAACCCACATCTCGAACGTTCCACTCTCGTATCCCATAAGTCCAGCACGTGGACCGATTTTATCGAAGTACTGTGTTGGCTGGGCGAGACGGGAAAGCTCCAGGTCGTTTGGTTCAATCTTGAATGCAGAGATCAAAGATTCATTAGATTTTTGAGCTTGGGCAATTGAAATAGAGTAAAAGAGTGCCAAAATAAAAATTATCTGTCTCATGAGGGAATCTCTATCTGTGATTTTTTGTTTTTTATATTTCCTATTGATGATTATTTCATCAATACCATTTTTTTTGTTTCTCTGTGATTGCCGATGATTAATCGATAATAATAAATTCCATTCGAATACTTATCGCCGTTGAATATTACATTCTTCATCCCCGGTTCTTCAACTTTATCAACTAAAGTTGATATCTTCTCACCAAGCATATCATATACGGCAAGCGACACTTTTGATTTCTCAGGCATCCAATATTGTATAAGCGTGATCGGGTTAAACGGGTTAGGATAATTTTGCGACAAAGATATTTCGACCGGTAGATTATTTTCTGCAAAAACAGGCGGCGGTGGCGGAAGCTCGTCGGTTGGTTGGATAGATATTTTGTACTTTGTCTCGGCCATCGTTGAATCATATAAAATTAATTTACCACTCTGCTGAACCTTGACCCAATATCCGATTCCCGGTTTTATAGTATCCGCAACATCGTAACCTGTGCCGTTGAACTTATAGAAATTTCCGGTAACAATTTTTGGAGGCTCACTGCCGATCGATTGAATCATCACGGAATTAATTATTGATCCAATCATGTTCCAACCAATTTGAACTTCAATCGTATCGCTGTGCAGTTCAAATCCATTGCAAGTTACGTTAGCCGCATCGGTATATTTCATCCAATATCCTCTGCCGTGAGTTAATGAATCGTGGATTAAATATCCGCCATTGAATGCGAATGCTTCTGATTCAGCAGTAGGAAATATTATCTCCTTCCGAGGGTCGATCGGTTTGAATGGAAGAGAAATCATATTCCACCCAGAATTAACTGCAAGGTTAATAATTTTCGGTTCTTCTATGATGGTAGTCCAAACACTTAATGCAGAGCCGTCTAATCTCATCCAAATTGGATATATTTTTCCATTCAATGCGGAAATATTTATATAATCTCCAAAAAATATATTTGAGGTCGGATCGAAAGAAGTTTCGCTCACTTTAAAGTTTGTGAATGTTTCACCTCCATCTGTTGACTTTGCGACATAGACATCAGTGTAATTACCTGTTCGCGCACGACGGTCATAAAAAACAACGTACAGATTTCCGTTGCTCTGATCTATAGTCATCCATGAGAAAAATTGTTCCCGATTGGTTAAGTCATCATTCACTCGTTTGACGATTCCCCATGAAGCTCCGCCATCGGTCGATTTAATTATAAAAATATCGGTGTTGCCTATTCCATTTCGCTGATCAGACCATTGGATATAAATATTACCTCGATAAGGTGAATTACTTGCATCACATGCTGTAACAGGCATACCATTACACCTATAAATTCCATCCACATTGAAATCCCATCCACCGGGTTGAGATGTAACAAAGATATCGTTTCCCCATGTCACACCGCCATCAGATGATTTATCGAACATAATTCCTTTCGGACCAGACCAGCTCAAATAAACTTCACCATTCACGCCAACCGCGGGAACCGCTCCTTCAACCGTGGAATCGCCATCAACACAATTACCTCCATCATCACTGATTCTGATAGCCGGATACCATGTATCACCTGCATCGGTACTGAACGAGAAGAGAATTCGGGTACTGTCGGTAATAAGATTACTTCCATATTGATCGAACTCGGTCCAAGCTGCATACAAACGATTACGGTATGGTGATTGTGTCATATCTGCTATGAGCCATTCTTTATCCTGATTTTTCGGAGGAGAAAACCAAATGCCCGAACCGTTGTTCCATGTTTGTCCGCCATTGGTCGATTTTTGAACAACAATTCTATCTATCCAATATCCCGGATCCGGTGGATTAGAAAGGTGACCAAAAAATAAATTTCCATCTGCATCAAACGTAACACAAGGATCGCCCCAAACTCCAAGAGGGGAGTTTAACTGTCCTTCTGTCCAGGTATGCCCTCCGTCCATCGAATAATAATAATACCTGATGTTAGCGCCGGCAGCTAAGTTGAGTGGATTTGTTGGATTAATAGCGATAGTTACTTCTTCAGGATTTATTGATGTGGGATTGTTTACCCGAATGTTTTTATATTGGCACACAGCGAGTGAACAAAACATCAAGATACAAAATATGTATTTCTTCATATCTAAAACCTCATATCGAAAATAATAACTATCCTTTTAATCCACTGAAGGTTATACCGCGAACAAAATACTTTTGTGCGAATATAAATATAATAACGATTGGCAGCAAAACAACAACCGCGGCAGCCATTTGATGAGTCCAATCTGTGCTGTACATCGAGCTAAAACCTGCAATGCCGACCTCCAGAGTGCGCATGTCCAATCTATTGGTAACAATAAGGGGCCAGAGAAAATCTTTCCAACTTCCCATGAAAGCAAAGATTGCGAGAGTTGAAAGTGCAGGTTTAGAGAGTGGCAGTACGATTCGCCAGTATATCGTGAATTCGGAGGCGCCATCAATTCTTGCCGCATCTTCGAGATCTTTTGGTATAGTTTGAAAAAATTGTTTCAGTAGAAAAATTCCCCATACACTGGAGAGTGTGGGAGTAAATAGTGCCCAATAAGTATTCATCCAACCTAAAACGTTAATTATGAGAAAAGCTGGAATTAGAGTTACAATCGCGGGAACCATCATAGTTGCCAAATAAGTTGCAAATATTTTATCCCTCCAACGAAATCTTAGTCTGCTAAAAGCATATGCTGCCATAGAGCAGAAAAACAATTGCCCAATTACAGATGCAACGGAAACAATCAATGTATTGATAAAATATCTGCCGAATGGCTGCATCGTAAGCGCCTCTGAGAAATTCGACCATCTGAAAACCTTAGGAAATATTTTCGGTGGAAACTGATAGACTTCCAGATCGCTCATCAAAGCGGTACTTATCATCCATAGAAAAGGAAGAAGCATAGTCCCCGCAAGAATTATTAAGATAAGATATACTATGATTGATCTGATTTTTATCATCCAGATGTTTTAAGTTTTTTTATCAAATCGAGTAACATTGGTAATTCAACCGGCTTCTTGAGAAACGCCTCCGCACCGGTTGCCAATATTTCTTCCGCCTTATAAAATTGAGTGTAACCTGTTACAATAATCACCGGAAAACTTGGAATCAACTCTTTAACTTTTATTGTAAATTGAATTCCATCCATCCGCGGCATATCGATATCTACTATCGCGAGATGCATTTTCTTTGTTTTAATCAGCGCCAATGCTTCCTCGCCATCCCCAGCCATATCAACATCGTATCCTGTTGCCGATAGAATTCTTGCAAGCGCTTCACGAAACTCTCTATTATCATCAACTATCAGTATTTTCGAATTCGGCAGCACTACGAATTTCCTTTTCGAGGGATTGAGACTGTAAACTCGCTACCCTTACCTAATTCGCTTTTTACTGTAACCGTGCCATTATGCATTTCCACCAATTGCTTTACAATCGAAAGTCCAAGTCCCGTTGAAGGTTCACCACCCGTAGGTTGCGCACTCAGTCTCTGAAATTTCTTAAATATATTTTCCAAATCAACTTGAGACAAACCGAGTCCTTCATCTTTTACATTGATCTCGATATTTTTTATCGTTTTTCTAACTGTAACCCAGATGCCACCGCCCAAATGTGAATATTTAATAGCATTAGTGACCAGATTATCTATCACCATTCGTAATCTCGATTCATCACCATTCACTACACATTCATCTTCTGTTTTTAAAATAATCTTCTGATCTTTTTGCTCAGCCGCAATCGAGTTATCAAGAACAACTAATTCGGCAAGTTTACCAATATCGACCGATTTTTTATCGAGAATTAAAACACCTGATTCAATTATCGAAGAATCTAATATTTCATCTACTAAATTATGCACACGCTGAACGGTACTGAATATATCTGCCGCATAATCGGCAACCGGAGATTTATTATCTGCTTCTTCAATTATCATTTTAGACAACATCTTAATAGATATCATCGGACTTTTTAAATCATGGGCAAGTATATTCAATAAATCTGTTTTTGATTGATTGACGCTAATAAGATTTTTGTGTTCCATAATCGCCTCGGCATGAGCTTTTTCCGCTTTATCCTTTGCATCTACAAGAGCTTTTGTTTGTTCAGAAAATTTATTTTGAAGATCCTTTCTTGCTCGCCTCCTGTAAAAGTGAAATACAATCAAAGCCAGCGCTATCGTAACGATCTCTAATGATATATTCAAATAATTCATATGAGTAATATTATTTTATCAGTTTTCGATTTCTCTGTTAAGAAACTTAAATTGAATCCAGGTTGCAACCATGATTATAACGAATAAAATCCATGCGATTGCCGAAGCGTATCCCATTCTCAATTGTTCCCATGCCGCATGGTAAATGTGGTAAACAATAACATCGGTGCTTCCAACTGGTCCGCCGGATGTCATAATATATATAGTTGTAAAAACTTGGAACGAACCTATCAACGATGTAACTAGGATAAAGAATGTTGTAGGCATTAGCAATGGAAAAGTGATTTTCCAAAATTGTTTCATACCTGAAGCGCCATCCACGCGCGATGCATCGTATAATTCGTCAGGAATTCCCTGCAATCCGGCAAGGAATATAACCATCTGATAACCTAAATTAAGCCAGATGTTAAAAATGATAATCGAAATCATCGCCGTTGATGTTGAATTGAGCCACGATAATGACTGTATTCCCAGCATATTTAAAAAATAATTCGCAATTCCGAATGATGGATGATAAATCCACATCCATACAAGTGCGATTGCAACAAACGATGTAACACTTGGTAAAAAATAAATGGTTCTTAGAAATCCCAACCATCGCAATCTCTTGTGAAGCATGTTAGCTATGAATAACGAAATAGCCATACCGAACGGAACGTTTATCGAGTAAAGAAGCGTATTCGTAAGTGCATTCCAAAATGTTCGATCATTAAACATTTCAACATAATTTTGAAATCCAACGAACGGCTTTTGCGGCACAACTATATCCCATTGATGTACGCTGAGATAAAAGGAAAATATAATCGGGGTAATTAAAAACACGGTGAGATGAAATATTGAAGGTGTTAGAAACAGAATTGCAGTGCCCGTTTTTCTTTTGTCACTTTTATCGGAAAATGAATATAGAATAGTTGAGAGAAAGATAATTAAGAAACATACAACAATTAGAAAATAAAGTATTTCAGAATGCTCGCGAATAGGTTTAAAACCCGATCCTTCGTGGCTTCGGATTTGAGTTAATTGTTTATCGATTTTAACTGAATAAATACTCAGCGCATCGGAAAGTTGTTTCTTGTTGATAAGTGCTTCGTCCACTGCATCTTGCAACGTCCACTCTACTTCGCTGAACCTTTCAATTATCGATCCCCATGGCTGACGCGAGAAAGGTAATTCATCAAGAAATACTTTTGTCATCCCCGTCGCATCCGAATCTACTGCCAATTTTGCGGCTTTAATATTTGCCGGAATCTCGAGCCGTGCTTCTGCCCGAATGCGGCATGCTTCTTCTCCCGCCATGAACGCCGCTAATGTAACTGCCTCTCTTTTGTGCTTTGATAAAACGGGAACACACCATCCCGATTCATACAATACATTTACTTTTCTTCCTGATGGGTGAAATGGAAACGGCGCCACTCCGATCTCGAGTTTATTTTCGCTTATAAATTTTAAATATCTGGGCATTCGCCAATGTCCATCAATCATCATCGCGATTTTTCCGTTTGCAAAGAGCGCAGAAATAGCGCCTGTCTTTTCTTCCTGAACCCACGTGCCAATATCAGGCGCGACTTTTGATTTCAATCTCAAATCAATTAAAAATTGAAATACATCAATTGATGTTTTAGAGTTTAAATATCCACTCGAATATTTCCCCGAAGGGTCAACTACATCTCCACCTGCCGACCATAACCAAGGAATCCATGAATAATAATGATTTGAAATTGCTGTGCCATACTGATCTGTTTCTCCATCGTCGTTGATATCTATTGTGAGCTTCTCAGCGATAATTTGATAATCGTTCCAATTCCATATCGGAGAAGGATAAGGTACTCCGGCATCATCGAAAAGTTTTTTATTGAAATAAACCGCAAGCGACGAAAATCCTTTTGGGAAGGCGAAAAGAAATGAATCGCGTCGCGCTATATTAGTTACCGCACTGAACCACTGCGAAGTATCGATCCCTAATTCTCCAATATACTGATTAAGATCGAGTAAAATATTTTTGTTTGTAAAAGTAGGTATGAGTTTCGAATCAAGAAGAAAAACATCCGGTGGTTCCCCGGCAACTAAACCGGTTAGAATTTTTTCTTCATACTGAGGACCGGGATTAGGTTCATAAAGTACCTCAATATCGGGATGACAACGATGGAATGCTTCGATAGTTTGCTTGTCAATCTCGATCTCGTTGGCTGATGCCCAATCAACCAGTCGAAGAGTAATTTTATTTTGTGCGATCAGAGGAGCCGCTGAAATAACCAATAGAATAAAAAGGAAATAGAAATAATTTCTATTCATCCCTTCGCATCCTGATTATTTTATCAGTCATTTTATAAATTAATTACGATCTATTTTCTTTTTTTCCAGATGCACTCCCATTCCAATTCATGACCACGGATATAAATAATCTCACCATTACGCACCGATTTCACACCGTTCGTTTTGAGGAAATAATATTTCCCACCTATTGCAGCAGGCATCATGATATATTCCAATGGTCCGATGATCTGTTGATTGAAATCTTCTCTCTTAAATTTCATATTCCAACTCAGATCATCAATCCTATTTAACTCAACCGTAACTCTGCCCCATCTAGTCGGCGAGTAAGATAAGCCAAACGGTTTATTCGATTCCATATCGGCAAGTCCGATTCCTTGAAGTAAAAGCAAATTTCTCTCATCTTCTAAAATCAATCTATGGCGCAAAAATCTTATGCACTCTGCGCTTGCCCAATTATGCGGCATGTCCCCAATGAAATTAAAGTTGGGTTCATCTTGCAAAGATTGTTCTTCTCGCCAAGCGTATAATGGCGATGCATGATTCAGGAATCCGAAAAACACTTTGCGTGCAAGTTCAGGTTTACCGAGGAATAGACATGTCTGTGCAAATATGGCAGCATTATAGGGCCACAGTGCATTATTTGTCAGCCAACCGGTTTCAATCGGTATATCTTCCTGCATTACAGCTTCCATCAATTTAACATGCCCATTCGGGATATGATTATCTTTTTTGAATAACAATCCTGGGAAAATCGCATGTGACAAATATATTTGGGCGGCTTGAGGGCGCGGCTGTTTTCGTTCATCAACTTCCTGCCACTTGGGATCGCTCGCCATCAACATCGGAAGGTATCTAAAACCTTGTGGATGTTTTTTCATTTCGATTTTCGTAGATTCCATAAATGGGAACCACAATTCGCCAAAGAAAGATTTTAGCTCAACGGTCTTCGCTAAGCGTAATCGTTCTGCTGTATCAGCGAGAGCTTTGGTGGCAATAAGTGTCCATAGAGTATTAGTGTATTCATCTCTTCTCGCCCCGCCAATGCCGCTATCGCCGAAGCCACCGGGCAGAATTCCATATTTTCCGTTAGTAGTACCATCATTTTTTGCTTTTAGTACCATTTCACGAAGTGCATCGATTGCTTTGTATGCATCAGGATACATCTCATTGAAATAGTCCCAGTTTTGTGATAACTCTGCTTGGCGAACCAATGCATAGACCGCAACTGCTGTATCTTTCCAGTGAGTTTCACCAGCACCGGCAGTGAATAATCCTTTTGCATCCTGCCGATCCCAGATTGTGACCAAACCTTCCTGTGCTTCTTTATCATAACCGAGATATCGTGCCGCTTCCAAAAGAAAGTGTCCATCCACTATCCAAAGTCCTCTATAACATGTAGGACCAACCTGAAATATTTTTTTCCCATCTTTAATTTCGCGTGATTCAAGTATATTCCTCGTACAAGCGATTCTGAAATTCTCATACGGTTCACCGAGATTCCAGACTATTTTCCCTTCGGTCGATTTCCAAGATTTCCAAAACTCTCGAGTTTCATTTAATAGATCGTCTTGTTCATCAAATCCATCCTCAAGTTTGCCAAAATCCTGATCTTCCTGCGGCAATCGGAGAAATATTTGATACGGTTTTTCTATCGTCGCTTTACCTTTAGCATATTGAATCCGGTAAACGCCTTGCTCCTCTTTCAATACTCCTTCATGATTCGTTACAAAATATATTTTCCCGGTATCAGCATGCTTGATAAAAGAATAATCATCATCTTTGTTGAATAAGAATTTAGATACAGAAGTAAGAACAATCTCCGGCTCTACCTCGACATCGATTTCAGATTTAGGATAGATATGTACTATAACATTATCCACTCTTCCTTCCGATTTATTTTTTGATGCGAAAGTTATCGTCTCAACAATTACATCTCCACCATCCAATTTAGTTGTAATTATCGGAATTGCAGGTGATTCAAGTTTTTGATCGATGTACTGAAGAGGTTCCTTTCCCTGCAACCCGAATGATATGCGCTGTGGAAATATTTTCTCATCATTTCCTATGCCGGGGTGCCCATATCTGAGGTCGCCCAACTTTCCAACAAGATTTTTCGACGGATCATCGGGGAAACAAAATGTCGATTGCCAATCTTTCGGCGAATAACGGAAATCTACTGTCTCATCAAGTTTTGGAGCTGCCTGAGGACGAATGATTCCTTCTTTCTGAAATTCATCGGATGGTAAAGGTAATGCTTCCATGATATTTTTACCCAATGTTACTGCGCCAACCGTTACACCTAATTTTGTGAGAAACTCACGTCGTGTGTTCTTCATTTATTTCCTTACACTTTATTATTCAATCAATATTTTCGGTTTAAGAGTGCTTTATCAACATACGTATAGAGAACAATTTTAACAAATATCCAATCTATCCGCCATCAGATGAATCTTCCTTTTCTTCCTGCATCTCCTGCATCTCCTGCATTTGTTTCATCATCTTTTCCATATCGGTATTGATGCCGGGGTCATCTTTATCAGGTTCGCGCATCATCTGTTGCATATCCAATCCCATTGATATCTTTTCATACCCTGCAGGCAAATCAAATATTTTCGATGAGATCATTTTCGATTCAATCTTAGTTACTTCTTGTGTTTGAGTTACACTGCCATTTTCTTTCGAGATTATTTTTAATGGGAATAATTTCAACGCTTCTAATTCCGATTCCCAGCCCCCTTTCTGTTCCGGATCGTAATTGTCAGCCATACTACCGAACAATTTCATTAAATCTTGATAAATATTACCAAGTTTCGATGTTCCCCAAAGCTGTGTTACTTCTTTTCCTTCCTCAACTATCACTTCATAGCAGATATATCCGAGTAGTTTTTCTGTCTTTCCGGTCTTGGTTACCTTCGGTTTATTTTTATCTTCTTGATTGTTCGCCTTCTTTTTATCCACGTCGCTCAACGAAATCTCTAAATAATTTTTCTCGGCATCGTTTACAATCCAGAGTAATTTTTTATCGCCGCGAAATATGAATTTACCACCTGCTTCACTGCCACCTCCCGACTTAATTTCAGAAGCGATGAGGTCTTTCTTCACCATCATCGAATATTCCATAACTTGCGGCTTTCCTTGATCCATCATCGTTACCTTCATATCTATCACACCTTCAAATTGAGCGATGGACATTTGAGTTAACCCGATCATCAGGAAAGATGTAATAATAATGAATTTATTAATTCGCTGATACATAATATAACTCCGATTATTTTGCATTAATCTCTGAAACAAAATTTGCAGCTTTATGAGCACCATCGCAAAACGGTTTGTTCTTACTGTGTCCGCACCGGCAAAGATAAATGGTTTGTTTGCCAGTTAAATCGAATTTCTTGCCTTTCAGATCGTACACTTCAAACTCACCTTCAACCTGAATGCTTCCATGATCTTTCACCGTTATCTTTGTTGCCATGATTCCACCCTTTCTATATTTTAATAAGGAAAATATTGTTGAATTATCGATAATACGAAACTCTTCTCGGAAAATCAACTTAAGCCGACTGAGGAAATGAGAATTGCTCAATTGTCTGTTTTTCCATCGCCAACGCGATAAGCGTCGGTATATCTAAGTTTGCTTCTGCCACTTCTATCTCATGAAAATTCGACCAGGTTTCAGGTTTCCGGGGCGCCAGAAATGAGCAACAATCATCATACGGCTCTTTGGAAATATCATACGTGCCAATTTTTCGTGCAATAACCATCGTCTCCTCTTTATCATTTCCGGAAATGGGACGAAGAATCGGCAATGTGGCGGCGTTGTCAATATTTCTGATATTCCTTAGTGTTTGCGATGCAACCTGACCAACTGCTTCACCCGTAACTAAGCCCTCCGCTTTTTCTTTAAAAGCAATTGCCTCGGCTATACGCACCATCAACCGGCGGTAAAGTATAACCCGAAGAGGCATCGGGGTTTTAAGAACAATCTCATTTTGCACATCGGCAAATGGTACCAAGTAGAGTTTCGATTTAAATTGATATTTCGTCAGTAACTCAACAATCTGTTTTACCTGATCGATTGAGTTCTGACTTGTATAAGGCATACTGTGAAAGTGGACGAACACTGTTGTCACGCCGCGCTTCATCATTTGCCACGATGCAACAGGTGAATCAAAACCTGCCGAGATAAGCGATACAACTTTTCCGCTTATACTTGAGGGCAATCCGCCTGCACCCTGGACTTTAGCACGATAAACGTACGCAACCTTGTCTGCAATTTCGATGAATATAGTCTCATCCGGCCCGGTTAGGTTGGCACGTACATTGAATTTTTCACAGATTGCCGCCCCCACCTTCGCATTCATTTCCATAGAACCAATTGGGAAATTCTTATCTGCCCGGCGCGTTGTTACTCTGATAGTTTTAAATTGTTCATCTTTTAACAAGTCAAGCGAGGCGTTTGTGAAAGCATCAATGTCTTGCTCAACTTTTACTCCAATGCAAATATTCGAGAGACCGAAAACGTATTTCAATCGCTCAATAATCAATTCGCTTTTAGATTCGCTTTGAAGTTGAATTACAAATCTGCCGTAACCGCCTGTGATAGCGCTGTGCGGTACCAACTCACCAAGTGCGGTACGGACATTTTTCAGCAATTTCTGTTCGAACCACTTTCGGTTGTTACCTTTGAGAGTAATCTCATGATGATGAATAATTATTACAGGTTGCATGAAATAAAGATAGCTAAATTTTTGGAATGAAAAAAGGGCAGATGTATTCTGCCCTCTTCTCTTCATCTTAGTTATTATTTTTAGTTATTTCATCACAATAAACTTCATAACATTTGTATAACTTTCCGCTTGCCCGCCATCTGCTGGGCGGGCTAGCATCCGGTAGAAATAAACGCCGCTCGATAAACTGCTCGCATCATACTCAACCGACTTGTACCCTGCATCCTGCATCCCGTAAACAAGTGTGGCTACCTCTTCTCCAAGTATGTTATACACTTTGATTGTTACATAATTATCGTATGGTAATTGATAATTGATTATCGTCATTGGGTTGAATGGATTTGGATAATTTTGATAAAGATTAAATTTTTGCGGTAAGTTCTCAGATGGCTCATCCACATCAGTAGTAAGATCCAATTTTAACAATGAAGCATCTGTCCCGAAAGCAAATACAATTTTATCATCCCGCAAAATAGATATTTTTTTATATGCCGTGTTTGCACTCAGGGTAACTTTTGTCCATGTACTACCACCATCTATTGTTTGGAAGACTCCATTATCGGCAGCCACCCATCCATTAGCTGAATCCATAAAACCAACATCATTCAAATAATAACTTGCGTTTGTAATGATTGTTTGATCCCACGAAAGTCCACCATTAGATGTTTTAAAGAATGTACTACCAAATCCCACAGCAAAACCTCTTATTGAATCAATCATATCTAAGCCGGTGACGTATTGATAATACAGTGACTCGTACGGATAATACCATGATTTACCACTATCCATAGTATAACCTATAAAACCTCCATCTATGACAGAAGGATGACCACCACCGACCCATCCATGATTTCTATCAATGAAATCTACTTGCATCGAACTTATAATCACCAAACTATCATTCTTATTTATAATACTCCACGTTTTGCCTCCATCCGAAGTATAATAAAGGTACATACCAAAATAATATCCCTCATCAGAATTAAAGAAATACAATCCGCCTCCTGTATGGGAACTTTGAACATATGTTGAATCCCATGTTTCACCCCCATCTTTTGTATAGGATATCCAATGATAATCTTTTTTCATATAAACATTATTTGAATCAACTACAAATAAATACCATTTACGATTTGAATTATTTTCTTCCAATATCCAGTTATAACCACCGTCAGTTGTTTTTGAAATCTTCCTCTGCGCGTCATGAATTATCCATCCAATATTTTTATTCGCAAAGTCTGCTTGAAATGTTGGAATGATCGTATCCCCCGATGAAAAATTCATTTTTATCTTTACCCAATCTTGAGAAAACATTTGGAGAGAAATAATAATAGTAAGCACTGTTATAATAAATGAGTATCGAAATGGAGCTTGTGTTTTCATTTTTCTAACACATAATATTTTATAATCCCGAGCGTTTTAAGATAAGATATATGTTTAACCGTCTGCATTTTCTTTAATTTTCATTTATCAATCTATCTTTATTGTTCCCAAAAAGATTTTGGAAACCAGAGTTAAATTTCATTAACTAAAAAATAATCAGAACAAAAACATCATGTTTTTTTGCGGTGGAAAAGTAATCTACTTTAGGAATACCTACGCTATCCACGGCAGGTGCAATTTACAAAATATATTTAATTCTGTCAAGTTAAATTATAAAACGGTAGGTAGTTTTTTCCAATATCTTTAAATTTCAAAGATTTATTTTTAAACAGACTAAAACATCCGATACATTTTCTGTCATTCGGTTTTAAAAATAATTCACTGATATACGATTAACTTCTAACGAAGCCCTAACCGTGAAAGTGAGTCGCACTTAAGCTAACCATCCGTCTCCCAACCCTTCGACTTCGCTCAGAGCAAGTTTGGGAGAGGGCCAACAAAGATAAACCTCCGGTATCTTCAGAGCGACTCAAAGATAGATACCGGAGGTTTAATAAATCTGATTTGATTTTAACGGGATTTTTCTTTATATCATTTAGGAAAGTTTATGCCACGACTTAGTGAATTTTTCGGTATTATTATCAGCATGTATTACAATGATCATGCACCGCCGCACTTTCATGCGCGATATTCAGACTACGAAGCGACAATGCTTATCGATACATTAGAAATATATGAAGGAGAATTACCACACCGTGCTTTAGCAATGGTGCTGGAATGGGCAGTGAGTTATCGATCTGAGTTATTCCGGAATTGGGAACGAGCGAGACAGGGTAAACAATTAAAAAGAATTCAACCTTTAGAATAATTAGAGGTAGTTATGATTAGAATACAATCTGTAAAACATTTAGAAGATTTCAAGGTTGAACTTTTATTAACTGATGGCAAACGTAAAATAGTTGATCTTGAGCCGTACCTTTATGGTCCGATTTTCGACCCAATCCGCGCTGACCGAACATTATTTAAGACTATTCACGTTGATAAAGAATTGGGTACGGTTGTTTGGGATAATGGTGCGGATATTGATCCTGACGTTCTCATACTTGACCGAAAACCTGTTTGGAACGATAAACAATCTCTCCAGCTTCAGGTGAGTGACTCAACTTCAAAATATAAATCGAGGAAGAAATGAATTTTATCAAAATCGGGTGTAATAAAAAACCTCCTGTATCTTCTTAAGTCATCATAGTGAGATACCGGAGGTTTATCAAGATTGAAGTTACACACCCCTGTTTACGATTTCAATCCAAGGATTGAATCATCCGATTTATCTCCCTTAGTCGCGCTATCATCTTTTTCTGCAACTCCTAATCCAATCCTGTAAAGCAGCGGAATGCTGAACTCCATGCTCGAATCTACGCTTCTGCCGTTAGGGGTTAGAAGTCCTGTATCATGAACGGAACGAATACCTTCGTCACCGTTCGGCGTAAGTTTTTCGAATAATTTATTCAACTCATCCCGCGTAAAACGGACTTTCGGAGATCCCCTAAAAACATCAAAATGTTTAGTAAGATGAGGAAACTCCGAATATAGATATGTGTCGCATCGGTAAATAGAAAGATGCGCGAATGCTTCTTTCAATGCGATTGCGCCAATCAAACGAGTTGCACTATGCTCCCCTTCTTTTCTGTTCATCTCTAACTGTTTCTCAACCGCGAGATTTCCTAAATGTATCTGCTCGCGCGGATATACATTCCCCATACCGTCGGTTAAATGCTTGAGCATCCATGAATGTACAAACGGAAACTGTCCAACTTCTGCATCGCTCTCATCCATCGTCGATTCGAAAATAACATAGAACATGCCGAGAACATCTTCATCGGTTCCGTTGATGATATCCGCTACGGTTACCTCCATGCCTGTCTGCTCTTCGCAGTAAGCACGCACGTTGGGATCGGCAACTGCCCGCGATACGAGCAATTTCAACAATAATGAATCGCTCCATTTCATTTCGCTTGTGTAACTGATAAGGTGCGATTTGTTCACAATCCGCAACTGACGATATATGTCCGAGCGGAGAAATATCTTGAAGTGTATATTTTTAAATCTGTTGCTTTGCTCTATGAGTAATTGAACTAAACCAGTTATGGATGATTTCAGTTTTTCAAAATCATCTATAAAAAGAAGATCAAGTTTATCGAGCATAAGCCACGCTGTGCAGTTGATCTCTTGCAGTATGGTATCGATTTTATCCATAACAGCAGTAACGCTCATCCCCGTTCTGTGTTTAAAATCTTCGGCAAGTATTAATTGCGGCGGATCGTTCGATCCGTTTCCTTTCATCGATGGCTTTACAAGCTGCATCACCCGCTGTTTTAATTTCGAGACAGCACCCTTATCCGGTTCAAGACTTAAATCTTCAAAAACCTGCTGGAGTGTTTTGTATGCGTCTTTGAGTTTTTGATTTTTGCTTTTGGCAACGATATCCCTAATCTTCGGTTCTTCAGCAATGGTTGTAACCGCTCTCAATCCGATAATCATCAGCCAGAAATACCTGAACTCATCTATCGAATCGGATTTCATTTCACGGAATTCACTGCCGTAAACATACTCTTCGTTGTATAGACCATAGACCGGAATCGGGAATACATCTTCGAAGTTACGGGGAAACAACGGACGTAATCGTTCTTTATCTGTGCAGAGCAGCCGGAATGCCGCGCTCTTCCCTGATCCTTTACTGCCGAGGACAAGAGAATGTTGCGCTCGAAGCGTATGACGCAGCATGTCTGTTCCGATGAAGCAATTTTCAAATCGGTTATCGGACTCAGCATCCACTCTTCCGAAATTCAAGCTGTGCAATACCTGATTCGGTTCTAATTTTTTCTCGTTGTCTTTTTCCACGTTTCTAATATAAAAGAATATTTGATATTTTCATATCGTTAATCATTTCCATTGGGGGACGATAACCACATCAATTCTTCTGTTCTTTGTACGCCCTTCCGGTGTATCGTTACTCGCAATCGGTCTGCTTTCGCCGTAACCTTGCGACATAATCGGAGGATCGACGCTCATATTTGCCATTAAATACTCGGCGATTGCATTTGCCCTTTTCTCGGACAAAGTTTGATTCGCATCGTCGCTACCCTGAGAGTCGGTATGTCCTTCGATGGTTACCTGACTACTCGGGAATTTTCTGATAGCTTGCTGAAGTTTCGCGAGTAAAGGATAAAATTCAGACTCGATAGAACTCTTAGCAACACCGAATGTTAATCCGTACATCCTAATTATAATATTATCACCTTCACGCACAATGTTAGCTTCCTGCTCGGTGAACAAAGAGAGGAAGCTCTTAACTGTTTCTTCTTGTTCATGCTTTAATGCCAATTTGCGCTGCAGTTCTTTCCCTTCATCCTGCAATTTCTTTTCTGCGTCGCTCAGCGTCCCTAACCTCCGAACCATTAGATCATTTTGTTTCTTTAGATTTTCAATTTCTGCATTTTTTTGTTTTATGGTTTCATTAGCTAAACGCGATGCTTCTGCATCACCTGCCGATTTTGAATCTCGCTCTTTTAATGCATTCTGAATTTCAATAACAGCGCCGGTAAGTCCGTTATCGAAATGAACATTGAGTCCTAATGAGACGGCTATTTTTTTTATTTCTCCTTCGGCAATCAAAATAATATCTTCCAAAGATTTTTCGTCTATCTTATATTGTTCAATCGTACGATGGAGATGAATAGAATGTGCCGCCTCGATCTTCGCTTCCTGAGCAAGTTGTCTTGCCTCATCCGTATCGTAGCGATTGCCTTTCAACATCCCTTCAACTTGACGCGCAACGCGCCACGCATTCTGTAAAGTTTTTTGTGCATTTTTTACTACGTCCATCTCATCTGCTCTGTTAAGGAGTTCACGCGCAGGCGATAGATAATTTGCTTTGATAGCTTCCAGCTCGGCGCTTCTGTAACTTTCCTCGGCTTTCTTCCCTTCCTCCTTTGCATTTGCAAGACTACCGCTTTCTAGCTCTTCTCCAGCAGATTGAAAATATTTTTCTCCTTTTTCCCACAACTCAGTTGCATGTTTTCGCGCTCCGGCGCTATCGGCATCTGTGCGAGCCGCAGTAACAGAGCTGAAAGTTGCATCTCCCAATTTGCATAGATCAAGAACTTTCGTAAAATATGCCTCTCCATTTTTTATGCTCTCTCTGATATCTTCTAAACTTTTTCCGCGTTCGTAATAATCGTTCGCCTCGGCATAATATTTCATCGCCTTCGAGAAATTGGATGGTGCAAAAAGCTCACCATTCTGCGCGCGGGCTTTATTCAACAACTCTTCCACCGTTGTGAATAATTGAGAGCGCAACTGCTCCTGCGCAAATCCACCTGTCACAAGGACCAGAATCAATATTAATACAATTTTAAAAAGCTTCATACCATTCTCCATAATATTTAAATGAAACCATTTGAATATAGTTGAATTCATACTAATGGTCAAGAATTTCAGGATAGGCGCGTGATAAAATACTCACAGGATGCAATACTTCCATTTTTAAACCATTCTTTTCGATTCCATATTCAAGTTGCAGATGGCAACCCGGATTTGCTGTTACTACTATCTCGGCTTCTGTAGATTTTATATTTTCCATCTTCCTATCCAATATTTTCATCGAATCTTCATGTCGTACTACATTGTATATTCCAGCGGAGCCGCAACACCATGACGATTCAGGCAATTCAATCAACTTAATACCGGGAATATTTTGCAATAGCTCACGCGGTTGTCGACTAATTTTTTGAGTGTGAACAAGATGGCAGGCATCGTGATATGTAACTGTTGCCGAATATATTTTAGGTACTTTGGTCAGACCAACCTCAAAGAGGAATTCGGTTATCTCCTTAACTTTACTTGAAAGGGATTTCGCTCTTTGAGAGTAATCAGGGTCGTCGGCGAATATTTTTCCATATTCTTTCATGAATGCACTGCAACCGGCAGAATCGGCGACGAGAAAATCGAATTGATGCTGTTCAAAGACTTCAATGTTTATTTTCGCCAAACGCTTCGCTTCTTCAAGATCACCGTTGTGAGAATGCAGTGAACCGCAACATACTTGTCTCTTCGGTATAACAACTTCATATCCATTAAGATTTAAAACTCGTATTGCATCTTGATGAATTTTTGTTAAGGCGATATTCATAATACAACCTGATAAGAATGCTACCCTGCCGCGTTTTTCACAGTTTTGAACAGGAATAATTTCATCTACCGATTCATCGAAACAGTTTCGATCAGATCTTGGCAACAACCGATGTTTTTCTTGCAGAGATTCAGATATAATTTTCAGTATTCCCGATTCATCGACAGCATATCTTAATCCACTATCCTGATACAGACCAAGAATTCTTCCAAATAATTTCGTCCGTACAGGCGAAGATAATATTCCCCTCATAAATATTATTTTTACGATCTTTAAAAATAAGGGATCTTTTTTTGATTCACTTATAACATTTCTCATTGCCTCAACAAGCTCTCCATAACGCACGCCTGCAGGACATGCCGTTTCACATGCTTGACAATCTAGGCAGTAATAGATTTCATCAACAAATTTTTTTGTGAGTGGGATTGATTTATTCTCCACCGCATGCATTAGCTGTATTCTTCCGCGCGGTGATGATTCCTCTCTCAGATCGATGTTATAAGTCGGACATGTTGGCAAACAAAGTCCGCAGTGTAAACATTTGTTAAATATATCGTCCAGATGTGTACGAAGTGAGGTATCCATTTTATGACCTCTTTCGTAAAAAAGGCAACATAATAACTCCTGCAAGAAAACCGCCGATATGCGCCCACCATGCAACTCCTCCTGCGTCCGCACCGATACCAAGAGAAAAGATGCCGCTGAATATTTGCATAATAAACCATATACCGAGAAAAATAAATGCCGGTAATTCAACAATCTGAAAAAACAAAAATATTGGAATCAGTGTTACAACCTTCGCTTGTGGAAACATAAAAACATATGCACCAAGTACTCCAGCAATTGCACCACTTGCACCAACCATTGGAGCCGTCGATTCTGGGAATATTATTGTTTGCATTACTGCCGCGCTAACCCCGGCGATTATATAAAAAAGAATATACCTGATATGACCAAATCTGTCTTCTACATTATCTCCGAAGATATAAAGGAACAACATGTTCCCAATCAAATGTATCCATCCTCCGTGCAGGAACATCGAGGTAAATAAAGGGAAGATCGTGCCAACACCGATAGACATCATCCTGAAATCATTCATAATATATGCGGGAACAACCCCATAATTATAAATAAATTTTTCCAAATCAGCATCTAGCGATAGTTCGAATAGAAACACCAAAATGTTCGTCGCGATTAAGATATAATTTACTATCGGAACTTTGCGTGATGGATTAGTGTCGCGGAGTGGGATCATGATTTAGATATTAGATTTGCGATATGAGATATGCGATTAGTTCTTGGTTCTTGGTTCTTGGTTCTTGGTTCTTGGTTCTTGGTTCTTGGTTCTTGGTTCTTGGTTCTTGGTTCTTGGTTCTTGGTTCTTGGTTCTTGATTCTTGATTCTTGATTCTTGATTCTTGATTCAACGTTCACAGATATTTCTCAATCCATTTGATGATGTCCGCCAAACTTTCTTCGTCGATTTGATGATCCATATCATACTCACGATAAGTAACGCTTGCTTCAGATTTTTCTAATAATACCTTGGCTCGCTTGGCGAATGCTACAGGAATTATTGAATCATGGACACCATGAGACACAAAGAATGGTTTATCTTTAATCTCTTCCCATTTATATTCCAAATCCAATCCTTCCGGAATAATTCCGCTGTTTGCTACGACTCCTCTGATCATCTCAGGGTGAGTTAGCGATACGGCATACGACATCATTGTACCCATGCTGAATCCGAACAAAAATATTTTTTCGGGATCAACCGGATAACCAACCTTAACATCTTCAATGAATCGCATTAACTTTTGATAACTCTCATTGAACATTTTGAGATCAGGTTTGCCGATATCCTCAATATCAAACCAGGTGAAGCCACCGGTATAAGCAAACTGGAACGGCGCCCTGACACTAACGATGAATAATCGCTCATCGAGATATTCGGAAAGTCCGATTAAATCGTTTTCATCAGCTCCACGACCATGAAGCATAATCAACACAGGTGCTTTTTCTGTTGATTGTTTTCGCGGAAGATGGATTTTGTGAACTAGGGTTGAGTTGATGAGGTTCATTTTATATTTCGGATTTCGGATTTCGGATTTCGGATTTCGGATTTGAGACTATTTATTTAGGATTTAAGTTCATTTTTTCATTTTACATTGTTGATTTATTTATCTATCAGAATATACTACCTTCAATTCTTCGTTTCAGTTTTTCATAAAGATCTTTTTCGTTTTCCCATTCTATCCGTGAATATTGTCCAACATCGAAATGAACTTTTGTCCCTTTCTCACACAACCATATAACTGGTATACCAAGTGAGAGAGCATATCCTGCCTCAAAATAAACTCCACCTCTGTTCCCAGTTAGATCGGCAATGACAAATCGACTTCTTCTGATCTCGACTAATATCTTTTGATCAATAGGGTCATTATGTTCTACCAAATCGATCCTCATAGGAGTATATTGGGGAAATGTATCCGCATCATCAATTGCTCTCTTGATGCCAAGATCATAAATATTTTTCATTCCCTCAACTCTATTAGGTTGACCAAACCACATTGCAACAAAAGCTTGATTTATTTTGATTGGATTACGTTGGAGTTCCTCATATCTTTTCCAACCAGCATATGTTAAATATATTTTTTCAGGGTGATCAAAACCGATAAGACTTTGCTCGTGAAGATGTTGCTGATGAAACCTAAAATCGTTTGGATTTTTTGCATATGAGAGCGGATAATCAATATCGGGATTAATACTAACCAAATTGTTCTCGGATTTTTCAGACTGGTATCCAAGAT
The DNA here is from genome assembly GCA_013824245.1 of Chlorobiaceae bacterium. Lineage (GTDB taxonomy): Bacteria > Bacteroidota > Ignavibacteria > UBA10030 > SZUA-254 > PNNN01. The sequence goes on along the minus strand of PNNN01000065.1, from coordinate 28,120 downwards.
ATGTTATTAATTTATCAAGTTTTTCTGATAATGTCTTGGGTGGATTGATGTTTGAAAATATTTCTTCGAGATTATTAGAATAAAATTCTATCGGTTCTAATCCTAAATATTTTCTCTCACGTAGGAATCCTGAAAGAATTAATTGCCGATCATTTAGTTTGGAGAAGATAGATGCTCGTGCAGTCCCACTAACCCTATAATCCCCACAAACATAACACGATATCGCGTACATTTGCTTATCGCCTATTCTTTCATCCCGAGATACTTCCAATGAACAAAAAATACAATGTGACATCAATATATTCCTCAAATTCTATTAGATTATTTTTTCATTTTAAATTAATTATATCCATGCAACATCTTCAAACTTTTTTATATGATCTCTGTCCGTAGGCAATGTCCCTTCACACTTCGGTTTCAGATCAAATATTTTACCGGGGTTGAGAACATTATTCGGGTCCATCATCTGCTTCAGAGTTTTCATCATAGTCAGCGATGGTGAACCGACCATCTTTTCTAAAAGCCGTTTCTTATATAAACCAACGCCATGTTCGCCGGTAATCGTTCCACCCAACTCAATAGCAACTTCTTCAACTTCAAGTATAGATCTTTCAGCCCGTGCGAAAGCCGCTTTATCTCTCTTGTCAGTCATATAATTAGGATGAAGATTACCGTCGCCAGCATGACCAAATGTTCCAATGCGAATATTATTTTTTTTCCCCACTTCGTGAATGCGAGCGACTAATTCTGCAACTCGTGAACGCGGGACTGCCACATCTTCCGACATGGTATTCGGTGTTGCTCTTGCAAGCGAAGCAAATGCAGATCGTCGGGCGGCTTTTAATCTAAGCGATTCCTGTTCGCTCTCGGCAGTTTTCAACGTGAATGCGTTATGTTTCTTGCAAATCTCGTGAATCAATCTTGCATCTTCATCAACCACAACTTTTTTACCATCCACTTCTATCAGGAGAATCGCGGCAGTATCGACAGGCAAACCGATGTGTGTATAATCTTCCACGCATCTGATTGTTGTGTTATCAAGAAACTCAAGCATAGAAGGAGTAATCTTAGCGCCAATTATTGCAGAAACTGTCTTTGCTGCATCATCCATAGAATTGTAAAATGCCAGAAAGGTTCGAGACGTTTCGGGCTTGGGAACAATCTTCAACAATATTTTTGTGAAGATACCCAGCGTGCCTTCCGATCCAACAAGAATATCTTTCAAGTTGTAGCCCGCAACATCCTTTACAGATTTGCCGCCCGTCTTTAATATTTCTCCGGTCGGTAAAACAACTTCAAGTCCGAGAACATAATTTTTTGTTACACCATATTTCAATCCGCGTAAACCACCCGCATTCTCGGCAACATTTCCCCCGAGTGTAGAAATGCTCGAGCTTCCCGGATCGGGCGGATAGATGAATCCAAATTTCTCTACTTCCTGCTGAAGGACCGCAGTAATAACCCCCGGCTCAACCCAAACAGTTAGATTTTCTTCATCAATTTCAATAATGCGATTCCAATGATTGGCGAGAAGGACGATTGAATTTTCCATCGGTACAGTGCCGCCGCTTAAGCCGGTTCCTGAACCGCGAGGTATGATCGACAACTTCTCTTCGTTAGCGAGAGTGATTATCTTAGATACTTCCTCCGCAGTATGAGGTCGAAGTACTAAATCAGGAACTCTTGGAGCAATCGGTGAGGAATCGTACGAATATGCAGTCCGCGTTTCGATTGATTCGAGAACATTCTCATTCCCAATTATCTCACTCAGTTTTTTTATTGTTGATGATTTTAGCATAACCTTTATGCAATCACTGATAATTAGATAATTTCATTCTTACTTTCTATCGCTTCCAAGACCAGTTCGGCAATATCTTTCACCTGAACTTTATCTGCTACTTCTTTATCCTTCACGCCATCACTCATCATCGTCATACAGAACGGACAGGCAGTGCCTATTATATTAGGATTAATGGTGAGCGCTTCTTCGGTTCGTTCGTGATTGACACGCTTGCCGATAGTTTCTTCCATAAACATTCTTGCGCCGCCGGCACCGCAGCAAAATCCTTTGTCGCCTGATCTGTTCATTTCAACCGACTTCAATCCCGGAACGGCAGCAATCACGTCTCGTGGTGCGTCATAAATATTATTATATCGTCCAAGATAACATGAATCGTGATAGGTGATGGTTGCAATTTTTTCTTTAGATAGTATCAACTTACCGGAATTAATTAAGTTCAGGATAAAGTCGGTATGATGTATTACCTCATACTTGCCGCCAAAATCAGGATACTCGTTCTTGATCGTATTAAAGCAATGCGGACAAGTAGTTACAATTTTATTGAATTTATATTTTGCCAGCGTAGCAATATTTTCGTTAATGAGCGTCTGGGCTAGGTATTCATTTCCGGCGCGGCGTGCCGGATCGCCGTTGCATTTTTCTTCTGTGCCGAGAATTGCAAATTCAATTCCTGCCATCTGCATCAGCTTAGTAAATGATTTCGTTACCTTTTTATATCTCTCGTCGTATGAACCGGCGCATCCCACCCAAAACAGTACGTCAACCTTTTCCTTCGATGCAAGTAGCGGAACATTCAACCCTTCTGCCCAATCGGCACGAGTGGAATGACTGAATGCCCATGGTGCAAAATTTCGTTCAAGATTTTGAAAAACAACTTGCATCTCTTTCGGGAAACGCGATTCGTTAAGCACAAGATACCTTCGCAAATCGATAATCGAATCGATGTGCTCGATCTGAACCGGGCATTCTTGAACACATGCCATGCAAGTTGTGCAAGACCATAATTCATCTTCGGTGATGTAGTCATCAATAAGTTGTTTGTTATTAACCTGCTCTATTTGGGATTTTAATGCACTATCAACGATTGACGATTGACGATTAACGATTACCGGTGCTTTTTCAAGCAACCGATGCCTGATGTCGACAATTATTTTTTTTGGAGATAGCGGTTTACCTGTTATATTTGCCGGGCAGGAAGCAGTACAACGGCCGCACTCCGTGCATGTATATCCATCAAGCAATTGTTTCCATGTCAAATCTTCAACATCCGACGCACCGAACTTTGTTGCTGTTTCATCTGCAAGATTTAACGCTTTCAGGTTTGCCCGATTATCTAATTTTGCAAGATAGACATTGGGAATTGAAGAAAGTATATGAAGATGTTTCGAATACGGAAGATAGTTCATTAATCCTAACACGAACAAGATATGCATCCACCAAAACATTTCGTACCAAAATTGCTGTTGGTCGGGTGTTAGGTTTGAGAATAACCCGGCGATATAAGCTGAGATAAATTTGCCGGAATAAATCTGAGATTCAGACATCGATATTTGAGCGGCGCTTTGTCCGAACATCGATAGCATGATTAAAACAATAATCGTCAATATCAACGTCGCATCGAATTGTGCATGCCCGCTAACATCCAACCTTTTGGGGCGCAATATATATCGTCTGAATAACGCGAATGCAACCGAAATGACTACCAATAAACCCATAACATCTTGAAGCATGGCTAAAGGTTTGTATAGAAATCCCAAAAAAGAAAAATTAAAAGCAGGATATAAACCTTCCCCGATAGTTTCAAGAATTGCGAGTAGCAGTATTACGAAACCCCAAAATATTAGGAAGTGCATAATGCCGGCAAGCGGCTCGCGAAGAAGTTTTTTTTGTCCGAATGCAATTGTGATGACATTTTTTATCCGCCGCCATTTATTATTGGATCGATTCTCAGGTTTTCCAAGTTTTAAATACGAGAGCAATGTTTTTACATTAACTATAAAAAGAGCAAAAGCCCCGATCAGTATAAAGATAAATATTATCGATTTAGTCATTCTAATTCCTATTTAATCTCACTCATGTATTTGCATCTCCCCCTCCATAACGGTAATTGCATTACCACCTATCCGAACAGAAGTAACTTTGTGCCCGCTTATTTCTATTTGCACCCGCACTCTCCCTTTCCTTCCGATCACATCACCCTGCTCGCCCTGAAATTCATAAAAAGTTTCGGCATGTTCCAGATACCCATTTTCATAAAGCAGGTATGCCAAAGGTCCATGCGCAGAGCCGGTAACCGGATCCTCGTTGATTCCGATAGTTGGAGCGAAAAAGCGTGAATGCACTTTAGAATCGCGCTCAACTGTTTCGGTTGCGTACACACATATCCCTTCCAAATTGCGCGATGAAAGGAAATACGACATCGTTGTGAAATTCGGTTTCATATTAAAAAGAGTGTGCAGCCGTTTAACTTGTACGTACAAGTTTTTATCGCAAACATCTGCCGCACGATTTTCGAATTCACCGGGATTTATGTCGAGCACTCGTATCATTTCAACTTTCGGTTGCACACCTTGATCAATAACGGGATGCTTCAAACCGAACCAAATGGTAATACGCCCGGTTTCTTTGATAACCTCGACCGGTAAAATACCTGATGCCGTCTCGATCTTGAAATTATATTCCCCCACATCTTTCATTCCTAACAAACCATCTTGCGCCAGAGCATGAAAAGTAGCAATTGTTGCATGTCCGCATAAATCCACTTCTGTTGTCGGCGTAAACCACCGCAGTTGGATATCTGCATCGGACTTCGTGGGTTTACATACAAATGCGGTTTCAGACAAATTAATTTCACGAGCGATCTTTTGCATCATTACCGTGCTTAGTTCTGAAGCATCAAGAACTACACCGGCAGGGTTGCCGGTATTTGGTGTTAAGGTGAATGCATCAACTGTTTTAACTTTTATTTTCCGCATAGATTTCTATTATTTGATCTGCAAAGCATTTAATATTTTTCGTTCTTTTAAATATAAGATTGTTTTCCCCGAATTAAGAAATACCCCTAGCATGGGATAACTGGCGGAACGTGTTATATTATCTCGGAATATTATTTTATTTTTTTCTGTGTTGATAATAATAATGTCTTGATTCATTATCGAACGATTGTCTCTTTCTGCCGAGATGTAATATCCTGTCAAAACAATTAAATCGTCAATATCGATATATTCAGTTATTTTGAATCCTGATATTTTCTTCGTCAACAAATCAATCTTGATGGTCGATGTGAGCGGATGAAATTCATTCGACTCAGGATAGACAACCGATTTTGGCACAGATATTTTAGAATTTTGTTGTAACAACCGAACCGCGCTTTCATCATGTTCGGCAATAACTTCTCCAGTCTTCATCTTACACTCGACATACCTGATGTCGAGATTTGTCCGGCGTTCTGCAACAAGATGACCGGATGAACAAAAAAGATATTTAAGATTTTGATCAGACCAAAGTATATTTCCTGTTTGCAGGTCGACCACTTGAATATTTTTATGTTCCGGCAACTCTGGAGTTGCAAATCCATGATAAACGATAACCCCGTCATAAACAGTCTCAATACCGATCCACCATTTCTCAGCGAACGATTTTCTCCAAAGTTCCCTTCCAGTGCGATAATCGAGCACAGCATAATCGACAACTTTCTGCTCCGTGTTCCGATCTTCAAGAACTAAATATTGATCCGAGTCAGGGATAATTTGCCAAAACTTACCCGCCGCTTCATATTTCCAGATAAGGCGTGGCCGGTTTTTGAAAATTGGAAGTTTAATCATCTGTGAAATAAATTTTGTATAAGATAATCATACTACAGACGATTTTCAAGAAATTTCTCGATAATATTAATAATTACGAATTGATAGAGGTAAAGTGTATTTTATGTAAGATTTCAGCAGGTTTCAGGAAAGGTGGTAATAATCGACAAGGAATTTTATCAATTTCTGAAACGCGATAGCTCTGTGGCTGATTTTATTTTTTTCCGCCAGTGTTAATTCTGCATACGTTTCCTGAAAACCATCAGGAACAAAAAGCGGATCGTAGCCGAATCCTTCTGCCCCGCGTGTTGCATGTATAATCTTTCCCCCACAAATTCCCTCAAATGATCTTTCAATATTTCCGTCTGTGAATACAGCAACGCAACGAAACCGAGCGCCGCGTTGTTCATCGGGAACACCTTCCAACTCCTTGAGCAATTTTTTATTGTTATCTGCATAACTAACATTTTCACCGGCATAGCGTGCTGATATAACTCCGGGCGCCATATTGAGATAATACACTTCTAATCCCGTGTCGTCAGATATCGTGGGTGATTTTGTCGAGTTATAAATTATTCTCGCCTTCTTCAATGCGTTCTCTTCAAGCGTGCTTCCATCCTCAATAATATCCGGAAGATCGTTTCTACCGATCAAACTTTCGAGATTGACAGGGAAATCGGCGATCAAACTTTTTACCTCTTTAAATTTTCCGGGATTATTGGAAGCGAAAATAATTTTTATCATTCTATCTATCATCAAACTAAAGGAGAAGTTTTATTGCATCATCGATTCTTTCCACACCGATGATCTCAATTCCGTTTGGTTTATTGAATTCTTTTATATTATTCTTTGGTATGATGATCTTCTGAAATCCAAGTTTCGTTGCTTCTTGAACACGCTTTTCGATATGGCTAACTGTTCTAACCTCTCCGCCCAAACCTATTTCGCCCACAGAAACTGTTTGGCTGTCAACCGGCACATCTCGAAAACTTGAAATTATAGCTGCCGCAATGCCTAAATCAACCGCGGGTTCATCAACAGATATTCCACCGGCAATGTTGACGAAAACATCTTGTTGACCGAGATGCATACCGAGACGTTTTTCTAAAACAGCGAGCAATAAATTTAATCGACGCAGATCGACTCCGGTTGAATTCCTCTGTGGAGTTCCATAATTCGTCGCAGTTACGAGGGCTTGAACTTCGATCAAAATCGGACGCGTCCCTTCAATGCTCGCTACCACCGATGACCCCGAAGCACCGAATGATCGCTCTGAAAGAAATACCTCGGAAGGATTTTTTACTTCTTCCAATCCGTTCTCTCTCATTTCGAAAACACCGATTTCGTTCGTCGATCCAAATCGATTTTTCATCACGCGCAGAATCCTATAAGCATAATGCCGTTCCCCTTCAAATTGCATAACCGTATCCACCATGTGCTCGATGACTTTTGGACCAGCGATCATACCATCCTTTGTAACATGACCGATAAGGAAAACCGGAATCGACTTCTCTTTTGCAATCCGGGTGAATAACCCGGCACTTTCACGAACTTGTCCAACGCTTCCGGCAGAGCTTTCCAATTGAGGTTTAAACATTGTTTGGATTGAATCGACGATGATTATATCGGGTGGCGTTCTTTCAATCACTTCTTGAATAATATCGAGATTGGTTTCTGCTAATACGAGGAATGAATCGTTCTTCGGGAATTTCAATCTGTCGGCGCGTAATTTTATTTGACGAGCAGATTCTTCTCCCGAAATATAGAGAATTATCTTATCTGCAAGGTGTGCGGCAATCTGCATCATCAAGGTCGATTTTCCTATTCCGGGATCTCCTCCAATCAACATGACAGAGCCGTCTACAATTCCACCGCCTAAAACCCTATCTAACTCGTCAATATTAGTCCGGGTACGATAGTCATCCTGTATATCAATTTCAGTGAGAGGCATTCCTCTTACTTTAGATGAAGTAGTTGTCTTGCGTGTTGCGCCTCGCTGAGTCAGTTCCTCAACAAAAGTATTCCAACCGCTGCAATTCGGACACTTGCCTGTCCAACGCGGCGATTCGTATCCGCAACTCTGGCAAATATATTTCGATAGCACCTTTGCCATTCACTTATTTTCTTTCCGAACATCTTTTACCCAGTTAAGCTTTGTTCTCAGCAGATCAAAATATGTGTGTTCTTTTCGTTTAACGAGTTTCACGGTTAAAAGAGATTTCCTGATTTTGAATTCGACGGGAGGATTATAAAATTTTTCTTCTTGACCATCGATTGTTAGATGAATCGGCTGGTTACCCGCGGGTAGTTTAATTACGATTTCACTTCGGTCGGGGATAATTACCGGACGGGCAGAAAGAGTGTGAGGCGAAATTGGACTGATTGCCAATACCGCACTTCCGGGGACAACAATCGGCCCGCCTGTTGCCAAAGAATATGCTGTTGATCCGGTTGGTGTACTGATGATAATGCCATCGGCAACGTAGGTTGCAAGATAAGCATCATCAACAATTGTTTCAATCTCGATAACGCGCGGAGAAGAACCACGATCTATAACAATATCATTCAGAGCAAAAAAAAGATCATTATCGGCTACCGTGGCTCCTTGTAACGCCAAACGTTCTTCGATGAAATACTGTCCTCGTGCAATCTCATCAATGCAATCGTTCATGTCATCAATCGATACTTCGGCAAGAAAGCCGAGTTTTCCAAGATTAACACCTAATATCGGCAATCCACGCTGGCGCACTATTCGCGCTGCAGAGAGCATAGTTCCGTCGCCGCCAAGAGCGATAAGTATATCACATTTATCGCATATCTCCGATTCAAGTACCATCATTGATTCATCAATTGCCAAGCCCGCACACGATTCGTTGAACCATCTACCCAATTTCTCGTGTACAACGAAAGGAATTTTTTTCATCGTAAGGTAACCGATAAGATTCTCGGTTACCTCAATGATCGCAGGTTTCCTGGTGTTTCCAAATATTCCGAATTTCATGGCTGTGCAGGTTGTTGCTCTGCCGATGAAATTTTTGCCGCATTCTGGGCTTTATTCACTTCATCAACATAATTGAGTTTTAATTCTTGCAAAACTCCTGTGAACATCCTCTCTTCCTCTTTTGAAAGATTATTCTTCATTTTGTTATGAAGCATATCGAGTAAATCAATCGAGATTTGTGCTTGGGGTAAATCCTGCTCTATTTTATCGGAAATAGGATTTTTCAATTTACCCATATGCTGGAGCGATGCAGTTTGAAACATGAGAATAAGTTGAGTAAGAAGCAGTTCGTCTTTTGATATTTGATCCATAGTAAAAACCAATATTGTTCATGGAGAAATTATGAAAATTACAGTTGAAAAACAAAAACAACCATCATCTATTGAGAATGTGAATGCGTCCTGATTATTACCGATACTATCCCGCTCTTATTGATGAATAGTTCAAGTATCTAAATTAAAAAACCCACTCAATGAGAAGTGGGTTTCTAATAATCTTTTACATCACTTATAAAATTATTTCAGCAATACCATCTTTTGTAATTGATGATATTGAGAATCGGTTGTGCTTAAACGATAAAAATAGACGCCCGATGCCAATGAGTTTGCATCGAAAATGACCTCGGTTGTACCTTCATCGCATTCCTCATTCTCCAATAAAATTGCCACTTCCTTACCGAGCATATCATACACTTTCAGAGTTACCAATGTTTGCTCCGGCAAATCAAATGATATTGTGGTGCTGGGATTAAACGGATTTGGATAATTTTGATAAAGCTGAAATTTATCAGGTGTAAGCTCGATCGCATTTCTATCAAATGCTAACGGTTCAAGTAATGGAGCAATAGCAGGTTTTAAGAACCACACACTGTCAATCGGATTCACTCCGGTAACAACCAAAGGATCACGACATACAATTTGAAGAGTATCAATGAATGAATGGTTAATCAACGATAATATGCTATCGAGTAGTTTCCAATCGACCGTTGAATAATATTTTCCATAAGTCAGGTAATTATCGGCTGTCGCGGCTATTTGTCGTAATGTTTTATTTCGATAAGGATTAAGAGAATTGCCATCATCAAACCGTATATCGCCGAATGTCGGCGGCGTTACCCCGGCATCACTCGCGGCGATGCTCACTTTTAATGCTATTAACTCTCCGGCAAGATGATTGTTGTGTTTATCGCGTTTAGGATTTTTCTTTTCGCCAACGAATGGAGCGGTTGCATAAAGATCGAACCATTTTGCAGACCCTGTATCCGGCAAATATGCTGAGACACTTTTACCTTTATCAAATCTCATCCAACCGTATGAAGATGCAGAATCCGGATTTTGGCTTCCAATTAACATGCCACCCGGATAACCGACATATCCTTTCTTAATCTTCGGATATGCTAATTTCATCGCTTCTTCACAAACATTTCCTTCATTCGGCTTTTGAGTAAGTTTGATACTGATAGCTTTTAGGGCTAAACTTTCCTGAATGAATGACCGGTACTTTATTACTTCGCTATCAACATATTTTATTGTTAATAATTCTGATCCCTTTATTTTTTTTGATTGCCCTGTGATGTAAATAGAACCCGATGATGAGAAAAGAGCAACAGGTGTATCGTCGCTGTTCGCGAATCCGTTATACCTGACAGTAAGATTTATCCCTCCATTTGTTCCGTTAAGCTGAATTAGAATAAAATCTTTACCAACGCCTGTGCCCATGCTTGTACCGATGATGTAAGGATTTGTGCCACCTACCATTGCCGTTCCAATATCTTCATCACCTGCTGTTCCGTTATAAGATCGAACCCAATTTGAATCGCCATCTGACTGCGCATAACAAGCTGTAACAATGTCGTTAAAAGATCCGGTCTGGATACTCTTGCCGGTTACATAGATACGACTTGTGCTATATAAACCAATTGCGTACGCTTCATCATGAGTATTCGTCGGGCTGTTGTACCTGCCGACCCATTTTACTGCGCCGCTCGATGTATACCCGATAGTAACATAGTCATTATTCCCTAAAGAATTTTGGCTTGATCCTGTGATATATACTTCGTTATTCGTGTTCCTGACAATTCCACGAGCTATATCGTTGCCGAGAAGATATCCATTGTATCGAGCCGACCAAATGGAATCGCCCGTTACCGGATTATATTTTATGGTAAAATAATCGTATCCGGAATCAACGCTTGTTCCGGTTACGTATAAATCGGTATTTCTATATAATACCATACCAAGCGCGCTATCTGTGCTGTTGGCAGGACCATTATACCGCCTCACCCATTTTTCAACACCAGATTGATCGTATTTAATCGTAACATAATCTACTCCTGATCCAGTGCCTTTACTCCAGCCGCTGACAAATATGTTTAGAGAATCGTTAACCGCAATTGCAGTCGGTTGATCATCTTTATTATCACTGCCGTTATACAAAGCACTCCAAATTAGCTGAAGGTTGCTGTCATATTTGATTGTAACGAAATCAAAACCACCGCCGCCGGATGTCGTATAACCGGCAACATAAATATTTTTACCTGTGTCGACCGCGATCGCAACGGGTTTATCTATTCCTGCATTTGCGAACGAATTTCTTTTTAGTTCTTCGCCATCGGATGAATATTTAACAGTAACAATATCCACACCTGTACTTTTATTCGTTAGCCAACCGGTTACAATAAGTTGCCCCGATTTATCAACGACGAGTGCTGATCCGCTACTATGTGAATTTTTTAATGAACCTGTGAGATGTGAAACCCATTGTCGGGTATCTTGAGAGAAAGAAAGTGCAGAAAATAGAAACAACAAGATGAGATATCGCTCAACTTTTATCTGTTTCATATGGGTGTTTACCACCTTTCTGAGATGTTACTTGAGGACTACCATCTTCTTGACCAGATGATGAACCTCGGCACCTGAAAGCGGCTCGGCTATTAACCTGTAAAAATAGACGCCTGATGAAAGATTTGTGGCATTGAAATCTAAACTGTACTGTTCTTCATCAAGTAGTGCGCGATCCATAAGCGATGCAACCTGCTGACCAAGAATATTGTAGATTGTGAGAGATACGAACGACTGTTCGGGAACAGAAAACTCGATCGTAGTATACGGGTTGAAGGGATTGGGATAATTTTGAAGTAATTTAAAACTTTCGGGTATTTCACCTTCATCTCTTATAGCCTGGAAAGCCGGCAATGGAGGTGGCGGTTCAACGCTTGGACGTAGGAATGGAACAGAGAATAACGCTTTTACTGATTTCATTCGTAAAGGAGATGCTGAAACCGTATCGAATTCACCATGGAACGCCCAGTTAATTCTTGCAAGTGAAGTGGCAACTAAATTATAATTGACCTGTTTATAAAATTGCCACATAGTTAACATTGAATCTACTAACGATCCGATGTTTCTTAGCTTAAGATTGTTGAGAGGATTGGTTTGAACAGTATCCTGAAAAACGATGTCGCCCAATCCTTCTTGTATAAGTCCTGCATCACTTGCACCGATATTAAGCTTCAGTGCAATTAACTCACCTGAAACGCGATTATTATACCGCATTGAACTATAATTTCTTTTTTCGCCAACAAATAACTTATCCACAATCCAATCAAATGGGCGCGCTGTGTTTTGTTGGGGAATTGCTTTTTTTAAGAAATATGATTTCGTATATCTTATCCAACCATATTTTTTTGCGCTATCGAGCCGAGATATGCCGGCATAAAGTCCATACGGAAACACTCCGCGTTTGAATACCGAGTCGCGAATATTACCGGCGTTAGGTAGCGATAAAACTTTTTTAGACCAAGTATTAATATATCGTTTAGATTTTGCACCTAAACTATCTTGGATAAATGTACGGTAACAACCACCGGCAGGTAATCCGTTAGCACCAATTCGCTGACTAAATATATCTGTTGAACCGCTGTTGAGATGATAATCTGCCCATCCAATGATTGCGCCATTAGTGCTATCAATAGCTAATTGCGGAATGAATTGATCCATGGGCAATGTAGCAACCGGATTTCCGTTTGTTGCCCAAAGAATCTGACCCTGCTGATTAAATCTTTGTGCATAGATGTCAAAATCGGCACCGCGTTTATCCTGCCATGCAGTGATGAAATAAGAATTTTGATAAATGATTTGAGGATTGTACTGATGTCCGATTGCATTGCAGATTGGAATTCCAGCCGCACCCCATTGGATTAATCCTTCTCTTGTTACCCGTTGCGCGTAGACATCATAGTCGATACCTAATCGATTATCTTGCCACACAACAACTCCACCGCCGAGCCAATCGGAGACCAATTGTGGATAATATTGATTTCCCTGAACGGGTGCAATCGCTAATCCATTATCTTGCCATTTTATATTCCCGTATGGATCTATTCTCTGCGCATAAATATTATCATAGGTGTTACTCCGTCTATCCTGCCAAACAACAATGGTACCTCCGATAGTATCAGGAATCATTTGGATATTCCATTGTGTATTTTGTGCAGTGCAAAGTGGTAATCCGTTTGTAACCCAGGCGTTCTGACCTGTAGAAAAAATCCTTTGTAAATAAACATCGGATGAGCCGCTACCCAGACGGAAATCTTCCCACGCTATAAATGCACCTCCTCTGTGGTCACTCGTGATTTTAGGATTTATCTGACTTGTGGTATCGTTACAAATCAGTTGCCCATTTACCGTCCATCGGGTCTGCCCCAGTGAATCAACTCTTTGTGCGAAAATATCGAATTGCCCTTTGCGTCTATCTTGCCAAGTAATAATTATACCACCTGCACCATCTGTTGCGAGTTGAGGATTATATTGATGACCGATCGCATTGCAAACAGAGACACCATTCGGTGCCCAGTTTGAAACACCGTTGCCATCTATCTTTTGGACAAAAATATCATAATCGCTACCAGATCTGTTATCTTGCCAAACGATAAAGGCGCCACCTTTTCCGTCCGAAAGAATTTGAGGATAATACTGGTAACCATAAGTTGAAGTGAGGGGAATTCCACCGGTACTCCATGCTGGAATACCCGAAGGGGTTGATCTCTGAATATATAATTTATCGCCGCCTGTTCGACGATCTTGCCAGACATAAAATGCACCATTCTTCGCGTCGCTTGAGACATGAAGATTCCATTGACCTCCAGAAGCTGTAACGATTGGAGCGCTGCTATCGGTCCGGCAGGGCCAGTCTGCCAATGATGTTCCCGTAAAAAGCAGACCAACTAAAATATTTAGAAGTATAATCCTTACAAATTTGGTCATTCTATATTCACAAAATTCGAGTGTATCTTTGCCACATCTATCATTAACTGCTTTACATTTATCGCATTTATAAAACACCAAAACCATTATTTCGAAAATATATCCGGGTTGAAACGATACTTAATAGAATTCAATCCCGATACATTTCTTTAACAGATCTAATCTATGTGAGTCAACTATCTTCTTACCCATCGCTAGATCGAATATTATTTTCTTTAATTATGGATCGCGTGAATCAGGAATAATGTACTTTTTATTAAGCCCCAGAGCTATTTTTCTACAACTGAACGGTTTTTATTCCGGTATCTGTTGAAAATCTTATTTATTAGCTCGGAGGTGTGGCGCTTTACTTGGTTATTACTCTACAAAGTATACTAAAATATACAATTACAGTCAATACTTAATATAAAAAAAATGGGAAAATATGAGATTTTCTTTTTTCCTCAAAAAAACCAGTTTCTCTCCGCTAATATCTAATAACCTTGCTATTCCGTCTATTTTGACAATATTTTTATCCCCTAATGGCATTGGGGAGCTTACCTTGCCAGTAAGCTCCCTTTTTAAACCATTATTACTTCAATAAAACAACTTTATTCATCCCATTAAATTTATCGGCAGTCATTTTAATGAAATAAATACCGCTCGGAACTTCACGATTATCATCGTTTAATCCATTCCATTCCATAATAGAAATCCCTTCTTCTTTTTCACCTGCGTAAAGTGTTTTTATTTTTTTCCCTAACAGATCGTAAACGGTAACGTTTAGATAGGTTGAATAAGGAATCTCAACTCGGAATTTAGTGGTTGGATTAAATGGATTTGGATACGATTCGCCAAGCAAAATATTCTTCGGTAATTCTGTTGCAGAATTGTATCCCAGCACTAATGAACTTACCGGCTCATCAACTATGATGCTGTTATTGCCGGTTAATAATTGATTTTTATTTTCTATTCTGAGATAGCAATTTCCGATCTCTCGCTTAATATCCCATCCAATTGTGATTGGATATTGAACGCCTTGAAGAAGTATAGGAAATTCTTTTGATGTCTTTTGGATTTGATTTAGAGCTTCTAAATTTCGATTCGAAGCGAACCGTATATCGAAAGTTTCTTCAGGTGCTAACGGCGGCATCTCATGATATTGAAGCTGATTATCTTCGATATCGCCTCCGAAATAAAGTGTTTGCTTCTTCCCAGTTTTATCTGTGATTGTTATGCTGTTCAAATCAGGAAGCGATTCTAACTGTGAAGAATTTTTCGCTCCAATTAATGTTCCAGCGTTCAGAACAAGTTCTCCGCCACCGTTTATTTTTATCCAATATCCTCTGCTCGGTTTGATAGTATCGGATATCAGATATGTATCAATAAATTCAAAATATCTTGATGTAACGATACCGGCAGGAATTTGTTGAATATTGGTTGTTAGAACTTGTTTACCAATTGAACCGATCAAGTTCCAACCATCGACAACAATAATTGTATTGTTGATTATATCAGCGCCTGAAATATTGAATGTAGTATCTTTGGGGAATTTCAACCAATAGCCAACACCTTTTTTCAGTGTATCTTCAATTTTGTATGTTCCTTCATAATAAAATGCGTTACCCGGTGCTGTTGGATATAGAACGCTCTTTCTTGCGTCGGCAACATAATACGGCAGGGAGATTAAATTCCAACCAGCCGTTACCGAATGAGATTTGGTTGTCGCCCCTATTGAATGAGCTGCATCTGACGCAGTATAAAAATCGAGTGAACTTAATCCCGACGCTTCTATCTTATTTAAGCCGGCATCAAAAGTTGCTGCCTGCGCCCACCACGATACGCCGTAATCTGTTGATTTCCAGAATGTTAACGTTGCTTCATTCTGACCGTTCAATTCGGCATCATCATAATAAAACGATAATGTTGCATTCAATCCGGTATTTACAGTTGGACTGAAAGAGAATGCGCGTAAAATTGATTGGTTGCCGCCGCCGCTCTGTGGTGATCCTGTGATACGATAAATTACAGTAGTATCAGGTGAGGCACCAGAAGCGTTTACAATAACTCCAATGCCACCGCATGTGTTGGCAACTGACTGGAGTAATTTACGTTTTGTTCTAACAACTCCAACAACAGTCTTGCCTGATGATTCAACAAGTTCACCATTGACGAGCATAGTATCTACGTTCATCGATTTATTCAAGATCACTGTATCAATCGCACCTACTTTTACAAAAGAGTATGTACTTACATTGTTGCCACCGATGGTTTGTTTGGAGCCGGTTGGATCTGCCGTTAATTCACCGAATGCCAATGAATATTTACGCGAGCCATTGGGTGATTTAAGATTGAGGGTACCATTGTTAGTAATGCCTCCATCTTTTAGATTGATATAAGCTGAATACGATGCACCTGATGTATTATTCACAAGCATACTGGCGTTTGCTTCAATCGATATTCCGCCTGTTAGCATCGGTACTCCTGCTGTTGAGAAATTGCCAATGCCGTTTATGTTCGCTTCACTCTCCATCCCGATTATGAATGAACTAAGTGCCTTTACGGTTAAGCTGCGGATGTTCATAGTTGCGCTGGTTGTTTGATTCCAATACAATGTTTTCGGATTGGTGCCATCACCTACAATTAAATTACCAAGACGGAAACCGGCATCTGTTTTTAATGTATCGGTTGTTGAGCCAAGAAACTTTACAGTCCCTTCGTTCATGTTCAATCCAGGGCTGCCAATGGTTGTTGAATTTGATACATTTGTAAAAGCTCCGGCTTTCAATACCAATATTGCATCGGTATTTCCGTTAGAAGTCAGTTTTGGTCGACCCGGCGTACCGGATAAATCTAATTTACCATTAACGGTCAATGTTAGCACACCTGAAGAATTAAATTGTAAAACGGGACCTGCGATTCCGCCTACTGTATCCACACCAACCATAGTTAATTTATTACATTGCGCATCGGCAGTAATTGTAACAACAACATTCCCTGTCGTCATCGTAACATCATCGGTCGCGGTTGGGACAATACCACCCGACCATGTTGCGCTACTGTTCCAATTACCGGTCATTATCGCTTCGTATGTCATAGTTGTAATATTAACTGTTGGTGAAAAAGCGATAGGTGTAAGAATTCCGCTTGTGAGAACTGTCTTCACAGTAAATGTTGTGTTGCCGCTTGAAGAAGGTGTGTTTAAATTTTTAATTTCGATTGTTCCGGGATTAACATCTGTTAAGAGCAACCCGGAAATAGTTATAACATACGGAGTTGCCGATCCATCGCCAGTAATGACAGGAGTTTTTCCTGCAAACGCTCCGGTTAATACGTATGAAGTCGTGTTTGTCCATGTCCATGTAAGAGGGATCTGAATGCTGACACTTTCCAATGTATTAATGCCATCGCCTGTAACTGTGAGAGTTTCTGCAACTGCAGTTAGAGAAACAAGTCTGGTTGTCGGTTTTATAGTTGCAGTACCTGAGCCATCGCCTGTGGAAAGACCTAAGTCTTCAGCTTTGCGGGGCTTGATTTCCATGTATGTGTTATAATAAGCTAAAATTCCAATAACATCTTTAGGCGTTGTAGGAATAGCTTTTCCGA
Source organism: Chlorobiaceae bacterium (assembly GCA_013824245.1). Lineage (GTDB taxonomy): Bacteria > Bacteroidota > Ignavibacteria > UBA10030 > SZUA-254 > PNNN01. Next base: position 10,666 of record PNNN01000065.1, on the reverse strand, counting down.
CGATAGTGTTAGCAGTTCCATTGCTCTCAACGTAAAGCGATATAGTATCATTATCAGCTTCTTTAAAATTGTATGCTCTTGCTGCTACGAATGTCCCTACAGAATCAGTTGTCATGCTCACAATTTTTACCAAGCGTCCTTCATTGATGTACGAAGAATCTTTAACTGTCGGTAATGTCATTGTAACAGGAGTGAGTGTTGATGTTCCAAGTGCTGTATCAACAAATGTAAAATTGGGAGTTGTTAACTGATAAGAATTATACCTCGCAGCAACAGTGCCTTCTACCTTAACATTCCTGCCTGCTTGTAATGATCCGGGCATTCCGGTCACCGCGATTCTCATTCCACCGGTTGCATCTTGCATATAAGCAGAACCAGATGAAAATATGTTAGCATCAACATTCATTGTACCGTTTAAACGTGCGGCATACCCCGAAATACTTGTAACGGCACGAGATTTTATAGTATTGATTGGTGAATCACCAACGAAATATCCCTGTACACCTGTCGATGAATAAGCCGACGAATCGTCAATAGCTGAAATAAAATATTCCACTAGATCGCCGTTTGCTATATGTTTCGATGCCGGTATTGTTGCTTCATATGTTGGAGCAGATACGATCGACATAGTAAGAGATGAGTCATAAAGTCCTCCGTTCACTTTGACATGAAGTTTAGCGCTTGAAATATTATGATCGTCTGAAATATTTGCTTGAACAATTATAGTATTCCCCGTAGCAGGTACATAAGGAGTTCTGGACACACTTGAGATTGACGGTGGTTGATTAACTCCGGATGCTGGTAGTATTGATTCCCAACTTGTTCCGATCCTAATACCATCAACAATCGCATTCGGGCTGCCGGTTGTTTCTCGAATATTAAAACCGGTTATTTGAGTGAGATCAGTACCGATTGATAAAGTAGCATCTGCTACTGGTTCAGTTCCAGATAATAATGGATTAATCCATAATTTGACCGGATCATTATCAACTCCGTCAGTGAATTCATAATTTATAGCCATAAGGTAAGTGGTGCCATAATTGTATACGTTGGAACTCCACACTATAGTACCGGTACTTGTCTTTGATATTCCTAAATTAAATCCGCTACCGGAAGTCCTGATCCAGATTCTCGAATTGAAAATTGTGCGACCGCTAGAAAAATGAACAAAGTAAGCGCCTCCTGTTCCTAATCCTGTACTATTTGTTACATTCAATAAAAATGATGCGTAAACTTTACCACCGTTAATAAGTGACAAACTATCGACAACATCTTCCGAGTTTGAACTTAGTAGTGAGATAGATCTTCCACTCGGGTCCATATATCCTGCATAACTTAAATTTCCGTCTACAACTTGAATTTGATTTGCAGTACCGCTAATGGTTATCCAGTAACCATTTCCGATCAAATTACCTGTGGCATATTCAAAGTTTTCCGTTAGTGGAAGGGTTCCCTGTCCCAGTGCCGATGTGAATAACGAGACAGTAAGAATGAGCAGCGTTATCAATAAATTTTTCATAATCCTTTCCTCCAAAATATTAATGTGTGATTTTGTGGGTTGTTTGTCTTTTAAAAATATTTTAATTTTCGTCTGAAGAGTTTTTTAAAAAAAATATAAACGCAAAGAGCGCTAAGCTTTTTAGCATTCAAGCTGAGTTATTTTTTGATAACCAATTTAGAAAATACCGGCTTTAAAGTTACACTAATATTGTAAATTTCCATATAAAAACAAAACACCCGTCGGCTATTACGCGGGCGGGTGGTTATTCTATCGATCAAAAGTTAAACCTCCGACTTTTACTATCGACATCATAGTAAAAAGTCGGAGGTTTTCTAAGGGTTTGACTGATGAGATCCATTTTCATCTGATCAGGAGTAATTTCCCTGTATCCCGCGCCCGCGGAGTTGAGAGAGCGTAGACGTAGACGCCGGTTGTGACCGATATACCATTCATATCTCTTCCATCCCAAGATGGAGCAAACGGATTACCGCGTGAATTATCATAAACTCCGGCGGAAACATAACCGAGTGGAATTTCTTGTATCTTCCGCCCAAGCAGGTCGTAAATTTTTAGCGTAACAAATGTGGATACATCTAATTCGAAAGGTAGATATGTACCCATTGGATGATTCATTGGGTAGTATGGATTAGGGAAATTAGGCAATAATCTAATCTCCTTAGCAGTTTTGGAAACTATCGGATCTGTATTTAAAATACGACCGCCTCCATCAATGGTTTTTAAAATTGTGCCGCGATCACCAATAATCCACCCAACTTTATCGGAAATAAAATTTGCCGCATACAAATCGCGGTTAGTGCCGCTTGCAAGAGCGAACCAATTTTTTCCTCCGTTTATACTTTTTAATACTGTACCTTTGCGTCCCGCAACCCATCCAACACTATCGTCGCTGAAGAAGATTGATTGAAAATCTACTTTTAAAGAAGATTCGCTAATTCTTCGAGGGTACCATGTTGTGCCATAATCTGTTGTTGTAAGAATTGTTCCGTTACGGCCAGAGGCAAATCCTGTTCTGGGTGAAATAAATTGAACCGATAATAATGCCATATAAGGTTCAGCATGTGGAATATCCCATGTTAAGCCAGCGTCTGTACTTTTGAACATCCTTCCCAATCCGGAAGAATCGCCTACTGCAATAATCGTATCTTTATCTACGAACTGAACATCAGCAATACGATAATTTTGATGAAGCTGAATGAGGTTCCAGTCAAGTCCGCCATTAGTTGAACGCAGTATAACTCCTTCTTCTCCAACAGCGATGCCGACGAGAGAGGAATATAATTTAATTTTTAGGAGGCGGCTTGTAACAACGTTCGTAAGTTTTGTCCAATTCAAACCACGATCTAAGGTGTACAAAATGAAACCCGAATCGCCAACAGCAACGCCTGTCAACTCGTCAAGAAAATCTATTGAGTTTAAAACGATATTGTGATTTGTACGAACAGTATCCCACTTTGTACCGCCATTTCTTGTGAACATGATAACGCCATTAGCACATGAGGCAAAAGCTCGGTTCTGATCAAGGACAGCAAGCCCCCGCATATCGCTCACATCGCCGCTTGAGTAATTATCCCAATTAATTCCGCTGTCCGTTGTTTTCCAAATTCGTCCATTTGTACCAACGAGCCAGCCGACAGAGTTTGGCGACGGTAAAACAGATACGTTCATAAAGTCCGTAGTACTATCAAGAACGGTTTTGTTCCAGACAACACCACCAGTTACGCTTCTTAATAATAGACCATTATTACCGACGACAACTCCAACTTGCTGAGAGAAAAAATCGAGGGCATTCAGATTTCCACTACCGGTAGTTTTTTTTGTCCAGTTTGAACCTGCATCAGTTGTAATAAAAATATCACCAAATTCTCGAGATAGAATCCATCCATTTGAAGAATTAATAAATTTGAGACTGACAAAATCGCGTGGTGAGACTAAAGTATCGGTTGACTGCCAGTCATTACCGTTGTTCTTTGTTGAATACAAGGTATGCTGATCTGCAGCTATAAAACCAACCTGAGGCGAAATAAACTGAATAGAATTAAGTGAGTTTGTAAGATTAAGTCCTAACCGTTCCCATGATGAACCGCTGTTCGTTGTGCGAATCAAATATCCGTTTTGACCTGCTACCCAGCCAAGATTTCTATCCAGAAAAAAAACATCTTTGAGAATATTCGATGTCCCCACATAACGAACTCTCCAGCTTTCACCGCTATTGGTTGTATTCAGTATCCTACCCTGTTCTCCCACTATCCAACCATTAGTTTGAATTGGGAATTTTATCGATCGTAATGACGTTCGAATATCTTCGATGTTACCTTGTATCGACCAAGAAACACCACCATCAGTGCTATTTAACAGCATTCCTGCATCTCCGACTGCATAAACATGTTGAGCGTCAACGGTTGTTATCCCATAAAGATCGTTCCCTTGGGGAAGGGGATTTTGCCAGAACCAGCCGGATGAATCGATAATTTGACTTGAGAGATTAGTGGAGATCATGAACAATGAAATCACTAATAGAAAGAATAATACTTGGTAGGAAATCATGCCTCGTCTTGTATGTTTGATTTTGTTAGACATATTTGATTCGAGCTCCCCCCTTATTCCTATTTGATATAAAGTAATTTTCGGGTTATCTGATATTTATTTCGCTCTGACAATATTTGAACAAAATAAACGCCAGTTGAATAATTAGAAAAATCGAAATCGATGTTGTGGTTACCAATTTCATATTCCCGATGGTCTGCCAATCGAGATATTTCTTCACCGTTGATATTGAATAGTCGGATTGTTAGTGCAGATGATTCAAGAACTTTGAATGAAATTTTTGTCCGGGGATTGAACGGGTTAGGGTAATTTCCCAATTCGGCAATTAAAGGTTGAGGAATAATTCGTGGAGGTGTATAGCCACCACCTGAATCGTAACGGAGAATTGTAGAATTCCGTCCAACGACCCATCCTCGTGTTGAATCAATAAACGATAATCCGGTCAAAACATTTGATGTGCCGCTACCAACACGGCTCCAACTGCCGCCCCCATCAACCGAGTGAAGCAATGTGCCGTAATCACCAACAGCCCACACCTGATTAGCGTTAACAAATTTGACTCCCAATAAATTACGCTTGGTACCTGAAGTCATCGTACTCCAACTCGATCCGCCGTTTGTGGTGAGAACTATTGTTCCCCGATTCCCGACTGCTATTCCGCGATCTGCCGATATAAAATCAATACTGCTAAGATTGTTACGTTGAGACCGAATCTCTTGTGGTACCCAGCCATTTCCACCATCGTATGATCGAACAAGAAGTCCATTCCTTCCACATGCCCATACGGACAAATCCGTTACCATCTTAACGCTATTTAGCTGAATTGATGTATTTGCATTTTTCGATATCCATGTTGAGCCGCCATTCGTTGTACGAAGGATTTTCCCGCGCGTACCAACTGCAACTCCATTCTGAGAATCGTAGAAGTGCACTCCATATAAAGTACTTAACGTCGGGGTGCTTTGTTCGATCCAGGTTGAACCACCATCTGTTGTATGAACGACAACGCCTGATTTCCCAACCGCCCACCCGATCAATTGATTTACAAAATATACTGCATTAAATCTCAGAAGCATTCCTGAATTTTGTCGGGTCCAGTTTAAGCCGGCGTTGGTAGTTTTCGTTATTATACCCAAATCGCCAACAGCCCATCCAATCTCAGATGTTACAAAATGTACACCACGAAAGTATCCGCTCTCGCCTCTATTCAATTGGGACCAGGAAGATCCTCCATCATTTGATTGGAGTATTACACCGCCATAACCGATAGCCCATCCAAGTGAACGATTAGCGAATTTCACTCCTGTCAACCAATTTGTTACTGCTGTAGTAGATGTTGTCCAGGCAAGTCCGCCATTTGTTGTTTTTATTATCGTCCCGTTTTGCCCCACAGCCCATCCATATTGTCCGTCCGTAAAATCAATTGCTTGATATGTAACAACCGGTACGCCCTGCAATAACCAAGAAATACCACCATTTGTGGTTCTCCTAATTACACCGCCATCTCCTGCTATCCAGCCCGTATCTGCATTCACGAAACGAACCGAAGTTAATGCTTTATTAACACCAGAGTTTTGCGATGTCCAAGTTGTCCCCCCGTTCGTAGTCGAAAATACTCTCCCCGAATCGCCAACAACCCATCCGCGCTGTGTGTCGATAAATTCAATCCCTCTAACGCGAATATAACTGAATAAATTTTGATGGATCCACGTTGTTCCACCGTCTGTTGTTTTGGCAATAATACCGTTAAAACCGGCTATCCAGCCGGCAAGTGTATCAACAAATTTCATTGCATGTATGGGCATAGATGTGCCAAAAGGTAGAACAGTCCAATTATTTCCACCATCAGTCGAGCGAACAACAAGCCCCTGTGTCCCCGCCGCATAAATATATTTCTCATTCACTGCATCAACGACCATGAAGCGTCTGGTTCCGTAACCGGCTGAAGGTTTATTTAACCACGATGCTCCCCGATCGGTAGTGAGGATAAAATTTTCGATATCCCCAACCGCACACATTCCAGTATCGCGATATATGTCGACACTGTAGAGCGAATTCCCTTGGGGGTACGGATTCATCCAGTGCCAGTTTAATCCTGCATTTATTTCATCTATACTTAAAAGCTCTTCTGCATCATTATCCGGATTTGCAAGAAAATTAAAATCTGCGGTGGACAACGAATCATCTTCTTCCTGCGCAAAAGCAAATGAAGCAAGAAAAAGTGAGTAAATTAAAAATAATCCTAATATTCTAAATAAGTTACACATAATTATCATACTCCTTCATCACAATACATCATTCTCCCTATAGTCATCATTTAGGCAACAGCGTAAAATCTTTTTCACTAATTAAATCGCCCTCTTCCGAAGTTCGAACTTCTACATCAAAACCGAGAGGTTGAAATTTATAACCTAACTGTGTTAATTGTACATCTTCCAATTCGAGCCGGTACTTACCGGGCGGTATAGTTGAGAATTCATATTCTCCCGTCGAGAACGATGTGGTTGTATATTTTTTCCCGTTACTATTTCTTTTTGCACGAAGTATAACTTTTATTCCTTCTGCCGGCATTTGTGTCCCTTGAACTTTGATCATCCCGCGTATCGTTCCGCCTATAACCAGCGGAATATTAATTTCTTTGATTCGATCGGGCTCTGCCGATACTCGAACTACTCCGGTGGTTGGGGTCCACATCGGGTTCTCAAGCGACTGTGGATCGAGCGATATATCATATTCTTCGTATGATGGTAGTCTCATTAATCTATTCGATGTAACTGGAATCGCGGCTACTTTAGAACTTCTTGATACATTGCTAAACAACACTTTTCCCTCTTTGGTTTCCACTTCATCGTCATCAAGAACACCATTAGAGTTAGTATCAAAGAATGGATTTATTTTCAATCCGCCAAATCCCAAATTAGTCATCCTGTTTTCGGGCAGCATAAAAAATGGACGGATAGAAAAATTAACCGTACCGGTAGCACCCGCAAAATATTCTCTCATATGAGGACCATTCTGAGAAGCACCGGCTATAGCACGTACAAAAGGAAAAACATATTCGAGACGCAAGGAAGTTATGTTATATCCGAATATCGGTAATCGATTATGAGAAAATCCTATGTGCAACGAATTGAACAATATTTTATTGATTGATACACCTACAATCTCCAACTCTTTTCGCACATGATTATACGACGCTTCGCCCATTATAAATACACCCAATGGAAGATTTAATGATATGTCAAAATATGATTGGCGTGTTAATAAAATATTTTTCTCCCCATTTACGCGCCAAGACCAACGTGATAAAAATCTGGTAGATATAAAACGCGATGTTAAATAAAATGATAAATCAGCGTTTCTATAACGATAGGTATGTAAACTCGCTTGAACGAGATTTACACTGAAACCACCCCACGCTGAAAATGGTATGTTTGTTAAAATGTCGTATTTATTTTTCAACCGTGCTGGATTGAAATAAATATTTTCTGCATAATAAATTGCATTAGCTTTTATTTCAACATCGGAGGGAAGCAAACACTGTAATTTCGCGCTGGAATAAGCTAATGGCGTGACTTGCAAATCGAATGACATACCCGAGTTAATGCGAACAATAGAATTAATAGTAGGATAAATTTTTGACCTCATTTTCGGTTGATCAAAATAAGATAGAGTTGAACCTATAGTCAGATTTGAGGTTACTCCCCATTGTAAATTTGCAGTCGAAGTATAACGTTTTAATCCATATCGAGCTTTACCGGCTATGACTGAATACTCCACAGTTCCGGGTGGCACCATGGAAACAGGCAGATTAGAACGGAATTGTTCCATCTCCTGAAAACCCCACGGATCAAGCGTCTGGATAGTGGATCTTCCTTGGCCATAATATATTGGCAAACTAAAATAATATTTACCACTTGAATCGGTTCTAGAAAATTGATAATCACTTTGGGTGCTTTTCAATTCTACATCAATATTAGGTGAAAATACACCTTCAACATCTTCGTTACCAAAAAAATATCTTTGTTGCAAGGGCTTATTTGTAATTCCGAAACCTCGGACGAGACTAGCTAAAAAACCCGAGGAAACCAAATCACCGACTATGATTTGACGTAAATATGGTTGGTTAAAAATCGGATATCTCCATTTCGCCCGAAATTGATCAAAAGAACGAAATTTTCTCTGGGTACCATAATAACGTAAGTTTATATCGCCACCTAAAATACCTCCACCATAATTAAAATTATAATTCCTGTGGGGAGAGGTGGATTTAGTAAACCTGTTATAAAAATTATATGTAAGCCGTCCTCCATCAATAATGTAGAACGATCTGTCGATTGTCATTTCGGGTGGCGGAAGATTTATTGCGCTTTCGGCTAAATGTTCACGCCGTCGTAGTTGCTCAATATATTTCACCCTCGGAAGATCTCCTACTCTCGGCATTTCGACGAGCAGTCGTCTTTTATTATATCGCAAATCTAATTTAAAAAATTTATTGATAAAATCTTTATTAAGATATACCTCCATGTCCCTTATCAGAAAATCGTCTGATGTTAATGGCACCGATATTTTCTTCATCCTTGCTTCGGGTACAGAGCAATCTATTACGTAAGGGGTCCTTTTATTTTTGTAAAAGCCTTCAATAGTTTGCCTTTCGGAGAAGTAAGTATTATATATACCGAGAAAATCAAAAATAGTTTTTGAATTGAAATAAATAATTGTATCAAGAGCGATAACTTCAAGAGGTATCGATCCAATACCGGTAACACGCAATTCAATCGGTATGCGCTCTTCTTGAGTAGCTTGACCGATGAGATGCGATATTACGAAAATTAATAATAACGCTATGTGAATTCCCTTTTTCACACTCCACCCTATTTTATGGTAACTCAATTTTCCCCGATAATCTTAGCGGGGGAGATGACAATAAATATTTTGCGCTGATATCTTTACGTTTTGATAAAATCTCTAATTCAATATTATACATACCGGCAGGCAAATCGCTTACCTTCACTTTTTCTTTCAGTTTATACTTGTTAAACACAACAAGATTTTCAGATTCGACAGTCCGAACTACCTCGCCTTCTTTATTTCTAATTCTTATCATCTGTGATCCGTTAAAAGATGCATTGCCGGTTCTTTCCAGATCTAGGTGAACTTCTAATTCATTGTCTATTTTTTTCAAAGAAAAATCATGTTGATCTAAGCCAGTACTAATTTTTCCATGTCGAAAATAAATTGGAAGTCCAATTTCGTATGCGAATGTCATTGCACCCTTAGTTGATGTTTTTTTGCTCGATGTAGTTATTCCACGCGGATATGATGTAATCAATACTCTGCACCAGTATTCTCCATCTGCAAGTCCGGGCGATGGTGTTGCTACTAACCTTACAGTTTGCGATTCTCCTCCGCCTAAAACAAAACGGACCGGATAAGGACGAATCCACCTGGCTGAAGAATTTGAATCGACTGAAATTGAATCCATTACGATAATTGATTTCCCGGTATCATCGGTGGTAACGTAACCAAAAATAATTTTGATATGAACCTCAACCTCGCTGTTATCCATATTCCTCACGGTTATTGGAGCAGTTTTGCGCAAATCATCCATGAAAACATGTTTTGGTATTACCGAAATACCGGCAAAACCTATTTGGAAAAAACATATCGAAAATATTATTACAGAAAGGATTATTATTGTTCGGTATTTTATCATCGTTTTAGACACTTGGAGAATCAGCTACATTGTTTTTATATAAAAAAGGTAGCTTGTAATATTTCTACAAGCTACCTTCAATCGATTTAATACAAGTATGTATCTAGAATATTAACCTAGACCCTTATTTGTATTGTGCACTGATCATTGCTTGTCCGGTCCATTCTGCTGCTGCGGCGCCGAATTTCGGTGCGCATGCATTGAATCCGATCCATATGAAAGCATTTCCATCAGCATTAAGATTGATGTCGATTGCTCCGGCTGTTGGGTTAAAGAATAAACCCACTGTACCGTCGCCAGAAACATCAGCAAATCCTGAAGTTGCAGTGTATGTTAAACCTAATGGCGCGAAACCATCGGAACTTAACAATAATGTTGGAACCGCACAGCTTACCATAACGTTAGCATATGCATCGCCGGTTAATGTAACTGGTGCAATTTCTGCTAATTCGTCGTTTGTTATTGGGGTGATTCCGCCTGCTAAAGTGATACCCTGTGGATCAGGGACGATTTCGTAGCAAACGCCAGAGTATAATGGACCCGCAGCGACAGTTCCGCCTTCAAGCACTAAACCGAGTCCGGCTCCTGTTACTGTATAATCATATACGCCCTGAACTTGTGACATTGCTGATAGTGAAACGAGTAACACAGCAACCAATAAGAACATGAGTTTCTTCATGTTTAACTCCTTTGTAAATAGTTATTTAATTGGTGGATTAGAGAATTAATTGTTAATTAGTTTTAGTTTATTTTTAATTTCAGATTTCAAGAGAACTTCTTTTTCTCCCCAGAAATCCCGCTTAAAACTTTATTTGTAACCTTGCGAAGGTAGACCCTTCGTTCAGGGCAAGCCCTTCGCAAGGTTTTACAGATATTATTACTTT
>PNNN01000039.1 GCA_013824245.1 Chlorobiaceae bacterium | reverse complement strand
ACAGGAGTCTGGTGTTTTAACGGCTTAATAAGAAGATAATCCACAGTAACAGCACCTGAACCGCAAGACTGAGATAAATAACAAACTGGTTGCGATTCGCCTGATACGTCTCAAACTCATTTCTGATTTGCAGTAGCTGGTCTTCCTCCGTATTCATCTGTGCGATGAGTATGCGGATGCTGTCGGTCAGCGACTCTCCTTCATTGGATGCAATGAGCAAGCGCGCTTTTCGTTCTCCTTTCATTCTGTGTGTGGAGATGACGGAATCGGAGAATGCCAGGCGCTTTTCAATGAGCCGCTCAAGTGGTACGAACGACCTCTGCTGGACCGGATTATCAACTGTTTGGAAACGTAAATTATGTAAAAGAGCCGGGAGTTCACAAGCGGCTTTTTCACGCGATCTCAGGTATTGATCATTATTTGTGATAATGAAGCCCCGACCAGCCGATTGAACTTCCAGAACATGTGAAAGAACAAGTTCGAGTTGATTCTTGACTTGCTGCGTATGCCCGACCCAATCGCTCGCTTGTACGAGTGCCGTAATGCCGGAAACGGAAAGAAACGAGATATAGATGATGAGAGCGGCGGCGGCTGTAAGTCCGGCAAAGATCTTTTGTTCGATTGTGACAAGCGCGTGTTGCCGCTTATATGCGGTGAAGAGTATCCCTATACAGAGAATGATAAAAGTAACTGCTGTGTGAATTGCCATCCTTGTATATGCGGCGGGCCCGGTTAGCTCCTCGAGTTTAGTCACATAACCTACAAATCCGATGACACAAAGAATTAACACAAATACAAGAGGAAACTCTATGAGAAAGAAACCGCGTTGTTTTTGGAGAGTGATGGTTAAGAAAGTAAATCCAATCAGCAGAAAGTTCAAAGCAGTATTGGGCGCCATCAAGCCGGGATGTAATGTGCCTAGTGTTCCCCCCGGCTCGCGGAACAGAATATCCTCTATTTTCATTTCCCAACCGAAAAGATATTGCGCTAGCGACATCAATCCGATCAGCGCAATGACTGATCCACAGAAGCGTACAAGAATGTTTGCCGCTTTTCCGGAACGCTGGAGAAAGATGAGCGCGAGTCCGGCAAAAAGAAAAGCCGCGGCTGTGTTCGCTTTCATGCTCACTGTGCCGGAAATCGGGCTTTTGATGATTTCAATGTCAAACTGCCATCCGATAAGAACAAGTATTCCTGCGCATAGTGTCACAGCCCCTGCCGCGTACGGAAGTGTCATCAATTGGAACTTATTATGTATGTTTTGATTCTTCATTGCGCGATATTGCAAACCTGATTTGTAATGTTGCTTGCCATTCCATTTACGCTGTCGGTTAAATCTTTCCATGTTCCGCCAACTCCTCGTAAATCCGCCTGCCCGCCAAGCTTTCCATCGGTTCCTACTTCACGGGCAACACGCGTTACTTCAGAGGCGAACGAATTCAATTGATCGACCATGATATTAATTGTATTTTTCAACTCAAGCATTTCACCTTTGGCATCGGCAGTGATTTTCTTAGATAGGTCGCCATTGGCAACAGAGATTGTTACTTCGGCAATCAATAACATGTAGGCAGATAGAAAGGCGATGGCGGAACATAAAATATAAATTATTGTTACCATAGATTTAATTTCACTCTAAAATTTAAATGCATCTGCAAACTTCTGTACATTACTTGACTTATCGTGGATCAGATTAGTTATCAAGATTAAATGTTTCGAATAAAGAGCCGCAAGTTCATCGAGTAATTGCCGGGTCTCTAAAACCGGATATACATAATCATACTTCTGTGGTTGAGACTCGGCAAGTTTCTTCAAAAAACCGGCTGAACTCAATTTCACGAGTAACCCTTCAGCCACTTTCGGTTGAATAAAAATTGTTCGGGCAAGTAATTCAGCATCCCAGCTAACCTCAGGATTTTTCTGAGTCATCAGCAGCGCCTCTAAATGCGGTACCGATTCGACGCTTGTAATGATAACGCGTTTTATAATATTTGGAATCGGATCTCTGGTCATAACACCAAACCTTGTGTAGTTTGTTTATCGGGTGACGCGGAGTTTCACATCTTCGCCCAAACACCGCTTCGCCCATTCGTCGATTCGCCGCTTTGAAGCTATCTCTTCTTTCATCTTATCTATCTTGAGTTTTTCCGATAAATCTTTTTTTACCCTGTTCTCATCGCCCCAATCATTCCAATACACACCGCGTAACGGAAGAACCGCCAGGTTTGCGTGAGATTTTTGGAGAATTGCGCGAGAGAAATTTATTGATTCGATTTTCTTGAATATTTTTCTCAATTCTTCATTTTCATATCTGGCGTCTAACAATTTATCGCTCTGCGTGAATAGTGAATAAAGTTCGGGTGCGAATATTTTGAACATCGTCAAAAACCTATTCACCTTTCCAACCATTATAAAGGTATTCCATAAACAACCTGAACGAAAAAGAACACGGGCTTTGGAGGTGTCGGGTTTTTCAACAAATTGTTCCACTTGAAAAAAATATTCACCGTTAGATCTGCCAATCTCATTACTGAACTTGATCCATCCATAACTTGTTTCGGGACGATCCGGGTAAACACCTACAAGAACTATACATTCGGGATAATCATCAACAAATTTCGCGGCGTGCGATAGACTTTCGGTAAACTTGTTTTCATTTAAAATAAAATGATCGGAAGGATAAATCGCGACAGACGCTTCAAGATCGACTGAAGATATTTTTAATAACGGATGAATGATCGCCGGTGCAGTATCGCGATTGTATGGATGAACTATGATAACATATTCCGATTGCTCGCTAAGCTCCTTATTCATAAACTGAAGATGTTGTTCATTCACAACAATGTGCAGACGATTAGATGGAACAAGACGCCCAATTCTATCGATCGTGTGCCGCAGCATTGATCGCGTGCCTGTGAGAACACAAAATTGTTTGGGACAATCATAACCATATTTAGAATAAATATATTGCCAAAGTCGGCTGCCATTACCTCCGGCAAGTACAATTCCCCATAAATTTTCTTGCATCGAGACACCTACCCCCTTCCAACAAAAAATATCTTTGCTGTAAAATTATAAAATTACTTTTTTTTACTCTGCTGAAGATTTGCTTAAGATCTGTTCAACCTCTACAGCTTACGGCTGGGTATACTACTGTTACCAAGGAAAGAAAATATAAAACAAAATGAATCAGCAAAATTACTGATTTATTTTGTCGGATATACTACTGACTGCAATCAGGTTTTTAGAAGGTAGTGTGAAATGTAGAACGGAATTTATTTCGTTTTTGATATATATTTAAGGAACTTAAGTTAGTTCTTCAAGCCCCGTTCTTATGGGCTTACTAAAAAGTAAATATTGCTTAGTGTTATTTAGTGTTCTTAGTGCCTGCCTGCCGCAGGCAGGCCTTAGTGGTAATTATGTTCCGATCATAAGTAAAATAAAATTAACACTTAGACACTTAGTACACTTAGGTTCACTAAAACTTTTTGGTCAACCACGAACTTCCCCGTTCAGAGGGAGTTGCCCGCCGTCGCACTTCGGCCTTTGGCAGACAGGTACTCCAAAATTTGCTTTGCTTGCCATAAGCCAACCGTTATATTTTTATTTTACTTTAATCAATCCCTTTTGAACGGCATATATTGTTAACGAAGCGGTATTATGAAGATTCAATTTTTTCATGATTCTCTCACGATGCGTTTCAACTGTTCTTACACTGATGAATAGTTGATCTGCAATTATTTTATTACTCGAACCTTCTGCGACCAATCGGAGAACTTCAAGCTCACGCGAAGATAATATGTCGCTCGCCTCTGTTTTCTCAACTTCCGGTTTTGCAATAAGTTCTTTAACCAGAATGTTCGATATCATCGGACTGAAATATACATTTCCTTGATAAACGGTATCGATGGCTTGAATAAGCTCGTTTGGTTTTGCATCTTTCAGTAAATATCCGGTGGCGCCGGCTTTGATCATTTCTACAACGTATTCTTTCTCATCGTGCATCGTAAGAGCAAGAACTTTGACTTCCGGGAATTCATCACGCATAATTTTTGTCGCCTGAATGCCGTTCATCGTCGGCATGATGATATCCATTAACACAACATCCGCGTGATTCTTTTTTAAAAATTGCACCGCATCCAATCCGTTAAGCGCTCCACCAACGATCTCAAATTGAGAATATGAAGAGAGTGTCGTTCGTAATCCCTGTTGAACAATAGGATGATCATCGACGAGAAGAATTTTAATAATCGGCTGTGAATCTATTTTCATGTGAGTTTTCCTTATTATTTTCAATATCACCTAAACCTTAAAGATGAGCTACATTTGTCTCTGCGTTCTGAGGGAGTTCCCCGCCGTTACACTTCGTGTTATGGCGGACAGGTACTACCCCGTTCTTCATTTCTCTTCACACGGAATTTTAACAACAATCTCTGTTCCCCGACCGATTATCGAGTGAATTTCAAACACTCCCCCCACTGACTCTGCACGTTCGCGCATACCCACCAATCCGTAACCCGCCGAGGATGCGTCTTTTATCAAACTTGTGTTGTCAAAACCAACTCCATTATCCCTGACTACAGCGCTAATGAGTTTTTCCTTGAAGAAAAGCATTACTTCTGCATTTGTTGCGCCGGAATGTTTTTCAATATTATTCAGCGCTTCCTGAATAATCCTGTAAAGAGTCAGTTCAACATCATGATCTAACCGGAAATAAGATTTTGAACTTTCGAAACCGATGTTAATATCTGTCCGTGAATGCACTTCTTCACATAAAGAACGCACTGCCGGTACCAATCCTAAATCTTCCAATATACTCGGCTTTAATCCGCGAGATATATTTCGTATTTCTCTGATCGCTTTCTCAATCAAATTCTCCGATAAAGTCAATTCAATCCATGTTCCGCCGGTTTCATGTAAAATTTTTTCGTCGACAACAGCCAGTTTAAGTTTTGCGGCAGACATAAGTTGAATTACGCTGTCATGCAGTTCACGCGTAACTCTTCCTCTTTCATTTTCCTGCACCTCTATAATTTTGCGTGTGAAATTCCGCAATGTTTGTTCCGCTATTTTCCTCTCTGTTATGTTCCCAAGAGATGATTGCGTTCCAATTATTTTTTCATCATCCATAATTTTTACAACAGAAACCTCGACCCACAGCCGATTTCCATCTCCCCTGATTCCTTCATATTCAAAATGTGATGGAACATCTTCGCCCGCTATGCGGCGATTATGCCGGTCTCTCAATTGAGCACGCCATTCCGGGGCAACGTAATCTTCAAGTACAATCTTGCCTGAATTCTTCTCCGGTATGCCGAATAGATTGAAGAAGTTTTGGTTCGCGTACGTCACCCGTCCCTCGATATCATCAACTATAATTGCATCCGAAATGTTATCGATAAGTTGTTGGTATTTATTTTTAGATTGGCTTATTTCCTTTTCAGCAAGTTTACGAACTGTTATATCACGAACAAATCCTTCATAGTACTGTGTTTGGTCTATAGTGTTTTTAACCGCATGAACAGTTAATGCTATCCATATCGGTGATCCATTTTTTTTTCGCCAAACTATTTCAAGATCAACAATAGTGCCGGTAGATTCATGCTTCGCAATCAATAGTTCTCGTTCACCTTTATTGTAGAAGATATCTTCGCCAATATCCAATTTAATAATTTCATCAATCGAGTCGTAACCTAACGTTTGTGCGAGGCGAAGATTAGCTGTAATAAATTTTCCATCTTTTGTCGATTGGTAAATTCCAACGGGTGCGTATATGAAAATATCTCTATATTTACGCTCCGATGTTTTGATTGCTTCCAAAGCTATTTTACGATCAGTAATATCCCGCACAAAAAATATTACTTCGTCCTCATCCTTGAAAACAGTACGGGCTTCATATTCCTTGGGTTCACCATGCATAGTTAATTGATATTCGAAAGTAAAGATCTCTTTTTTCTCCAGTACAACATCGATGGCGTGATATATAAGTTTGGCTACTTCGGGAGGAAGAACATCGGATACATTTTTGCCTATAAATTCATGCGGTTTAACATACAAAAGATCATCGCTTCCGGCATGGTAATCTAAGAAAGTTCCTTTTCTGTCTATACGAAACAGCAGATCGGGAATTGCTTGGGTAGTTGCCTGTAAATCTTTGTGTGTATCGATTAACTGTTCTTCTGCCCATTTGCGAACGGTTATATCGGATATATTGAGAACGATACCGGAAACATTTGTGTCGAGCAGTAAATTTACACCGCTGCATTTTACCCATCGCCATGCGCCATTCTTATGCAATGCACGAATATCCATATGAATAACGAGCTTTGGATGTTTCAAAGATTGGCTAAATATTTCTCTTGCTTTCTGTAAATCTTCAGGATGAACCAACTTGAATATATCAATGCCGATAACTTCTTCAAACTGATATCCCATCACTCGCTCTGTTGATGGACTGGCATATACAATAATTCCTTCACAGTTAATAAGTACGATTATATCGCTTGAATTTTCAATAAGTGATCTGAAATGCTTCTCGCTTCGTTCAACAGCTTCGGCAACTAATTTACGGTCTGTTATATCAACCCATGCGCCGTAAATGATTTTCTGATTACCATCTTGTTGATCTATCAGTATGGCTTTTTCCATAAACCATCGGTATGTATTATCGGCGCATAACCAACGGTATTCGGTGTTAATAATTTTGCTTTCACAGATTGATTTAAATTCTTTCAGCACCCGTTCTCGGTCGTCGGAATGTATTCTTTCTCTCCAGAAATTAGGTTGTGTTATAAACTGATTTGCTGTAAAACCGGTAATCCGCTGAACATTTTCACTAATCCATGAAGCATCATAATCTGAACCGGAAACTGCATTGTACAGAACCACCGGAACGGACTGGAAGATGAGTTGTTGCTCCCGATGGGATTTTAGAATTTCTTCTTCTGCTTTTTTTCGGTCTGTAATATCGCTTGTCAAAACAATAAACGCAGTAATTTCTCCTTCGTCATTCTTCAGCGGTGAAATAGAAACCTCTGCCGGAAATATATCTCCGTTCTTTTTCCTGTGCAAAAACTCCCCTTTCCAGTTTTGTTCCACTGCATTCCTGAATATCTCACTGCATCTGTTTGCATCGGATTCATTTGCGCAGAGAAGTTCGATACTCTTGCCAAGTATCTTTTTAGCGTCATAGCCATAGGTATGCACGAACGCTATATTTACAAATAGGATACGCTTTTTAGAGTCGGTAATACATACGCTTTCGATCGTGCTTGAAATTGCCTGGGCGAGCAGAAGAATTTCACGGTTTACATTTTCAAGGTTATGCGTTCGTTCGCGGACAAGTTGCTCAAGATTATTTTTTAATTTTTCTAATTCATCGTTTGCTCTGTAGTGTTCAATTTCGATGAGCTTACGGTCGGTGATATCGGTAGCGGTTACTTTTATATTTTCATTCTCATCTGTTATTTTTCCTACAAGCAGCAGATAAACATTTTCATTTTTCTCGCGGTGTAAAATTAGCTCACATTGCTGTTTTTCCCCCGATTTAATGATGCTTGAGCAAAATTGATTGAATTCATTTCGGCATCCCGGCGCTAAAAAAATCTGGAATTGCCTGTCGAGTATGTTACGCCTCTCGTCGCCAAGCAGGTTGCAGCCGGTTAAATTCACATCTATAATTTTACCTTTGGCATTGAATACAAAATAACCGGCCGGCGCAAAATTGTACAACTCATAATATTTTTGTTTTACCTCCTCAAGAGTTTCTAAGGTATGACGCAATTGCTCGTTTTGCACTTCCAGTTCAATCTGGTGTACCTGCAATTCATGAACAAGCGCTTTAGGATCGTTCAGCGAAACAGACTTGTTGAAATTTTTCAATTTCAATTCTTTCGCCGCTTTGTCGCGAAGTGATTTTTTATCTGTTCCGATTTGCCTCTTGTTTTTCATCCGGTTATGTAATACTCCGTCGTTCTGAATATGACATCAGTTTAAAAAACTTGATTTAAAAAATGCTGCCTATTCGTAAGGACACAATATATCCCTCATCCAATCCGAATCTGTAAAACTTAATTTGATAAAAGAATTATTCCCTTCCATGGGGCAATCGCAATTAAAACATCCTCATTTGTCGCTATGCAAGTATTCAATTGGTTTGCTAAAAAATTTAACTATTTCAGAAATTAAAAGCAAACTAAATACTTGATTCTCGGAAGAGAAATTGGTAACATAGAGCAAGATAAAGGTCGTTTTCCGCCTGCTTATTGAGCGATATGCGGCTAACAATAATCAATTATGGCAAAAAAACAGATAAAACTTATAGTAGCAATACTGGATTTGGCATTTCTCTGCTTTGCGGCAATTGCGGTGCATCATCTATCTCAAAAATCTTTTTTACCGGAACAGTACACGGGAAATTACCCATCGGTAATAAACGGCAGTGAAGTACTGAGTGCTGAGGAAACCGAATTTGTCATCAGCAATTTGCATCCCGGTAATGAGATTTATTTTGATAATAATTTTACCGGCGTACGGAATACAATACGGCTTGAGAATTATTATTCATCTGCATTTATCGTCTTTGATGGAATAATTATAGTTTTGATTTTTGTAGTGGGGGCATTTGTTTATTATCAAAAACCGGACGATAGGGCTTCTCTTGTATTCCATCTTGCTTCAACCGCGCTCGCAACCGATATTATCGGGACAAAAACTCTTTACGCGTTCAACCCTGCCTGGATAGGATACCCTGCCGCTGTAATATTTTTTCTCGCTTATACCATTGTACCGGTTTATTTTTTGCATTTCACATTTGTGTTTCCTTCTTTACGGTGGAAACAATATAAGAAATTAATTGCCGGACTTTACATTACCGGCGCTATAATTGCGCTTGTGCATTCTTATCTCTATCTGAATGCGGCAAAATCACAATGGCTTGAACTTTACCGTGAAACAGCATCGATCTCGATGATTCAAAACGGTTTCGTTTTTTTATTGATTATTTTGGGAATAATCACTTTTATTTATTCGTATCAAAAAGCGGAATCGCAATCGGATAAGAAAAAAATCAGATGGATACTTTACGGTCTTTCTATAGGACCCTCTCCCTTCGTTTTCTTCTGGGCTTTACCGATCGCTCTGGGATATTCTCCTATTATTTCCGAGACTCTTTTTAAAATTTTCATATTATTCATACCGATAACTTTTGCTACATCGATTTTGAAATATCACGCGATGAATATCGATCTCATCATCAACCGCAGCTCTGTGTATCTCATTGTGATCGGCATCGGATTAGTCGCATATATCGGAATCGTAGCCATTATCGCAAAGATAGTAACGGTGTTCACGGTGCAAACATCGTTAATCGTTTCAACAATAACTGCAACTGTAATTGCTTTGGCGTTCGAACCGATCAGACGGCGAGTTCAGTCGATAGTTGACAGGTTGTTCTTCCGTGTTCAATATGATTTCAGACAGGCAGAACTACAATTTATCGACGATATTAAACGAATTGTAAATATTCAGAACCTCGCCTCGCTGTTGGTAACTAAAATTGATGACCTATTACAAACAGAGCGAATCGGGTTTTTCCGCTACGGCAATAATAATCATCTACTGCTTCTTGCGCATCATAATTTTGAACTTTTAGAAAAGCACGGTATCCGTCTTGATACCGAAAAGTTGAGAATCCGACTCGATCTTCCAATCGCTGTGAATAATAAAATAGAATCAGGTATTCTGCACGAAACACCGGATGAAAATATATTTCTTCGCTGGGGAATAGCGCTTGTTTTTCCGTTAATCTCTGAGCGAAAAGAAGTTATAGGATTTCTCGCGCTGGGCAAAAAAAAATCGGGGTTACGTTACTCACGCGAAGATATCGAATTATTGAATTCAATAGTAACCCAATCTATACTAACGATCGAGCGAATCGAGCTACAGCAAAAGTTATTACTTGAACAAGCCGAAACTCAGCGGCTGGAAGAATTAAGCAAACTGAAATCTTACTTCGTATCAAGTGTTTCGCACGACCTGAAAACCCCGCTCACATCGATAAAGATGTTTGCCGAGCTTCTGCGAAACGGAAAGAATATCTCTAAATCAGACACGCACGAATATCTCGAAATAATCGAAGGCGAAAGCGAGCGACTGACAAGATTGATAAACAACGTCCTCGATTTCTCAAGAATAGAACGCGGAGTGAAAGAGTATCGTTTTACGGAAATCGAATTAAACTCACTCATCAAGCACGTATTGAAGATAATGCATTATCAATTTAAGATCGATAAATGCAAAGTACAAACTAATTTCTGTGGCATGGATTGTTATCTCAACGCCGATAAAGACGCCGTAATAGAAGCGTTAATAAATCTCATCTCGAACTCAATAAAATATTCATACGATATAAAAGAAATCACCATATCAACTTTCAAGAAAAACGGCTCGGTAGCTCTTGAAGTGAAAGACAGAGGAATTGGAATTCCAGATGAAGATATTGCGCATATTTTAAAGCCATTTTACAGGGCAAAAGAAAGAGTAACTCTCGGCACCGGCGGCGCCGGATTGGGCTTGGCGATAGTAAAACATATCATGGACGCACATAGCGGTAAAATTGAAATTCAAAGCTCCACCGGTGTGGGAAGCGTTTTTACATTATTATTTCCATTAAGCATGGAGGAATAATATGAAAAAAATATTAGTAGTTGAAGACGATCCTGCAATTTTAATCGGACTTGAAGCCGCACTGCGGGATGAACATTACGAGGTAACTACAGCCACCGACGGAGAAAAATGCCACAGAATTGTTAAACAGGAAAAATTTGATCTGATTATTTTGGATATCATGCTTCCGAAAAAACACGGATTTGATGTTTGCCGTGATTTACGGAAAGAAGGATTCGATACGCCGATCCTCATTCTTACAAGCAAGAAAGAAGAAGTGGATAAAGTGCTGGGTTTGGAGTTAGGCGCCGATGATTACGTAACAAAACCTTTCAGCGTTCGCGAACTTCAAGCCAGAATCAAAGCGCTCCTCAGGAGAAAAGGAGAAATAATAAAAGACATCTGCGAGTATTCTTTCGGCGCCGTTTATATCGACTTTAAAAGACAAGAGGCATTTAAAAATAGTAAACAGATTAAATTTTCCACAAAAGAAATGGAAGTTTTGAAATATCTCATAATGCGGGAAGGTGAAGTTGTAACCCGTGAAATGCTCCTTGATGAAGTGTGGGGATACGAGAATTTCCCCACAACCCGTACCGTTGATAATTACATACTTTCCTTAAGAAAAAAAATTGAAGATCTTCCGAACGAGCCAAAGCATTTGATAACCGTACATACTGCAGGATACAAGTTTATTAGATAGCTGATAACTTGAACGCTCAAGGATATCTTTACGAATGGTTTCCACCAAAAGATTCTTTACAATCGAACTTTTCGAATTTTTCTATTCCTGAAGCGCAACGAATAAATTATTTAAAAAACCTTCTCAAAAACAAATCGATATTCCTGCCGCCGATTTATGCAGAGTGGGAACAAACGAAAACTGTAATAAATAAAAATGAAATGGGAGAATGATTTCAGATTCGAGATTTTAAGATATACAGTGGGAATTTTAGGTTTTGGGTTTTAGGTCCTAGGTTTCAAGTTGCATGTGTATAAAAAGCAGAACTCCGATTTCTTACTAAGATTTACGAAGAAGAAATCGGAGTTCTGAATTTACAGAATCAGTTATAATTCAGATATCATTTGATACTATTTCATGAATAGCATTTTCTTTGTCTGAGTGAACGAACCTGATTCGAGCTTATAGAAGTAAACGCCTGTAGGCGCTTGCAAACCGAAGTCGTCTCTTCCTGTCCAAGTAACTTCAAATCTGCCTGCTTTATAATTACCATCCATAAGTGTTGCCACTTTTTCGCCGAGAATGTTATAAACATCGAGATGCGCATCGCCGCTTCTCGATAATTCAACAACAATTTTGGTCGATGGGTTGAATGGGTTCGGATAGTTCTGGTACAAATTATATGCTATAGGCACAGAACCTTTAACTTCTTTCACGCCAGTCCAGCCCCATGCCTGCCAATAATTCCATAGCGTATCTGCAAGCGCAAGATCGGACGATTCTCTCCAATCTGTAAGTGTGGGATCGGATGCTATTCCGAATGTTGGAACAGCGGCAGTCAAACCGGACGGATTCCTGTGGCAACTTGCGGCGCATGTATTCAACATTCCTAAAGTTGGCGTAGAGACGCCCTGGAATTCCCGCGTTTTAACTGGTGGGACAACGGCAAATGTATGTCCGTGTATATCGTAAGCTTTTGCAGTAATGGCTGTTGTAGTCATGTGACATTTTGAGCATCTTCCAATGCCGCCGGTATTTGAGAGATTATTTGGATCATAAGTATTGTGCTTTGTGTGCACAGTTACTACGGCTCCGATCGAATCATTATATGTTACCGGATCAACAACCCAAGATTTCGATATTCCGGCAAATGGACCGTGCGTAGCATGACACGATAAACAAAGCGTATTGTTATCATTTTCAACTTCAAATTTGGTTCCACCCACCAGCAACGAATCAATCAGGTCATGATCTTTTGGAGATTTGCTGTGCGCAGTATGACATGTAAAGCAGGTAACTTCTACGTAAGGATTATTATAATGTTTAGAGCCCAAGAATTCCTGATACTGCTGATGATGTTGTCGTGAAGATACAAGATCGGGCCACATGCCGGGTCCACCGGTTGTGTTCGGCGCTTTACTCATATCTAAAAACATCGATAACGGTTTCATCGTATCGGCGGGATTGAAGTATGTATTCTCCGCCTCGTTCTTCGGGAACTCATGTGTACCGCCAACCGATTGAGCGCGGTTATGACATTGTCCGCAAACTTCTAACTTGCGTTCCTTCGTTGTAAGCTTCGAAGGATTCATCTGATGACCTATTCCCCCTCCACCTGTTGATGGTCCGTGGCAGCTTTCGCAGCCAGTAACCATATTGCCACTTGAATTATTATTTGCCCATGTCGCATGCCACGATGTATCACTGCCGGCAATTACTGTTTCTACTTTACCGCCTGTTACATGGCAGCCCATGCAGTTTCTGTCCCATGATTTTTTTCTGAAAGTATTATCGAATGGTTTCACTGCGCCACCCGAAGTAAACCAATTGACCGGATTGTATGTAACCCAGGTGCCTGAAGAGTTGTCGAGATACTTGTTTATATTATATTGAATCGGCAGCATGTAATAACCGGTATCAATTTTCACAAGATATCTTTGCTTGAAGCCCCAGCCGTAAGTCCACGCAATTTTATATTCTGTCCCGCCTGCACCAACCGTAGCATAGTAGTCGGAACCTAAACGTCTCAGATATACTTTTGCATTTGCATATGAAGAACCCATGCTGATACTATCGCCATTCGTAAAAGACGCGAGCGGTCTGATAGAAATTGTATCTGGGATAAGATGAATTTTAGAGTGAAGAGTGTTTTGCCATTGAGGATATTGGTTACCTCCAAATCCGCTATGACAACCCTGGCATGTTTGTGTTCCTTGGTACGTTTGCGCCAGCACAGTCGGTGAGATGAATACGATCATCACCAATACAGTTAAAACAATTTTGGCAAGTTTCATATCTTAACCTTTCTATAATTAATCTGATAAATAGTGAATTTTCTTCTCGAAATTTTTCAAGTTCAATCCTTAATTACCATACTGCCCCGCTTATAGAACTTGAATAATGTACAAGGTAATCGGGTAAATTGCAACTATCGTACCATCCTTTATTTACGCAATAATACTCCAAATTTTCATTGTTAAAAATATTGTATGCGGCAAACGGCTCAGCTATGAGAAAATTGAGTGAGGATATTGACGCACCCTGGTTTCTAAAAAAATCCATTACGTCAATTTACGTAGTTGTTTTTCCCTCCTTATTGTTTTTACCACACATCTTCCATTTGTAGAATCTACAGATCGTTCTGTGGAAATAATTTCATTTCAGTTAAATCGTCTATCGTAAATCATTGAATTCAGCTTGATTAATGAGATTTTTTTAAAAAGATTGATTGGCATAAAATTGAGACTCTCTCTTCTGCAAGAATGGAAAACAGGATGCGTTTAAAATTAAAATATGGATTTATTCTTATTACGATTAATTTGATCGCGCTTAGTGCATTTTCTCAAACTCCCAGTTCAATTCGTATTCCGGCATCTCAGCTTGATTATGAATCTCAGTATTGTATGAGATGCCATGATGGATCGGCAGGAAAAACTATTGAACTCCGTCCAGTGAACGCTCCATTGGAATTTGATCGTGGACTTTGGATGAGAACAAAAAATCATTCTATTGGAATGTCATATTCTGAATCAGAAAATAATAATCCGCGTGAGTATGTGCCGGCAGGTGCGTTGGATCCGAATATTAAACTTGTGGATGGAAAAATAGGATGCTTAAGCTGCCACGTAGCAAAGCCCCAATTGCTTGCATCGTTGTCGTTGGAAACAAATTCGGAAAGTAATGAATGCAGTGTTGATATTGAAGGAACAAAGAAGGCGTTCCAGGGTAACCTCTGCATATATTGCCATCGAAAATAATAATTTATTTTAAATCGCCCCTTAAGAATTCGCCGGAAGTGTTATCTTTTCCGGCGAATTTGTTTTGCTTTCTTTTTTAAAACTTTGGCTTCGTCAACCTTTCCGGCTTTTTCTAATAATTCTGCTTGAAGCATTGGAATTCTGTAATCCGATGAAGAAAGTTCGGCGGCTCGCTTCATTTCCTCTTCTGAACCGATGAGATTGCCTGTTATTCCATACAGGTATCCCAAATAACAATGTGCAATTGCGATAGTGTCGGATTGCTGCAACACTTTTTTTAGAATTTCCAATGCGCGTGTTGTATCCCCCTGCCTGGCGGCAATCAATCCTGCCAGACTTTGTACTTCACTGGAACCCGGCATGATTTGTAAAGCAACAGAAATATTTTTTTCGGCTATTACAATGTTTGATTCCTCAAGCGCAATTTCCGTCAGAAGTATCAAGGGTTCAACAAAACCGGTATCAATCGCAGAAGCTTCCTGAGCATATTTTTTCGCAGTATCCAGCTCACTTCGGCTAAACTTCATCGTCGCCATATTATATAGACGCAACGCATGTTTATCAGGTTGGCGTGAAAATTTATGGTGGACAGTAACATTTCGTTTTCCCTCAAACCTTTCACGCACAAACTCGAACAATTGTTCTCTGCCTAAAATTGAAAACCCCGCAAGGTGATAAACAATTTTACCTTCTTCATTAATAACAAATGTAGTTGGTACAGCGATCACGTTATATTGACGGAAAGTTCTAAGCTGGTCATCGAAAACAATCGGAAATGATATTTCTCTCTTTTTTATTGTCTCACTGATCTTTTGTTTCAACGAATCTGAAATTATTTGCTGCTCTACGCATACACCAACAGCTTCCAGTCCTTGGGCATTATACCGCTTATGCAATTCTTCAACCGTATCAATCATTTCAATTGAATCGTTTCCCCATGTCGACCAGAATAAAACGATTGTAAATTTCCCGGTAAAATGTTTGTCGCTTGACCATGCGTTTCCGTCAATATCCTTCAAACTGAAGTTTGGAGTAAGCGATTGCATCGCTAACTGACAGTAAGCATTTGTTACAGCAAACAGAAGAAATACGAAACAGATCGTTCGCCTCTTAATAATATTCATCGTTCAATCCTTAATGCTGCTAACAGTTATTCCTCATCTGTTTTTTCAATTCGGGTTTCACTTTTATTCCTTTTATAACTAAAAGGTGCATGGCATCCGGGTGAACATTTTCCGCCATTATGTTCTTTTTCGAATTTTACCGGCAACATCCATTGTCCGAATGGAACCAACTCGCGGACATGCCTGTCGTTATTACTCGCATGGGTTTCATGGCATGCACGACAAGTTCTTCCCTTAACTTTTTTATTGACATGAAGATAATGAAGATTCCGACTTCCATCTCGAAAACCAGTTAAAGTCATGGTTGTCGGATCCTGCGCAAGCGTATTTTGATGGCAGTTAAAACATAGTTCATATTTTTCAGAAGCATATGGTGTATAAAATTCCGGCGGATATGTTTGGGTTAATAGCCGGAAATTTTGTGAGCCATGAACTTCATGACAACCGGAGCAATCGCGTTCGCGTATCGGTCCGTGCCAATTAATATTTTTATCGAACAGTGTTTTCATATCCGAAAGCTTATTCCCCTTTTCAACCAGCGATTTGTCGTGGCATTTTAAACAAAGTGCCATCGGTTCTTCTGTTAATTGTTTGATATGATTTGCGGTATGTGGGGAATGACAAGCTAAACATTTTTTCTCTTCATCGAGCGCAACATGCTTCACTGTAGATTTCGTTGCCGATGTCTGAATAGCAGCATGGCATGTATAACATTGATCGGGTGTATTGCTTGCAAGTAAAAATCTTGCATCGGCGCTGTGTGGATTATGGCATTGCGCGCAATTTTCACCTGCCGGTTTATGAATATTTTTTGCCGCTGCGAAAGATTCCTGAAAATCGGTATGGCATTGAAAGCACAGATCGTTAGATGCTTTTGTTAATAATTGCGGTTTCTCGCTCATGTGCGGCAGGTGGCACGATAAACATTCGCCATCTGCTGCCGGACCATGTGTAAACTTTTTAGTTATCAGATTTTTTGGATGGCATGAAAAGCACAAGTCGCTCGTAGAAGATTTCTTTAACTGAAATTGCCTGTCCGACTGATGAGAATCGTGGCATTTAGCACATTCGCCCTTCGCAACCGGCGCATGCACAGTCCCTTTCTTCGCCATCGGTTCGTGGCACTTATTGCATTGTTCTTCTACATTTTTTATCGGCTGGAATTTATGATCTTCCTTCGGGAGAAGCTGATGACACGAGATACATTCACCTACCGCAACCGGTCCATGGACAAATTTTGCTTTCCCAAAATTCACATGACACTTAGCTGTTATACATGACTGCTTCACATTTTCCTGACCGTATCCCATCGTAACTAAGGAGAGTAGGAATAATATTGTTAAGGAAAAAAGAATTAATATTTTTCGCTTCATAACATGTACCTTGTTTTTAATTTTATTTTGCGGGGCATTAAGAAAATATACTTTACTTTATTAACTGTATAATGACTGTTCGATGTAAATTTCATTATGGTTCATATGTACCGCTTTGTGTACCATGACAACCGCTAGTGAAAGTGCAATCACTTTTGATGTAGTTATTCGGACTCGATGCTTTCCGAAACCCACTGATCACTAATTTTTCAAACTGTCCGGCGCCATTGTAATTATACGGATAAACATCAGTTCGATAACCAATCAGGCGCGATCGCTTCGCTCCATGCGGTACTGTTACATGACAGGCAACGCACTTGACGGCGACACCCTGATGTTGATTTCTGGAATGGGTGTTGTTTTTAAAACTTCCACCGCTATAAATCGGATGACAATTTACACAAAAAAGATTCGTAGACCAATTATTAAGATTGTTCCTTAAGTCATTAAGCGACCAGAGATTTCCGGAAGCGTTAAGGGGCCAATATTTTGCCGTACCTGTTAATATGAATTTCGCGTTCGACCCATGCGGACCCTGAGGAACAGTTGCAGAAGTAGCTTGATCGTTACCGTGGCAATCGCCGCAATACATTGTCTGTGTTCCAACACTATTCCAAGTCGTACTCATTTGCGTTGTAGTGAGCGCCTTTGGTGCCGTTGATCCTGTTTGGTTGTTCGTTGATACTACAACCGGATGTGCTGATTTATTTGCCGTGTTAAACTCCATCGCTTGATCGGTGATATTCACCCCGGATGGTCCAACAATGGTTGTAACGCCGTTTAACGCAAATCCAAAAGCATTATATGAATGGCATTTAAAACAAATCTGATTCTCCTTTGTAACCGGATTTATTATGGTGAACGTTGTTGGTTGAGTCCATATTGTAGCTGTACCGGGTGTAACACCCCAAACACCTGTTAATACATTTGAAACAGCATTGCTTTTCAACGTATGCAATCCATCTTTCGCCTGATGGCTGTTATGGCAATCATAGCATTCGGCGTGACGATTCGGGACATTTAAACTTGTCGAGTTATCAGGATTCTTGTGCTTGCCGCTCACTGTATTTGTTGGATGTTTATAAGTTTTATTTGCCTGTGTTTGAATATCTTTCGTATTAATTCCGGGAGTTGTTGAACCGTGACAGCTTGATTGGTAACAGGTATTTTCTTCTACGAGATTTAACAGATAAGGGACTCCTTGTCCATTGTGAGATCGATGACAATTGCGGCAAGACCATTCGCCAACTGTAGTGGTTGTGGAGCCGGATGGTGTATAACTTTGAGTAGAAGTTTTATGAATCGAAGCCGCCCAATTAGTTTTATTATGACAAAATGTGCAAAGTGCCGCATTCGTGTTAGAGATTTGTAAGAACTTCCCGTTTGTATTATGATGCGGTTCATGACACGACGTGCATTCGACTTTGCCATTTGAAGCATCGGGATCTAATTTAATTGCACTATTCCAGGGCCATGTTCTTGATACCAATTCCGGATCTTTTGTAGCATCGTATGCAAATCCCACCGGATGATCGTTCACTAAAGATGTACCTACATTTGTCGATTGACCCGATGGTAATGTCGTTATACCGCTTGCCATTGTAATGGTTCCGGCAGAACTGGATCCTGTGGTATTATAAACGGCACCGATTGCGATTGTACCATCGTGACATGCTAAACACAGTTTTGATTTTGTACCCGGCTGTGTTGAAGCAGGATAACTTTTCGATGTAAGATAATCACTGCTGTATAATGTATATGTAGCTGTGGTTGGTTGATGATTCCACAATTGAGACGTAACTTGCTTACTGTGTGGGGTATGGCAAAAAACGCAAACTTGAGTTTCGCTTGTTGCCTTAATAGTACCTGTTCCGGTTGTGCTTAAATTATGCTTCGAGCTTACGATGCTCGTTTGGGAAAATACCTGACCGAACGTTATAAGCGATACGGACACAATTAATAATATTTTTAACAATTTTATTTTCACTTCATATACCTGAATATTTGTAATCTCTTATTAAGTGAGTCAACAATATAAATTGTATCATTTGCGTCTATTGCTATACCGCTTGGACTCATAAATTCACCATCTCCGTTTCCTTTGCTTCCAACAACGAGTAATAGCTGTCCCTGACTATCGAATATTTGAAAATTATCCATCAACGCATCGGTTACGTAAACGTGACCTTCGGAATCGAGTGCAATCGATTTGGGATTGGCAAAGCTCCCCGCGCTGTTACCTATTCCTCCAAATTGACCGGCGAACTTACCGGATACATCACACATTTGAATTCGAAAGTTCAGTGCATCGACAATATAAATTGAATTGCGGGCGCATAATTGTACCGGATAATTAAACTCTCCGTCTCCACTTCCGCGTCTTCCGAATTCCGAAATAAACTTTCCGTTAAGATCGAAAATAAAAATTTTATTCTGACCCGTATCAACAATGAATAACTTTCCATTTATAATCTGAATACCTGTTGGTCTCACAAAATTATTCCGGATTACGAATTGAAATGAAAGGTCTTCGTCTAAAACCAAAATTTCTTTCCGTTCCGAATCAGAGATGTATAGATAACCATTCGAAGCTGAAGCCAAACCAACAGGTGATTTTAGTTTTCCGGCTTTTGTTTCTGAAACGACAGAATATTCTTTTTCATCTAAATTCAGAATATGAACGCAATTTGCACCCGGGTCGGCAATGTAGATAACGCCCGATTGAGAAACAGCGATACCAACCGGTTGAACGAATCCATGCCGGGATTCTGTTCCACCAAACAAGAAATTCATCACGCGAGAAAAAAATCCCTGCTCAGATGCTACTTCGTTCAAATTTGAAATTGTACGAAGATGTTGTATTCGCGCTTTTTGCGGCGGGGGGGGCCAAACAAGTTCGGTGGAAGAACTTTGAGCCGCCGCTTGTTCCATAAAGAAAATAGTGCTAAGTAATAATATAATTCGGCAAAATTTTATCATGCTTAATTATAATATTTTCTTGTATCGGAACAAAGCTGTGTTTAAAGTTTCTTTGCTACTTAACATGGCACGTAAAGCAGAGTTCGCTGTTGCTATTCGATACTCTTAAGAATGTTGGAACACCGGTTACTCCGTGAGGATCATGACAGGTTCCGCACTCGAGTGTTGCACTGGCAGCGGTTGTACCGTAAAGTGTTAATGATCTGGTCGGAGAAGTAGCATTGACGGTTACTTTTATACCGGCAACTGTTTCGGTTCGTAAATCCGCGTCAGTTGAACGACTTGTGTTGTAAACAAAACCGATAGGATGATCGTTTGTGAGGTTTGTTCCAATTCCTGTGAATACTGTGGTATCAATTTTACCCGGAGCGGTGAAAACCGGAGCTATTCCACCACTACTGCCCGGATTATTAACAACGCTTGCCAATGTTATGGTACCATCGTGGCAACTAAGACAGTTTTTAGAAACTGCACCCGGCTGCGGAACTGTTTGTTCCATGGTCGGACTGGAATAAACTGCGTACGATGCAGTAGAAGCAGTTCGGTTCCAAAGTAAACTTGTGCTCTGTGTAGAGTGTGGTGTATGACAGAAAACGCAAACCTCGGTATAAGTGCTGGTTGTGGTTTTCGGACCGGTTGTTGTTGAACCGAATGATAAATCGTGTTTACTATTTCTGATCTGTGCAGATCCTATCACCGCAACAATCAAAATCAGTGTAATGACGATTAGTAAGTACTTCATGTGTAACTCCTTAATGATGAAATTAATTTATTTTATTATTCTTTACCGATGAATTGAAAAACCTGTACGCGCGCGTTGAGCTGGTCGACAACATAAATATAATTATCTTTATCAATGAAAATCCCCGCGGGCAATTGAAATTCTGCAATACCTGCGCCGGCTTGTCCGATGAACATCAGCGCCTCCCCTTTTTCATTGAACAACTGAAAATTATCGAACGCAGCATCTACTATATAGATATGTCCGAATGAATCGAGCGCGATACCCTTTGGACGCGAGAAATATCCTGGCGTATTTCCAAGTTGCCCGAATTTCGAAACAAATTTCCCTTCCAGATCGAAAATCTGAACTCGTCCGTTAATAGTATCTACAACATACACTTTTCCTTTATGTACAGTGATGTTTGTTGGAAAATTAAACTCACCGTCGTCGCCACCGCGTTTGCCGAACGTGAATAAAAATTTTCCTTCATCATTGTACACTCTAACCAGATGATTGTTTGTATCAACCACATAAAGTCGGCTTGAGGATGAATCGAAAGCCAAACCGGTTGGCGATGCAAATTCGTTTTCTTCACCAATTCCGAAAAGTAAATTACCTTCTAAGTCGTACGCAAAAACACGTCTTACTTTTGAATCGGCTATGAATATTTTATTTGAGGATGCAATTGCAATCCCGATGGGAGATTGAAGTTTTGCACTTCCTTTATCGCCGATCGTGCGAATTTGTTTTTGAGTAACATCGAACACAAAAACTTTCTTCAAGCTTGTGTCGGATACATAAATATTTCCTGTTGCATCAACAGCTACCGCATAAGGACGCTCAAAAGTTGTACCTGTATGCTCGCCCGCAAGAACACTCAACACCTTATCTATTCCTGATGATTCGAAATAATCTTTCCCCTTAATAATGTTCACAAATTTAATCCGGGCTTTTTCGGGCGGTGGGGGCCAAACGTAATCGGGAATTGCTTCCTTCGACGTTCCGCAACCAAATAATAACAGCATGTAAAACGATAAAAATGTAATTATGAATAACTTCATGATTTTATTAATGCCAATTTTGGTACCTATAAAACTTATATCATTTATGGGAATATTGCAATTCCCCAGATCACTGACTATAATATTTCCGTTAAATATCACAGCGCCAAATCCCCCAAAAACATACGGAATTGGAGAGTCCGCCATAAGCGGACAACTCCAATCCCTTCTCTCTGGCAAGGGGGATTGCGAAGAGAGGTTTTTAATCTGATGTCTGATATCTGGAGTCTTTCGAGGTAACATCATAATCCAATGTTAAACGGTCTTGTTACACTGAACCAGACATCATGACGCGTATCGATGAACCTGAATTCCTGTAACCTTAGCTGGAATGCAAGAGCGCGCCAGTTATATGTAAACTCAATTGTCTGCTCCATATACGGTCTTCTATAATATATATCGTACGTCCGACTTAGACGATAATTCATAGATAAATTTTGTAAAAAGAAACGACCGCTGTTTATGTTTGCCGTTATTCCGTACATATGCCCTTTAACGCCGTTTGATATCCAATTCATTGTTCCTTCAACAGAAACGGTAAACGGACTATATATATAGATAGACGTATTTAAATGTTGTCGCAATTGGATTGTTTGATATTTATAAAAAAGCTCATTCGTGTTCGACCGGCGTTCATTCCGAAACTCGATACCTGTCTGAGAATTGATTTGGTACGGCAAAGTTTTACCAATCATCATGTTCACTAAGTTGTTGATTTCATCTCGCCCGAGATATCCTTTAATTCTTGTCATGCTAAACATTTGATTTGCATTTATTTGATAACCGCCGGAAGTGGTTTGAAAACTGTTTGTCAGCCCGCCGTTGTACGACCTCTGCCCTAAACGGGAATCTTGCTTCGCATAGCCGAAAGATATTCCGTTAGAAAATGTGATATCGCTGATAGACCTCATATGTTGAATCGTTCCCGATCCCGCCAAATTATCGGTACGTTGTTTGTAACTGTTATTCTCCTGAATGTAGATGTCGTATGTGGATTGATTATTAAAAGAAACCGAATAATTAAAATTTTCATTCTGGAGAAACTGGATAGTCTGTCCTAATCCGAGTGTTGTTGATGATGCCGATTGAGAGTTCGCATTTCGAGCTAAAATATTGGTGTTGAATCGGAATTTCTCGAATAGCGTGCCGTTGTAAATGCCATTGGCATTTATCATCGATGTATTTTCGAATTTATAATATTCGGAAGATATATCTGCGCGGTGATTGGCTGAAAATT
Source organism: Chlorobiaceae bacterium (assembly GCA_013824245.1). Classification (GTDB taxonomy): domain Bacteria; phylum Bacteroidota; class Ignavibacteria; order UBA10030; family SZUA-254; genus PNNN01. The sequence continues at coordinate 132,012 of PNNN01000039.1, read as the reverse complement.
CTTTGTTACCGCTCATCTGAAAACGTAGGTACCTTAACCTGTTGTTTGTAAAACTCTCATAATTCTCGCTGAGTGATCCCGATAAACTCACCGATGCATCTTGTGTGGATTGAGACATATTCAGTGTAAGTTCTTGCATAAGCTGATTAAAGCGGTTCAATGATATATCGGACCAATTGCGGATACGTTGATATGCAAAAGAGGTAGCTGGTAAAAACTTCAAATTCATCGTCGAAAATTCGATACGCTGTTGCTGCTGCCTGTAATCATCGAAACCGACATTGAATTTACTGAATTGCGAAGATGATTTGATCTGCTGATCACGGGCAGAAAACGAGACACGAACCGGCAATCGTTGCAGAGCATTAACATTCAGGTCATAAAACCCTATAATGGTTTGCTTGAAAGAACTGTTGACGCCGGCGAAAGATGAATTGTTATAGTTTAAGTTGATGTTGGTGCGGACATCGAAGGAAAAAATCATGGGGGATAAAATATAACCCATTGTACCGAAAATAAACTGCGGATTTTTCCGGATTAGTTTATAAAAAGCGCCACCGCTATAAGCATCCTGATACTGATGCTGATAACGCAGCTCACCGTTGATCGACGAAAGCTGACTGACGCCACTATAAATAGATAGCACTAATAAAAGCGCTATAATGAATACTCGCTTCACTTTTCCCCTTGCCAATTTATTTGTACGACCCATCCCGTTATCGGGATGAGTCGCACAATATTAATCGTTACTTACTTAACATGACATGAAATACAGAGTAAACCGCCATCGCTTGTAACACGAGTCATTTTGCTCGTGAGATGCGGATTATGGCAGCTTCCGCATTGCATCATATCGTTGTATAGCGGTAAATTGTTCAACGGCGTCCCTTGTAATCCACCGTCGGCAGTTACTAATGCTGCATTATAGGCGAAATTCACCGGATGTGTGTGTGATAAACCTGTACCATACTTTGTTCCGGCATGCAGGTTTGCTGCATCACCAACTGTTGTCGCTATGTATGGATCCCACACGACTGATCCAGCGTGTGGACGTTTCACATAAGCCGCTGAAGCAAATAATGCGCTGCCATCGTGGCAGCTCATACACATAGAGCTAACATTATCCTGACCTGCATCAAGTGCGGTTAGCGTAGCATCCATTGTTGGACTTGAATATACACCGTAACCGGTCGATACTAATTTCGCACGTGACCATAGCGGTGCTTTAATTCCGGTTGCCGGAACGTGTGGTGTATGGCAATATCCGCAAACCTTCTCCGAAGCGCCTTTGATGGTGTTCGTTGAAGATAATGCAAAGTTGTGCTTGCTGGTTGCCATTCCTAACGTTTGTCCCATAACGAAAGATGCGGCAACAAGTATCATCACTGCTACAACTAAAAGTTGTTTCATACTAATTACTCCTTAGATTAATGATTTTGTTTTTTACTGCCTCGTGATTGAACATAATCCTTTCCCTCATGAGGCATTGAGGAAGTGGATTTTTTATTTTTTAGAATTAATCTGGTTTTAACAGTTGAAACACCTGTATCCTCTGGTTCAACTGGTCTGCAACATAAATTGTATTGTTTTGATCAACGGAGATTCCAATTGGATTTTGAAACCCCCAATTATCTTTATTCGAGAATTTGCCTACAAAAAGAAGCAGTTCGAAATTTTGATTGAATATTTGAAAATTTTGATGCATCGCATCGACAACATAAATATTCTGATACATATCAAGAGCAATACCCTTCGGGCGTGCAAATGTACCGAAGACATTTCCCTGCTGTCCGTATTTTCGTATAAACTTACCATGCGAGTCGAATTCCTGTATGCGGAAGTTGAACGCATCTACCACATAAATATTCCCGGCAGTATCAACTGCCACGCTTTGAGGATAATTGAATTCAGCATCAGCATCGCCGCGCTTACCTATCGTCAGCAGTGAATCTCCACCTTCAGAATAAATATATACCTGATGGTTTTTATTATCGACAACCACCACTCGTTTGTTTAATTTATCATAATCAACATCAACCGGATTAGGGAAAGAACCAGATTTTCCGATAAGATTGAGGAATTTTCCTTCGGGAGTCATAGCAACAACCTGCCCTATTTCCGCTATGCCGACGAATAATTTATTATCTCCATAAGCAATTCCGAGCGGGTTGCCGAGCGGAACAGGAATATTTTCTCCGAGAGCTAATACTTTCTTCTGGTTTTCATCGAAAACAATAATTCCTTGCGCAACATCGGTTACAAAAATTCGTCCTTTACCGTCACTACAAACATCGAAAGGACGACTAAGCGAGATAGTTCCGCCTTTTCCGGTTAAGCTCTGTGCAAAAATTCCAAACTTTGAAAGAAAATCATCTTCGCTTTCATATGTCTTTATATATCTTATGCGAGGTTCATCGGGCGGACTGGGCCATGCAATATCTTCCTTCTGAATATTTTTTGAACCACACCCATAAAATGAATTAGCGCCAATTATTATCACAACTAACAATATTTTTTTCAATATATCTTTCATAATCAAATTATCTTTATCTTATTTATGCGGATCATTTTGTTTTTCATCTTTCTTATCTTCCGGGGTTTCCGGCTTTTTCTCTTCCTGCTCAGGCGGCACAGGTGGAACAGTTTGTCCAATACCTTTTTCCTCCATCGACATTTTTTCCATCTCTTCAAAAGACGGAACAATAACCTTTGGCGCTGCCTGTGGCTTTGGAGACAAATTCAAGTCGGCTGTTGCCAGTGAAAGTCCGGCAGAAAAAATCCATGATGACATCGGCTGGGAATGAATGTATCCACCGCTAACCTGAACACTGATGTTAGATAAAATTCTCATCATCCCGGTCAGCATACCTTGTTTTTCTCTCATCCCGAAATAATTGTAAATGCCTTCGCCGCCTATTTTTATTTCACTGCTCAGAGGAAATGTTCCTCCAACAGCGGCTATCGGTAAATACTTATGGTCAATATTCATTGCTCCGGCGATTATTATTGGGTTAAAGTTTCCAATAGATCTACCCCCAATAATGTAAAACCGCGTGATATTCTGTGGCAACATTCCATTCTCGGATGAAAATGTAGATGAGATCGTTTCGCCCCAAAGTGCGAGATTCCCAATCGCTGGAACACGGAACGGCAAAAGAAGCTTGCCGCCAATTCCATATGATACATTTGAATTAATTGAGCCGGTTTGCTCGCTGTACATCGAAATGAATGTTTCGAGGTTGGTTGAAAATCCACCCTGCAGACCGAATACATTATATCCCTTCATGCCACCGCGAAGAAAATCAACTCGACCCATATGAACGCGTAACTGCGAAGTGGGGGCAACAGAAATTGTAGGAGCCATAACGATACTTGATCCGCCCGAAATTCCTAAATCGGTGAATGTTGTTTGCGCGGTGGCAATTGATGCCATCGCAAACAAGAAACAGAATATTCGATATGAATTCACTTTTGATGACATTGCATACACACTGCCATTGAACCACCGCTGGCTTTTAATAAAGATCGGTTTTCGGAACCATGCGGCTTGTGGCAACTTACACATGAAATTTCTTCGTTTGAGTCTTTATTTAATTTTGAAAATCGCATGGGGTGTTTATCGACGGGATGACTGATAAGATGGTTCGGGTGACATCCGGTGCACAAACGATAGACATCATTCTTCAAAAATTTCGGCTGATCGGTTGCGTGCGGTGAGTGGCAAATTACACAATCGTGTGCAACTTTGTGTTTTACTGCCGAAGTCTCAACTTCATCTTTCTTCTCGGTATGGCAATCGAAACAAACACCCGGAACACCTTTTGGAACAATTTCAATATTTTTTTCTGTAGAACGTTCATGACATGTGGAACATTCTTTCGGTTCTGCCGCGGGACCATGTTTCATTAAACCGCCTGCAATTTCGTTATGACACAATCCGCATTTATCGCGTTCACCATCAGCATTTGTTTCGCTCGGCAATTCCTTATGACATTTTGCACAAGATACAGCAAGGGGAGAACCATGGAATTGTACATCGTAAGATTCGCTCTTACGTGCTTTGGTCACGAAGTTAACAAAAAATTCTTCTGCCTCATTTTTCATCCCATTGCTCGCAAAATATATCCTGTTTGCACCGGGCAACAATTGTACTGACGCGCGATATAATACCTGATCGGGATTAATAGGATCGGGATGAGTTGAAGTATAAACGGTATCTTTCCAACCTCGCATCTGAAGCAAAACATGGGATGCATTGATATTTTGTACCTGACGAATGATTTCGGCAAACTGAGGTAATTGCCAGAAAAACCGAACAGTTATAGTATCGATGTAAGGGAAACTAATGGAATCCGCTTTTGAGAATCCATTGTAAAACAGAAAAGAAGTAGAGACTAATTCAAGAGTTGACTTAGCTGGAAATAATTTAAAAACTTCTTTGGCAAAATTATCTTTGTTTGCCTTACTGCCTATATCGATCAACTTCTCAACAGCCCATTGAGTGGATATCATTAAACCGGTTGTTTGTTCTTTGGAACAAGTGATTAAAAATAGTTGACCCTGATCATAAGCAAGCGAATCGGGATAAACTGGAGCCAAAATCGTCAAAGAAGATCGCGGTGTATCGCCTAAAAAACAGACAACACCGAGAACGCATAAAATTGATATTGTGAGATATTTAGATATCATTTGTATAATTATATAGAGCGCCTTAATTATTTGTGCATGTTTAATGCCAAATTTTTTGTCGATTTATTAGAGCATTTCGACTATTTTTTTATCAACCTATTATCTGCTGTGGCATAACACCCAATCATTATTGTAATACCTCTTCAAGGTTGAGAACGGGTAAATCGTGATTATATATTAAGTTATCGGATTTAAAGGTTAACAATCATCCAGTTCACTTTTTAAGGTTCACAGTGAACGCACGTAGTACATTTGTAATTTCAGATAAAGTAAAAGGTTTTTCTATGAATTGATCGATTGAAGATCGTAGAATGTTATTACCAGCCGGATAATTATCGTAAGCACTCATGAGGATTACCGGAACTAGAGGGGAATTTGCTTTAATTTTCGATGCAACTACATAACCGTCAATTTTAGGCAGTTTGTAATCAGTAAGTACAATATCAAAATGTGAGGCACAAAATTTTTCTATTGCTTTCTCTCCAGTATTAACAACAGTAACTGCAAATCCAGCTTTCTGTAAGATACGAGACAAAGACCATCCGATAAGAGCTTCATCTTCGACGATTAAAACCTGTATCAGTGAACTTTGTTTTTTGGTCATTACTTCTTTGAGATTCATGGCTGGCTTCGATATATGACAAAGTTCATGCCATCAATCTTATATCACAAAATAGAACAGAAAACAATAATAAAATAAATTTCAAATTTGAATTTTAAAATAACGTGAGTTAAATAACTCAACCGAGTGATTCGCCTCATCTATTTCAGAGCAGGTCATGCTTCTTCATTCTGTATCGTAGAGTGTCTCGGCTGATCTTGAGAATCTTTGCAGCTTGAGATTGGTTCTTGTTTGTTTTTTCCAGCGCTTTTGTTAAAACCTGTTTTTCTATATCGTCTAATGATTGCCCCAAGGAACCAAGCTCGAACGCAAGTTCTGGTTTTTCGTGTCCCAATTTATGGATGTGTCCTAATTCAACGGAATGAGAGAATATATATTCGCCGTCATCCATCAACACAGCACGTTCAACAACATTTCTTAACTCACGTACATTGCCGGGCCAATCATATCTTAAAAATATTTGTTTTGTTTCCTCGGTAATGCCTTTAAAGTTTTTATGAAAAGCAATGTTGAATTCATGAATGAAAAATTCAGCAAGCGTTATTATATCATCACCGCGGTCACGCAGAGGTGGCATTTGAATAGTCGCTACATTTAACCGGTAATATAAATCGGAGCGAAATTTACCTTCCTTCACAAGCTGCTCAAGCGGCTGATTTGTTGCGGCGATTATACGGACATCAACGCTTATATCCTGAGTCCCGCCAACTCTCTGAAATATCTTTTGCTCCAACACTCTTAGCAATCTAACTTGAACTTTTGGAGATATATTACCTATCTCATCAAGTAAGATCGTTCCGCTGTCAGCCAGTTCAAATATCCCTTTTTTCTGCTGCCTCGCATCTGTGAAGGCGCCTCTTTCGTGTCCGAATAGCTCGCTTTCAACAATGGTCTCGGTGAGAGCTGAAAAATTTACAGGTAAAAAAAGTTTATCGCGCCTGTCGCTGAGGAAATGAATCGCTTTTGCTGCAAGTTCTTTTCCTGTTCCGCTCTCACCGGTAATCAGAACGGTTGTGCAGTTACTCTGAGAAATTTTATTAATATGTTCCCCAACATTCTTCATTGGCGCAGAGGATCCGAGTAAACCGGAAAATCCACCCGTTTTTTCTTGATCTTTCATCAATTGAGCAACCTGACGTTTCAAACGTGTAGCTTCGCAACACCTCTCGATAATAATTATTAACTCTTCAATATTTACCGGTTTTGTTACATAATCAAAAGCCCCAAGTTTCAAAGCTTTAACGGCTGTATGCGACTTATCAACTGCCGTCAACATGATCACCGGCATTATCCTATTGGTGTTCTGTATCTCGGTTAATAGATCTATTCCTGTGCCATCGGGTAACATCTGATCTAAAATCATTATGTCGGGATCATCATCAACAATTGCCTGACGAGCAGATTTAACCGAATCTGCTTCGACAACTTCGAATCCGCTCTTAATTAATTCTTGTTTCACTGACCATCGAATTAAACGTTCGTCGTCAACAATCAATATTTTTTTACAATACATTTTATCGTTATTAGTTTTGTTTCTTTGGAAGTATTATAATTACTGTGGTACCCGCATTCACACGGCTTTCTATTGAAATTGTTCCACCATGTTGTTCAATTATTCTTTTCGTGATCGTCATACCAAGACCTGTACCTTTATGCTTGGTTGTAAAGAATGGTTGAAAAATGCAGTTTAAATGTTCGTCTGGAATTCCTCTGCCGGTATCTTTAACTTGAATTTTAACTCTTACATCATCTTCCTCAACAAGAACATTGACAACTCCCTTACCATCCAACGCCTGGAGTGCATTTAATGTTATGTTCCATAATATTTGTTGGATTTGTTTTTTATCGGCATTTATTAAAATTTTATTTTCTGTCAGATTCGTTCGAATATCAGCGTTTAGCTGTTTGCTCTGAGGAGACAACAGTCCAATTGTTCTTCTCACGATTTCAGCTATATCTGTTTCGGTAAATTCAGGATTAACCGGTCTCGCATAACTCAACAGATCGTTAATCGCATAATTAACCCGTTCAAGTTGAGCTATCATTTCAGCAATAATTTCTTTCCGTTCGTCACTTTCTTCCATTTCACCATCGAAAACATGAAGGGCTCCGAGTACGCCGGTAATCGGATTTTTTATTTCATGCGCAATACCCGCCGCCATTTCTCCGGTTGTCGCTAATCGATCTGCATGTTCCATTTGTATTTGGTGAAGGTCGCGAATTTTTTCGTTTGCATCGTTCAACCGATGTATCAATCGGTTGAATGCACGCATTACGCTTGTTACCTCATCTTCCCTGTCTGAAATAAACAATTTATCGAACTGTACGCGTTCTCCTTTTTCATATCTATCGATTTGTTGATCGACTTCACCGATCTGGTAACGTAATTTTTTTATAGGCCGTAAAACTACAATTAGAAGAGCTATAAAAAGCATCGCACCAAGTCCCACGAATGTAATGATCGTCATAATGATATTAGTTGTTCGATGCTGTAGTGCAACACCTCGGATATCATCCATAGAAATCTTTACACCAAGAAAACCTTGGGTCGCCAATGGCTCAGAATGGCATTGATAACAATCTGTCCTCTTCTTTATGGGTGTTATGATGTATTGATATGTCGATCCATTCTCGTTGATGAATAAGAATTTCTCGCCCGGGTATTCGGGAAGTTCTCGAAATTTTTCGAGTGGTAATTTTTCCGATGTAACCCCCGAACTGACACGCATCGCTATTTCACCATCCTCCCGAAGAATAAGAATATCGGTTGCATGCCGCGAAGAAACAATTCTGTTCAATGCTGATTGTAGTTGCCGATTTTCCCCATTCAACATAATATGCTCAAGTATAGCTTTGCTGAACTCGGCTACACCATGGGCTTGAGATTGTGAACTTCTCTCGAGCATTTTAAAACCGGTATAATGGGCAAAATATACGAATCCCCCGCCCGCTAAAAGAAATACAAACAGCATCGCAACAGCGATTTTTGCCGTTAAAGAGGGGAATAGCTTATCAAGGAGCTTAATTATTTTGATATTATTGATATGCACTTAATAAAGATAAGAAAATTTTATTAATTTTGTTGCGTTAAATCACGCATCGTTGATTTTGAGCTATTTTTGAATAAATAGATGATTTAATAAGATGTGATTATCTGAAAAGCAGAAAAAACTATATATCCGATTTTAGGAGTGATTTATATTGATTTGGAGTGTTAATATTCTTGAGAACTGCTTCTTTGCTTATCGGGAAATATTTTTCGAAGGGGAAAACTTTTGATTTACATTTTTTGATGAATTTTTGAACCGAAAGATTTCCACTGTCAATTTCAGATTCTAACCGATTAAGACAATCAAACTTATATATTCCCGGAAAAGGTTCTATTCTTTTGTTTATCGAAAATGTGAATATTTCTCCTTCGGTTGAGATCTTAAGTAATGTTTGGATAACTTTTTTTTCTATGACTGGTGTATCACACGAAGTTACAAATATATCATATTGATTTTGTTTTAGCGCAGCATGAATACCGGCAAGTGGTCCACAATTTTTATAAATATCGCTATAGATCGGAAGGTTTATAAAATTATATTTTTCACCATCATCTGAAATGATAATTACTTTATCGAAAATTCCTTTTAGTATTTCAGCAATATGTTGAATGAACGGTTTGCCGCGATATTCAAGCAACGCCTTATCCTGACCCATCCGATGACTTTTACCCCCTGCTAAAATAACACCAGTAATAGATCTGTTTTTATTTTCAATTTCCATATTATGAATATAAAGCAAATAGGTTGTAGTTACAAAATCATGCTCTATTAGAACAGATGTTTATTCTTTGTTTGTTCATTTATAAAATATTATCTTTGATAAAAGAATCAAATCAAAATTATTTTTAAAAGTACGATGAAACTTGAAGAAGCATTAATAAAAAGTGTAAATGGTATAGAACCTCAGGTTAAGGGGGTCTGGATTGGTCTCACATGGACAGCCGTCGAATCGAGTTTTATCGGGATTAGCCACACGTATAATTCAAAAACAACAATTAACATCGAGAATGCGGGAGATTTATCCTCGTGCACAATTTCAAATCTCACTAACCGTATCTTATCATGGATACCGATTGAAGCTTCTCTCGGGGTAGCTGCGATTAATTCTCTAATCGAACCTCGTGGTGAAATAGGAAATATCAAAGATTTCATCAAGGATAAAAGCCGTGGAAAAACCGTTACTTTTATCGGCAGGTTTCCGTTCTATGCCGATATCTCTGCCATTGCCAAAAAATCATATCTGCTTGAGATTAATCCGGAGGGAGATGAATTACCAAGTTTTGCATGTGAAGAATTACTTCCACAATCAGATATCAACGTCATTTCCGGCACATCGTTAATCAATCACTCTCTACAGCGTCTGCTGGAGCTTGGGCAAAATGGAATTAATATCGTTTTAGGACCCACAACTCCTCTATCACCCGTTTTATTCGAATATGGAGCCGACATAATTGCCGGCGTCAGGGTTGTAGATAAACATACACTTGTTAAGTCTGTTACGCAGGGTGTTAGAATGTCTAAATTTATTAATGGTATCGAGCCGGTTTGCCTATTTAAAAAAATCTAAAAAACATATTTGAGAGACTTCTGAATTATTCTTTTTTGTCATGTTGAGCGAAGCGAAACATCTCGATTCTAAAGAATTTGAGACCCTTCACTTCGTTCAGGGTGACAATTAGAGGGATTTTTCAGAAGTCTCTTTGATTAATTACTAAATCGAACGTTAAGATAACCCGTTCTCCCTGCTTCCGGATATCCTTCCATAATACAGTAATTACGATCAAAAATATTTGTAACCCCAAAATTTATCAGGACATGATCAAACAATGTCAGGGAAGATTTTACATCGAAGATTGTATACGCTGGCGCATTATACAAACCATCGCTGGTGCTGTATCTCGGTGAATTATATTCAACTCCGAGAGTAACATCGATTGTTGATATCGGTAAAATTGTAGTATAAAAAAATATTTTATGTTCCGGAGTATCGAGAAATTTTATACCGGGATCGGAAATATTATCACGCTTTAAGAATGTATAATTCATACCTGTATTCATGAAGGGAATAGGGTTCAATTCAAATTCTGCTTCGGCACCGAAATATCTTGCTTTACCAAAGTTCAGCATTTGTGAAAGAGTTCCTTGAATGTTAGTAATTTGCATTATCACATTTCTGATATCGTTATAAAAAGCACTCACTTTGAAAAATCCACGAGCATCGATCATTTCATGATATGAAATATCATAATTGACTGCATATTCAGGCAAAAGATAAGGATTCGGGATGGCTGATCCCTGTTTATATGAATAACGGTCTTTCATCGTAGCAAAACGTGTTTTTCTTGCAATGCCAAATGTAACTTTACTGACGGATGAAATAGAATAAATTCCTCCAATTTGGATATTCAACGCATGGGCGTCATCTTTCGGAAAATCCGACAGCGTGTTAGTCTTAGAATTATAATCCTGTGCCTCTAAGCTTTTTCGTAAATCATAACTTACTCCGCCAATCAACGAAACATCTTCCCTCAATAAATACACATCTTCAATGCCTGCGGATATTGCAGCATCACTTATCGTTCTCGCCGGTTCCCCGAAATTATTTTCTCTGTGTATATCGTACTTGTAATAGGAAGCAATTGTAATTTGATGATTCCTTAAAATTCTTGAAACGCCCTCAAGAACTGCTCCCCACGAGTCATCATTATAATAACTTTTAAAAGAGCTTTTTTTGCTTTGTGTGCTGTATGAAGCGTCATCGTATGAGTGCAGTGTGTTTTTAAATTTATCATGAAAGAACCGTGTTTTAACAAGCACACCGTTGTGTAAACTTTCGTCACCGAATACTGTTTTAGAAATAAAATATTCACTAATTTTATCCCAGTTGGGCCAACGCCAATAACGAACAATTCCCAACGGATTTGCCCCAGAATAAACCGGATTTCCCTTTTCACCATGCTGATTCATAAAACTAAATGTGTATTCATCGGTCTCATTTGGTGTATAACCTGTTTTGATTCCATATTTCAAATCGCTCCTGTAAGAATTATCGCGCTCTCCTCCATTCTCATTTTGGGTTGTGGTATAAGATTGTGAGAGAGGAAAAGAATTCTGAACTGATTTAGAAATATTCCCCGACAGGTAGTAAGACTGTCTATTCATTCCAAGATTGACCAAGTAATTATATCCTCCGCTATTCATGATACCAGATAAAAATTCGTAATCAAGCTCTGAGGAGGGTTTCCTTGAGATTAAATTGATTGCACCCCCCATAGCGTTTGCTCCATAAAGAATGGACGAAAAACCTTTATTTATTGTGATCCTTGAAAGATCGAATGTTGTAAAACGTGCAAGGTCTACATATCCGTCGTACGGCACATACTGTGGAATCCCGTCGAGAAAAACAGGGATCTGTCTTAAATCAAAACCACGCACATAAACCATAGATTCATTCCTGCCGCCGACATTCGAGATATTAACACCGGGAAGAATGTTCAACGCATGAGAAGTGTTCAGAAGGTATTGCTTCATCATTTCGTTTTGCTGAATGGCATCTTGTTGGAATGGTGTAGATCCTTCCATCCCATTACCTACTATAATAATTTCACCGAGATAAAATATTTTTGCACTGTCTGAGGGTTCTTCAACACCACAAAACACCCGGTCAAATAATATGCCGAGTGAAATCAAAAAGAAATATAGGATTGTTTTAATTTTATTCATCTTAAAAGTTGAATAGATTTATGTATAGTTTATAAATTGAGTTTTGTTAATCCGGCACAATCACTTTTACCATATCTGAAAGTATTTGCTCAGACTTGGTATTGTTTAAGTTCCATATCGAATCCGGAATAAAATTCCAATGTTTCTGTGTTTTCTCTAAAATATTTTCCCTCACAACCAACAACAATGGAAATGCTGAATTATTTATTATCATATCAAGAGAAGGTGCCCACCCTTTTCCATTTAGCTCGAGAGGACCAACTTCATCGATAACGATTAGATTGCAGTCGGCGGCTTTTGGAACTGCCTCGTTTCCGAATAATACACCCTCCTCGCTGAAAGTGAAATCCCCCAGCTTGACACCTTCTGTTTTAATATCGTTCCGGCAGAGAATTTTTTTCTCATTAGTTTTGATATTAACGACATCATAACCGATGCGAGATAAATCTTGATACACTGCAGGTGATAGAATTCCACCAATAGTCACATTTTTGTTAGTAAAATCTTGAACGAGTTTTGCGAGAAGCGTAGTTTTTCCTATTCCTTTTCTTCCTGTCAAAATATATATTTTACCCGTCATGTGTTTCGATTTCTCAAACTGGCTTAGTCTATATTTTACAACATGCAGTAATCTTGTAAGTGACAAAATTGGGCGAAGCAGTACATTTCTCTGATCCCCAAGGAATGAAATCATTGTTGGTAAAGCATCGAATGCAATTTCCATGGCAAAAGATAGTTGACCGAAACCCATTTTAAAAAACCAGTTCATAATTCTGGGATTTCTCAACTCGATACCGATGATATTAAATACAACAATCATATACGAAGCTCTTAAAACCATTTGAACACCCACCAATAATCCGCTCCACGACCAGCCGGCATGGTGATTAGTCATTTCACCTAACAAGAACCCCGCAAGAATTGAAATCAGAAACAATTCTATCCAAATCTTTGGTCTGGAAAATCTTTTCCATGAATTAGGATAAAGAAATATTAAAACTATGATGTAACCGCCCACTATCGAGGAAGACCATAATAATGACAATTCGCTAACGATAAACAAAATAATAGGGATCGAAATTATATTTATCAACAACGATGCAAGAGAAAATTTTTGTGAAGGATTAACAGACTGCAATGATAATGTTTTATCAATACTGGCAACACTGGGTGGAGTCCATGGTAACGAGTTCACTTTTTTTCCAACAATAATGCCGAGAGATGCAGCCCCCACACCGAAGATTGCGTATAATAAAAACAACAAACCTATTGCTTCATATGAACCGATTCCTTCGATTCCCAAATTCTTCACAATGAATTTATACAATTCGACATAAAGATATGTAATGTTAAAACCAAAAGTTATAATGAGATTTAGAATGTTTTGAATAAAAGGCAAACACGTGGCAACTGCACCCCCTATTAACATACCGATTGGGGATCGACCGGAAATACGTAAAAATAATTCAATCACAAACGCTTCAGACATAATACCTATCATCGGTCCAATTATTACAGCACTCGGAGATATCGACTTCATTAACGCACAGACTAAACCGGCTCGCCACGCCAATCCTTTTTCATTCCAGATATAATGTCCTCCGATTAACAGGGCTACACCTATTGCTGATAGTATTGTGCCTGTAAATGGTAACCGAAGATTATGCAGAAAACTGCCGACGATGATCTCAATTGATCCCCACATACTGCCGAGAAACGCCGCTTGAACCCATATTGGTTTTATTTTGTCGATATCGTGTTTCAATTGTTTTATTATTCTGACTGATACTTATTTATTTATACCAACTTGCATAAAAGCAAAAATCCCCACCCTGAAAAAGCAGAATGGGGAAATTGGCTTATTGACTCACTTGATCATTGAGCCATTGATTCATTTGTTCAATCAGTCAATGATTCAATGATACAATCAATAAATATATTTCTCTCCTTTCCAAACAGGGGAGGCACACTAATTTCTCAGTGAACCCGTCCCGTCCCGAAAGTTTTCGGGACGGGAAGCCGCAACCGGCTTACTGGTCTGTTACCATATTATCGAATTTAGGTAAACAGACTCGGAGATATTATTAAAGAACTTGTTGATTACAATATAATTTATTTTAACATCCCACACAAAACAGATTAATGCTAATATGTTTTCTTTTCATCCCCAATTGTAAATTCCCAAGCACAATATGTATTGGTAATTGGATCTGGCGGACAACTGATACAACGGGTTTGAATACGTGGATCGATGGCTTTGGCAAACTGACTAAACTCAACCATACCTACTGATTTACAGGGAAAAGGTGCAAGTTTTTTTTCTGTGCGGGTTTTTTGTACCCGACATTCCACCATCCTAAATACCATTGTCTTATCATCCATCCATTCAATTTCTTGTTTATTGATTGCAGCATACAGACGGTAATCGAACGCCCGCGCCAGTGCTTTCAAACCGCCGTTTTCGGGAATGTTAAATTCCTTCATAATCCGTCGAGCTTCTGCAACTGCGAACCTGTTCCACGATTTCGTATCAAGTTCAATTGCTGCTTCTATTCCATATTTTTCTTCTGCCGCTAAAAACCAACAACCATCGTGAGCCAACCAATTTTTTGCGTACACTTTAAGTAGCTTAATTAATTCATCTTTACTCAACTTTTCGATGTGTTCCATTTATTTTTTCTTCTTACCTGATGCGATTAATGTAACATTTAATTGTGTGTGAATTTCTTTAACTTCGTGATAGTCTGTTTCTAGAAGCGGTTTTAATTTATCCAGAGTCATTTTCCCTTGAGGATGATCCTTTTTATAAAGTATTTGATAAACTTTTTGAAGCTCGGCAAAACCCGTTTCATTGAAGTCGCCAATTATCAGTGAATTCTTTCCTGAATGTACACGGATGAGTTCATTTAGACAAACCTCCGGGTGCTCAAGATGATGAAAAGTATTCATCGATATTACTGATGGAAAACTACCATTATCAAAGGGCAACGATTCCATGTCGATTGTAAGAAGCTTTACCTTATGAAGATACTCTTTTGTAATGCGCAGCTCAGCATTTTTTCTGTCTTCGGTTGAAACATCGCCTGTGACTACATCGCACCCGAGCCGAGTTAGCACAGCCGACATTCTTCCCGTTCCCGTAGCCAGTTCGAGTATCGGCTGGTGGGTATCTAATGTGGCATGACTGAGGATTTCATAATACTCAGCAGCTAAGTTGTATCCCCAACCTTGCAATAACTTGTCGCTATCAGTAAGTGAAATCGATGCGATTAACTTAGAAAAATCTTGCATTGTGGTTTTATATATTTTATTTAAATCTATTATCTGATTGAACCCCATCTAAATTTCCTTTACCCTTCAACCATCCTACTTTATCAGTAATTCGATTATCAAATTTCGGATAAAAGGGTTTTATGTCCAACAACGGTGTTCCATCTATAATATCAACTTCTTCGATATGCAAAATGTTTCGTTCAACACTTATTAAGCGAACTGTTGAAATGCCAATGGGGTTCGGTCGAGAAGGCGACCGAGTTGCAAATATTCCATGTGGTTTATCATCCATGAAAGGTATCACCTGCAAAGAAAACTTGGATGTTAAATGAAAAATATAAATCAAAGTAATATGTGAAAATCCTTCGATATCTTTTAAACCTTCTATAAAATCAGGATTTAATTCAATTGTACCTTTAATGCCTTTAGCGTTGAGCGGTTGAATCGGAACACCCGATATTTCGGTAAAAGGTGAATGAATTATCCCGATTGGTTTAAAACAAATTTTTTCGTTCACAGATGGTTATATCCTTTTATTCTGTCAACATTACTATATGACTCGTTGAGGGTTGATTTTTTATTTCAGTAATAATTTTAAGTCCGGCTTTGTTTGCCAAATCATACATGCCTCCGTTTGCCACATAGCTTTTATAGTTTCTGTAATGTTGCGAACCGGCAGCAAATTCAATCACTTCGTTCAACATACTCCCAAAGCAATTTGGTTTAGGAACAAGATAATCACCGATTATAATTTTATCTGCAACTCTTGTTATTTCCTTTAGAAGTTTTACTCGTTCATCTATATTTACTTCGTGAACAACATAAGTCAAAACTGCATAATTAAAATGTTCTTGACCGGCGAAAATTATTTCACCTACACTTTTATGCTGAAAAGAAATTTTATTATTTGGATTTTCTGAAAGTGTCAGATTAGCTCTGTCAATATTTCTACTTGATAAATCTATTCCTAAAACATCCTTACATTTATCAGTAACAGAAAAAGAGAATCGCCCCGTCCCGCAGCCGACATCAATAATTTTTGAGTTGGGTTCGATAAGATTTTTTATCTGTTGAAATAATTTATCTTGGCTTGGAGCTATGAACTTATCGTAAAACCAGCCGTCATACCAGTGATCTTTGTTTTCGTTGATCATTTTTCCTTTTTCATCATATTTAATCCATTTTCCAAATCTGCAATTATATCTTCAACATCCTCGATACCGATCGATAATCTTATTAAATCATCAGTAATACCGGCTTTAAGTTTGTCTTCTTTCGATACTTTTGAATGTGTCATAGATGCCGGATGCTGGATTAACGTTTCCACACCACCAAGCGAAACAGCTAATAAAGCTAAGTGCACATTATTCATTAAAATTTTGGCTGCATCGAAACCGCCTTTTAATCCGAAGCTAATCATCGAACCACTGCCGCGCATTTGTTTTTTCCCAAGATTATATTGCGGATGAGATTCCAACCCCGGATACTTTATCCATTCTACTTTGGGATGTTGCTCGAGGAATTGAGCAACCCGATGAGCGCTTTGTTGTGCCCTCTCTATACGGATGCCCAATGTTTTCAGTCCACGTAATACTAAGTATGCTTGATGTGGGTCCATATTACAGCCGAGATTAATCATCATGCTTCGCAGTTGAGTGTAGATGTTTTTTTCTTTTGCAATTATAATTCCGGCTACAACATCTGCATGGCCGTTAATAGATTTAGTCATGGAATGAAAAACGATATCGGCTCCGAGGTCTAACGGGTTCTGTAAATACGGACTGCAAAATGTGTTATCTACAACTAATAAAATACCATGCTCATGTGCAATTTTGGCACAGGCGGCAATATCGGTTATGTCCATTGTAGGATTTGCAGGAGTTTCGATGTACAAAATTTTTGTGTTCGGACGAATAGCATTTTTAATGTTATCAATATTTGTTGTGTTGATATATGTAGATTGAAAACCGAATCGTATGAATTGTTTTTCCATAACGCCGCGTGCGGGTCCGTAAATTGCATCAGTGCTAACAATATGATCGCCGCTGCTCATCAATGCTAAATATATAGTAGTTACTGCCGCCATCCCCGAACTAACAGCAATGCCTCCGTATCCGTTTTCGAGCGTTGCAATTTGCTGTTCAAGCGCATTTATTGTCGGATTGGCAATACGTGTGTAGATGTAGCCATCGCTTTCGCCCGCAAAACATTTGGCACCTTCTTCAGCGCTTGGGAAACCGAAAGTTGAAGTTTGATATATTGGTGTTGTTGCGCTGTGAAATTGATCGTGTATCTCACCTGCGTGAATTAACTTGGTATTAAATCCTGCTTTGTCAGTTTTCATTTAAATTTTTCCTAATTTATTGTTGATATAATTTGATTAAATATAATTAGCTACTCAAGGTAATAGGATCGCCACTGCTATCACGGTCGTCCACAGACCATTTTTATCGCCTTCTGCAGATTGTGTTATATTAAACGTTTTTACAATCTTCCCCGACATTTTAAAAACTTGCTCTCTTTCATTCCAGTCTACATCGGAATTAAATTCAACACCAAGAGTTGTGGCAAGCATTTGTGCCGCTAAGTCTTCTGCGTAATCACCCGTATTCCGCTCCGTAACACCGAATGGATGATGTTCCGACAAATATCCATGTTGAGTATTATCTGCAGGAATCGCGACACCAATAGATGCAGAGATCAACCTGTTAGGTTCGTTGGTGGCGTTTCGTGCCATTACGGCAAAAGTAATTTGACCCGGACTTAATTCTTTCAATCCTTCCTCTTTACTAATCCTTTTGCATCCCGGCGGGAATATACTGCTGACATTTACTAAGTTGCATATTTCAACACCTGCATTTCTAAGAGCAAGCTCGAAAGAACTTAGATAATCTTTGTGTCTTCCTACACCTTTTGTGAAAAATATTTTTGTTGGTATATACAATTTATCCTCCTTTTAATTTAGATAAATAATTTTCAACGGCGTCTTTAACCTTTATTGTATTTTTATAACCTGCCACTATTTTAATTCCGGATTTATTTAGTGCATCTTCTGCCTTATCGCCAACATGACCAGTTAACAATACTTGCGCACCTTTGTTAATTATAAGTTCAGCCGCTTTCGGTCCGGCGCCACTTTGTATCTGTTCGCCCAGATTTGATACAGCTTCGAATTTCATTGTTTCCGAATCGATAATTAAAAAATATTGACACCGCCCAAATTGTTCGCTAACAAGGGCATCCATCGATCCGCCTGTTGATGTTACTGCAATTTTCATTTTAATTCCTTCAATTTATTCTTGTTTTAGTTTGAACGATTATTTCCGACCAAACATTTTCGATCTGCTTTTTTATTTCCGGGTTATATTCAACTATGGTTTTACCCTGCTGAAGTGAATGTACAAAATCTTCATGAAATGGTATAATCCCAAGTAAAGCTGCACCGGTTTTATTACCTGTACCGCCTTTACCGGTTAAAATTACCACCTGATTGTATTTATTTGTAGTATCCACCTTTTTCGTAATAATTTTTCATTCCTTCCCCCAACGTATTAAGTGCCAGATGGATACACTCATATTTTGCTTCAGGAACTCCTTCTAGAAAATTCAGTATATCTTGAAATTCGATTTTAGATGCTTCGTTAAAAGTTTTTCCTTTAATTAATTCAGTTAAAGCAGATGCCGCCGCCTGTAATCCTCTGCATCCGATATATTCATATTGCGCGTTAAGGATATTTTCTTTATCAATTTTCAAATAGAGAATCAATAGATCGCCGCAATCCGATTGATGCCTAATTGTGATATCGGGTTTTTCCATTCTACCGAAGTTCAATTGCTGGTCGAGAAGAAGAGATGCTTTCTTCGAGTAACCTATGTTTTGAAGTATATTAAACGGATGATATTCTGTTTCTTCCATACAATAAATAAATTTTAACTGAGCTTAGAGTTAAGATAAAGATTAAGGGCTTCATTAACTTTCATATTGCCATTAAGCCCGGTTACAATTTTAATGTTGCCTTTTTTTAGCACATCTTCTGCTTTATCGCCAACATGACCTGTTAACAATACTTGCGCACCTTTATTGATTATAAGTTCAGCCGCTTTCGGTCCGGCGCCACTTTGCCGGGTTATATTCAACTATGGTTTTACCCTGCTGAAGTGAATGTACAAAATCTTCATGAAATGGCATAAGCCCGAGTAAAGCTGTGTCGGTTTTTTCCGTGATATCGATTATTTCTTTTGTTATATCTTCATTTAGATCATACTTATTGACAATTATTCCGTAACGATATTTGAACGTGTTTAACAGATCAATCAATCTCTTTAAATCGTGTAAACCGGCAAGAGTTGGCTCTGTAACCAATACAACGTAATCTGTTCCTGCTAAACTTGCATTTACCGGACATCCGATTCCCGGAGGTCCATCAACTAAAATCCATTCTGTTTCCTCAGTAATAAAACCGGTCGCTTCCTTCTTTATCTCGCTAACAAGTTTGCCGGAGTTTCCCTCTCCCGGGAAAAGTTTTGCGTAATAAAATTCTGATTTATCTTCGAGGTTGCCTCTAAAATAAACTCCGCTTTTTTTTAGTTCAAATGAAATTGCATTTTCGGGACACGCTCTAACACACAAACCGCACCCTTCGCAGCTAATAGGATCTACCTTCAATTCTTTGATAGCTTGAAATCTGCACAGATTTTCACACAACCCGCAATCGGTACATTTTAACAAATCAATTTCCGCTTTCCTGCCTCCGTAATATTCCTTTTCCATTATTATCTCCGGATTAAGAAGCAGATGCAAATTTGCGGCATCAACATCGCAGTCGATTACTACTTTTTTTTGTAAAAGCTTGGCAAACGAAGCAGTAAAGGTTGTTTTACCTGTTCCGCCCTTCCCGCTTAACACCGTTATTTGCATGTAAGATTTGTCATGCATCTACATTTTCCATTTCAAGCTTTTCTTTGATTCTATTATAAAGCAAAACGAATTCATTTTTAAATTCAGGGAAATTAATAATCGGAAGAATACCTTTAGAATACGATTCTGCAATTTTTCTATCGAATGGGATTTTAAGGAGAACTTCAATCCCATTACGATCAAAGTAATCTTCCATTTCCACAAACGACTTATCATATTTATTAATCACAACTCCATACGGCATGTCGATGATTTTTAATACCTCGATCGCAAGTTGTAAATCATGCAGTCCAAACGGAGTGGATTCAGTAACGAGAATACAGAAATCGGAATCCTTGACAGATTCCACCATCGAACAGGATGTGCCCGGCGGTGAATCAATGATAGTTGTTTTATCAATATCTATTTTTGCTTTCACACTTTTTATTAATGGAGCAGCCATTTCTTCGCCTATATTTAATACCCCATCATAAAATTGAATATTATTGATTCTTGAAGCGCCCTCGCGCACATAGCCAATCGTTTTTGCAACTTCCGTGATTGCCTTCTCAGGACAAAAATATGTACATGCACCGCAGCCATGACACATTCCGTCAAAGAGCATAATTTCTGTTTTCAAATTGATCAACGCGTTGTACTCACAAACCTCCACGCATTTGCCGCAGAACGTGCACTTGACATAATCAATTTTCGGCAGCATTTTCTGTGAAGGGGTTTTCGAATAAAATTCAGGATGCAATAAAATATGTCCGTTCGGTTCTTCAACATCGCAATCCATATACACAGCATTTTCAATTGCTGCCGCAAGACAAGTTGCAACGGTTGTTTTGCCGGTTCCTCCTTTTCCGGAGGCAACAGAAATTATCACAGTAAATCTCTAATGGCAATTATGTCCGTCATCATGATTGTGCTTGCAAGCATCATAACCAACCAGTTCTCCTTGAATGAAACGCTTAACCGCTTCTTCATATTGAAGTCCGGGAGCAGTGATTACATCAATACCGAACGATAAAAAATTGGAAACAGCTTTTTGTCCCATTCCACCTGCAATGATTGTATTCACATTTAATTGCTTCACGTAACCCGGTAATTGACAAGCGCCCCCGTGTTCACCGATCAACGGGTTAGCAAATGTTTCTTTCTTCAAAATATTTTTATTTTCATCAATTTCACACACGTTGAATTTTGAACATCTTCCAAAATGTTGAGCAACTAATTCTTGGGTGCCGTTTTCTTCGATTGCTACTGCTAATCTTCGATTCATTATTATTTTCCTTTATTGTTAAATTTATAATGGTTTACTTCCCCGCATAGGGGAATTTATTTCATTCATCAGAAACATCTGAAAAATGGTTTCTCGTCCCAAAGGCGCCAAGGACGCAACGTTCGCCATTTGTTTTTTTTCTTACCTTCGAGGTCGTTGCCCGCCCGTTGAACAAGTTCTTTTACAGGCGGGCGACTTCTACGTGAGATTTTATTCCTTAATACTTTAGAAATTTCTCATTATTTATTTATTTGTTTCCGAGACCTCGTCCGCGTCCTCTGCCTTGGCCTTGTCCGCCGCCATAGCAGTTTCCTTTTCCGCCGCCACGCGGTCTTCCGCCGCGACCAACTCCGTAAATAACTTCATTCGTTTCTTTGGACTGGCTTTCAGTTTTGACATTTTGAACCGATTCTGTATCGCGGCAGCGACCTCTTTTTCTACCGGTCATAGGTCCTTGATTGTTGGGTCCTGTTCTATCTAAGTTAGGCATTGTTTTATCTCCTTATATTTTTTATGATATATGTATTACCAGAGTATTCAACAACTCGTAATACGTTTTGGTTAATTAAATTGTTAATCAAATCCCAAGTAGAATTTGATTTTGATAAAAACGTTTCGACAGCATCTTTACGCATTGGATGAACTGCAAGAATACTCGTTAATTCTTTTGCGGCATCGGAAGAGTAGCTGAAGTCCGTTCCTTCGTTAGAAGCAATAAGTTCTACATTGTTTATTAAACTGCTGAAAATTTGATAAGCCATGTTCATAATTTCTTCCGACGGCTCTTCAACTGAATTTTCGGTCGGTGGGCGGGTAGGTGCTAAGATATAAGATTTATGCGGTTTTATTTTGCTTATCATTTGAGCAGTTTCACTGAGGGATTCTTTGTTATCGTTGACACCCTTCACAAGCATTGTTTCAGTTACCAACAATCCTTTGAAAGAAGAAGCGAATTCTTTGATTCCGGTGATTATTTTTTGAAGCTCGAGTAAACCGTGAGGTTTGTTGATTTTACGCCAGATGTTTTCATAAACGGAATCAGTTTTTATCGAAACCCAATCAGCTTTCATCAAATCGTTTCTAACTTCTTTATCCCAAAGCAAAGATGAATTAGTTATAACTGCGATTTTTATTCCGAATGGCTTTAACAATTCTATTGCTTTGCCAAGATTTATATCGAGAGTTGGTTCACCATCGGGAACAAAAGTTATATAATCAATTCTCTCTCCGGCTTTTTCTATTTGGCTAATCTTCTCCGATACTTCATTGTAAATTTCATCCGGCGAGAAAAATTCTTTTCTTTTCATTGTCATAGAATCGGTTGCCCCAACCTGACAGTAAATACATGAATAGCTGCAAACCTTCGGCGGAATATTGTTGACGCCTAAGGATCTGCCTAATCTGCGCGATGGGATAGGTCCGAACACAATCATACTTCTCTCGCCCTTGAATTAATTTTACAACGACTAATCATAAGCCAATCTTACTTCTTTATCTTTAAGAGTCGGATTAATTAATTCCCGCCATTCTGTTGTTGTCCATGTGTTCATCTCAGAATGTGCTAAATAGTATTTCTCCGGAATCGGATGCGTGCCAACCACTACTTTTAATTTGTACTTTGTTTCAATAAAATTTTTAAAATCCGCAATGTAAGGACAAGGAGGATATCCAACTACCATCCCGGTTGCAAGGTGAATTACCTCCGCGCCGTTTTTCTTCAATTCTTCCGGCGCATATTCAATATTACCACCCGGACAGCCGCCGCAAGTTGTGTAGCCAACAAGTTCAACGTCTTTGTCTTTATAAACATCAAACGCGCCTGCTCTTTCTTTCACGGCTCTAAAACATTTACCACCTGCACAGCTTTTATATCTGTCGCAAATGATGATTCCGATTTTTACTTTGTTATTCATAATTATACCTTATTAAAATTTTCTTCCTTTAACTTTCATAGGATCACCGGAATAACCTAAAGCTTTCCAGTTTAATCGCCCTTCTTTGCTATGGCAAGAATTACACTTCAAAGCTTTTTCTTTGGGCGCTACCATATGGTTGATTGGCCAGTACATTTCCGTTTCGATAAATGAATAACTTCCCGAATAAGGTAAACTCAATTCTTTCATACCAAGTTGCGAAGCTAAATTCCAATCATAATTTTTCCAGTACCCGCCTTCGCCAAAAAGTTTAGGCACAACCAAATAATTGTTTTGAGAATCATAGATTTGACTGCCGCGCATAACTTTGAACGGTGAAATTTTAGCTTGGGGGTCTTTAATATCGCCGTTGAGTGTATTGAGCAGAACAATTTTTGTCGGCTCAATCTTATCTCCCGCTGAATAATATAAAGCGCTGCCGTTATACCATTTATATGTGGGTATAACGCTCTTTGCCCATTTAAATTCACCCTTCATTTTATTGTAGGTTTCTCTGCCAAATTCATCTTTGGATTCCGGTCTGTCTTCGCCGGCTTTCGACCAATCCCACCAAACCTTTGTTGGTTCAACCCGCGCAAATTCTGGAATATGACAAGTTTCACAAGCAATCGATGCTATGTGTTTATTCAGAGTTTCGTTTTTATGGATCGCATCTTTGTGGCAATCCGTGCAGTAAATATGGTTTGCATTCGCAGCCATTGAGCCGTGACTCGCACCCATAATTTTGTGTTCGTTAGTTTTATGACATTCTGTGCAATGATATCCAAGTTTACCCATATGAATATCTGTCTCCGGTTTGGGATCATATAAACTATCATCCATATCGCCATGTTTCACTCCGGTTCCGCCACCGCCATCAAAATGGCACATTCCGCAATTCTTTCTTGTCGGTTTCCCAACACTTTGTGCAGAGATTAGGAGATCAACATTTTTTTCCGGCATTCCGGCTCCGGTTGGATTTTTTTTGTATGTTCCGGATTGATCGTGGCACACCAAACAATCAACATTTTCTTCTTTAGTAAAATCGAATGTGACATCCTTCCATCCATATCCAACATGACAACTTGTGCATCGTGGATAGTTGGACGTAACGGCAAGGCAGAAATTATTTATAAAGTTCTTTTTGCCAAACTGTTTTACATTGTGTCGGCTATCCTCATATTTTTCATCCATCCAGGTCCAATGACTGGTTTTAATTATTTGTTGTGCGGAAGATTCGTGACAGGTTAAGCACGTTTTTGTTACGTCTTGTGGAGTCGCAAAAGGTCCTTGAATCAAATCTTTATGAGATTGACCAAACAGTGTAACACTGCCTAGAAAAAGAGCAATTAATATTTTGTTTAACATGTGAGTCTCATATTTTTTATTGCCGAAGTTTTTTGTTAATTCAATCACTTTGCTTGTGATTCTTTTTGATAATGTTCTTGAATCAAATTCGAAATAGATTTAAAAGCGTTTGTTACTTCGCAGTTTGGTTTTTCAAGAACAATAGGTTTGCCTTTATCACCAAGAATCCTTGCATCCATATCAATAGGGACTGAGCCGAGAAAAGGAACGCCGCAATCGTCGGCTAATTTTTTTCCGCCGCCTTCGCCAAAAATGTTAAGAACTGCGCCGCAATGCGGACAAATAAATCCCGACATATTTTCAACCACGCCGACAAACGGAATATCAAGTTTCCTTGCCATGTTGATTGCTCTCTCAGCATCGAGGACAGAGACTTCCTGCGGTGTTGTTACCACTACGGCATAATCCGGCTTCATCTGTTGTGCAATTGTTAATATTTCATCGCCGGTTCCAGGAGGGAGATCGGCAATCATATAATCAAGTTCTCCCCAATCGACATCGGCAAGAAATTGATTAATCACTTTCGAGCGCATCGGTCCGCGCCAAATGACGGGCTGACCAGATTGAATTAACGAAGCTATTGAAATCATTTTTACGCCGAACTTTTCAAAGGGGAGAAATTTATTACTCAATACTATTGGTTTACCGTCCACTCCAAGCATTTTAGGCACATTTGGACCTGTAATATCAGCATCAAGAATTCCGATCGAGAATCCATTCATGTGGAAAGCATAAGCTAGATTAACGCTAACAGTAGTTTTTCCAACGCCACCCTTACCACTAAAGACAGCGATGCGATGTTTTATTTTGGAAACAGTTTCTGAGATTCTTTTTGTTTCTTCTTCAAAAGCTTTTTGTTTGTCTAGTTGGTCCATAAAATTTATTTCAGTTTAAAATCGCGTCTACCGATTAATTAATAAGCAAGTATATTCCTTCTAACGATACTAAAGAACGTAGATAATCTTTTTCTGTTTCTATAAAACCAGCATCTGTCATCCATCAAAATCACCATCCGAGTGAATATACAATTAGTCCAATAGTTAACCCGAATAACATATTGAAACCTTTAATTAGCAATGAATCTTTCACCGAATATGCTAACATCGGCAGCATCCCGTGTCCATCTTGTACGATTGAGCTTGTTAAAAGAACTGAAAAAGGAATTAATCCATTCGCAAACAAAGTAATAAAAATCAGATGGGGACCTGATTCGGGGATCAAGCCAATAAATGCGCTTACGAATAAAAGAAGTAATGTATATCGTGGTATGAGCGTTTCAAGATTCCAAAAGTGTAATCCAATTTCGACGATGAGAAGAGCGCCGAAAGTCCAGAGGGCGGTTTTTAAAAGATGTCGTTTAACTATATGTTTCCAAATGTGTTCTTTGATATAATGCTTAATACCTTTATGGTCGGGGTGAATCAGTTCTGATTGGCAATCTTTACACGTAGGGATGTGCCATTTCTTTACCGCCCAATCCGTTATCCAACCGATTATTATTCCGATTATAAATAGAATTGCAAATAATAAAATCGCAGTTTTGGGGAACATCGCAAGCATGACAAATGCTTCATCTCCGGAGACAGCCGCCATCGCTCCCACCAGCGCACCAAAACTTATCATGCCGTGTATATAAAGTGAAACGTTCGTAAACCCGCCTATACAACCAGGTATTGTTCCGATAAGGGAGGATGTGATATATTGTCGGAACTGTTTACCATGCTTCAGAAATTTTCCAATTTTTCCTCTTGTCCAAACATTTACAACATCTACCACAATCATCATCACAACAACGAGAAGTGATATTTTTATGGTTTCGGAAATCACTTTTAAAATTATTGTGTACATAATGGCTCCCCTATTTGTTTGCAGTGTGGGCAGTTCTCATTATTCTTGGTAAAAGTTGTTAAGGACCACTTTCGGTTACATTTCCTGCAATGAAACTCACGAAATTCCCCGGTACGATAATTACCGCCTTCGATAAGAACTGCCTTACCGTTCAGCAATGCATCGACAACCGTATGACGCGCTTTTTCGATAATACGTCCGAATGTTGCACGTGATATTTTCATATTTTCAGCGGCTTGTTCATGAGAGAGAGCTTCAAAATCGGCAAGACGAAGGGCTTCGAATTCATCAACTGTCAACTTTACCTCTTCCAAAGAAGACATAGGTATTCCGCGAGGTTTGAAGTAAGCAACCCCTGGAATAATCTGAACATGTCGACATTTATGTGGTCTTGCCAATGCTAACTCTTTAATATTTGAATCTTTATCATTATGAGCATATGCTCATAACAAATATATGAAGATAGACTTTGAATGTCAAATTTCATTGAAAGAATGTCCATTGGCAAAGAGGGCGAAACAAATTCTTGCATCTCATAGCAGAGGATAATAGTTGGATCGCCATGAGATAAATTTGGGAGATCTGTTAAAGTTTACCTCTCCCAATTTCAGTGATAATGTATTTGTCGCCTTCAGATTTTATTAACCCGGCATCTGTCATCTCTCGCAAGCTTGCTCTCACCTTGAACAACGGTTGATTCAATTTTGCAGATACATCTTCCGCTGTTAATGCTTGATTAAGAATCGCGAGTACTCCTTTTGCCGAAGGAGAAAGTGTTCCGTCAGGATTTACACACGCCATTGTTTTTTGCCTTTACTTTAAATCTTTCTTACAGAAATACCAGTCTTTACACGATGCTGTTTTATCTCTTACTCTTTCTTCCGCCATTTCTTGAGTTTTGGGTGGCGGAACAATTACCTGATCACCCGGTCTCCAATTTGCTGGTGTTGCAACACCGTGCTTATCCGTGGTTTGCAGCGCCTGCATGAGGCGTAATATTTCATCCATGTTTCTTCCTGTTGTAAGCGGATAGTATATAATTGCACGGATCATTTGTTTGTCGTCGATAACAAAAACACAACGCGATGTTTCCGTTTTGCTTTCGCCCGGCATAATCATGCCGTACAACGTTGCAACCTCTTTATTCAAATCGGCAATGATTGGAAAAGTTATTTTTTGATTAAATTTTTCCTCAACATTTCTTGCCCATGCTATATGCGAGTACACGCTATCGATACTCAATCCAAGCAGTTCGCAATTCATTTTTCTTAGTTCCGGATGAATCTGTGCAAACGCAAGAAACTCGGTAGTGCAGACAGGTGTAAAATCGGCGGGGTGTGAAAACATGATAAGCCATGTGCCTTTAAAATCGGATAACTTAAGGTTACCGTGTGTTGTAACAGCTTCAAACTGCGGAGCCGGTGAGCCGATCCGGGGAAAGCTATTTACAACATTTTCTTGATGAATATTGATTTGTTCCATATAGAAATCTCCTTATAAATATTTTAATATTAAAGTGAATTATTTATCGTAACATAAACGTACCAACTGCTCGCACTTGAAGCTGGTTGTCTCGATATATCATCGCTTCTCCTACACATAGATTTTTCCTCCTCGATACAAAATGTGCTTGAATATCAATCTTTACATTAGTAGGAATACTGTGAAGGAAGCGAACATCGAGACGGCCTGTAAATGGATCTTGATTAAAAATATTATGGAGGCAGTTGACCAGAGCAGCATCGATAATAGTAGTAATAATGCCGCCGTGAACGATTCCTTCGTAACTTTGAAATGAATCGGTTATCACCGTAGAACACCTTATGGATTTACCATCTTGTTGAAAATTTAAGTGCAAACCATGGGGAACTTTTGGTCCACACGAAAAACATGTCGAGTGAAACACGTTTGTACTTTCAGTTATATTTGTTTTATCGGTTTGTGTTGTTTTTTCAGGTAACTTCATAAAATCAACCCTATTTTCTTTTAAGAGACTTCGATAGTTTTCATTTTCTTACTTCTATTAATGATTAGAGTAAAATAAGAGTGATGTAAATTTTCTATATTTTAATCACATATTTAATTCTAATGAAACAAAATAAGTTCTTGGTGATGATGGTCCATAAACATATCCCGGGTCTCTCTTTATTCCGTAATCCAAATCTTTTTGATAAGTATCGGTTAAATTTTTTATTCCGGTAGTAACATTGGCAGAAAGATCGCTAAATATTTCAAACTTGTATCTGGCTGAAAAGTCGAATTCAAAAAAGTTTTGACTTCTTGATAAAACAAGAAGCGGTTCATCTTGTCCTCCAACAACTATTTCGTGGGGAACATCCATCTTACCAGTATACTTCATCGAGAAAAAGGCGTTGAATTCTGAAGTAAAATTGTACGTAGAGCGTAAGTATCCAAATGAATTTGGAGTTCTTAAAAAGTTCTTCGTATGGAAATCAGTTAGAAAATCCTTATAGTTATTTTCTTTCAGAGTAATTCCTATTTTTAACTCTAAATTATCGATAGGTTTAATTCCGATATCAACTTCAATTCCCTTAGCATCAGCGCCAATACTGTTGATCCGCTCCCAGTATTCTATTGTTCCACTCGAAGAAATAAATCGATTTGTATAAGCTCCATCTAATTTTGTATAAAATCCGGTTACACCAATCAATAAAGGGATGTCGTTAACAAAATCTTGAAACTCGGCGCCTACTGTAAAGGAGTTACTTCTCTCTTCTTTTAAACCGGGCGAATTACGAATTACACGCTGCGTCCCTTCTAATCCACATATATGTAAATCTTCGTCAAATATCTGTGGAGCCTTGAAGCCGGTCGTGTATCCTGCACGTAGTTTCAATCCTTTGGTTAGTTCATAACTTAAATTAAGTCGGGGACTGATAATCCAATTATCAAGCGCAGAGTGTTGATCAAAGCGTATGCCTGCAACTACTTGTAATGAATTAAGTTTTTCAACTAAAAAATCATCCTGAACAAAAATGCCTAAGTTTTTGAAAGTTTCTTTAACGAAATAAGCAGAGTTAGAAACACTTTTATCATCAATCCTATCGTTATCATATTGAACACCACCGGTGATAGAATGAGAACCGGAAATATAGTTTAACTGAATGCCGCCGGTATGCAAAGGATTATTTGAAAAACCGTAATAATTAAGAGCTTGTAAACGAGCTTCTACGGTAGTATCAGAAAGCCCGCCGTAATAAGAATTCCTGCGCAGCAAGCTGAAAGCATAGTTAATTCTATATTCAAAAACCGGACTTAATTTGTGGGACCATCTTATTTTACCGCCATATTTAAAGTGTTGAATCCATTCGGCAATCCCGGCTTCGTGAACGGGTCTATCGAAATTGTCGCCGCCGCGTCTTTCTTCAAAAATTCTATGAAAAGAAGTTTGAAGTTCGGTCCCTTCAAACGGATTAGAGTACCAGTCAAACCCAATAGTTTCGTTCTTGAGTTCACCAAGTTCGGAAAAGTCGTCTCCATTACGGTCGTAAGGATTTCTTGAACGTGTAGAACCATAGACAAAAAATCCAGAAGTATTATCATTGTTAACCATCTCGGCAGTAGCGCTGATTTGCTGATCATAAGAACTGCCAACTGAGCCTCCGAAATAATTGATTCTTGATCTATTAAATGCCGGTTTTTTAGTTATTAAATTAATCGTTCCGGCAATAGCACCGCCCCCGTAAAGAGCCGACCCGCCGCCTTTGACTATTTCGATTTGTTCTATCATTTCTTGTGGATAATGCTCTAAACCGTAAACCCCTCCTAAAGAACTGATAACTGGATCGCCGTCAATAAGAATTTGAGTATATTTACCTTCAAAGCCAAGTATTCTAACTTGAGTAAAGTTGCAATTGTTACAATCGTTTTCTACAGAAACGCCTGTCTGCAAACCCAAAGCCTGAGCAAGATTGCAAGCGCTCTGCTGTTCAATCACACTTCTTGGAATTACCTCTGTTTTAACAGGATTATCTTCGTAAAGATGAGGAGAAATAGTGCCGGTAATTACAACGGCGCCCATTTCAATAATACCTTGTTTTAATTCAAGAATTAAATTTTCGATATTTTCAATACCTGCCGGAATTTGTACTACAATAGATTTATAACCAACCAATGAAATATTTAATTCTATGTCGGTTACTGGTGTAAATTTAATAGTAAAATAACCTGCTTCATCGGAGTAAGTACCACGATTTGTTTTTTTAACGAATAGATTCGCTCCAACTAAAGGTCCTTTAGTATCGGCATTTATAATTCGACCACTGATTACTCTCGTTCGACTATTTTCAGTCTCAGTAAAGCTGGTCGCCCAAATGTTAGTTGAAAGAAATAACATAATAATGATTATGAATTCTCGTAATATATTATAGTATTTCATTTTTACTCTTTTTAGGTTTTCATGATTCTTTCTAGCTTCAGTAATGATATATTTATCAACTTCAGATTTTACAAGACTAGCGTTTGTCATTTCTCGTAAACTTGCTCATAACTTGTACAACGGTTGATTCAATTTCGTAGATACCTCTTCTGAGTGTCATAAAAATATTCACTTAATGTGTGTGATTCTTTTTTCATTTTCTGGTTTTCTTGAATTCACAAAAATATATACAGAGGTTGTATCTGAAATATTCTTTATCTCGTGTTTTGTGTCAGGCGGGATATAAGTCATCTCACCTGATGCAAGGTTAATAGATTCATTTGTTGATTTCGACACGCTGATTATACCTTCCAGGCAAATGATAATTTCTCTATAATTACCTGAATTGTGCATCTCAGTAACTTCGCCTTGTTTTAAAATTTTCTTACCGATTCCAAATCCATCAGTTTCGAATTCCATAATGTTGAGATTTATTTTAGTGTGGGAAAAATCGCTTATTTCATTTATATCCGGTAACGGTATTTTTTGTTCTTCGATTAAAACAGCTTTTGCAAGAATTCGTTTAATAAGTGAAAATTCCGGTACTATTTTCCCCATGCGAAATGAATGCTTCTGCCAGTGTTTTACACGTGAAGCAGGATATACTTTCTGATAAAACATTCCCTCAACAATAACTATGCGTCCAATACAATCAATGGGAAATTTTTCTTTCAACCCATCGAAATTAACTAAAATTCCTTCGCCATCACCATCTTTCGGGACGACCTCAATAAAACAACCTTCTTCATTACACACTGAAGCAATGATACCTTCTATTTTAACATTTTTATTGTAATACTTCTGAGGATAGGAATTTAAATCTCGTATTGGAGTCACTTCCATTATTGTAAATTTATCTCCGAGATGCTTAGATTTTTCAGTAGCACAGATTTGAGAAATGTAAACTAATACACACAAGAAACAAACGGTTATTTTATTCATTTTAAGAGACTTCGATGGTTTTCATTTTCTTAGACGTCAAAGCAACGGCAACTGCCGTAAACGCGTTGCAAAATACTATAGCATAACCTGTTGGAAAATCAAGATTATACGATAATATTATCGCTATGAGATTTATTAATGTTCCGATTAACCACGCCTTCGCAAGCAGCATTTTTTCCCCAATATATAACGATATGAGAGAAGGTGAAACCAGAATTGCAAAGACAACCAAAACTCCTGCAAGTTTTACCGAACTTGTAACAGTAATCGAAAATGTTACAAAAAAAAGAAGGTCTCTAATAAA
This sequence comes from Chlorobiaceae bacterium, assembly GCA_013824245.1. Lineage (GTDB taxonomy): Bacteria > Bacteroidota > Ignavibacteria > UBA10030 > SZUA-254 > PNNN01. The sequence goes on along the minus strand of PNNN01000039.1, from coordinate 99,660 downwards.
ACCTTTTGTCTTGTGGTGAAAATATAGAATAAATACACCAAGGATAGAATAGATTACTGCTACCTTTCCAATCTCTTCAAGAGGGGTGAATAATATGTCCGCCGCCATAAGTTTTTGGAATTCTTCCATTCCATGTTGAGTCTTTGACAATATAATATAAACAGCCGAAACACCCAACGCATACATAAGACCGATAAATGCTTCAACATTATTTGCCTTTTTCGTTACGTAAGCGATTAAGTATCCGCCAACGAGAGCAAAGGCAAGAGAAATGGGGTAAAGATAATTGCCATCGAAGAATAAAAGAGAAACAGCGGCACCAACTGCCGACATCTGTCCGATAGCAAGGTCGGTAAAAATTATGCCGCGACGGATAATTTCTAATCCAAAATATGAATGTATCCCGACGAGAACAACGGAGAGAATAAATGCAGATAACAGAATATCAGTCATCGATTAATCTCCTTACAATTTCATCAAAAAATTCAAAGATATTATTTGTATTACTCACAGACCCGATGTCATGGGGAATAATTATCATTTTAATCTTGTGTTTCGATGAAAGATATTTTGAAGCATCATCCGGGTGATAAACATCTTGCAAAATATATTTTACATCGTTTGAAGAAATTATTTTCTCCAACGATTCAATATGACGCGAGGTTGGAGAAATTCCCGGCACGGGTTCTATTGTTCCCACAAGTTGGAAACCGACTCTTTGAAGTAAGTAATCATAAATCTTATGGTATTCAATGACCTTCGTACCCCTGAGTTTTTCCAGCGCCGCAGTCCATTCTTTTTCTTTCTGATAAAATTTTTCGAGAAATGCGTTGTTATTTTGTTCATAGGTTGCTTTATTAACCGGATCGATTTCCAATAATTTATGTGCAATAGCTGTAGAAATTTTGGGAATGTTTTTAAAATCCAGATGGAAATGTGGATTTCCATCGGGATGAACATCGCCTTGTGCACGTGAGATGGCAGTAGGAACTTCGATCAGCTCGACATATTTCGATAAATCGAGTATGCCCGGTGTGCCTACTTGAATTTTAGAATTATTCGCCTGCCGCATCAATGGCGGCAACCAACCGATTTCAAGTTGTGCACCATTTAATATCAGGATATCCGCTTTACGAAGTTTGGCTATGAATGATGGCTTGGGTATTATAGTATGTGGATCCCATTCGCCATTCGCCAAAGCAAAAACATTCACCTTATCTTTACCGATTTGCTCTACGATACTTGCGATATACGGATACGTTGTTACAACATTTAGTTCATCTGGAAATACTGAACCTGTAAGAATTAAACTTATTAATACGATCATTATGTTTTTCATTTTTTTCTCCTTCAAATTAAAAAGAATGAGCGCCGTGGGCGCCGATTGCTAAATTGATTTGCAGCAAAATTTCATTATTTATTTTTAGATTATCTTCGAAATATTTAGTCCGATCATGATTATACTGCAATCTGATGCGGGAAAACTCGGTGGGGTTGTATTCTATCATACTCGATAATTGAGGCATAAAATCTGGAAGGTCGAGCGTGCTGCTGTTTCTAACAATTTCATTTTTCATTAAAAGATCGTAGCGAAAACCGATTCTCCAGTATTGTGAAAATTTATAAACCAACTGCGAATACAAGCCCGATTGATCCTTACTTATATCTCCTTTCATAGTGGTTCCTATAGAATCTTTATAGTATAAATCTCCTTTTGTTATTTTATTAAGAAACTCAGTCTGAAAAGTAATATCTCTGTATGATTCAATAATATATTTCAAAGTAAGATTAGCATTCAGGATTTTCGCATCTTCATAAGCCGCATGACCATCGGGTGCATCGGTATCAATGCCGTGATTCAATCGGCTTTTTCCAAAAGCTCCTGATATACCGGCAAGCACTGTAAGGTTGTCAACATCAATCGATGTTCTCATGAAACCTGTATAAAGATTCGGAGCATCGCTGCTGCTTACTTTGATAGAACCTGAAAGATCCTGAAAACCGTCTGCACCAAAGCTTACCTCATTATTTCCCTGAAGAATTTCACTACCGAACATTAAATAAAAATCAGTTGGCGCAACCCAATTTATTTGCATACCTATTTCACTAAGTCCGTGAGAGCCAAAGAAAGATTTATAGACGAGAGGCATATTTGCAAACGCCCAATAATGCGCGTGTTGTTCGTTGATTCGTCCGAAGCTGCTTAAAAACTTTCCGCCTTTAATCTGAAATCCGAGAGGTAAGCAGCGGGTTAAAAAATAACCCTCTTCTATTCCAAATCCTTCAGAAGATAAATGGAATATTCCGAATAGATCAAAATACGGATCCACGGTTGAGGCAACAACCAGTTCACCATAATTAAGATTAAATCCGGATCTTGCATTCATTTCGGCGTGCTCATGACCATGAGCAGATTCTTCTAGAGTCGAGTGAATCAAACCCGGCACTTCAAATAGATTGTAGTCATCATTCTTTATATCACGATACAAATATGATACATCGAGAATGAATGATATATCCGGGACGAATTTAGATTGTGAAAACGGATTGTCGCCCGATTGTTGTTCTGTTTGAGCCGGAAGATTTACATTTATTAAAATACTAAGAGCAATAAGAATAAAAGGCAACTTATTCATATTTGTTTCCCCTTTATAAAAAATTTATTTAAGTAACGAAAAATGTCAGATAACGAGAATGTAATTCCTCGTCAAGATCCAACAAATATTTTATAATTATCTAAATTAAATGTAACGGGTCGAGAATGGGGGCGCTCTTTCGTGTGAGAGGCGTATTGATGGAGGGGTAAAAAATAAAAGGATGGTGCAAGATACACCAAACAGAATTTGCAGAATAAAAATAATTGTCTGCTGAAGAACCAAAGCATTATAAATTGTTCGTACTAAAAGGCAGGCAGGACAGTTATCTTCCTGTCCATTCAAATTATCTGCATGAACATGAATAGATAACCCAGCTATTAAAACTATAAGATATAAAACAAGTAAGCTTGGAAGTAACTTTTTCATTGTTTAAAGATATATATTACCTGCCTCATTTGCAACAATGTTTCAACAACCCTCTTTCTTTTTCTTCTTTCCCGCAGTTGGCGCAGATGTTCCGCTTGGCATTTCAAGTTTTGGCATTAGTTTCTTCGCAGAAATTTCTTCTGCCGTACCGCCGACTTGTGGTGAGCCACCAAAGAATTTGCTAACTTCTTTCATCTTTTCAAATGCGGCAGTCTGGTCGGGTGTTGCGTTTTGTGCGAGCTTCGGGAAAAGAATTTTATCTGTCCATTCTTCCAATCCGCCAAACAACATATACACTGCTTTGTATCCTTTAGCTCTCAGCAACATCCATGCTTGTGCAGAATGGATTCCGCCTTCGGAATACAACACGAGTTTCTCGTTTCGCAGAAGCGGATATTCATTCAATTCTGTCATTGGAACAAGTTCTGCAGAAGGAATATGGTATTCGTTGAACTCCCTTTCTGTCCGAAGATCGAGAAGCTTGAAGTCGCTCTTTCCCTGAACAATCCAATCGGCAAGTTCTTCGGAAGATACGTGATCTGCTTGTTTGTCAATAATAAGCGCCAGTTCTTTTGCGTCCATTGTAACTGAATTTCCGCGATAAGGATTTCCGGCAAAGACTGCAATCAAACCGAGAACAAATGCAATCAGTGCAAGTTTTTTATTCATCGAAAGTTTTGGGAAATAGTTTTTCATAATTATGGCTCCACTATTTTATTACCAAGTTTTTTTTCTGCCCATTCAGCAGCGGCAAATCCACCGATTGCCATCAACACAACGGCGAACACTAATATTCCGTACGGAATGTTGAATAACTGCGATAGTGTAATCTGCCCCATCGGTGTTGAGTTATAAAAGTTACTCACGAGCGGATAAATTTCTCCGAAGACGAAAATTCCTACAACAATTCCGAGCAGATAAACCATTCCGTCGATCTTGCCCGTTACGGCTGATACACATGAAGTGCCGGGACAATACCCACCGATTACGAATCCAAATCCGAGCACCAATCCACCGATTGTTTGAGGAACGATGTATGTTGGACTTACATATACGAGCGACAAATCCATCCAACCAATTACAGATAAATAATAGATCCCGACCATTGCAGTAATGATTGCGGTGAACATTACTTTGAAAACAGTTAAATCGTTGAAGTAGAATTGGGCGGCTAATTTTCTACCATTGCCGAATCCGCCACGCTCCAGGAAAAATCCAAACCCAATACCGATGATAAATGCGATGACCAAACTGACATCATCACCAAATAATCCATATTTAAAAAATGGTATGTTCATTTCCATTGTCTCCTAAAAAAGTATGCAATCATGTAAGCTCCACCAAAGACAGCAAGCATAAATGCCCAACTGCCTACGTTAAGAACCGCGCCACCGGTCAGCGCCTGACCGCTGGTGCAGCCGCGGGCAAGTTTTGCGCCGATGCCCATAATTGTTCCGCCAATGAAGGCGTAGAACAATCTGCCTTTAACGGAAATGCGAGGACCTTTCTCGACTGTCGTTTTAATTCTCCCTGCGAGCGCACCGGAGATAAATCCGCCAACTAATACTCCGAGCACTTCGAAGACGAGCCAGTCTTTGAGTGGACTCTTCGTTGTATCTGCGAGATATTCATTGTAGAATTCATTTGCCTTCGCATGTTCAGGTGCGATTGTGCTGACACCCGTCGCTACAAGCGATGAGAATGCACCTGACGCACCAAGCCCGCGCCCCATGATGACGTACGATAAAAGAAGCACAAGTCCTAAACCGATACCGGAAAGATACGGATTCCAGTACGGCTTCGGAGCGTGTTGAACTTCAGTTGATGTTGATTGCATAAATTTCATCCTTTTATATTAATTAAACTTTAGATAATCTCTTTGCGATCTTAGCGTCCTTTGCGAGAAAATATTTCACGCCAAGACGCAAAGATCGCAACAGTTTTTTAAAATGCTGCATCTACCCAACGCGTATACTGTCCGGCGTAAACAATGACGAACCTCAAAACTAATCCGCCCACAATTACCATAATCGGTGCAACCGGTGTGTGTTTGATTTTATGATCGACAGCCAATAATTGAATAATCAGCGGAATCACAATCCCCAGCGCAAGAACAAAAACCCAGAACGCGGGCGCATATATTCCGCTTAAAAGTACAAGCGCCGAATCGATATGAACTTTTGTAGATGTAACCATTCCGATAAAAAACAAAGCGATTACAAATAATTCGAGTATCAAAAAACCGTTATCTGCTTTCGCAAGCAGTTCTCTTTCATCTACTCTTTTAGCAACCATATGCACAAATGCCGATGCGGCAGATAATCCCGAAACTAAAAAGAGAAGCCAGAGCATCGGGCTGTTCCACAAGGGCCTCGCGCCTAACGCGCTTAAAAGTACTCCGGTGTAAATACCGAGCAATCCGCCCAACAACATATTGACAACACCGATATTCTTAACCGCGTATTTATGCTGTTGAAGTTTTTCGGAAATCTTATCCATCCATGGAAATTTATTCGAGAAATATTCTGGTACGTTGACAAGGAAACTCGCAATCATTGCCGGGTAAACTACAATAAGAATCCACGCACCCCACGACATTGGAGAAGCTACTTTGAATGTTAAATACAATCTCCACGTATATAACTTATGCTCAAGATCGAGGAACAACGCAAACATACCCGCGCTTAAAATTATCATTCCTAACAGCGGAAGCACTCTGCATACACATGCTTTATCTTTGTATTTTCCTTTGAAGATAAAATATCCGGTAACAATCATCATCCCCGCAACTAATCCGCCGATAAAAAGATAGACCGGAATTTCCCATCCCCAAATATGAAGCGAAGGATCGACTAATTCGTTATGACGTGTTGTTGTATATTCGTTCATATCACCTCACACTAAATAAAATATTTGTGGTTTTGTTCCTGCCTCGGGAATCAATGAATGATTTTTTCTTGATGCAAGAAGCTTGCTTACCTGACTGTTCGGATCGTCGAGATCTCCGAAGTACATGCAATGTGTCGGACAGACCGAAACACACGCAGGATCCAAACCCTTCTCAACCCGGTGAACGCAGAAAGTACATTTGTCCGCGTATCCGTCAGGATTAATGAATCTTGCATCGTACGGACATGAAGCGAGACACGCCTTACAACCTATACATAAATCGTGAGTTACGAGGACTATGCCGCCAAGATCGTGCACATGACTTGCGCCTGTGGGACAGCAGTAAACGCACGGAGAATTATCGCAATGATTGCACCGCTCCGTTCTGATTTCCATATGAAGATCGGGATTTTTTCCGCGCACATCCTGCACAATCCAATCGCGATTGAATGCTTCCGGCACATCGTTTTCCGTTTTACACGCAACAACACAATCCATACATCCGACGCATTTTTTCGTATCGATTACCATTCCAAACCGTGCCATGATTATGCCTCCATCTCGATTGTTACGAAATTCATATTCATGCCGGTTCCTCCCATGAGCGGGTCAATTTCAAAGCGCGTCAGCAATTGTGAATCGCTCGCTCCTTTACCAAACGCGTGTTTCAACCCCTTCGCCGTATGACCAAAACCGTGCACCATGTAAACACAGTCCTGCCTGATTCTTTCTGTCGCTTTCACTTTGATTTTATTACTCACCACTCCATCCTGATTTTTTAATTTGACGTAATCACCGCTCTTCAAACCGTAACGCTCGGCGATATTAGCATTCAACCAGACTTCATTCTCCGGCATCATGTCGGATAAAATTCTATTGGTCTGGGTTCTGCTGAATGAATGCACCGGCGCCCTGCCGTATAATAATCTGAATGATCCAGCGGGACCGCTAGTCGGTCGTTTATATTTTGGAACTGGATCGAATCCCGCTTGTTGAAGTTGAAGTGAATAAAATTCAATCTTCCCTGATGGAGTTTGAAATTCTGCAGGCACACCTTCATCAAAATAATTCGGCTGTTTGGCGCCAAGTATAATGCCGTTCTTTTTCAACTCATCATAACTTAAACCTGCGGCTGTCATGCGGTGACTGATATACTCTTCGACATCTTTCCAGGGATAATAATTTCCAAGCCCTAATTTTTCTGCAAGCTTTTTTGCAATCCACCAATTCGGTTTTTGATCGTGCGGTGATTCGACTACCGGTTGCCGCAATCCAACGAACGAATCACGGAACCACTCGACATTGATATCATCATGCCGCTCAAGATAAACCGACTCAGGAAGCACAACATCCGCCCATCCCGCGATCTCACTTGGAATAACATCAATAACCACGAGCAAATCTAAATTCTGAATTGCTTTCTTGGTTATTTCTTCATTCGGCAATGCTTGAAGAAGATTGGTAGCATAGACGAACCACCCTTTGACAGGATATGGATTTCCTGTGAGAGTCGCTTCACGAATTCCGGTCGTTATTGCCTCGTGAGCGAACGGATATTTTTTATTGGGATTATCAACTTTCTCTTTTGTTGGAGTTGGATATGCCGGATAAGGATAACCCGGTACATCCATGCTGACCGGATAATAGAAACCGCCTTTTCTTCCCCAGCTTCCCATGAGCGCATTGAGCAAAGCGATAGCTCTGCTTCGCTGTGCATCGTCGCCGTACCACGTAACGTGCCTACCGGGATGAATTAGCGTTGCCGGTTTATAACGCGCCATTTCGCGTGCGGTTGCTCGAATTATTTTTGGTTCGATCCCTGTTTCAGGATAAGCCCACTCAGGAGTATAAGATGAAAGCTCTGCCTTGAACTGCTCGAATCCGAATCCGTACTTCTCAACATATTCTTTATCATAAAGATTTTCAGAAACGATAACATTCATCCATGCAAGAAGCAATGCGAGATCGGTTCCGGGTTTGATTGGAAGATAATATTTTGCTTTACCAGCGGCGACAGAGAATCTCGGATCGACGACAATAATTGAAGCACCGTTTCCTACTGCATCGGCAAATTCCTGTGCCTGCGTGTTGTGCATGTTCTCGCCAAGATGACTTCCAATCAGCACAAGGCACTGAGCATTTTTTATATCCGTTCGTTCCGGCGAGCTTACATCTTCACCGAATGTCAATCTGAATCCGACATCTCTTGGTCCGCGGCATTGAGCAAACGACGGTGCGGCAAGGTTGATGGCGCCGTATGCTTTAAGTGTGTGTTTTAGAAAATTCCCGCCAATGCCATGACTGAACGCCGCAACAGATTCCGGTCCGTACTGCGATTTTATCTTCTGCATTTTATCGGCTATGTAACCGAGAGCTTCATCCCAGGTTACTTCCTTCCATATTTCTTTTCCGCGCTCTTGCGTGCGAATCAACGGTGAGCGTAATCTATCCGGGTCGTAATGCGCGCCTATGCCGCCCGTGCCGCGCGGACACAATCGACCTCGGCTTAGAGGATCAAGTGGATTACCTTCGATCTTCCAGAGTTTACCGTCGCGTACATAAGCTATTGCTCCGCATTTCCAGAAACAGATGTCGCAGTATGTCGGAATTTTTTGTACACCTTTTTGTTTTGCAGCGCCGGTTTTTTCCAACGCTTTAGATACAGTGCCTACCGCTGCCGCGGCGGCAATAGTCGCGCCGGATATTTTTAAAAATTTTCTTCTAGATAGTGGATTCATATTTCTCCGTTATCCCGATAATTCTGTTTTTTATTTTCGTGCAGTCGATTGATTCTTTATAGACAGGACAAGTTCTGCATTCACGAGTCTTGCAGGTATTTTTCGGATGGTCGAAAGTCCAGCATGCTTTAGTATGATTTCTGTACGCCTCACATTGTTCACGATCCTTTTGGGAACATGAAACAATTTCCCAGCAAGGAATCAGAGCGTGGATTCGCTGTATACCTGCTATGCCGATTTTATCTTCGTTGATCGCGCGGCGGATACAATTCAACCGCTCAATATCCGACTGCGAGTAAAGCCGGTGGCTCGATTCTTTTTGAAACGGTAGGATTAATCCGGCACGCTCGTACATCCTCACCGTATGCACGGAGATGCCGAGCATCTTCGCCGCAGTGCTGATTGAATAGAGAGGTGTATCCTGATTTTGAATAATTTCTGATCTCATAGGCTAAAGTTGATATTTATAAATATCAACTATTATGCCAGTGATAAATGTTGGATTTTGATTAAAAAAGTTGAAAATTGGAGAGATTTTGAGGTTTGGTTTTCAAAATAGAAAATAGGATGTGGAGCGGAGTTTCAAGATTGATTTTTAAGATTGTAACGAAAGTTGGATATTTTCCGGTGAGATAGGTGAAGCTCACCGATTGTCTAATGTCAAGAGTGGCTCACGCCCCCAGTACTTCTTGCTTGTTCAAATTCGTAGTCAGGTATCCTGAGAATGCAAAGAGAAGAATTGAAACGAGAATAGGATCTTCATTACTTAGCCCTCTTCGAACACCAATTGGAGAGCCGCCATGGCGTAACCCTGGATAGTCTGAACAAAAGTGATAGAGGTTGACGATGGATTCCTTCACTTTATCATGCGGCCAAGTATTCATTAGATTGCAGAGAGCACCTAGCGTGTTTCCTGCTGTTGGATTCCCGTTTGTAAAAGAAGCAAGTCCTTCTGCATAATTGCTCGCCTTAGCAATGCAAGTTTTCAAGTCAGCTTGAGTAAGTGTTCTCGAGAATTGATTAAAAGCATATTCAAAATCAGACATCAGACTAACAAGCGTAGGACTCGTTGCATTAATTCTCCTCAGATCATTATACAGATTTGCAAACGAACCGGGTAATAGGAACCTCAATTCAAACGGATCATCCAGTCGATAGCGTAAGTTATATTTTGTAATGAAGGTTCGTAAAAGAGACTTGAATTTTTCACCATAACCACTAACTCCATAGTCTTCTATAACCGGATATGCGTCTTCGATGAATTGTGCGATGGAAGATTCTGATTTGAAATCCGTTCCCTTTAGATTTTCGAATTCGACTAGCGCGGTCACAGGATCGTTTCTGATTTGTTCATACAATACTGCCGGTGTTTCAACACCAAGATGTCTTTCTACAGCGTCAAACAAGGCAATAAATAAATCTTCGGGTGCATTTGTATGTGATAAAAGCGGTTCCCAGATTTCCTGGACTGTATAGCTCCAATGATTTCTCAAATTCCCGATCATAACTCCCCTTCAAATGCACGGTGTAGAAGTGATTGAAAAAGAGATTCGACCTTTTGCTCTCCAACGAACTGGTCTAATTCGAGGATGCGTATTTCTTCCACTCTAGCGGCAAATTCATTTTGAAGTTCAATTGGTGGAACTGGCACCATAATCGATTGCAGTTCCTTAGCATTAATATTTGCTTGACCAACAGCGCCTCGTGCCATACTCATAAGGCGTTGTTTCATCAGTGCTAAATTCATAAAAACAGTGAAGTGGAGAGGGCTTTCTAATTGTTCATCAAAGCGTAACCGAATAAAATATGAAGCGGCAACAGCATCAAAGCGCCCATCCCACATACCGGTCTTTCCTACTAATTCTCGGCTATTTGTTCTATTGAAAAGAATATCTCCTTTTTGTAAAAGATATTTTTTCTTGTCCGATTCATTCAACTTGATATACTTTAAGTCATTTAATATCAATTCTCCGGTTACTGAAACATTGCCCATTCGTAACATGGGAATTCCTGTAGAATCATCATCTGCCTTCTCACTTGTTCCATATTCACATAATGTCAAGAGTTCTCCAACGGATTTCAATGTCCATCTTTTTTCATTCTTCACCGGATCTCCAAACATCTCATCAAACAAAGCGGGGATAAAGTCAGTGGTGCGGTTGTTGGCTTGGGCGCGAAGCCGCTTCATTTCTTCTGCTTCATTCAGTATGCGAACAATGCGCTCTTGCTCAGTAAGCGGAGGAAGATGAAATCTAAGCCCAAGCAACAATTGACGTTCGATATGCGGAACAGCAGCACCATGAACACTCTTATTGAGAAATTCATATCGGGAATTAACAAAGTGATAAAGGAATCCTGGAAATATTTTGCCCTTATCTGGTACAAGTGCAGCAATAGTTGAACCCACGTATCCTCGATGCCCAAAACTTGTTAAACCACTTCTTGCTCCATCGCAAACTATTAAAGTATCGTCCTCAGAGCAAAGCACACAACTTAAATCATTTGTAAAATTTTCCCTAGTTCCATCGAAGCTTTCAATCAGTAGATATGGTTGTGAGCCAGCAACTTGTTCATCAAATGTTATCGAGGGTTTTTTCCCTTTTCGAAACGTACAAACATCTCCAAGTCGTGTTGATAACTGTTGGGTCATTTCTTCTTCAATGCCTCTTGGAGTTTCGCTGCACGGCTGGCAATAGTTGTTTCAAGTTCTATAATCTCTCCAAGAATTTTGTCCGGCGAATCGTGCTTTACGGTCGAAACGATTATCGGTTTGTATCGACCTGCCATCAAGTTCCAATTGTTTTCCTGTATCCGCTCAATTGGAACGCAGAAACTATTTGGCCCTTCTTCTTTTGCCTGCCATTTGGCAAGAATATCGGGAATGTCATTGGCTTCTATCGGCGTACGTTTATCATCTAACGAATATCCGTCGGCAGTCAGTTCGTAGAACCAGACGAATTTATGGTGAGGTTGTTTTTGAAAAATGAGCACCGCCGTGCCAACGCCGGAATACGGCTTGAACACGCCCGAAGGTAAACTAATCACTGCCTGCAACTCGCATGTTGTTAAGAGAAGCTCGCGCACTTTCTTATCTGCCTTGCTGGAACCAAAGAGTACGCCGTTCGGCACAATCACACCGGCACGCCCGCCGGGCGTTAAATGGTCGATGAACCATTTCACAAATAGCAATTCCGTATCGCGCGTCTCTAAACCGATGTCCGCAAGAATGCTTTCCTTATTTATCTTTCCGGCAAACGGCGGATTAGCAAGAATCACATCGTACAACATACCGGGATACGAACCGCCTTTGTTTGCTATAAGCGGATTATGAATTTCGATATTTGCCTTATCCAATTTGTGCAGATACAGATTCATTATAGCAATCTTCACCATGCCGGAGTCGTTGTCATATCCGGTAAATGCCTGCTCTTCAAGAAATTTGAATTCCGCTGGGCTTAACAAACTTCCGTCTTTCACGCCACGTGTAAGATCAGCAGGCTTTGTATGTTTTTGTAGAATGTGGGTATAAGCTGAAATAAGAAATCCCGCCGTTCCGCATGCCGGGTCGCAGATACGGTCTTTAGGTTTCGGATCAACCATTGTAACGATCATATCAATAATATGGCGCGGTGTGCGGAACTGTCCATTGGTGCCCGATTGTGCAAGCTTGCTTAGAAGATACTCATACATATCTCCCTTTAAATCCTGTCCGTCGTGTGAAGAGAGAGCCATTTCATTCAGTTCCTGTATCACCGTGCGCAACGTTGACCGTTCATAGATTTTCAATGTAGCACGGTTGAAGAGTAATTTTCCGGTTTGAGAGAGTGCGGGAAGCTCCTGGAACTTCTCTATTGCTCCACGAACTGCATCGAACAATGCATCGCCGGTAAGCGTAACAAAGTTGCCCCATGCATACTTTGCCCAATCACCTGAGAAGATACGTTTATACTTTTTATCCAATGCGGCTTGCATATCGTCCCGCTCGGAAAGCAGGCGCAGAAAGACGAGATATGAAAGCTGTTCGATGGAATCCATCGGGTTATTGACGCCACCAGCCCAAAGGACATTCATCAGGCGGTCGATCTTTTCGCGCAATCCTGAGGAGAAGAAATTTGAGCCATTCGTTTTTTTTGTTGTTCCGTTTTGCATAATGTTTGTTTGTTTCTTTTTCCTTTTTGTCATTCCCCTATGCTTCTATAGGGAATCCAGAGAAGTGTAACCCTTGTCCTGGATTCCCACTTAAAACATGTGGGAATGACAGAATAGAGGACTATGTTGTTGTTCCTGCTGTTAACGATACTTGCCGTACTAACAATGACTGTCGCAGAGCTTCAAAGGCAGCATCGCGCTCTCTGAATTGCATCAAAGCATGAAGATCACCTAGTAACCGAAATTGACTTCGCTCAAAGATGGTGGTCTTTCCTTCTAAGAAGTCCTTCAATGCGGCCGGATCGTCTGCAACAAGTTCGGCAGTAGCATTCAGCCATTTTTGTTCATTGTAGCGAAGGTTAAACTGTGCCGCGATAGAATCAACAGTATCCGAAATGATTTCCTGCTTAGTCGGCAACGGTTTCTTACCAAGTGCATTATATACAAATGCTGGAGTTGTAGCAGGAACACCGTATGAAATAATTAGCTTATCGGGCGAATAGAACATTTCCGGACGATGATAGAATCGTTCCTGAACAATTGTTTCAATGGAATCGTCATCTTCTGTGTCCACAGCTTGCTGAAGTTCTCCATCCGTCTGTATGTAATCTTTTATATCTCGTTCAAACGATCCGCGGAATGTCATCACATCGACTTTTTCGCCGTTTGGCCCGACGATGCGCACTTCCTGTTTTATAACGCGGTCGGTACCTTCCCAGATGGGAATATCTGTTCTTGGGCTGTATGTTTCACCAGTATCGCTGATAATCCCGCCGCCTTCAGGCGGTTGATAACGAACCGGCGTAGAAGAAGAACCGCCGGAAGTGCGAACCTTGAGTGGTGCTGAGTAATCATATTTTTCTGCAAAGTACTCGGCGACAGCGCAGAAATCTAATAGGAAAAAATACTTCTTCTCGTACTCTGCATTGTTTATGACGAAGGTATATCTTCTTGTACCTCGACCTTTGATCTGGATATATTCTGTCGGGGAAAAGATAGGCCGCATTAAAACAACATTGAGAAGGTCTCTGCAATTGTATCCTGTTGAAAGCATGTCAACTGAAACAGCGACACGCTCTGATCGTCTGCCGTCGCGAAATTCCTTTGCCATAGAGGAAGCATCTGGAATTCGTGAAGTAATGGTAAGCGCAATACCCGGACGCAATTCATTCATTATTTTTGTAATAGCGGTTGCATGGGTTTGGTTCACTGCAAAGATAATGGACTTACCAATCTGTCCATCGGGCGATCGTTGCGCGTTTTGTAAGAACGCATCGCACATTACATAATTGCGGTGGGGAGTAAATATTTTTCTTTCAAGGTCTTGAATCTTGTACGTTTCTTCCTGCTCATTGATCGTTACAGTCCATCCGGCTTCTTCAAGAGCTTGTGTAGTGATATCCGAACGCACATCAAAGATTTTCTGTTGGCAAAGAAACGGTCCCTCCGGATCATTTGCAGCATCGATGATGTCGTACCGGTAGGTCGGTTCTCCCGGTTCACAACCAAAATAGTGGTATGTATCCCGCAAGAGACGTGCTTCTAATGCTTTGGGATTTTCCTGAACAAGCTTTGCCATGTCCACATTCTTTAAATATGCCTTTGGTGTTGCCGTCAATCCGATGCGTGTCCCCTGGAAAAATTGAACCACCTCACGAGCATCACCATAGATAGAACGATGAGCTTCATCGTTGATTACGAGGTCAAAATAAAACGGAGTGAATTCCTCGCGATATCTTCGATCCATCAGTAAAGATTGTATGGTTGCGATAACGACAGATGAACCCAATAACTCACCTGTTCGCCTTGCTGTTTTATATATGACTGGTTTATACTCAGGAAGAATAACATTGAAATCTTCCATTGTCTGTTTGGCGAGTTCGATGCGGTCAACAATAAAAAGAACTCGTTCGGCATTTCTTGTTAAAAGGAATCTTCTTATCATGGCAGCACAAAGTAGTGTTTTCCCGGTTCCTGTTGCCATCTCAAGAAGAAACTTTCGTTTTCCTAAAGTATCGAACTGCTGTGCAATCACATCCATTGCCCGGATTTGATAACCCCGAAGTGTTAAATCATTCCGCAATAGTTTGAGGTACTCAGGAGTTATGCGCTCTGTTTGTAATTGGCGTGGAGGGTTAAGGTTCTTAAGAAGTTGTCGTTCTAAATCCTCTCTAGAGGGTAGCCGTTCAATGCGATATGCATCTTGGTGTGCGGCTTGCTGAAGATTCCAGAAGTAATGAACAATGCCATTGGAGAGAATAACAAATGGTGCATTACGATTCGCAGCATACCCGCGTGCCTGTTCTTTTGCGTCGTACGGATCAAGTTCTTCCTTCTTTGCCTCGATTACACATAGTGCACGTCCATACTTATCTTTTAAGATATAGTCCGCGCGTCCATCGATTGAATGATGTTCAAATTCAACTGAATGAGAATCAAGCAAATCCCATCCGCTGTCTGTCAACGCACGGTCAATGAGTACACGGGAAAAGGCTTCTGATTGTGGCATATGCTCTGTTTATCTGCAGAGCTTCGGTGCAGTCCAGCTTCTTTTAAGATCGGCTGAACCATTTGGCGTGCAAAATAAAGTGTCTCAGAAAAACAAAGGGCGTGAAACCGATAACCCTCTGACTTGAGGCACGTGGATGCCCGCCAACAAAGGATACACCAGCCACGCCCCTTTCGGGGCGTATGCTGGCTCCATCTTGTTGGCTGAAAAATTTCCACGTTTTTAAGTCAAGACAGCAGCCGAAGCTACGCTATTTAAGTATGTTAGTAGTTTAGTCTATTAGTATTTGAGTATACCTTGTTAATTAATTTTTCATTAAATTTCTCAGCTTCGCATAAGCAGCCGAAGTTGATCCCGTCATCCTGAGCGCCCGCCTGCCGGACGGGCAGGAAGTCGAAGGATGGCGGGAGAAATCCCGCTGATTCCGCATATCGGAAGAAGCGGGGCTACGCTAATTTATTTTGTTGTTAGTTATAAGTTATTAGTTCTCAGTTAATTGTAGTTGTTTATTTGTTTTATGGGTTTTTGTTAATTCTGTCATTCCCGAATGCTTTTATCGGGAATCTATATCGGATGTAACTTTGTTTCTGGATTCCCGCCTTCGCGGGAATGACAGGAAAATTTGTTGTATAAAGTAAGAAGTATAATATTAAAATCAAAGAAAATGCCGAAACTTGAGCATAATATAGAAATCAGGATTGTTTATTTCCGTTTACTATATTTATACCTTTTGGCAATTGCCGATAGTTATAACGCTCCTGTGCCATATGAATTGCATCATGCAGTTTTTGCATTAAAATCTTTTTCGGCGGTAACACGGTTAAATATTGTGCAACCCGGATACCGCTACGCTCAAGTTGAAGCAATTGAATGTGCTCATCGGATTTATCGGCACAAAGTATCAAACCCAGAGGATTCTTCTCGCCGATTCGTCTTTCATAACGATCAAGCCATCGCAGGTACAGCTCCATTTGCCCCTTATCTGCCGCTTGAAATTTCCCTAATTTAATATCTATTGCAACAAGCCGCTTCATACCGCGATGGTAAAATAACAAATCGATATAATAATCTACATGATCGATTGTAATTCGTTTTTGCCGTGCAACAAAAGCAAAATCTTTCCCAAACTCCAAAATGAAATTTTCTATATCATGAAGGATGGCCGTTTCAAGATCTTTCTCGCTGTAGGAATTTTTCAAACCAAGGAAATCCAGAAAGTATGGGTCCCGAAAAACCAAATCAGGTGACATCTTCATATCTGTACGCAGAAGTGCAAGCTCTTTCTTCGCAAGTGAAGCCGGCTTGCGTGAAATACCTGTACGCTCGTATAACAGACCATCCATCTTTTGCCGGAGTGTTCTCACGCTCCAGCGCTCCCCTCGACAAAGCTCCGTATAAAATTCGCGTTTCAAATTATCTTCAAGCGCAACGAGTTCTACAAAATGGCTCCAGCTCAATTGTCGGGACAGCGTCACGACAATATCCTTCTGATGAAAATGCTTTGCAAATTGTATCATCCGAAAAAGTGAATCACGGGTAAAACCAGATCCATACGCTTCAGTCAATTGTTGCGACAGCGTCGCGACAATTTGCTCGCCGTATTCAGCACGTCTTTTCTTGAGAAATTCTTTTTGAATTCGATCACCAATTAGCCAATTGCGAAGCGTGAGAATTTCATTGACCGAGACCGCCGCCCGTGAACGTGCATCTTCGATGTATGAAGTAATGTCACGCAAGAGCCGGGCGTTTAAAACTCCTTTAACTTTCGAAATGTGTGTTGGGTGAACTTTCATAAAATTCCAAATTTCCTACATTAATGTAACTTACAATGTTGTAAGTCGCAAGTCTTATAATAAAAGGTAAGGGCTTTAAATTTTCCTCCGTGTTCTCCGCGCCTCAGCGGTAAATTATTCACATCATAAAATACTGAGAAATAAATCAATGGATGATAATCAACCACTCAGTGGCGGATTATCCACCACCTCGTGATCCGGGAAAAACAAATATTTAGTAAAACGGTAGGGGAACCTCAATTTTTAATTATCTCCACTATCGCATCAAGCCGAAGTTACGCAATATTTGGTTAGTTGTGACTTGTGAGTTGAGACTTCAGAAAAATTCTCCAGGAGTTACCATGAACGCCTCGGCTGAGCTTGACGAAGTCTTGTTTCGGGGTCTATAATTGAATAGATTTGCCGATTTGACACTCGCTGCATTTTCCTTCGACACAATAAAATTTATAAAGTTGCAGAGTGCCTTGTTGCAACATTGTTGATTTGAGTTTAAATTTTTCCCGAATTATTTGTCGGTCAATTATTTTTGTAATGGTATTTTCGGCAGAAGCGGGAAACTCTTCAATAATTCTTAGGACACTCTGTCGCACATCTTTATCTTTGAATATTCTCGCATATAGAAGCGTAATCGGAACGACTGCATTTAGAACTATATCGTCTGCGCGGTTTTTACCGATCAGCGTTGTAATACCTTTACTCGTTTGTTCTCCGAATCTGTAATGAGATTTCCAGAATTCGTCTGCGGAAATTAAAAACATGGATTGAAGAAGGCGATATTTAGCGCGGGTGTCGATTTCATTATTTTTTAAAACTATAGCGACTGATTTAAATAAACCCTGTACAACCATATTACATATCAACCGAGATGCACCTGCAATACGAATTGTCGGGAAATTATCGGGTCGCAGTCTAAAGAATTGCCATTCCGATAGATTCAAACGGGTTTGAGTATATCCTGCACTATTATTTTTCCAGATCGATCGCAATGTACGAAGGTATTTTTTACTATCCGTATCCATAGTTTTCTTTGGAGATAAGAGTAACCCTGCCGCACCGAATAGAATTGATTCAACCCGAACCGAACGTCTCTCGGATAAATTACCATCCAGAAACTCTTTGATATTTTTTAGTTGCATGTTCCGTGCCAGATTGAGAAAAGGTTCTTGATTTTTCGAATAACCCAGTGCCTCCATTATTCCTTCATAAAGAATTTGATCCCAGAATGAAATTTTTCTGAAATCGTCAATAGAATATTTTTGATCTGGCGCCGGCAGTTCTTCAGGATTGAGTCCGAAAGGTATTTCTCCATACTGGGACAGTGGTTCTTTCACATGAAGTTGATTCTCGCCTATCAACTCTTTTAGCCGTTCTTCATAACGTCTAATTTTCAACTCTATTCGTTCCATCGCGAGTTTTGTTAACCATCTTTGTATTATTTCCGGATTTACACTTTGGTTTTTTGAATAACATTCCAATGTCGACAGTCGTTCAGCGCGTTCATCAAGTATCATCCTTTCCCATGTAGAACGCAGTGATGCGCTCAATTGTTTTTCAAGTTGAAGAACAGGTATTTCTCTTTTACTCTTTGTAACAGGAGAGGTTATTTCTTGATCTACGTCGAACACAACGTGTAGAATCACAGAATTATATTTTGAATCTTTGTGATGTTTATGTTGGAACCAATCCTGATTTCGTTGGTGTATTTCTACATCACCCCGATATAGCACCCCGCCGATTCGTATTCTGGCATCTGAAAAATCGGGACCAGCATCGCTGTTTGATTTACCGGTAGTTATTACTTCTATCGGTTGATTATCGGTTGTTCGTAATTTCAGCGCCGAGAATTGTCGATTTATCCAGAGTTGCCTCAAAAACCGCTCCGGAATATTGTAAGATTGATTTTTTGATTTCATGTTTCCTCCTCATGAAATTTTAGTTATCCGAAATAATTATTTCTTATCACATTAATTTCATTTTGAATTTTGATAGCCGATTCACGCGCACGAGCGGCAAAATCATTTCCACCGGATGCAAAGATAATTCCCCGGCTAACATTTATGAGCGCGAGCAATCCGTTTTTATCACAGCCATTACGGACTGTCGCTTCCATATCGCCTTTCTGTGTACCGATGCCGGGAATTAACAGCGGCATTTCTGGAACCATCGCGCGGATTCGCTTCAATTCTTCCGGATGCGTAGCGCCAGCCACAAGACCGATATTTTTCTTTACATTCCAGCTAGTGGCTTTCGCAACTACATGCTCATAAAGCGGTCTGCCGCTCACTTCCAAATACTGAAAATCGTGAGACCCCGGATTTGATGTCAATGCGAGAATGAATGCACAATTATTTTTATTCTTAATAAACGGTTCAACCGAATCTTTCCCCATATAAGGATTCACAGTAGCCGCATCGAATTTCCAATCATCAAAAATAATTTTTGCATATTGCTCGGCAGTGTTTCCAATGTCTCCTCGTTTCCCATCGGCTATTGTAATGATTTCTTTTGGAATACATTCCAGCGTTTTGTGTATCGTTTCATATCCCCGCTCACCTGCCGATTCGTAGAAGGCAAGATTAAGTTTGTACGCGCATACGAAATCGGATGTAACTTCGATTATACGTTTGTTAAACTCTAATTGTGGATTATTGGAATTTTGGAGCGATGGTGGAATTTTTAAAACATCCGTATCCAACCCGATGCAAAGCAATGAATTGTTTTCATTTTGAATAAGTTTTAACTTTTCAAGAAATCGCATCATGGTTCCACTCTATATTTTCCACAAATCCAGAAATCCAACATTCCATAAATCCGTTTTTTTCTATCTCTTCAAAAAATCTGCAAGCCATTCGAACACTGTTTGATGCCAGAACTCGCTATTCTGCGGTTTTAAAACTCCGTGTCCTTCATCCGGAAAAGATAAAAACTTTGATTTAATTCCCATGCGCTGAAGAGTGGTGAACAACTGCATTCCTTCCGAAACAGGAACGCGGTAATCAAGCTCGTTATGAATTATAAGCATCGGGGTTTTATATTTCAGCAAATTTTTTGCGTGAGCGTGCGGAGAAAATTTGTTATACTCATCCGGTGCGTCCCACGGGGTTCCGCCATGTTCCCATTCGTCGAACCAAACTTCCTCGGTCGTACCATACATCGAAAAGAAATTGTAGATGCTCGCATGAGTGATTATAGTTTTAAATTTTCCGGATTGCGTTGCCAGCCAGTTCATAAAGTAACCGCCGTACGAAGCACCTGCCGCTGCCATCTTGTTGTTATCTATGTATGGCAACTTCTCTACATATTCAACACCTTTCATGACATCTTCGTATGCCTTTCCACCCCAGTCGCCTGTAATCTCGTTGACAAATTTTTGTCCGAAACCCGTTGAACCTCGTGGATTTGGCGCGAGAATAACATAACCCTGTGAAGCCCACAATTGTTCATTCCATCTGTAATGCCATCCGTTTTCCCATGCCCCCTGAGGTCCGCCGTGCACTAAAAGAACCAACGGATATTTTTTTGCGGCATCAAAGTTCGGCGGTTTAATGAGCCAAGCTTGTATTGTAGCGCCGGCAGCGCCGGTGTACGTAATGCTCTCCGCTTCATTTATTGTGATGTTTGAGAAAAGTTCGTCGTTGATATTGGTGAGCTTCTTAATATTTTTTCCTTCAGATGTTGCAAGAAATATTTCTGCCGGATGTGACAGTGTATGTTTTGAAAAACAAATCGATTTACCGTCTTTTGAAAGAGTAACTTCGCCATTCACTCCTCCTTCAACTACTTTTATAATTTTTCGATCTTTTAAAGAAAGAGAATACATTTGTTGATTGGCTTTTTCTTCCGAAGTGAAATAAATTTTACCGTCATCATCCGTCCATTGAAATGCCCCAACCGACGCATCGAATTTTTCTGATATACTCTCAATGTTTCCGGTTGCCCGGTTGTAAAGCATTAACTCAAATTTATCGGCTTCAAAACCGGGTGTGCGCTGGGCGCGAAACGCGATATATTTTCCATCGTTGGAATATCTCGGGAAACCGTCTGCCGCTGGATTTGTTGTGATTTGTTTTCGGTTCGTCCCGCTTACTGAAACGGTGTAAATATCGTGGTTTGTATTCCATGCTTCGTTTTCGGTCGGCGTTGCGGTGTATGCAATATCTTTTCCATCAGGCGAGAAAGCAAAATCATCGCCGGCAGAAAATGTTGATGATGTTGGCACTGCATCGCGATCGCCCGGAGTGATATCTTTCGGTTCACCGCCATCAATTCCTTGTACAAAAATATGCTGTCGTTTATCATCTACCCACGCGTTCCAATGTTTGTAAAGAAGTTTTGTCATCACGCGTGCTTTGACTTTGCTTTTCGCCTTGGCATTTTCCTTCTTTTGATTCAACTCATCACTTTCTTTGAATGGTTTATCGGAGAATTCAGGATAAACAGTTGAAACAAAAGCCAATTTTTTTCCGTCGGGTGACCAAACGGGGTTTGAAGCCCCCGTGGATAATGTGGTAAACTGACGAGCTTCTCCGCCATCAACATCTATCAACCATATTTGTCCGTCACCAGATTTGGAAGAAATAAATGCGATTGTTTTACTATTTGGCGACCATCGCGGATTCGCATCGCTGCCCGGATTGGTGGTAAGGCGTTTCAATTCACCCCCCGATGACCGCATCAACCATAAATCGCTGTTCATTTTGTTCGCTTCTTTATCCACTGCTGTAATTACAAAGCAAATCCATTTTCCATCAGGAGAAACCTGAGGGTCGCTCGCTCTTTTTATTCTGAACATATCTTCAATTTCAAGCGGCCGCTTGGTCTGAGCGACCATAATTGATGTTATTGCCAAGAGCAAAGTAAGTATGACAATCAATCTCTTCATTTTAAAATCCTTTCTTTTCAATGTGTTGTTAAACTCAGTCATTTATCTCAAAAAATTTTTCCACATCATAGATTCAACGGGTTTATTTGTTCTTTTATTGTATTTAGCGTTTTTCTTTTTGAAGTAAGGTACCTCGACTTCGCCGTTGATTTCAAAATAAATCAACTGACCAATCGGCATACCAGCATATATCCAGACCGGTTGACGGACTGAAATTTCTAACGTCCATGTGTTTTTAAATCCGATATCACCTTTTCCGGCAGTTGCATGAATATCTATTCCAAGCCGCCCGATACTGCTTTTACCTTCGAGGAATGGAACGTGATTATATGTTTCGGTGTATTCTTTTGTAACACCAAGATATAATTTGCTCGGTACAAGGATTAATCCATCCTTGGGAATTCTGAATGTGCGAACCGGATTATGTTTTTTTGCATCGAGAATTTCACACTTATACATCGACAACCAATCGCCGAGATGAACATCGTAACTATTCGAACCGAGATTGCTTCGGTTAAACGGAAAAATAACAATTGTTCCTTTTTTAATCTCGCTTAATATTTGTTTGTCAGTAAGTATCATGAGTTAAAAATTAGATCGGGTGTTTGTTGATTTGTTAATTTAATAAATTTTAGGGGAGATACAAAGACAGCAGATCAATTAGAAATGGTTGATTTAACCTGATAGATAAATATTAAATTGCAGCTATATCACCATTTCTTCCAACTCGTCCGCATCCTTAAAACACCGTTGATGTTAAACTTTGTTTTCAATTCTTTTAATAATGGGCGGGCTTCATCGGCAGTATCAAAAGATCCTACCCAAACAAGATAGAGTAAATTTTTTCCGTCGAGTAAATTTTCGTAAACAGATGACCGATACCCGTTGGAAATAAGTTTTTGCTGAAGCTTGACTGCATTTTCTTTTAACGAAAACGCTCCTATCTGAACAGCCCATTCTTCACCTTGCGCACGCGGCTGAGTATTCCTTGATGCTAAATTGTCCTGATTAAATCTTTGCTGATTTAAATATCCGGTGGTAACATAAGGTGACGATGGATAGGTGCTTTCTAATTTTTTAAAACTTTGTTCCGCCTCCGAGAAGGTGCCGGACTGAAGGTTGTATTCGAACAAGCGCGCCAGAGCATCGTCAGCCCATTCGCTTTTCGGAAAACTATCTATTATCGTTCTAAAACATCTGATAGATTCATGTTCATTTGTAGCGATCAAACCTTCAACATAGATGATGCCCGCTGTACGTGGAATTTTTCTCTGCAGATCCGATACTTTCGGTTCTACAAGATCGCTTTTCCCTTCTGAAATAAGACGCACATATTCGATAATCTTCCGTTCATATACTTGAGAGTAAAGAACAGAATTAGCAAGCAAAACGAACAAAAGAGCGAAAAGAAGCCGAAACTGCACATATCGCATGCACTGAATCCCCTATATTATCGAAACGGTGAATTTGAGCAAAAAATACAATTTTTTTTATCAAATGTCAAATTTCAATTGGGAAAAACGAAAAGTGACAAATGTCTGAAACCATTTGAATTTGTACTCTATTTTTATATATTAACATTGTGAATGATATGAAGCAAGGTAAAAATTTATTGATGCAAAGTATATTGATAGAAAAGGGGAAACGACTTGCAGAATTCGAAGTATATTTCAAAAAATCAAATGGATCAGGCACCGGAATCATCTCGTGAAATTTTCCGTCAGTGCCTTCGGCAGGCAGACAGATTCATTATTGAAGGAAAATTTACAGAAGCAAAGCAGCAACTCGCTGAAGCTAAAAAAATCGATACTCGTAATCCTTTCATCATAGCGTTTGAGGAAAGAATAGCATTATTCGAAAATAAAATCAATACCGTTCACAAACAACCAGCCCCAACACACAAAGAACCAGAGTTACAAAAACAACCCGAAACTAATGTTCTATCATCCTCCACTTCTGAACCGCTTTCGCGCGAAATAATTGAACTTCAACTACGGCAGAGCGTCGAGGCAGAATTTAAAGCCCGCTACACGGAAGAACTTCGAAAAGCCGAGGAGCAAGCCGCCAAGTTACTTGAGGAAGAACAAATTGCGCTTCAACAACAGCAGCAATTACTTCAAGCACGCTACGAAGATGAAATATCAACAGCACGCAAGCAGTTAGAAGATGAATTTCAGAAACTTCTTATTTCTGAAACATCTGCTTTGGAGGAAAAATTATCTCTGCAACACAAAAAGGAACTCTCTGCGCTCGAAGAAGATATTAAAGAAAAGTTAACCTCTCAGTATCAAAACGAGATCAGCCGTATTAAGAAAGAACTTGAATTAAACCGCGGTGAGGTTGAATCGAATGAGCATAAATCATTTACCGAGCGAGAGAACGAGCTAAAAAAAGAATTCGAAAGCCAATTACAAACCGCAATTCAGAAAACCGAAGAAACATTACACATTCAATATGCAAAACAGCTTGAATTGGAACATGAAAAGATTTCTAACGAAGTTAAGACTGAATATGACAGTAAGCTTCAATCCTTGCAACAAACAATAGCTCGCGTCACCGAGGAATATGAACAAGAAAAAATTTCATTTTTAAATCGTGAAGCATCTTTAAAAGCAGAATACGAATCGAAAATTAATGAATCTGTTAAAAACACCCAATCAAAATTCGATAACGACGTTGCAAAATCGATGCAGCAAGAGCAAAAGCAAATTGAACAAAATCTTAAAAATGAATACGAGAAGAAGCTCGATCTGGAAAGAAAAAAATTAGACGATCAGATTTCACTGCTTGAAAATGAGCTTAGAACTTTTACCGAACGTGAACAAACCTTAAAAAAACAGCACGAATCAAAATTAGCCGAAGCACTCAAAGAAGCCGAAGCATCGCATGCAGATAAAACCGTCAAGCAAATTGAAAAGGAACGCGAGCGCATCAAAAACGGATTTGAGCAGGAATTAAAACTGAAGCTCGACGAAGAGAAAAAGGCGTTCAAACAGCTCGAAAAAACAATCGAGAACGAACGTGCAGAGTTTCAAAACCAACAAAACAAATTGAAAGAACAATTCGAAAACAATCTTAAAAGTATTCTTACCGAGAGTGAAAAATCGCACAAAAAAGAAACTGAACTCCGCATCGACGAAGAACGCAAAAAGATTACGCACGATTTTACGCAACAGCTAACCGCAAAACTCGATGAAGAGAAGAAAGCTTTCGGTAAACTCGAAACACAGTTGATTCAGGAAAGAAAAGAATTCGCCGAGCGGGAACAAAAATTAAAAACGCAACAAAACCAAAAACTCCTCGATGCACTCAGAAAAACAGAGGCAATATTCCAGCAACAATCTGCCCAGCAACTTGAGATAGAACGGGAAAAGATAACGGAAGAACTTCGGATTGCTTTTGAGAAAAAACTTGAGGAAGAACGATTAAAACTATCCCGGCAATTTGAAACATTGCGTGCCGATTTTGAATCATCCTACCAGAAACGTATTACAGAGCTCGAGCAGGAAACTCAAAATCGGTTACAGGAACAACTCGCGACGCTCAAAAAAAATCAGGAGGCAGAATTAGCTCAACATCGCATCGCACTTAGGAAAGAGCTGGAAGCAGAGGTCGGACGTGAATACGAGCTCCGTCTTGTTGACGAAAGAGCCAGAATCCAAAAAGAAGCCGACACAGCATTAGACGCAGAGAAAAAGCGCCTCGAACAGCAATATAATAAAATGATCGAAGCTCAAAGCGATCAAGTACAAAAATTACGTTCCGATCTCCGCAACGAAATGGAACAAGTTCTTCTTTCTCGGCTTGAGCGCATAGCATACGAGTTCGATCATAAAATGGAATTGCTTGGAGCGCGCATTCCGGAAACAAAAGAGGAACGTTACGAAATGTACCGGATGAAGATGCTCGATTGCTATATAACCGGTCAGCCGTCCGTAGCCGAAGCACGGGTGCTTATGCAGCTCAAAGAACTCCTTGAATTAACATTCGACGAACATCTTATCATTGAAGCAGATGTCCGCCTTGATTTATATGTTAAGCGTGTTGAAAAGATGATTCTCACCGGTGAGATGAACATAAACAATGCTCCCGCTTTGGAAAAATTGAAACAACAATTCGGCATAACTCCGGAAGAAGCAACCCGGCTCGAACAATTCATACTTGCAAGTTTTCAGCGTCTTACAAAAAAAGGTAGAATTTTAATAGTTGATGACGATGAATTACTGCTGCACTCGCTTGAAGATTTATTGAACGATTGCGACTACCAGGTTGTTACTTCGCCCGACATTGAAACCGCTTTGGAAAAGCTAAGCAACACATCATTCGATTTAATTTTAAGTGATATTAAATTCGGGGTCAGCGATTTAGACGGATTCAAGTTCTTTAAAGCCGTCCAGGAAAAACCGCATCTCCGATCTATTCCATTTGTTTTCATGAGTGCGCTTATAGATGGTGTTATCATTAGATCCGGCATTCAGCTTGGCGTTGATGATTATATAACAAAGCCGATGGATCCCGATCTATTAATCGCAACTATCGAAGGCAAATTAAAACGATTTCGTGAAATCAGGAATAACTAAATGAGGTAGCGGGAGAACACTATTACAACTAAATCAAAAATATTAAGAACCCATCGTGGGAGAACGATACTATGCTTTACTTCCCTGTTTCAGTTGCTTATACAGCCGCAAATTTCATTCTCGCAATCATTATATTTATTAAGGCACCAAAAAATCAGATAACCCGGTTTTATTTTTTCTGCATTAATTGCCTTGTGATATTTGGGTTCGCTTCGTATTTAGTTACACAAATAGAAGATGTTCAACTCGTTAAATTGTTCAAGGTTATCGCTCTCTTCCTTTACGCTCTTTTCCCTTTTTTCTTCATCCACTTTATTACATTTTTTGTAAGGCAAAAAGACATTCTCAGGTCTGTAACTTTAAATACTGCCATTTATGTTGCCGGTTTATTTTCGTACACTATGCTTCTTCTCGGTTATATTCCACAACCTATCACAGAAACCGGCACTTTAACACAGAGCTGTTATATTTTTTATATAACATGGATGTCGGTTTTTTTCAGCATTGGCGTGGCAATGCTTTTTGAGATATCGCGCGACTTTCGGCATAAGGTCTGGAAAGCCAATATTATATTTGTTACTTTCGCGTTGTTAATTTTAATATTACCGGGACCTTTTACAGATTCTGTGTTTTTCGGGATTCTCCGATTGAATGTTGAGTGGTACTTTTATCTATGCACCTTTGCCATATTGATAACGGTTTATTTTATTTTTCGTCATAAAATAAATATTAACCCCGTTTCCGACGCCCTCAAATCTGCGCTCGAAGTAATGAACGATATATTCATTACGACAAATAAAGATTTTCAAATTGAGATGATACGAGGTAAAGCAATTAAAGAAATCCTCGGTTATTCCGAAACCGATCTGGTTGGTAAATCTTTAACGGAAATTATAGACAAAAAAGAATATTTAGAAAAGTATCACCAATTCGTTGAACAAAAAAAAATGAGGGAGAGTAATTTCGATGCCGATATAATAACTAAAGATAACCGACATGTGCCAATCAATTTTTCTTTTACTCCTCTTTTCGTTGGTGAAGACCTCGACGGTTTTGTCAGCGTCGGAAGAGATATGAGTGCACACAGGCAATTGGAAGAAGAATTACGTCATGCTCAGAAAATGGAAAGCATAGGCACCTTGGCAGGTGGCATAGCACACGACTTCAATAATATTCTCCAGATACTCTTAGTCAACACATCAAGTATGAAACGGGCGTTCAACGACAAAGTTCGCATGGAACAAATCGCCGAAATCAATACCGGCGCTATCAAACGCGGCTCTCGGCTTGTACAACAAATTTTGACGTTCGCACGCAAAGCGGAAGTTTTATTTGAATCTGTCGACTCTGTCCAACTCCTCCAAGATATTACAAAGATGTTAACCGAGACATTCCCGAAAACAATCAAGTTTTCGCTCAACTTGATGCCTGAATTACCGCCGATATTGGGTGATCACAACCAACTAAATCAGGTCATGATGAATCTATGCGTCAACGCACGCGATGCGATGCCGAACGGCGGCACAATTTCAATACAAACAGAAACTGTGCAGGGTTGGGAAGTACGAAAAAAATATCCCGAGGCAGAGACCGAATATTATGTTAGCATCCGCGTTACAGATACGGGAACAGGAATGGATAAACAAACGCGAGAGCGTATTTTTGAGCCGTTCTTCACTACAAAAGAACAAGGAAAAGGAACAGGCCTTGGTTTGGCAGTTGTGTATGGGATAATTTCCAGCCATAAAGGTTTTATTGATGTTGCAAGTGATCTGGGAATTGGCACCACATTCTCTATATTGCTTCCCGCATCAAACAACACTATATCTACTTCAATACCCGAATCTTTTTCAATCGGCGAATTACCTCGTGGAAAGGAAACGCTTCTGATTGTTGAAGATGAAGATACACTGCTTCAAACAATCACTGTACTGCTCAGTGGGCATGGTTATACAATTATTTCTGCACGCGACGGTTTCGAAGCGGTTGAAATGTTCAAGAAACACAAAAATGAGATCGACCTCATCATCTTAGATATCGGTCTACCAAAGCTAAGCGGATGGGATGCGTTGGCACTAATTAAAGAAGAAACAGATAATTTAAAGGTGATTGTTTCGAGCGGTTATCTAGATCCAAAATTAAAATCTGAAAAACTTGGAGAAGGCGTAAGTGAATATATTCTTAAGCCGTATGATCCCAACCAAATTCTGCATAGTATCCGTCGGGTTCTCGATGAAAGAAAAAATTAGCCGCATCATATAACCGGATTTCTTATCTTGTTTTTTATTTTCATTCTGTTATATTCATTATTTACAGAAATTACCTCAATATATATTATTCTAAAAGTCGTATGTCAATCGTCATTAAAGCCGGTACAATTATTACCGCAAACCAAAATCGAGACATTCTTACTAACACATCTGTAGTTATCGATAACAATCGGATCTCCGGTATTTACCCCGAAAACACCGAACTAAAAAACTCCGGTTCAGAAGTTATCGATGCCACCGGACTTATTTTGATACCTGGATTTATACAAACTCATCTGCACCTTTGTCAAACACTCTTTCGTGGTCTTGCAGACGATCTGCAATTGCTCGATTGGCTTCAATTAAAAATATTTCCTATGGAAGCCGCTCACAATGCTCAGTCAATGTTCAGTTCAGCCCTTATCGGAATCGCTGAACTTATTAGATCGGGAACCACCACAATTCTCGACATGGGAAGCGTTAATTATCAGGAAGAAATAATCCGTGCTATTGGGGAAACGGGATTTCGGGCATTCGTTGGAAAAGCGATGATGGACGTGAATGAATTGTACCCACCCCTCAAAGAATCAACGGCTGATTCTTTGAGATCAACAAAAACCTTGGCTGAACAATGGCACAATTCTTTTAATGGACGTATAAAGTATGCGGTTGCACCCCGCTTTGTACTTTCTTGCTCCGATTCTCTTATGCAAGAGGCATATGAATTGACTTCAGATTCGTCCGGGATACTCTTTCATACTCACGCTTCTGAAAACAAAAATGAGATAGAGAAAGTATTCGAACGGTGCGGTATGGCGAACATCGAATTCTTAAATAAACTTGGCATTTTATCGAACAGATCTGTGCTCGCGCATTGCGTTCATTTAAACAAGAATGAATTCAGCATACTGCAAGACACTAAAACAAATGTTTCGCATTGTCCATCCTCTAACCTTAAACTTGGCTCTGGCATTGCCGACGTACCCGCATTGCTGTCAAAAAACATCTCCGTATCAATTGGCGCAGATGGCGCTCCGTGCAACAACACACTCGATCTGTTCCAAGAAATGCGACTCGCTTCACTCATCCAGAAACCATTTTATGGATCAACATCGATGCCCGCAGAAACGATTTTCCGCATGGCAACAATCAACGGCGCACATGCACTTGGTATTGCGAATGAGATTGGCAGTATCGAGTTGGGTAAAAAAGCCGATTTAGTTTTGCTTGATCTTGAGAATATTTTTAATCCGCTATTACCATCCAAGAATTTATATTCTTCCATCGTTCATTCTGCTTCGCCGGAGAATGTCGATTCTGTTATGATAGACGGTAAATGGGTTTACCGAAAAAAAGAAAATATTACATCCGATATTGAGAAAATACGCCAC
Organism: Chlorobiaceae bacterium; assembly: GCA_013824245.1. Classification (GTDB taxonomy): domain Bacteria; phylum Bacteroidota; class Ignavibacteria; order UBA10030; family SZUA-254; genus PNNN01. Next base: position 69,457 of record PNNN01000039.1, on the reverse strand, counting down.
GATGCAAAGAAAGAGCTTCATAAATTAATATCTCGCATCGAATCATACTGAATTTTTAACTAAACAAGTTAACGAATTTTAATTGCAAATTAATTGTATTTCTAACTACCTCTCTTTACATTTCAGACGTAAATTCACTAAATCATTAAAGAATTTTATTGGAGACTATTATGAAAAAACTTCTTGTTGTGAGTGTGGTATTTCTTGCTTTTATATTCGCACAATCTCAGCTTTTCGCACAGGAAAAGCATCAGGAAAAACATCTTGAAAAAAAAGCCGAAATGATGCAGAAGAAGGGCGAAAAGATGCAAAAAGTTGGAGAGAAGATGCAAGAAAAAGGTGAGAAAATTCAAGAAAAAGCTGAAAAGGTAGAGAAAAAGGGAGAAGAATTAAAACAACAGGGTGAAGTGGTAAAAGCAAAAGAAATGAAAAAAACTGCAGCAAATCTTGAGAAAAAAGGTAAAAAGCTTGAGAAAAAAGGAGTGCAGTTAGAAAAGAAAGGTGAAAAAGTTGAGAAGAAGGGTGAAGCCCTCGAAAAAAAATTAGAGAATAAAGATAAGCCCGAGTAATTCTTTAATCAAAATAGATCAAAAAAAAGCGGTATTCACCTACCGCTTTTTTTATTTTAATCCGTCTACGGGTCCCACTTTGGTGGACACGTTCCACCTTCGCATTCTGCTTTGGTGGACAGGATTCGCTTCGGGTGACGAGAAGGCGCCGATACAATTATCCAGCGCTTACGGCAGGGTAGTTTATTCCCGGGATAAATCAATCTCCGTGTCGGACCGGAATATCTCAAAAATAAAATATTTCTTCTAATCCAACGGTTGATTTAATAAATTCCGGTTAGTAACTGTAAAACAATTTTCTTCGCGAATAATCAAAGCATAATAACCACGCGCAGCGAGACCACAATTTACAACCACCGTTTTACCAATTTTGTCTATACCGGTTCCTTCATGAATATGTCCGCAGATCGCGATATCGGGTTGTTTTTCGTCAATAACTTTCCACACAGCCGTACTCCCAACATGAAGTCCTGAATGTATTCTGTCAAGTTTTGTGCCATGCGGTGGTGCATGAGAAACTAAAATTTTATATCTCGCATCTACGACATCAAGAAAGGCAATTGAGATTCTACTATAAATTTCCTCTTCAGAAATTTCGTACGGTGTATTTAACGGCGAAATGGGAGAAGCCGAGGCGCCAAAAAAACCGATTTCATTGATTATAACTCCTCTTGCATTCAACGAGACTTTTTTTTGCAACAGCACCTCTTCGTGCAATGCCGAATCCATGTTTCCGGCTACTGCGAGTACCTGTTTTGTTGACTTAACAAATCTATCAATCGCCGTTTCTGCATCCCTTACAGATCCAACTGTAGTAATGTCTCCTCCGATAATAAGTAAATCGGGATTTTCTTTTTCGATCATCTTATCAACGATTGAATATTTATCATGAATATCTGTAACTGCAAGTATTTTCATTTTCAGTTGTTATTGTCGGATGAATAAACTATTTTTTATAACTAAAAAGAATAAGGAATATTTAATAAGGAATCAAATATGGAAATATATTCAACATCGATCCGAATTACTGCAAAAGGATTTTGCGATATACAAGACATTACCGTCGGTGTCAGAAATTTTATCCGTGAATCAAATATCACTCAAGGATTAATAACGGCATTTGTTCCGGGATTAACAGCGGCAATCACAACGCTCGAATTTGAAGAAGGTGTTATTGAAGACTTTAAGCGCGCAATCGAACGGCTCGCACCCAAAGATATTCACTATGAACATAATGCTCGCTGGGGTGATGGGAATGGCTTTTCGCACGTTAGGGCTGCACTGCTTGGACCTTCTCTCACTGTGCCTATCATAGATGGCTCACTTGAACTTGGGACTTGGCAGCAGATAATAGTTGTTGATTTCGATAATCGCCCTCGCACCAGAGAAGTTATTCTTCAGATAGTTGGCAACCCACGAAGTTGAATAACAGTCGGTTTTTTATTTCTTGATCTCTTCTTTTTCAAGTTGCTCGAAATAATTTCTGATAAGGTCTTCGTAATCTTTCGTATATTTTCCTTCGCGAATTTTTAAAAGCTCTTCGCGAAGCCGGTCAAGTCCTCTCTGCGTAGATAGATCAAGCTCTGCTGGAGTTGTTTTTTGAATATTTTTACCTGCTTCAGCCCTGCGGCGTTTTTCAAAATCGCGCTCGCGCATTGAACGAGTTGATTCTAATAAACGTGAAAATATTCTTTCCTGTCTTTGTTTTGTTTCGGAATTAACGTTGCCTTGTTGCAAATCGGTTTCCACTTCTTTCATTTCTTTAGAAATTTGTTCAAGATCTCCAAGCAATCGGTTATAATCACCTGCGCTTTTTGCTTCTTCGGCAAGTTGCTCAAGCGCTTTTTGGGCTGCCCCTTGCTGTCCTGCAAGTCGGCGATATTCTGACGCCTGCTGTGCTGATATTGATTCTCCTTCTCCTTTACCCATTCCCATTGCTTGCTGCGTTCCCTGATTGATACCGCTTTGCATTCCTGCCATTTGCTCTAACCGAGCCATCAATCCTGCCATTCCCATTCCACCCTTACCGCCCTGCATCATACTGTTCAACGCATTTTGCATCATCATTGCCGCACGGTTGAGTGACGACATTGCCTCGGTTTGCTTTTGCGATGTTCCGGTTGGATTGCGATATTCCATCTGCTGCATCGCCTCACCCATTTGTCGCAAAGCCGCGCCTAATTCTTTTCCCATTTCCGGACTGATAGCAAAAGTTTTTTTGCCTACCTCACCAAGCGCGTCAACAATACGCTCAAGATTTTCAATTACTTCATTTTGCTTTCTTGTATTCTCGCGGAACTGCGAAGAATTCGGATCGAGTGCGCGCGAGAAATCTTTCAGCGCTTCTTCGCTCTTCGATAAATCTAAAATATTCTCTATCTGTCGCCGCATCTCTTTCACAATTTGATTTGTTTGGCGTTCAAGAAGAGATTTTTTCGTCTTTTCTAACTGCTTTTTAAAATCTTGCATCTGATCTTCCGCGTCTTTTTGCGTCTGAGAAGCATTTTGCATACTTCCCGATTTCATCTGCATTGTTGACTGTTGCATTTTTTTACCGGTTTGATTTTTCTGCATCATCTCTTCTGCGTCCGCCATCTCATTCAGAGGCATTTCTTTCGGAAATTCTTCCATTTTTTCGCGCAGTGATTTTGTTTCTTTCTCAACTGCATCAAGGTCTTTTTTCAACTCGTCCTGTTTTTGGGCAAGTTCATCCTTCTTGTCTTCCGATCCGCTCTTCTTTGTCGATTCCCGCAGCGTGTTTTGTTTCTTTATAAGTTCTTCTGTTCGCTTTATTACCTCATCAAGCTTTTGTTCAATGCTTATCCGTTTTAATAATTCTATTGTCCGCTCAAGACTTTGTTTAAATTGTTCCTCGGTAAGCTTTGCTTTTAGCATCGCTTGTTTCATCTCATCGGGTGATGGCTGCTTCATTGACTCTTGTAATTTACGTAAGGCATTCTGTAAATCCGGCGCGTTTAGTTGTTCCATTAGTTTTTGCATCTCACGATACTTTTCCATTGTCTCATTAGAAAGGAGCTTATTCTCATCCATCTTTTTCAGCATTTCATTCATTTTTTGCACTGTTTCTTCAAGCTTCTTTTTCAAATCATTATGACGCTTTACAATCTCTTCGCCTTTTTTCTGTTGCTGCCATGCTGTTTTATCTTTGTTGCTTTTTGTTTGCCTCTGCAACTCATTGATGTCACGCTTCAGTTTATCAGCTTCTTCGGCGATATTTTTTAACGACTCTAATGCCTGTTCCTGTGTGTCAGAAACATCGGTGAACACTTCTTCTAACGAAGGCAATCTCAAAGTATAAATTTGAGTTCGGCTTGCTTTAGGTCCCGATATATTGTCGTTATCAAATACCTCTGCATAGTAAGCAACAATGTCTTCGGGCACAAGATGAAGCCCGTCTAAATCCCAATTGTAAGATACATCCAATTGATTCTGATTCAACGCCGGTAATGGAATATCAAGCGATGAAAATTCTTCGGCAGGATTTTCATATTTTGATTGCGCAAGCCGATGCCATAATTGAAATTTCGAAAATCCGAAATCATCTTTAAGATTTATAATCAAATTGATATTCATTTGAGTAGTTAGATCGATATTTTTTCCGGGAGATACAATATCAACCGAGGGGTATTCATCGGGAACTACTCTAACAGAATATTCAACGGGGTCAATATTAACGAGATGGGATGTATCTTCGACAATTATTTTGTACGAACCATTCTTTCTTAAAATAAAATTACCTGATGCATTTAAACCGTACGTTCTCAAATTTATTTTACTGGAATCATCAAACATCAACAAGGCAGATAACAATTCATTGTTTGAATTTATGTCGAAGTGAACAGACGAGCCTGCATAAGCCCGAATATCGCCGCTATTTTCTTCAACCGAACTTATTTGCATCCGAGTATAAACCGGCGGCGTTATGGTAAGCTTAAGTGATCGGATAAAGGGGCGATCAATTACCGTTATTTTAAATTTTTCGCTCGAGGCATCTCCTGCCGTTGCAAAATATTCGGTTGAGGAGACAAGATTGCTGAGCGTTGAAGTGTATGAGAAATTGTCTTCCTGTTTCATTCGGTTCAATTCGAAAATATGTTGTCCCTCGGGACGGGTAGACAATACGACCTGTTGATTCCGATTAAAATTCGTTCGCACTTTTATTGAAACATCTGCCCCTCGAACAACTTCAACATTACCCGGTTCGATATCGAATTCGACCGACATCTCTTGAGAAAATGATCTGGAAAAATGGAGTATTCTATAAAGCGGATTAAAGAAAATGACCGGTGAAAAAATATTCGTTATGATAAAGACAGAAAGAAGAATAAAAAGATATTTTGCGCTGCGCCGAATTAAAGACTCATCGATAGCTTCCCCGAAATCGAGATTATAAACTGAGTTGAAAAGATCTTTAAACGATTCATCGATCAATTCAACGGAATAATGGCTTTGCAAACGCTCTTTATCCTCATATACTTGAACTGCATCAATCAGGCGGTCTTTTATTTCAGGAAAATAATTTCCTATAAATCGCGCTACCTCTTGCAGAGGTTCATTCCGCAACATTCCGGTTAACCGTAAGAAGGGAGTAACTATATACCATCCGATAATTAAAACAGCTAAGAGAATCAGAAAAGAAAAAACTATCAATCGTCCTGTCTCTGAAAAATAAAATATCTCTTCGATGAGCGCTATTGTGGGAATAAATATGATCAGGATAGAAATTCCAACAGCACATTTCGACCAGAAGGCAACTCGAAGTTTTTTTCTCTGTGCATTCTTTAACCTCCGGACAAGTTCCGAGTAATTTTCAGAAAGATAGGTGTTCATTGTACCCATTGAAGTGGTATTCAAATATTTAGTGCGTTAACGCCCAAACAACAATGTTGGTTCCGAAACGGAGCGACTCGATATGTTTCTCTTGTGAATCATTATGCACTTCCGGATCGTTCCAGCCGTCGCTCGGATTCGATTCAAATGTATAATATACAACAAGCCGGTTGTTATGAAACAATCCGAATCCTTCCGCAGGTTTTTCATCGTGAGCATGAACTTTAGGCGGACCGTTTGAGAAATCGTACTGGCAATGATATAATCCGAAAGAGTATGGCAGTTCAACGAGTTCACGATCGGGAAAAACTTTTTTTATTTCGCGACGGAAAGATTTGTCCATGCCGTAATCATCATCTGCATATAGAAATCCACCGTTTTCAAGATAGGTACGCAGACGATGCGCTTCGTTATCGCTTATAACAATATTACCATGGCCGGTCATAAAAATAAAGGGATATGTAAAGAATTTATCATCTTCTATAGAAACAAACTCATATCCCGGTGAAACGTTTATGGATGTGTTTTGACCGATAAACTTGAGCAAGTTGACTTCCTCCTGCGGATCGTTATACCAATCGCCACCTCCGTTATATTTGAGGCGGGCAATTTTAAAAGCACTATTCACCGCTGTAGCCTGAGAAAAGAGGTCGGCTTGCAAGATGATATTAATGATAAGTGCGATAATGAAAAAATGTTTCATACAATAAAAAGGTATGAAATGATGATGGAAGAAGCAAACACGGGACGAAATATCTATTAGTGAAGATAAATAGATTGGTAGTGCGCACTAAGTGCACGCACTACCAATAAGGAGTGTACGATAGTTAATACTTGCTTACAAGTTTTGGAATTTCAGATAATATGATGAAATATATTACTCAGAAATTTCAATCAACTTATGAGGACTATTTATTATAGATTGAATCCAGCTAAAATATTGATGTCAGTCTCTTAGCGTTGGAGTTCATCAATCCATAATTTTTCTCAAGAATGCCGGGCGATCCATGTCGATTGTATTTGCCGCACGAGCCGTTTCCATTTCTTCATTCTTCATCGGGTTCAGCGGAAGATCAATGCCGCGCCTGATGTATGCCGGTTCTTCAAATTTTTGTAGATCGTGCAAACCGGCAGGAATTCTCTCAATAACTTTTGCCGCAGGTTTTGCAATGCGAACCGTTCCAACACCACGCTTATTAAATCCGGTTGCAATTACAGTTACCATCATTTCTTCGCCAAACGATTCATCAACAACCGCGCCCATTATCACATTGGCTTCTTCACCCGCCGCTTCATGAATCACGCTGACAGCTTCATCAACTTCAACTAACGACATAGTTGGACCGCCGGTGACATTGACTAATACACCAAGAGCGCCTGAAATTGAAACACCTTCGAGCAATGGGCTTGAGATTGCAGCATGTGCCGCTTCTATCGAGCGATTCTCGCCGGTTGCAATGCCTGAACCCATCAAGGCATCGCCCATCTCGCGCATTATTGTGCGAACATCAGCGAAGTCGACATTAATAAGCCCCGGCGTAGTAATTAATTCTGAAATACCACGTGTTGCATTATAAAGTACTTCATTCGCTTTATCAAATGCTTCTTGAAGCGGAGTATTCCGTTCAACAATCGATAGTAATTTCTGATTCGGGATAACAATTAATGTATCCACCTGTTTTTTCATTTCCTCGATTCCGGCTTCTGCTTGGGCTAATCTCTTTTTCCCCTCACAGGCAAACGGTTTTGTTACAATACCCACAACAAGGGCACCTATGCTTTTTGCAATGTTTGCAACAATCGGTCCGCCGCCTGTACCGGTACCTCCGCCCATTCCGGCGGTTATAAAAACCATATCGCTGCCAGCCAGTGAGCGTGCAAGCTCATCGCGATCTTCTTCCACTGCCCGCTGCCCGATGGATGGATCTGCGCCGGCGCCTAAACCGCGCGTAAGATTTTTACCGATCTGAATTTTATTAGGTGCTTTGTTTCTTTCAAGCGCCTGCATGTCCGTATTGATTGCAAAAAAATCAACACCTTGCATTCTCTTGTCGATCATACTGTTCACGGCATTTCCACCGCCGCCACCAACGCCAACAACACGTATCTTGGCTCCTTGGTTGAAAAAACTATCGAGCTCTATCACTGTCGTATCTCCTTTAATGTTTTGAAATGATTGTATTAATAATATTTAAAAAATTTTGTATAAAATATAATTTCATTTTAAAGTTCATCGAACCAACTTTTCATTTTACCGAATATTTTTTTAATCGATTCACTTCTTTTTCCCTCGGCAAAATTGAGAGGTGTTTTTTCTTTATGTCGAAGTCCGTGAAGCACCAATCCAACACAGGTTGAATAAATTGGATTCTCGATCTCGCGCACTAATCCCGCGCTAAAGCCGCCGGGAATTCCGATTTTCACGGGAAGTCCAAGTACCTCGCGTGCCAAATCTGCCGCGCCTTTTATCAGTGAACCACCGCCTGTAATAACAACACCCGCAGAGAGATGCCGCGAATATCCGGAGCGCTTTATTTCCATTGCCGCTATCTCAAATATTTCTTCCATTCGGGGTTGAATTATCTGAGCCAAAAGTTTCTTATCGATTTCCAGAGGCGGTCTTCCTCCGATACCCGGAATTGTAATCGGATCATCATCTAAAACACCGGGTAAATATGCAAAACCGTGCTGGCATTTTAATTTTTCTGCTTGCTCGGTTAGAACTCCGAGTCCGCGACGAATATCATTAGTAACCTGACTTCCTGCAATAGGAATCACAGCAGTATACCTGATTGTACGATCTTCGAAAACCGCCAAATCGGTGGTTCCACCGCCAACATCGAGCATTGCGATTCCGACTTCTTTTTCTTCTTCATCCAACACGGCATAACTTGAGGCAAGTGGTTCAAGAACCATATCGCCTATATGAAGTCCGGCACGCTGCACACACTTATAAATATTCTGAGCAGCCGTTACAAGTCCGGTTATGATATGAACATTCGCTTCCAGACGCACGCCAGACATTCCGACCGGATCACTTACGCCGTCTTGTCCATCGATAATGAACTCTTGCGGAATTACATGAATGATGCGCCGGTCGGATGGCAAGGCAACTCGTTTAGTGTCTTCAATCAACCGATTTACATCCGACTGAGTTATTTCATTCTCGACACCGCTGATTGCAATTACCCCGCGGCTTTGAAAACTCTGAATATGATCGCCTGCAATTCCAACAATTACAGACTGAATTTTAATCCCCGACCTGGCTTCTGCTTCCGATACAGCGCTTTGAATTGAGCGTACGGTTTTATCGATGTTCGTTACAACACCTCTCGTTAGACCATCGGATAAGCTTCTTCCAACACCGAGAATATTAAATTTCCCGTTTTCATCAATCGATGCCACTACAACACATACCTTTGTTGTTCCAATGTCAAGTCCAACTATTATTTCAGGTTCCATGCCTAGTTTAACCTTTCACTATTTTTCACGGAGCTACCATCATTTCTAATTATCGGTTACCCATTTAACAACTACCTGATCGTTAAATCTTAAATCGATTTGCCGAAGCCGATCTGTGTTCTGCAATCTAACATAATTACTCCAAAACGTTTGCAGCATAAGTAATTTTGCGGGATAATTATCCCTGCCGAGAATAATCGGAATCGCCGCTTCGGTTGAAAATAACAGCACATCGTCTCCATCTTTCATATTCACTTCCGAGATGAATCGATACATTGTTGAATCGATTGCAAGCGCTGTTTGTAAAATTTGAATTGCCTCGTGAATTTCCGAATTCTCAATAGCTTTTCCTATCTTCGCATTTTCTATTCCTTTAACACCATTAATGATCGGAAGATCGAGCTTCACAGCAGTTTCAAGATACGGCAGTAATATTCCTTCATTATCTATATATCTTAATTGTTTTGAGTTCACTGTGGCAATTGGGACACGTTCAGTTATATTTATATTAATTGCATCAGGGTACTGTCTGGTAACGCAAATATTTTTAATAAATGGCTCGACACGGAGTTTTTCCTGAATATCGTAAAGATTGAGATCCCGCATCATTGTGCTGTTCTTGATTTCGGTTAATGTATTAATATATTTCACCGGCAAAATCCGCGCACCCTCAACAATAATCCGTTGTACAAGTAACGTTTCTCTCCACTCAGCGCCGAGAAAACAAAGAACAATAATTACGGCAACAAGCGGTATCGTGAGAAAAACACCGAGTCGCCGAATTTGCCTGTCTGTGTTTAGGGCTTTTTTTGTTTCCTCTGTTTCCATTAATTTATTATTTCTTTATTAACCTTCTGCGAATAACCGAGCAATTTTACTTCAAGTTCGAGTTGAATATTAAATTTTTCGAAAACTGTTTTTTGCACCGTTTCTATTAAATAATAAACATCTTTTGCTTTTGCACCGCCGAGATTTATGATGAAGTTGCCGTGTCTCTCGGAAATTTGGGCGGCGCCATGAATCATTCCTTTCAATCCTGCATCTTCAACAAGTTTTGCGGCAGTTGATCCCTTTGGATTTTTAAAAACACTTCCGCAATTTGGATAGTTAATCGGATGTTTCCGATTACGCTGTAATATCAACTCATTCCTAATCTTCATCAGTTCTTGGGTGTTGCCGTCTGGAAGTTCGAACCATCCATTCAAAACAACATCGGTATCCGTCAGCGAAGAGCGGCGATATGAAAATCCAAGTTGATCTTTTCCAAGAATAACAATGGAGCCGTTCCTCAGAATTTCAACTTTACAAATATAATTCGAGATCTCTCCGCCATAAGCACCGGCGTTCATAACTATGGCTCCGCCAACTGTACCGGGGATACCTGCAAGCATCTCAACTCCTTTTTTCTGTTCCTGAATTGAGAAATCTACAAATCGATTCAACGCAACACCTGCTTCGGCATAAATTTGATTTTCCTCAGCATAAATCGATTTTAACGCAGACTCTATGTCAACAACCGCTCCGCGATATCCGTCATCACTTACAAGAAGATTGCTTCCTTTTCCGAGGGCGAAAAATGGGAGTTTATTTTTTTGAAGATATCGAATAATATCTACCGCGTCTTCTTTATTTTCCGGTTTAAAAAAATAATCTGCCGGTCCGCCAATACGAAATGTTGTATGATTGCTCATAGATTCGCTCAGCAGAATCGTACCCCGAAAAAACTTTTTTATATCATCAATATTAATCACAATCTATTCGATTTCTTAATTGCTTACAGCGGATAATTGTTTAAGTAATTTTTCCGAATATTTCCATATATCGCCCGCGCCCATCATGATGACAATATCGTTTTTCTTCAAAATCGATTTTAAATGATTCGGCAATTCATTTTTATCGGCAATGTAATGAGCATTTTTATGACCATACTGCTTTGCCGCATCGATTATCATCTCACCGGTTATACCCTGTATCGGCTCTTCGCGAGCCGGGTATACATCCGTTACAACAAGAACGTCGGCAAGCAGAAACGCTTTCGCAAAATCTTCATAAAAATCGCGCGTGCGCGAGTAGAGATGCGGTTGAAAAACGCATACCGTTCTGCGCCGCCATCCAGCTTTAACGCCTGCAAGTGTAACTTTGCATTCGGTTGGATGATGCGCATAATCATCGTACACACTGATCCCGTTTATTTCACCGCGTAATTCCCATCTTCGTATAACGCCCGAAAATTTTTCGATACCCGATTTTACTTTTTCAAATGGAATTCCAAGTTCAAGACTAACAGTAATTGCCGCGAGTGCATTTTGAACATTATGTTTACCCGGAACCTGCAGAATAATTTTTCCCAATTCATTTGTGTTCCGAAGAACTGTAAATGTTACAGTATGATTTTTATGAGATATATCCACCGCCTGAACATCTGCCTGCGGATTGATACCGTAACTGATAACCTTTTTCTGACTAAGTTTTGGCATTATATCTTGCAATGCCGGCTCATCAAGGCAGAGAACCACAAAACCGTAAAACGGAATTTTATTCGCGAATTGAATGAATGCTCCTTTGATATCTTCTAAATCGCGATAACAGTCAAGATGGTCGGTCTCGAGTGTTGTGAGCACTGCAATTGTTGGAGTGATTGAAAGAAACGATCTATCAAACTCATCAGCTTCGACAACAATGAAATCGCCATGACCGAGCCGGGCATTTGAACCGCCGAAACCGCTTAGCCGCCCGCCAACGATTACTGTCGGATCAAAATTCCCTTCGAGTAAAACAAGACCAACCATGGAAGTAGTTGTTGTTTTCCCGTGTGTACCGGCAATTCCGATTCCATACTTTAACCGCATTACCTCCGCAAGCATTTCTGCTCGCCGGATTACAGGTATTTTACGTTTCTGTGCCTCGATAATTTCAGGATTATCAGATGTAACGGCTGAGGAATAAACCAAAGCATCAACATTATCTGCAATATGAGACGGTTGATGCCCCTCGAAAATTTGTGCGCCTAATTTTTGCAGCCGCTCTGTTATCTCGCTTAATTGTTTGTCGGAACCTGACACTTGGAATCCTTGATCGAGTAATATTTCTGCAATACCGCTCATGCCTATGCCGCCGATGCCGACAAAATGAATTTTTTTAATTGAACTGAACATGATTTAAAATTATAGATAGATTTTAAATTTAATTATTATGATATATTTTATTTACCGATTATCATTTTAATGGAAATCAGCAACAACGCAACACCAAAAATTTTTTGCAGTGTTTCTGAAGAAAGATGATTGGCTATATAGCCGCCTATAAATCCGCCGAAGAAAAATCCAATACATAGAATTCCGGCAATTTTCAAATCTACATGGCCTGCTTTGTAATATTGAAGAGCCGCCAATATACCGATTGGCGGAATAAGCATCGCCAGCGTAGTTCCCTGAGCCATATGTTGTTGCCATCCGAAGATGAAAACAAGCGCCGGTATAATGATGATCGCCCCGCCAATTCCAAGTAAACCGGCAAGAGTTCCACCTACAAGCCCGAGTAGAATATATTGGATTGTTTGTGTCATGACATTACCTTTCAAAATATTTTATCATCGTATTCCTAAAACAGGTCTTTTACCTTTCGGCACAACCATTGTGATTCGATGCATTTCCTGAAGCAGTTCTTTATCCCGCTCATATCTTCCAATTCGGATTCGGAATAATCTTCTCCTGCTTTTCGATTTGAAGACAACAACTTGGAAGGCGCCTGCCGTTTGAACACGACGTTCACGCCCGATATGCATCCATTCAATATCGGACAGCAAGATTTCCTGGTTTCGATATTTATTGTGAAAAATAATTCGGTCGGGACCGACAATCAGTTTGCGGTCGCGTGCGCGATTTAACAACAGTACGATAAACGAAATTATCACGAAAAGAATGATAATATATAACAACGGATCGGTAACTAACGTCGGTAATTTATCGAAGTCAAATGTTCCTCTCACACCGGAATATATTATCAATGTGATAAGGTACAACAACGACTGCTGATAATAGAAGTCGAGTTTATATTTGAATGTCTTCGAGCCGCTATATGTTGTTTGAGTTTCCATACGCACCTGCCAGAGTAATTATTCTTTTTGCTATTTTCATAGCAGCATCCGGTTTCCCGAACATTTTGCTTTTCATGCTCATTTCAGCCATTACTTTTCTGTCTAAAATTTTTTTCAATACCGCATCGAGTTCTACCGGTAACTTAGAATCATCCACAACCAGAGCCGCCCCCGCAGAGGCGAGCGAAAGCGCATTTTCTGTTTGATGATCTGCCGCAGCATGAGGATAAGGCACAAGTATTGCCGGCTTTCCTAATCGAGTCAATTCGGCTATGGTAGTTGCACCCGCGCGCGATATAACAACATCTGCGGCACAATACGCATAATCCATACGTTCAATAAACGCGTTCACCGAAACTGTTTGAACGCTAAATGTTTTTTTTATCTCGCTATAAGTGATAAAATTGTCCGCTCCGGTTTGCCATATTACACGAGATCCCGCGTCAACCAATTTCAATAGAATTTCTTCCACCGCCCGATTGATAGTCTGCGCCCCGAGACTTCCGCCTAATACGAGAATCGTCGTTCTCTTATCTTCCGCATCAAATCCAAAATATCGCATCGCCGCCTTATTATCTACATCTTCCAGCGTTCCACGTGTTGGATTGCCCGTTACATAAACATTTTCTATCCCTGAAAAATATTTCAGCGATTGCTCAAATGTAACGTGAACTTCATTCACGCGCGGTGCTAACAATCGAGTAGTTACACCGGGATAACTATTCTGTTCCTGAATTAACGTTGGAATCTTACGGTAGACGGCTGTTCTTAGAACAGGACCCGAGACATAACCGCCTGTTCCAACAACAACATGTGGTTTAATTTTTTTCAGAATATAATATGTTTGAAATATTGACACAATTAATTTTATTGGAAATAAAATATTCTTCAATTTTAGTCTGCGCTGAAAACCGCTTATCCAGATGGTTCGAAACCCGTATCCGGTTTGCGGCACAACGCGCGCTTCGATTTTATCTTCAGTACCGACGAACGTAATTTCAGCAGATGGCTCTATCTTTTTTAATTCATCTGCAATCGCAATCGCAGGGAATAAATGGCCGCCTGTACCGCCGCCGGCAAACAGAACACGCAGAGCCACGCTAATACACCTTTCTCAACTCAACATTATCTGCATCCACAGAACCTATGACCGGAACTTCTCTGGCGCGTGGATGCAACTCTGTATGAGCGGAGATATTAAGTAAAACGCCAATAGCACAGGCAGAAAAAACCATCGATGACCCGCCGTAACTCACAAACGGCATCGGTAATCCTGTCGTAGGCAAAATTCTAAGTGTAACACCCGCATTAATTAATGCGTAAAATATAATCGACAAGGTGATTGCGAGTGCCAGATATTTACTAAAAGTATCGGGCGCATTTTTTGAGATTCGCAGTCCACGAATCAGGATATAGAAAAAAATCGCAAGGAAAAATATTGTTCCTAAAAATCCGTATTCTTCCCCGACAATCGAAAATACAAAGTCACCGTATGATTCGGGTAAAAAGAAATCGCGTTGTTTGCTTTCACCGGGACCAACGCCGAAAATTCCACCATTTCCGAATCCTAAAATTGACTGCCATGGTTGATAATTCGATGGCACCGTCCCACTACTTACACCGCTGAAAAAATCTGTCACACGTCTAAGTCTATACTCCGCACTGATTAAATAAAGTCCGATAATCGGCAATAGTACGGCAAATGTGAGAAGGAGATGCTTGAGTCTTACATTCCCTATAAAAAGTAAAATCATGCTCAATCCAAATATCATTGCACCCATACTGAAGTTTGGTTGAGCCATTACTAGCGCTGTTACAAGCCCGACCCAGAAGATCATTGGATAGAATCCACGACGAAGATCATCTATTATTTCCTGCTTTGATGCAATGAGAACACTCAAATGAAACAACAGGGCATATTTCGCGAACTCTGACGGTTGAAAGCCGATACTATTGATTCGAATAAAGCGTGTGGCTCCTTTCGATACAACTCCAAGTACGAGTGTCATGAACAGCATTACCACAGCGAGGATGAGCGCATATTTTGTAAATCGGCGAACCACTTTATAATCGAGCCGGATGAAAAAAAACATTCCGAAAATACCCATAATAACTTTTATCGCATGACTCGTTAGCATTTTTTCGCTGTCGCCCATTTTCACCTGAGCATACGAAGCCGAGGCGCTGTACACTATACCCAAACTCAACAACATCAGAGTAAGTACAGCCGACATCAGCCAAAAATCGATATGATTACGATGCTCATTCATGAATATCAATTCAATGCACTTACAATTTCTTTAAAAACTTTACCGCGGTGTTCGTAGTTTTGAAACCAATCAAAAGATGCACATGCTGGCGAAAGCAATACAATATCGCCGGCAGATGCAAGCTTTCGTGCTTCACCGATTGCCTGAGCCATTGAGGAAGCGATAACAACTTGTTTTAAATTGGAAAAAGCGTTTCTCACTTTTTCCGCTGATTCTCCAACGGCGATAATCGCTTTCACGTGCTTTTTTACCGGTTCAACTAATTTATTATAATCGTTTCCTTTATCTCTTCCTCCTATCAGCACAATGATTGGTTCTTTATATGCCTGAAGAGCATACCAGACCGAATCGACATTGGTCGCCTTTGAATCATTGATATATTTTACTCCATCCAGATCTCTGACAAATTCTAATCTGTGTTCCACTCCCGGAAACGCTGCCAGCGTTGACTTGATTGATTCCGATGACATATCCATCAACCGCGCCGTTAATATTGCAGCCATCGAATTATAAAGATTATGCGATCCCCTGATTTTAATTTCATCGACACTAATTATTTCGGTTTTATTACCGTCGATCCTTATCATAACTTTATCATCTTCAACGAATGCACCTTCATTAAAAGCTCTTTCAAGCCCGAAAGGCATCATGCGAACATGATTTAATGCTAAATTATTAATTGCCTTTCGAATTTCAGCATCATCATAATTGTAAATGAGGTAATCATTATTATTTTGATTCTTGAATATTCTACATTTTGAATCGATATAATTTTGGAAATTGTTGTTATACCGATCAAGATGATCGGGAGTTATATTGAGCAGTACAGAAATATGCGGGTGAAATGTGTCGACATAATCGAGCTGAAAACTGCTCACCTCGAGAATTGCAACCGAGTTTTCGTGCAATTGATCTGCAAAACCGGAAAACGCCTTACCTATATTTCCACCTACAGAAAATTTCCGACCGGCATCATCGAAAATTTTACCAAGCAATGATGTTGTAGTTGTCTTACCGTTTGTACCGGTAACGGCAACAATTGGAGCCCGGCAAAACCAACTCGCTGCTTCTAATTCGGAAAATATTTTCAAACCACGTTTCGATGCTTCAATCAGAACGGTGGATGCAGAAGGAACGCCCGGACTTATAACCAGCATATCCGAATCATAAATTTTCTCTGTGTGACCATCGGTTTCATATTCTATATGAAGATTTCTTAAAGAGATCACGGCATCTGATAGTTTTGCAGATTCACCATTATCGCTTACAAAAGGAATAGCGCCTTTATTCTTGAGCAACGATGCAACCGCAATGCCGCTTCGAGCCATTCCTAAAATGCTGACCTTTTTTCCTTTTACAATATTTTCCCGGATCTCATCCATTTTATTATTATCGAACTTTGAAAGTTGCCAAGCTTAATATCATCATTAAGATTGCAATTATGTAAAAACGTGTAACGATTTTTGGTTCGGGCCAACCGAGCATCTCAAAATGATGATGAAGAGGAGCCATTTTAAAAATCCGTTTACCTTCGCCGTATTTTCTTTTTGTATACTTAAAGTATGATCGTTGGATAATCACAGAAATTGTTTCAACTAAAAATACACCGCCGAGAGTCGGGAGGAGTAATTCTTTTTTCATTAAAACACAAAGTGCGCCTATTGCACCGCCAAGAGCAAGCGAGCCGGTATCGCCCATAAACACTTGTGCCGGATACGCATTGAACCACAGAAAACCAAGCGAAGCACCCACTAACGCAGCACAATAGATACTCAACTCGGCATTCCCGCGTAAAAATGGAATAGTGAGATATTGGCTGAGGTCCGCACGGCCAGAAATATATGTAATTACGGCGAGCGTTATCCCAACAATACCAACAAGCCCGGCGGCTAACCCGTCTAAACCATCTGTTAAATTTACCGCATTACTTGTGGCGGTAATAATAAAAATCACCATTGGAATATACAAGATGCCAAAGTCAAGCTCCATATTTTTAAAGAAAGGCATCGTTGTGCTTGATTTTAATTTCCACAAATCAACATCGATCCAGTGAGGGAAAAAATAAATCACACCGCCAACAATCAAACCTACAATTATCTGTCCGGCGAGTTTGTATTCTTCGATCAAACCTTTCCTTTTTTTCTTCACAACCTTTAGGTAATCGTCTAAAAATCCAACTGCACCTAAAGCCGCCGTTACAAAAATAATCAGCCACACATAACCATTCCTTAAATCTGCCCAGAGGAGTGCCGGAATCAGAATAGCGCCCAGAATGATCAATCCGCCCATTGTTGGAGTGCCCGCTTTACTTAAATGTGTTTTTGGCGCTTCAACTTTTGCCGCTTCTCCAATTTGATGTTTTTTCAAAAGCCGTATCACTTTTGGTCCTAACCAAAACGCTATGATCAAAGCTGTTACTGCCGCAGCGCCGGCGCGGAATGAAATATATTTGAATATGCCAAATCCCGGCGGATGTAACACTCGATTAATATAATCCAGCAAATAATAAAGCATTAATTTACACCCTCCCTCTTTTTAATCTTTCGGAGAGAAATATGACAACGTCTTCCATTTTCATTCCACGTGAACCCTTCACCAATACCAAGTCGCCTTTTGAAATTAGTTCGGAGGCAAATTCAGCCAATATGTTTTTTTGATCGTAATGATATTTCATTTTCACGGATGAATTATCATGAATATACTTCGACATCTCTCCATAAGTTAATAGATAATCGCATTTGTTTTTTTCTATTGCTTTGCCGATTTTTTTATGCTCGTTTATCGCTGAATCTCCTAATTCAAGCATATCACCAAGGATCAAAATCTTCTTACCTTTACATCTGATAGCTTCGATTGTTTCGAATGCCGAAATCATCGAATCTGAATTTGCATTGTATGTATCGTTGATTACGGTGATGGATCCAAATTTTAAAACTTCCATTCTCTTATTCACACTACGAAATTTATTCAGCGCACGGGCAATTTTCGTTTCGGGAATTCCAAATTCCAAACCGATGGCGGCAGCCGCAAGAGCGTTCTTCATTGTGTGAATGCCGGGCGTCGAAAGTTTTACACTAAATTCTTTCTTCTTCCCGTGCTTCACTTTGAATGTTGCACAACCAGCCACATCCATATTATTCATCTTGCCAAAAACATCAACGGCAAGAGTATCAAAGCCAAATAATATTTTTTCACTAACCTTATCGGCTTTCTTTACAATGTGTGCATCATCAGCATTTACAAAAGCTTTCGATTGATCTTTCAGATATTCAAAAAGCTCACCTTCGGCGCGGGCAACACCTTTTGTGCTTTTGAAAAATTCAAGATGCTCAGACCCTATGTTTGTAATCAAACCATGCGTCGGATGCAGAATACCGCATAAATATTTAATCTCACCAAAATGATTAGTGCCGATCTCAATTACTGCTATCTCGTGTTTGCTTCGCAAACGAAACACTGTCTGCGGAACACCTATATGATTGTTTAAATTTCCCAAAGTGCTAAGAACATTATATTTTGTTCCGAGAATTCTGGCTATCATCTCTTTGGTTGTCGTCTTTCCGTTGCTTCCTGCTATCGCGATAAATGGTATTTGAAATTTTTTTCGGTATAATGACGCCAATGATCCAAATGATTTTATTGAATCTTTCACCACGAGAACCGGTTTATTCAAATACTCACGCCTGTCTGCAAATGTATCAACAACGGCGCATGCCGCCCCAGCATTAAAAGCATCAACAATAAAATGATGTCCATCGAACTTCTCACCTCTTAAAGCGAAAAACAATTCACCCGATTTTAAAGTGCGTGAGTCTGTTGAAACACCTTTGAATGTTCGAACATCGATAGAGTCAAAGTTGAATGCCGATGCATGCTCAAGTTTCAATATATCGCTTGGTTTAAGATTCATATCACTGAATTTGTTAATGAATCGACGAGCGCTTTATCGCTGAATGGAATTTTATTGTTTCCGATTATTTGATACTCTTCGTGCCCCTTGCCGGCAATTAAAACAACATCGCCTTTCGCGGCAAAACTGATCGCTTTTTTAATCGCAGATGCGCGGTCGGTAATCCGAAATACATCTGCTTCCGGATGAACACCTAACATTACTTCGTCTATTATTTTTTCAGGATCTTCGTTACGAGGATTATCAGATGTTACAATCGTGATATCACTAAGACGTGTCGCAACTTCTGCCATCTTAGCTCTCTTCCCACGATCGCGATCTCCTCCGCAACCAAACACGGTTATTATCTTACCTGATCGGTTGTTTTCATACAGATCATGAATTGCCGATAGAACTTTTTCCAAAGCATCGTGGGTATGTGCATAGTCGATAATCGCCGTCCATCCCGCTTGTGAAATATTTTGTTCAAATCTTCCACGGATTGGACCAATATTTTTTAATGCACGTTGTATATCGCTCACCGGAACACCGATCGATTTGCACACAGCAAATGCGGCGAGAATGTTGCTTAAATTAAATCTGCCTATCAATTTCGTTTCGACATCGATTTCATTTCCATCAACAAGAAGAGTGAATCGGCTTCCTTCCATATTCATTCTAACATTTACCGCACGAATATCGGCGGCGGCAGATATTCCGAATGTGATAACCGACGCTTTCGTACGAGAACTGATTTTCATCCCCCATTGGTCATCTGCATTCAGAATTGCATGAGATGTTGAAGAAAGATTATTAAACAGAATCGCTTTCGCTTCAAAATATTCATCCATTGATTTATGATAATCGAGATGATCCTGAGTAAGATTTGTGAAAACGGCTGAACAAAAATCGATTCCATAAACCCGGTACTGATGAAGGGCATGTGAAGAAACTTCCATAACAACATATTCACAATTTTCAGTTGCCATTTTATTTAACAGATCGTGCAATTCAACCGATTCGGGGGTTGTGTGAGTAGCGGGGAATATTTCATTGCCAATACGGTAATCTATCGTCCCAATGAGACCTGATTTTATTCCTGTCGCCTCTAAAACAGATTTAATCAAATGCGTTGTAGTGGTTTTGCCGTTCGTTCCTGTTACTCCAATCATCTTTAATTTGGATGATGGATTGTGATAATAATTTGAAGCAATCTGAGCGAGCGCAAGTCGACTATTGGATACAACCACCTTCATCACGCCTTTATGCATGAAATATGAATCCGGTAAAAGTGCATCATCCTCTAAAACTATGCTGATTGCGCCGCGCTCCACGGCATCTTCAATAAACTTATGTCCATCCGATAATGTGCCTCGGATTGCAACGAACAAATCTCCGTGAGTAACTTTTCGTGAATCATATTGAATTCTACTTATTTCAATTTCCTGAGTCGGAGTCATATGTCCATAAATCAGGTGAAACATTTTAGTAACCGTTACGCCTCGGATGATTTCAGAAAACTTCATTTCCGGTCTCCTGTTTGATCATTCATACCGATATCGTAATTGTTTTTCTGTTGACAAATAAGCGTTATCTGCATCCCGCGTTTCTTGGGGGCGCCGGGTGAAGGTAATTGCGTCGAGACAATTCCCGAACCATTCACAATCGGAATCAATCCCTGAGTTTTCAAAGTTTCAATCGCCTTCCTTAAACTTAAGCCCCGAACATCGGGCACCAGATTCGATGCACGCATGTATTTATTTTTTTCTATTTCAGTAGAAACAGCTCCACTATCCACAGAAGCAATTACCGGAGTCAATCGGCTTGTTATATCGGTAGTTGTTATAACCTGTTCGGCAATTGCCCCAAAAACCGGCGCACTAACCGTTCCGCCATAATAGCTTATTCCCTTTGGTTTATCCATCATTACCAAGCAAACTATTTGTGGATCTTCGACTGGGAAATAACCAACAAACGATGCGATATAATCTCCGGTTGTGTATTTTCCGTCGATCAATTTTTTTGATGTGCCTGTTTTACCTGCAATGCGTACACCTTTAACTTTTGCCTGTGTGGCTGTACCACGCTCCACAACCCCTTCTAAAAATTGATTTAACGTTTCACATGTTGAATGTGAAATCACGTTTCGAATCTTTTGAGGTTTAGATGCTCGCACAACCGTTCCCGACGCATCAACTTCTTTTTTAAACAACAGAGGTTTCATCAAAACACCATCGTTCGCAATGGCTGCGTATGCACACACGATCTGAAGCGGTGTTACGCCGACTTCGTATCCGAATGCCATCGTATTCAATGATGTCGCAGACCAGTTAATCGGTTTTTTTAAAACACCATTCAATTCACCGGGATATTCAATATTGGTTGCAATACCGAATCCGTAATCACGCGCCATTTTATAAAATCGCTCAGCGCCGATAATATCGCTTATTTTCGCCATAACGATGTTGCTCGACATTTCCATCGCTTCTTGAAAGGTTAAAATCTCAGCTTTATGAGCATCGGTAATTTCTCTCGTTTTTTTATTTGACCCGATATAAACTTTATATGATCCTTTTTCGGCATTGAATTTTCTGTCGGGTTTTACAAGATTGTGTTCGATCGCCGCAGAAGCAGTAACAATTTTAAAAACAGAACCCGGCTCAAACATATCGGTAAAAGCGCGCAAACGCTGATCTTCCATTTCATATTTCCCGAAATGGTTGGGATCCACTTTCGGGTATTGTGCTATCGCCAGTATTTCACCTGTGCGCGGTTGCATCATTATTACAAGTCCCCGATCAATTTTATTTTCCTCCACACCTCTCTTTAATTCTTTTTCTGCAATCGCTTGTAACTGAATATCGATGGTTAGATAAATGTTGTTTCCATCGCGCGGTTCCACGCGCGGGTAATCAACAGACGGACGGGCACGCCTTAAACCGTCTCGCTGAAATACAACATAACCGTCAACACCTTTAAGTTCTTTATCATATTGTTGTTCGATCCCCGATATGCCGGAATTATCAATATTCACCGCGCCTATAAGTTGACCTGCAAGATAATCGTTATAATAGATTCGTTTTGTTTCATATCGAACGATTACTCCGGTCATTTTTTTAACGTCAAATTCTTTTAAATATTTAAGATCCACCATCCGTTCGAGCCAAACAAAACGAGAGTCGGATTTTAATTCCTGTAAATAATAATTTTTCGGCTTACCGAAAATCTTTGAAAACTTTTTTGAAATATCATCAGCATCTTCAAGAGCTATTTTAGGATCTGCCGCAAACGATACTAACTGTGAATTCGAAGCTAAAACATTTCCTTTCCGATCGTATAAAACGCCTCTTGCGGCTGGAAGTAAAAATTTTGCCTGATATTGCTTTTGAGCTATTATTTTATACATCGGTGATTCGAGAATCTGAATCTGAATTAGCCGCAGAACAACAATACCGAAAAATACAAATAGCAGTATCTGCACAAAACGGAGTCGGAATTTTTTTTCCTGGATATCTCCAATATCATATGCCGGCAATTTTTGTTGTGGTTCGATGGTCATTGATTATTTACCCGATACGAACGGTTCCGCTGTGTTGATTTGAGCAAGTTTTGAGTCGTCGAATTCAAACCAGATTGGCTGTTCGCGAGGTGATATTAATTCGAGTTTATCTGTCAATATTTTCTTTTCTATTCGTTCTAAACTTGATTTCTTATTTATATCGGCAAGAAGAAACCCGTTTTCGTTCAATAATCTTTCATAATGATTGTTTAAATCGTTCACTTCAACTACAAGTCTATTCACACAAATTTTATTCCATATGTAACCGACAATCATAAATGATACGAAAGCGATAATGGCAAGAATAGAAATCGAAGATTTACTTCGCACTTTTACGACACGATTTTGGCGTGGTGTGCTGCCTGCCTTTGGCGAGACTGCGTTACCGTTGTATATTTCTTTCGACATTATCTGTTTATTATCTTTGGCTTTGAAATACTGTTATTATCATCGTCTACAGCCGTTCAGCGGCTCGCAGTTTTGCACTCCGGGCACGCGGATTCAGCATATTTTCTTCTTCATCAGACTCAATCGGCTTTTTAAATATCAGATTCAGTGATGGCGTTTGTATTTTATCGGGTAAAAGCTTATTTCCTGATGAAACAGTTTTTTGTGACGCCGCACGAAAGATATCTTTAACAATGCGGTCTTCAAGAGAATGATACGACAAAACCACTATGCGTCCGCCCGGTTGCAAAATATCGATTGCATCGATCAAACCTTTTTTCAAGTTTTCTAATTCATTATTGACTTCGATTCGAATCGATTGAAATATTCTTGCGAGCGATTTATGCAAAAATCTACCTGAGATGCAAAGCTCTATAATCGACGCCAATTCTTTGGTTGTTTCTATTCTTTTCCTGTTCCGCGCTTCAATCATTTTATTCACAATCCGACCCGAGAATCTTTCTTCTCCATATTCCCGAAATATTTTAATCAATCGTTCTCTGGAATATGAATTTACAACATCGAATGCAGATATTTTCTGCTTCGTATTCATTCTCATATCAAGCGGTCCATCTAATTGATAACTGAATCCCCGTTTGCTGTCATCAATTTGATGTGACGATACTCCGAGATCAAAAATAACCCCACTTACCTTTTCAAAACCAATTTGTTGTACTCCCGATTTGATATTAGAAAAATTATTTTGACAGAAATGAACACGCGGTTGAAATCTCAACAACCTATTTTTTGCGCTTTCAATTGCCTCGGCATCTTCATCAAACCCAATGAGTTCACCTTTGTTCGAAAGTCGATTCAGAACCGATTCGGCATGTCCACCGCCGCCAAGTGTCCCATCAACATAAACTCCGCCCGGTTCTGTTATCAAAAATCGAAGCACTGCTTCTACAAGAACCGGTTCATGGAAGCTGTTGATCATTTTTATAATCCCACCAAAATAAAATTTTTAGTTATTGCATTATCTTAGCGGCAATTTTTTCATAACTTTCCGGTTGATCTAATTTGTACTCTTCGTACGTTTTGGGATTCCATAATTCAATTTTATCGAGTGTCCCTATGATGCGAACCTCGTTTTGAATATCAGCATACACCCGAAGCTCCGGCGGGATCGAGATGCGTTGTTGTGTATCAAGCTGACTTTCTTGCGCAAACTCCAATGTTGCTCTGATAAAACGCCGGCTTTCGGGGTCGTTCGCCGAAAGTCCGCGCAAACTCGATTCGAGTTTGTTCCATTCGTCTAACGGATATACAAAGAGGCACTGCTCAAATCCTCTTGTTACAACAAATGTATCATTGGCTTCAGTCGAAACGTACTTACGCAGTTTCGCCGGAAGACTGACTCTTCCTTTATCATCAACAGAGTACATATATGAACCTTTAAAAGACGACATCGCTAAATTTTAAACCCTTTAAAATGAAAAATATTTCACACCATTATTCCCCACTTTTCCCCACCGTGAAGTTCCAATTTACGGTTTTTTTAATCAAAGTCAAGCAATTTAACAGATAAATAATAAAAAATCTTATTTTTAATGGTGGGTAAGAATTGACAATTCAAAAATCGTCAAAATTGTGCAATTTATGGGTCTTTTCAGGTGGGGATTTAGGATGAAAAAGTGTGTAACTTTTAATAGATTTAGGGAAATTTCCCGATCTGTGACAAGATTTTTATGATGTAGAAAAAACGAATTCTGCTATATATCAGCTATGGCGAATAGAGATAATATCTCCATCGTTGACAATATACTCCTTACCTTCAAGTCGCCATAGCCCCTTTTCTTTAACTTTCGAAAAAGAACCTTCATTATCGATGAAATCATTATAACCAACAACCTCGGCTCTGATAAACTTATCGAAGAAATCACTATGAATTGCACCGGCTGCCTCTTGCGCGCTCATTTCTTTTCGTATCGTCCATGCTCTGCACTCATCTTCTCCAACTGTGAAAAAGGAATGAAGTCCCAAGAGCGAATAAGATTCGCGCACAATAACATCGAGCGCAGATTCCTGAATTCCGTATTCCTGCATAAAATTTTTTGTTTCTTCATCTTCGAGGAGAGTTAATTCCATCTCGATTTTTCCTGAGAATGCAACAACATCGGTATTCTTACGCGACTTTTTTTCCTGAATGTTCCGAAGAATACCATTCTGAGATGCGAGTTGTTTCTCATCGAGGTTCAGCACAATCAACATAGGTTTAATTGTTAGAAGAGAATACGATTTTAAAATGTGAAATTCGTTTTTTGTAAGCTCCACTTCGCGCAACGGTTTTTCATCGTGTAGATACTGTATACATTTTTCCAATACAGGTAACTCACGTTTTTGCTCGTCGGTCGAGTTTTTTTGAAGTTGTTTTTTAATTCGGTCAATGCGGGTTTCAAGTATCGCCATATCCGAAAGTAGAAATTCTGTTTCCAGTATAGAAATGTCACGAAGCGGATCGATATTCCCTTCGGGGTGTGGTACCGCATCATTTTCGAAAACCCTGACAACCTGAACGAGGGCATCTGTTGTTTTCACGTTCGATAAAAAATTGGTAGTGAACTGTGTTCCACCCGAATCGCCACGCTGTAAACCAACCACATCGATCAATTCAATCGTAGCATAATTAGATTTCTGAGGAGAAAATATTTTTATCAATGCTTCGAGCCGTTTGTCGGGTACTTTAATAATTGCCTGTTGTAAAGCACGCTTACCTGGACTTGAACCATCTTGATGCGCTTTTGTAATTGTTTGAAATAAAGTTGATTTACCAGAAAACGGAAGCCCGACTATACCGATTACCATGATTGACTATGAAATATATTTTTGAGAAAGTTTATTGAGCTACAGAAGAAAATCAAAGAAGAGAAATTAGAACAATGTCTTAACTTAATTAACGATCTGTTTTACTCGTTGTGCCCGGAGCAGGACTTGAACCTGTACGACCTTGCGGCCACTAGCTCCTGAAGCTAGCGCGTCTGCCAATTCCGCCATCCGGGCGTTTATTTACTGTTTTGGAATATTTTCCTCTTAATTGTACTAAATTTTTCACTTTTTTCCAATCATTTGAAATCATACACCGGTTTTTATATATTAATTTCAGATAACAATTGTATCCGGGTTGATGCAAATTTTAACCTTGAAAAATTCAATAGAAAGTTTTTATGATAAAATATTTTTCGGTTTGTATTTTCTTTTTCATCTTCAGCCATGGGGCAATCGCGCAATATTCTTTTAGCTGCGATTCAATTAACACTTCAAATGGGTCATTGATAATCTATTTCATCGGGCATGGTACTTTGATGTTCGAATATCAAAAACAAGTTATTCATGTTGATCCGTGGAGTAAGCTTACAGAATATCAAAATTTACCTAAAGCCGACATCATCCTCTTAACTCATCATCATCCGGATCATTTCGACACAAATGCAATCACTCTTATATCAAAATCAAAAACAAAGATTATCGTTACTTCTTCTATCTTCGATATTTTTCACAGAGGTAAAATATTGCGCAATTACGATACCACTGTCATCAACGGAATTAAAATAATTGCCGTGCCTGCGTACAACATCACCGAGGGACGAGACAAATTCCATCCAAAAGAAAGAGATAATGGTTATATACTTTCAATCGGTGGAAAACGAATTTACATTGCTGGCGATACTGAGAATATTTCTGAAATGAAATCGCTTGGGAAAATTAATATCGCTTTTTTGCCGATGAATCAACCATACACAATGCTTCCGGCACAATTAGCCGATGCCGCCCGAAATATTAACCCGGAAATTCTTTATCCATACCATTTCGGTGATACTGACACAACCGGATTACGGAAATTATTGAGCGGAACAAATATCGATTTACGTTTTCGGTCTATGAAATGAGTAATATTTTATCAGCATCCAAATAATATTCAATAAATCGAAAACTTGATTATATGCAAGCATTCTCGTAATTTATCCAACTATCGTTTTTAAATGACAGAATAAATAATCCACAACTAAATCGATCCAATTAAACAAAGGACCGTTATGAATGAAACGAAAAAATTCACTCCCTTTATTTCTCCCGACACTGTACTCCCGGAATTTACTTTTCGTGTTGTAATTCTTGGAGTGCTGATGGCTGTTATTATGGGAGCCGCAAACGCATACCTCGGATTAAAAGCCGGCATGACTATCGCCGCAACATATACAACTGCGGTAATCAGCATGGCAGTCTTAAAAATATTGAAGGGAAATATTTTAGAAGAAAACGCGGCAAGAACAATCGGCTCTATAGGGGGCAATGTGGCAACCGGAGCGATATTTACACTTCCTGCATTTTTCATCGCATCGATATGGAATCCGTTCTTTTCGATAGAGCACTATATTATTTCAACATTAATGTTGATTTTTGCCGGAATATTGGGAATAATGTTCGTAACAATATTGCGCCGTGTTCTGGTTGAAGATGCTGATCTGCCTTTCCCTGAATCGATTGCGGCTGCAGAGATTCACAAATCAGGACAAAGTGGCGAGCAAAACTCAAAATACCTTTTTGCAGGTATGGGGATTGGAGCTTTCATCAGCGCGTTGGTTGAATTTAAATTTATTGCCGCAGGATGGCAAAAAGTTGTTTCTCTTACAAAAGGATCTTTGATGCTGCGGGCACCGGGAATGAATCCGGCTTACTTTGGTGTCGGATACATAATCGGACCAAAACTTGGAGCAATAAATTTTAGCGGTGGTGTACTTGCATGGGGATTGCTTACGCCAATTATCGCATATTTTATCCATCGAGATAATCCGGAGTCGGTAAGTAATTGGACAACCGAGTTTACTTTTATCTGGAAAAATTACGTCCGTTATATTGCAATAGGCGGAATGCTCGTTGGCGCTTTTTATACTTTATATAAAATGCGCAACAGTTTATTCAGCGGCATCACCCGTTCTTTTTCTTATGTTAAGAAATCGGCTGCTGGCGACGATAATATTCTTCGCACCGAGAAAGATATAAACATCCGATGGTCGCTTCTTGTAATTGCGATCATTGTTTTGGTTATGCTGGCTATCTTCAATTATTTTACTGGAAGTATATTGCCTGCCGCTGTTGCATCAGTAGTGATGTTATTTCTTGGTTTTGTTTTCGCTGCCGTTTCGGGATATCTTGTCGGAATTATTGGCGTGAGCAATAACCCAACCAGCGGATTGACTGTATCGGTTCTCATTGTTGTCGCATTTATGATGGTGGGTTTGGGAATGCAAGGCGAGGCGGCTATCGCAGCGGTACTCGGAGTTGCGGCTTTTACGTGCACAAGCGTTTCGGTTGCCGGGGAAATGATGCAAGACCTTAAGGCAGGACATATTCTTGGATGCACACCATGGAGAATGCAGGTTGGAGATATATTCGGTGTTACCGCCGCAGCGTTGGTTATGTTTTTTGTGCTTTCCCTTTTACACCTCGGAGATATAAAACAAGTTGTTGGAAATGAACTTGATAAATTAGAAAAAACAGGTGTGCAGAGCGTAGAATACAAAGGTAAGAATCAACAGTTGCTTGGATCCACATTTTCGATCAGCGAGTTGAAGCAGATGGCGCCTGAACAGCAAAATGATATTTTAGGCACACAAGCAGGATTCGGCGGCGAGAAACTCGCGGCACCACAAGCAAGTTTAATGGCAGTTGTTGCGCGCGGAATTGTTGAAATGAAAACCGAATTCATTTTGATCGCTGTGGGAATCTTGATGGGGTTTGGATTTATTTTGATGCAGGTGAAAAGTCCGATGTTGATATGCGTTGGAATGTATTTACCGATTGACACATCTTTTGCTATTTTCCTGGGCGGTGCAATGAAAGGAATTCTTGAGAAAATAGCCGAAAAACGTAAAATAAGTGAGACCCAAAAAGAAAAGATGAATAATATCGGTGTTCTCCTCGCATCGGGACTCATTGCCGGAGAAGCATTGCTGGGATTACTATTCGCCGGGCTTGCATTCGGAGAGATAAAATTATTCCATGCTTTTGAATCACCATTTTACGCGCCAAGCATAATTGCAATGATTCTTCTTGGAATTTTCTTGATTCGTATTCCGCTTAGAAAAGCTAAGTAATTAATTTTAACAAATACGGGGAAGCTGTTCGCCTGAAATCATATCGACGATCCGCTTCCCCTGTATAGAACTTTCCAACACAACAACACCCGGATGTTCATCAACTACTTTTCCGATGATGCAGGCATCTTTTCCGTACCGATGGTTTTTCATCGCTTCAACAATTTTCTTGCTTTGTTTGTTATCGGAAAAAGCAATTAATTTCCCTTCGTTCGCAACGTAAAGCGGATCTAATCCGAGAAGTTCACATGCGCCTTTTATTTCTTCGCGCACCGGTATTAATTTTTCATCGATCAGAATTCCAACTTTCGCGCTTTGTGCAATTTCGTTTAAAACAGTTGCAACACCGCCACGTGTTGGATCGCGCATAACATGAATATCTTGATCGATCTCGAGCATAATTTCAACCAAATTATTCAAGGCAGCACAATCGCTTTCAACCGGTGTATCGAATTTTAATCCTTCACGAACAGACATTATTGCAATACCATGTTCTGCTATGGAACCGCTCAAAATTATATCGTCGCCCGATTTTGCTCTGCGCGGATCAATATTCACACCTTCGGGAACAAGACCGATAGCTGATGTGTTGATGAATATTTTATCTCCTTTTCCTCTGTCAACAACCTTTGTATCACCGGTAACAATTTTAACCTTCGCATTTTCGGCAGCGCTTTTCATTAATTGAACTATACGCCACAACTCGTCCATCGATAACCCTTCCTCGATAATAAATCCAACCGACATATAAAGCGGCTTCGCGCCACACATCGCCAGATCGTTTACCGTGCCGTTCACAGCAAGTTCTCCTATCGATCCTCCGGGGAAAAAAATTGGATTGACAACGTAAGAATCGGTTGTGAAAGCGAGTCTACCGTGTGCAGTTGAAAACACAGCTCCATCGTGAAGTTGTTCCAATTGATTCGACTGAAATTGAGAGACAAACATTTCCTGAATCAATTGCTGCATTAATTTTCCGCCACCCCCGTGGGCAAGGGTGACATTTTTATACCTTGCGATAGGCAGTGGACATGAAAATTGCATCTCAGAATTTTGATCGTTTATATTCATATTAAATTCACATTCTTTGAGATATGAAAATCATAGTTTAATCTTTATTGATTATTGTTTTCAAAGCATCTTCGATGAATGCAATATCATCTGAAGAAATTGTAAAACCAGACGCGCCAACATTCTCCGCAACTTGTTTAGACGAACGTGCCCCGACAATTGCTGATGTAACCGCCGCATGTTTCAATACCCATGCAATAGCAAGGTGTCCAACAGTTTTATTGTATTTTGAAGCAATATGCCGAATTTGTTCGACGAATTCAAGCGCACGAGATAGATTCGGTTCCTGATAAAATTTATTCGAACGACGCCAATCATCGTCCGCTAATTTCAAAAGATCGAACTTACCGCTCAAAATTCCTGCCTGCATTGGGCTGTACGCAACTACACCAATATTTTCCTGCAAACAGTATGGCAGAATTTCATCTTCTATTTGCCGCCTAAGTAAACTATACGGCGGCTGAAGTGATTGTACGGGAGCAATCTTGTTACAACGCTGTAATAACGGCACATCATAATTACAAACTCCAATGAAGCGCGTCTTGCCTTCTTCTTTCAACTTAACAAGAGTTTCCCACGATTCTTCTACTTCTGTTTGAGGATCGTGCCAATGAATTTGGTAAAGATCGATATAATCGACATTTAATCGTCTTAAGCTGTTTTCGATTTCTTTTCTGATGCTTTTTGAAGAAGCATGAATTTTGACATTACGCCGATCATCCCATATCATTCCGCATTTGGTTGCAAGGAAAACATTTTGTCTTTTATCCCGAAGAGCTTTTCCCACAACTTCTTCAGAGTGGCCTAAGCCATATATCGCCGCCGTGTCGATCCAATTTATTTCCAAATCGATTGCTCGATGTATTGCGTTAATCGATTCATTATCGTCTACTTTGCCCCATCCGAATTGCCAGGGTCCGCCAATTGCCCACGCACCAAATCCGATTTCTGTTAAGTTGGGACCGTTTTTACCGAGTGTTCTTGTATTCATCCGTAAGTTCCTCGCGCTATTTTCTAAAATATTTATTTGAAGGTAATAAGGATTTATGGAATTCCCAAAAAATATTCATCGTTCGGAATTCTAAATTATCGATCTGAAAATATGATTCGTGATAATTAATTCGTAACTATCTCATGAGGATGGTTTGTGAATTACATCGTATAGGGTACTCAGTAGTTTTTCGGCAGTGTAAGGTTTTTGTAAAAATGCCTGAATTTCTATATCTGTAAGCTCGCCGTCCGGATTCACAGACCTCATACCGCTGGTGAGAATAATTTTGATGTCGGGTCGTAACTTTCTCAATGTCCGTGCGGTAGTTATACCATCGAGAACAGGCATCATGATATCGGTGATAACAACACTAACTTCGTTATTGATGGCAGCAAATCGAGAAATCGCTTCAGCTCCATCCTGTGCTGTAGCAACACGATAGTTGTAATATTCTAAGGTATGTTGTGTAATCTCAAGTATCGATTTCTCGTCTTCTATTATCATGATAAGTTCACCGTTTCCAGCCGGCAGGCGGTATGCAACTGGTTCCACTCTTTCCTTCTCGTCACCTTGAACAGCCGGAAAATATATATCGAAATTTGTCCCTTTACCAATGCTACTATCGACAGTAATAAAACCTCCATGAGTTTTCACAATCGAGTGCACAGTTGAAAGTCCTAAACCGGTTCCTTTACCTACTTCTTTTGTAGTGAAGAATGGTTCAAATATTTTATCAAGAAGATGCGGCGGTATTCCTGCCCCAGTATCTTGAACACTCACTTTCAGATATGGGCCCGGTTTCGCCTCAATATTCATACCGGCGTAACCTTTATCGATCATTATATTTTCTGATGATATCGTCAGCTTTCCGCCATGCGGCATCGCATCGCGTGCATTCACACAAAGATTAAGAAGAACCTGATGTATTTGAGTTACATTGCCCGAAATGAACCATAATTCTTCTTTCATATTATTAGAAATATCTATTGATTTTGGAAATGTTTCATTGAGCATTTGAAGAATTTCTTTGAGGATATGTTTAATTTGAATTGTAACTTTCTTCCCTTCCAATCCACGCGCGAAAGTTAGCACTTGTTTGATTATATCTCTGCCTCTGGTTACGCTCGATTCAATTGTATCTAAAAGCCGTATCGACCGCTCGTCTGCTGCTCTATCTTTTAACAAATCGATTGAGAGCAGGACAGGCGAAAGAACATTATTCAAATCGTGAGCAATGCCTCCGGCAAGTGTTCCCAAGCTTTCCATTCGCTGTGCGCGGAATAGTTGCGCCTCAAGACTTTTCTTTTCTGTAACATCTTCTTTAACAGCAACAAAGTGGGTAATTTTTCCTTCGTTACCCAAGATTGGTGAGATCACAGCGGTTTCCCAATACAAATCGCCGTTTTTCTTTTTGTTATGAAATTCTCCACGCCACTCTTTGCCCGAAATAATTGTACTCCATAAATCTTTATATTCTTCGGCATTCTTCTCGCCTGATTTTAATATTCGTGGTGTCTGCCCTTCTACTTCTTCAAAAGTATAACCGGTCAGTAAAGTGAAACGCGGATTAACATATTCGATTCGACCGCGCACATCCGTGATCATGATACAACTCGGACTCTGATCGATAGCGCGTGAAAGTTTTCGTAATTGCTCTTCTGACCGCTTTCTCTCAGTAACATCGCGCATAACATCCATGATGCCCACAACTGTTCCGTCTGCGTCTCGCACAACCGAAGCGGTGAATTCTGCAATGAAGGTCGAACCATCCTTCCGACGCATTAGAAATTCCACTCCAGAGATAAAACCGATATTTAACAGATGATTTTGCATAGCCAGGGCATCATCCATTTGATCTGCCGCAAACATATCGAAGGTAGATGTTCCGATAATTTCTTCTACACCTGAATATCCCAACAATTCGGCTTTTCGATGGTTGGCAAATAATATTTTTCCAGATTTGTCGAAAAGCGATATACCGTCCGGCAAAGTTTCAACCAATGTCCTATATCTGAGTTCGCTTTCCCGGAGCGCCTCTTCCGAATTTTTACGCTCGGTTATATCGCGCCCAATCCCGATTACCGATTCTACTTCGCGTCCCTGATTCAGAATCGGAACGAGAATTGTGGAATAATACTTTTTTTCTCCTAACACTGTAAACGGGTATTCGATGTATAGCGCCTTACGCGTTTCAATCACCTTGTGCAGCGTTTCACTTAAGAAGCGGGAAACATTCGGTATAAAAACATTTTCTAAACTATAATCATTTATCCGATCTCGCGATAAACTGAGCGTTGCGGCGCCTGTTGTATTGACAAAAATAAATTTCCCTTCAGGTGATAATTGAAAAATTATATCACGTGAAGATTCAACAAGTGCTTTATATCTTGATTCCGATTTTTCAAGCGCTTCCTCAGCATGTTTGCGATTTGTTATATCAATCCAAATTCCAACGACTTCTTTTGGTTGATTCAGATGATCATATGTTGTAGTAATCTGATCGGAAAACCATCGATATGTATTATCGGCGCAAAGCCATCGATATTCCGATATCGCAGAACCATTTTTTAAAACTTTTCGATATTCGTCGATAGCTTTTTTCTTATCATCCGGATGAAGCCGAGTTTCCCAAAAGCTTTTATCTTCTAAAAAATTATCCGGTTCATAACCGGTAATTTGTTTTACCTGATCGCTGATCCAAATTGTTGCAAGCGATTCGGAAAACTCGGCGGTATAAAAAATGATCGGCACCGATTGGAGAATCAATGACTGCTGTTGAGCATTTTGCACAATCTTTTCTTCGGATTTACGAAATATCGCGAACCACGCATATCAATCCTCCGGATTCAATTTGCGTGAGTGATACTTCCTGTGGAAATGAACTTCCATTTTTTTTCCTCCCACATGCTTCGCCATGCCAATGACCCTGCTGCACCATAAGCGGCATAATTTCTTTTTGGAATCTGTGCCGTTCGGCATCGTCGTAAAGTATATGCCATTTTTTGCCCACAAGCTCTTCCCCGCTCTCATAGCCGTAAACTCTTGCATGTGCATCATTTACATAGATATAACTTTCGTTTTCATCAAGAATTGCCATACCATCAATTGCCGCGTTCATGGCAACAGATTGCCGCTGAAGCACGACTTCATACAATTTTCGTTCAGTAATGTCGCGGCTGAATCCTACAATCCGGTAAATGCGCCCGTCTAAATTACGAATGGGGACTAAAACAGTGTTCCATACTTTCTTGCCGCTCGGAAGTTCTAACTCTTCTTCATAAGAAATAGATTTTCCTTCATGAAAACATTGTTGATATTTTTTCGTTACGCGCTCAGCTATTTCAGGCGGTAAACATTCATCCGGTGTTTTGCCTTGAACCTCTACATTTCGAACACCAATTGCTGTTTCTTCAGCCCGATTCAATCGGTTGAAACGAAATACCTCGTCGGGTAAAACATCAACAAAGAAAACCGCCTCAGGTGTGTTATCTAAAACCTGCTCTACCCATTCCTCTGCTTCGACACGCGCCGTAATATCGACAAGTATCCCCTGAAAGTGCGTTGGTGTTCCGTTTGTATTACGACGAACCACCGTGCGATCATCAACATATCTAACAGTTCCCGACGACGTTACGATACGGTATAACTGATTAAATTCGTCGATCCCTTCTTGAGCATATTTCAATGTTTCTTCAATAATTCTTTCCAAATCATCCGGATGAATAATTTGTTCGTAAGAAATCTTCCCGCTTATAAATTCCTCTACCGTATAACCTAATTGAGTTACATTTTCGGATACAAATATAACAGGCCATCCCGGAGAGGCAGACCAGAGGAACGCAACAATCGGACTGCTATTGATAATGGTGGCAAGTTCGCGCAGGTGCTGCTGTGCCGATTTCACCATTTCCTCCATTAATATTCTTTCAGTCACATCATGAGATAAAATAATTTCAGCTTTTCTTCCACCGTGATTAATGATGTGTGAAGTTATTTCTACATAAATAATTGTCCCATCCTTTTTTCGATGACGCCAAACTCCTGCATCATCAAATCCATCTGTTAATGATGACACATTTTCCAATAATCGCGAAACATCTTCATCAGGGCGGATATCCGCAATGGTCATCGATAGAAATTCATCGCGTGTATATCCATAATGATTTATTGCTTTACTATTGACCTCAAGAAAACGCAATGTTTCAATATCGTATACCCACATTGGATTCGGGTTATCCATAAATATTTTACGATATCGTTCTTCCGAATCGCGAAGCGCCCTCTCTGCGCTTTTTCGTTCAGAAATATTACGCGCGATACATTGATAATATTTTATATTTTCAATAGTAAGAAGTCGAATGCTCATTTCAACCGGAATGGTAATGCCATCTTTTCGTTTTTGAAGAAGCTCGAAAACGGCGCTGTCTTCATCTTTTACCAAGGTTAATTTCTTGCTCTCAAAATCTTTTTCAAACTGTGATAATAAGTCGGATATAGATAAATTTTGTATTTCCTCTCTGGTGTAACCATAAGTTGAAAGTGCGCGTTCGTTAGCTTCAACAATAAATAACTTTTCATCAAGAAGAAGATAAATATCGCTTGAATATTTGACGAGATAATCGAAGTGAGCAAGTATTGCCTTTCGGTCTAATTCCATTTGAAATTGATTTCGAATGAAATGCGCTCTTTGCCGATACCCAATAAAAAAAATCACCGTTCCGGCAATCAAAACGAGAAGAGTGACAATAATTACAAGACTCAACATTCTTTCACGCAATGGATGTTCAATTTCATTCTTATCGATCTTTGAAATTAGAAACCATGGCGTATCGGGAATCTTAAAAATTGCCGCCCGAACATCAACACCACGATAATCTTTACCTTCAACAATGCCGGTGGTTCCCCGCAAAGCCAATACTGCCAGTGAATTTTCCGAGTTTAATGGCAATCGGAGCTTTAAAGCCATTTTTTTTGCATGTCGAAGTTCGTTCAGATACTGAACTGAATTTCCTTCTTGCCTTATTAAAAGCATCTCTGCTGTTTCACTTGGCTTGGGCCATGTTTGTATCAGTGGATATAGATCGATGCTCGGATCGATCCGAAAAAGAATACCTCCAATCATGTTGTTATACCTGTTGACAGAGCGATCAAAAGATGAAATGATATCGAGATGAATATCCGAGGAATCTGCCGCGAAATGAAAATCAGATAGGATGGTTTGTTTTTTTTGCAACGAATTTTTGATGTGCTTTTTACCGATTGCACCTATTCTTGGTGCGTCATCACCGTAATTAAACCGAATAGTTCCACGATTATCGAAAAGAAGAATGGTGCTGAGATTATAACCATTTTTCATCGGTTTCAGCCACCGGATGAGTTTCGATTCGCTTGCAACCGATTGTTGATTGAAATACCGAGCGACGTCGTCCACAAAATAATCGTTATCGCAAAGATACGAGGCGGCAGAAACACGAGCGCGCCGCCAATCAGAGATTTGTTTTACTTTTAATTCGGCAAGGGCGCTAATATCTTGATTGTTATCGGCAATTAGTCGATTTTTTTCGTACCGATAATAGATAAATCCCGAAATTATGATTCCGACAGAAAGAAGCAAAAAAACAACAATTAAATTCCACGGAATATTATTTGCTGTATCAGAACTTCTTTTTCTCATATATTTCCCTCTACCATCATATTGAGTCAGTCTGGTTTTTCCCAAGTTTCAGAATGGACCAACTGTGCTTTTTTCCTCAATATGTTGGCGGTTCTTTCTTTTCTTTAAGTCGTTCATATACTTCCGGGAATAATTCCTTTGTGCAGTCGGGGCATAATCCATGCGTGAAGACTGCATCGGAGTGTTTCGAAATGTAGGTTTCGACTTGCGTCCAGTATCCTTGGTCGTCTCGAATTTTTTTACAACTTGAACAGATTGGCAGCAAACCTGAGAGCGCTTTAACTTCGGATAACGCGTTGCGTAACTCGATAATAAGTTTTTCCCTGTCATGCTCAAACTTCTTGCGTTCAGTTATTTCGCGAGCAACACCAACAAGCGCAACAGGTTTATTTTCCATATCATAGACAACAGAAGACCATAGCTCAACCGGTATTGAAGTACCGTCTTTACATTTGTTAATTACTTCTCCATTCCAATCACCTTCCTGAAGCGTGGCTTTGAAGATGGCTTGTTGAATCTCTTCGGGAACATAGGGCGATGCTATTAAAGATATATGCTCACCGTTCAACTCGTCTTCAGAATATCCATACATCTCGATAAAAGCATCATTAACAAACAAAATTTTGTTATTTAAGTTGGTAATGCAAATTGCGTCTTTCGCCGATGCAACGGTTTGTGCAAGGAGTAATTGTTTAGCTTCTACTTGTTTTTGTTCAGTTACATCATGGAAGATGGTTAAAATTGCTTTTTTGCTGTTGTATTCGATAGCTGCCGCGTTAGCGACAACAAATATTTCTGATCCATCCTTTGTAAGATGAGATGTTTCGATTTTACCGGCACGCCCGTTCTTCGATATCTCATTTAACATTTTATCTAAATATTTTTTATCATCAGATAATTTTTCAAGCCCGATGCCGATAATTTCTTCGCGTGAAAACTTGTACAATTCACACGCACGGTGATTGGCATCTATAATATTTTGGGTATGTGGATCAAATATTATGATTGCATCGTTTGCAGTTTCAAATAACTTCCGGTACTGTTCTTCCGATTTTTGTAAAGCTATTTCGTCTTTTCGTTTCCGCCGTAAATAAGCTAAACCCACCAACACGATTATGAGAATGAGCGAACCGACGGGAATATAAAAAAGAGGCAACAGATAAAACGGGGGTGGAATGGTGAAAGAAATTGTTTTTATTTCACCCGACAATTCACCGACCTCATTCTTAGTTTGAATAGAAAATGAATGTTCACCGCTCGCCAAATCCGGAATAAGAGTGCTTCGTTCAATACTCCAATCCGCCCAAGGTTGATCATCGACACGGAAGCGAACTTTAATATCTTCCTGCACCTGTTCTCCCCAAAAAGAATATGCTCTCCAATGAGCTAACAAAGAAAATTTTTGAATAAGAGGATTAAATATATTTACGACAGGAAATTTACCCGATAGTTCTTTCAAATTTAAAATTTGAACTCCACCACCGCTGGTTCCAAGATACACTTTATCGTCCGTCGGCAATAAACCCCAGATACGGGAATTCTCTATTCCTTCATTGACATCGAATTCAGACCATGTCCCTTTATCATAAATAGATATTCCACCACGAGTTGCAATCCAAATTTTACCATCATCACTTATTTTAATATTCCAGACAGGGTCACTAACAAGTCCGTTTGCTGTGGTAAAATATTTGGGAGTTTCATTTTCTATGAACCCCAACCCATACCATTGATCGCCGAACCATACCCGGTTGTCTTTATCAACGGCTATTGTGAAAATTCTATCGCTTTTTAAACCGTTTTCGCTTGACCAGTATGTCCACTTACCGTCTTTTGATATTTCTGATACAGGTTTCCACCTGCATAAACCGGCTGATGTTCCAAACCACATTGTTCCGTCATTGCCCTCGGCTAAGGAATAAATTCGCGCACTGGGTAAACCATCGGCTAAACCAAATTGGGTGAACTTGCCTTTATCGTAATAATATGCACCTGGTTCGCGCGCAACTTGGCGAACATCAAAATCGCGTCGATAAAGACCGAGGAACCATAATCTTCCATGTTTATCTAATAATATTTTGTGGATTGCACCTGCATCTAAACCTTCCTTAAAACCAAAATGTTTCCATGTGCGTTCATCCCATCGATATGCACCATCAAAATAATGACCGCTCGATATCCAAATATTCTTATTTTTGTCTTCGATCAAACCGGTGATAGTACCCAGTTTTTTGCCATCTACCTTTTCGATTGTTTTTATTGAACCATCAGGGTAATGAATTACCAACCCGTTACCTGTACCGCACCAAACAGAGCCATCATCCCGTTTAATAATCTCGTTTACATTATTACGTTGATCCGGCATCGGAAATTTCCATATCGTCCAACGCTTTGAAGAAACAACATGAATAAATAATCCAATCTCAGTTCCAACCCATAGATCGCCATTGGAACGATATTTTAAAAATATTACATTTTGAAGTTGTGGGGGCGTTGGTTTAACACTATTCCAACGGCTGTTTTCAAATATTTTTACCTCGTCACTTTCTTTCACTATTATTCCATAATCATCCGAATTTAAGGCGAAACCTAAAATATTATCGTCACCTTGAGATAACTCTTTCTGGGGTGCAGAGGAGAGAGACCATTTCCATAATCCCGTATGTGAAGGTGGCGATGAAATAAACGCGAATCCTAAACCGTGAATATTTTCATAAAGGAAAGGAACTCCGTAAATAATTTTATCAGTTGGAAGTTTTTCTTCCCAAATTTTTCCGTTCCACCGAAATAATCCCTTCGACGATTTAAGCCATACTGCTTTTCCCGCTGTATTCCAAAGAGTAAAATATTTTTGTTCTCCAAGTTCGCTTGGTATTTTATAAGGAATTATCTCATTATTGTTGAGAATATAAAGAGACGAATTAATGATCAAAAGGAATTTTTGATCCTTGAAATAAGCAATCGAAGCAATCTTGTGCTTTTGCCCTTTTACTGCAACCGGAATTTCTCGGAATCCACCTTGCCCGCCATAAAAAAGTCTATCATTGTCAATTACTATTATACTATCCTTCTCATCGGGAATAATTCTGGTAACCATATGATTTGAAAAACCGTATTCTTTTCCGGCTGGCTTCCATGAATAACCATCAAACCAAGCGATTCCCAATGAAGTGTTTGCCCATGGTGTGCTATCGCTCGTTTCAACTAAATCAAGTACTCTGTTTGAGGGCAAACCTGACTCGGTAGTAAACAACCTCCAACGCCATTGATCGTGAAATATTATTTCGTTAGCATATGTAGATGAGCCAAGTAATATAAGTAGAAAAGAAAATAAGTAGATGAAAAGAAAATAGATGTTTTTCTTCTTTGATAGATGTTCAATTTTTTCGGTTATTTTGAAAATCATTCTAGTGTTCAGTCGTTATTTTATCATCGGATTCTTTAATAATCCATTCTATTCATGATAGACTATTTTCAAATCAGATGCAATAAAGATAAATATTGAAATGCTTAGAATGTGCCGAAAATCACCCAAAAACCTAATTTTTTAGCGAAGACGGTTCTCCTTATAGGAATGATTAAGCAAATTCAAAAAAAAATCAACTCTATTTTTTATCGAGATTTAATCTTTTCTTAACTTGAACTTGAATGGCACCGACACCCAAACTGCGATGGGACCGTTGTTCATCATCGCCGGAGTGAATAACCATTCAAGTGCCGCCTTGATTGCTGCCTCATTAAATATTTCTGAATCACCCTTGTTCACTATCGCTTTCTTTGCCTTTCCATCTTTATCTACGAGTATCTTCACCCAAACCGTACCCTCGATGGCGGTACGAAGAGCCAACTGAGGATATTCCGGTTGCACTTGTTTTATCGGTACGGGAAATCGCTCAACAGGATAAAAAATTCCCGGATCGGGGTCATCAATATTTATTTCAGGTTTTTCTACGGTAACCGTTCCGCCCCGATCAAATTCTGCTTTATGCATATCCCGATTAATTCCCATTTCTTTTTGAGTAGGAATAGTTTGCTTGGGTGAAACCTGAGATTCGGGAACGGGAACCGGTATACCTTCAGCTGGAAGTATCGATTCGGTTAATATTTTTGGTAATGCTATTTGTGGTTCTTCCATTATAGTTGGCTGCGGAAGATTTTTATAATCGATATAAAAACCGCGTTCATATATCACTTCCTCAAAACTTAGATCATCAATTAAATAATAAGCGAAGATCATTGTTAAATGGAAAGATATAGAAATAGCTAAAGCGATTGATATATGTATCGGATAGAAATTTGATAAGGAAGTAGTCATATAAACTCCTGTTTGTTTGACTAATTTGATATCATGCAAATCAAGTACCAACCTTAATCGGCGATTTGGTTACGCAATGATGAATACAAAAATCAGAAATATTGAAAATTGCATACTTATTTTCTCTATCTCTCGCGATTTCCTGTAACGATTAGATAAAAAAGAACTTGGGGGGATTGCAAAATGCAATTATAACGATGCGCAATCGATTTTATATATGCTTCGCTCCGGGCTAATATAAATTATAGCCAATCTAATCAGCCGTTTATCCGATATTAAATTGGGTGTGTTTATTTGAATCTTTCAAGAGATAATTGTATTTTCAAAAATCATGCTTGTTTACTTAATAATAGGCACAACATATGGTTTCGCCGCGGCTGTTCAGCCGGGTCCATTCCAGACATATCTGATTTCCCAAACAATGAATATCGGATGGCGGCGCACGATACCGGCTGCATTTGCGCCATTGTTAAGTGATATACCGATTGCAGTTTTGGTTTTATTTATCTTAAGCAGAGTCCCTGTATGGTTCGAACCGATCCTGCATATCATGGGAGGATTGTTTGTTCTTTATTTAGCAATTGGCTCATTTAAGATTTGGCGTAAATTTGAAATACATAAAACAACAGCCACGCAAGCAATCTCGAAAGCTGTCTTGATAAACTTATTAAATCCGGCTCCATATCTTGGGTGGAGTCTCGTGATGGGACCATTATTTCTCACAGCATGGCGCGATGCACCTGCAAATGGATTTATTTTATTGATTTCTTTTTATGGTACTATGATTTTATTATCAATAGGAATCATCGTACTCGTTTTTACAGCAAAAAATCTCCTTCCCCGTATTGATAGAATATTAGTCGGCTTTTCTGTTTTCTTCCTCGCATTCTTCGGGATGTATCAAATTTGGTTAGGAATTAATTTGATTTAGTTTTCTACTAAACAATATATTGAGTTTCGGAAAGTTTAAAGAATATTTCAGCCCGATTAAGTAAATTTAAAACGGAGAAATGTATAGCAGACTACAACGGATGAAAATGATAATATGCCGCACATGCGCCTTCAGATGAAACCATCGGAGCGCCAAGCGGATGTTCGGGTGTGCATTCAGTTCCGAACGCTGAACAATCTTGCGGCTTTTTTAATCCTTGCAGAACCAATCCTGCAATACATAAAGGCGATTCTTCAACCGCAATGTCTTCCAGCGTAAATATTTTTTCGGCATCAAATTTTTCATATTTATCGCTGATCTTATAACCGCTCTGGGGAATCACACCAATGCCGCGCCACTTTCTATCCGTTATCTCAAAAACATCTATCATAATTTTTTGTGCGGTTAAATTTCCTTCTCGCTTTACCGATCTTGAGTATTGATTTTCCACAACAAAACGCTTTTCTTCAAGTTGTCTTAATGTCATATAGATACCTTGAAGAATATCAACAGGTTCAAATCCTGTTACAACTATCGGAAGGTGATATTTTTTTGAGATGGGAATATATTCTTCATATCCCATTACAGTACAAACATGTCCTGCCGCCAGCAAGCCGTTAATGCGGTTGTGCGGAGAAGATAAAAGCAATTCAACGGCGGGCGGTACAAGCACATGAGAACAAAGAACAGAAAAGTTCTTCAATCCTTTTTTCGACGCTTGCAGAATCGCCATTGCATTTGCCGGTGCGGTTGTTTCGAATCCGACTGCAAAGAAAACGACTTTTTTATCCGGTGTTTTTTCGGCAAGAGCAACGGCATCAAGCGGTGAGTAGACGATCCTTATATCGCTCCCCTCTGCCTTTAATGTTAATAAATCTTTTTTCGAGCCGGGTACGCGAAGCATGTCGCCGAATGAGGTAAACACAACATCGCTCATAGATGCGATGCTAACAGCTTTATCTATCATCTCCAACGGTGTTACACACACAGGACAGCCGGGACCGTGAATAAGAGTAACATTCTTAGGCAAAAGTTCTTCAAGACCATACTTCACTATGCTGTGCGTTTGACCACCGCAAATTTCCATTATCGTCCATGGCTGAGTTACAATTTTTTTAATCGCCTCAAGATAACTTTGGGCTAATTCACCATTCCGATATTCGTCAATATATTTCATCGGTTAAATAAATTATCGACTGCAAATAA
This sequence comes from Chlorobiaceae bacterium, assembly GCA_013824245.1. Taxonomy (GTDB): domain Bacteria; phylum Bacteroidota; class Ignavibacteria; order UBA10030; family SZUA-254; genus PNNN01. Next base: position 26,031 of record PNNN01000039.1, on the reverse strand, counting down.
TTCCATTTTATTTTTATCAATTGAAACGCTGCTATTAGTTTGTGCATTTCCTAAATATGTGACTATTAGAAGAAATGCAGTCATGTGTATCGCTCTTAACTTTTTCAATTATTCTTCTTTGCCTAACTGTTTAGATTCATCGCCTAACTTCTCCATTTCCTCGATCATGTTCAATGTAATCATCGCTTCTTTTTCATCCATTTTGCTAAGTGCAAAACCGACATGGACGATGACATACTCATCAACCTTAACATCATCTACCCAATCGAGACATATTTCTTTTTGAATGCCGCCGAAGCTGACAATACCCATCAGCGGCGTTGTACCTTTTTTAATCTCAAGAACTTTTCCCGGAATCGCTAAACACATAACAAATATCCACTTAAAATTTTAATGATCTATTACTTATGATACCATATATAAAGGAGATTTCGAAATTCGAATTTTTAATCAGATTGTTTTTCATTATTCAACATCAATTATAATGTTCAACGGTTTTCCTCCGTTATTTTTTTTAACACCGCGGCTATTTGGCCCAGTGAAATACCACCATCATTTGGCGGCACGCGCTGATGCCAATATGGTTTAAATCCTTCGGAGTTTAATCGATGCACTGCTCTTTCTGTCAGATATTTATTTTGAAAACATCCACCCGAAAGAGCTACTCGTTCCTCCCCGATTTTCTTGGCAATAGAAACAATCATTTCAACTAGTGTATTATGAAATTTTGCAGAGATTATAGCAATATCTGATTTTTCTTTTACATCTTCGAGTATGTTGAGAATTACGGGCGACCAATCAATTATGATTTCGGATTTCGGATTTCGGATTTCGGATTTATTTTCTAGATATCCGATATTCGATATTCGATATTCGTAAATTTCATCAGTTTGCATATCTCCAATCGCCCACTCTAATTCCATCGCCGCTTTGCCTTCGAATGAGACCTGTTGTGAAATTCCGATTATTGAAGCCACAGCATCAAATATTCTCCCAGAGCTCGATGTTACAGGTGAATTGATTTCTTTCTTCAGCATCGTTGTCAGATTGTGAAGTTCTGATCTGTTGAAAGATTTTATTGTCGGTAAATAATCATGAGAGATAAAATCATCGCCGAATAGTTCATATAAGATTCCGATAGCCGTCCGTCGTGGCTCTTTAATTGCTTTTTCTCCACCCGGCAGTTTAAAGTTTCGGAACGTTGCAACTCGTTCGTATGATTTTTCGTTCGTCAATAAAAATTCCCCGCCCCAAATTGTTCCATCTGTTCCGTATCCTGATCCATCCCAGGAAACGCCCAAAACATTTCCGTCAATTTTATTTTCGGCAATGCACGACATGATATGCGCGTAATGGTGTTGAATTTGATTCAGTTTGATTCCGCTTTTCTCGGCATAATGCGTCGACATATAATCTGGATGAAGATCAGCAACAATTAAAGATGGAGTTGCTTTGTACAAAATTTGAAAATCTTGGATAACTCGTTCAAACGCGGAATATGCTTCAGTCGTTTCAAGATCGCCAATGTGTTGACTGACAAAACTATTTTCTCCTGAACGCAGAGCGATGGAATTTTTCAAGTGCGCGCCAACCGCAAGGACAGTGGTGTTTGATCTGTGCCTGTATTGAATCGGGAGCGGAGCAAAACCGCGTGCCCTGCGCACAACCATTTCGCGTCCTGCCATAATACGAACAATTGAATCATCAACATGACGAACAATAGGTCTATTGTGTGTCAGGAAATAATCGGCAATGCCTGATAATTTTTCAACCGCATCTTTTTCGTCTGTGCATATCGGTTCATCAGAATAATTCCCGCTTGTTGCCACAATCGGAAATCCAAGTTCATGCATTAAAATATGGTGGAGCGGTGTGTACGGAAGCATGATGCCGAGATATGGATTGTTGGGAGCCACAGAAAATGAAATTTCGGATTTCGGATTTCGGATTTCGGATTTAAGATTTTCAATCTTCGATGTGGGATCTGTGGTATGCGATGCACGCTTCAGAAGCACGATAGGCGACTCCGGCGAGTTAAGAAGTCGCTCTTCAAGTTCATTAACTTCACAATCTTGCTTAATCATTTCCAACGATGGATACATCAGAGCAAACGGTTTTTCTTCGCGATGTTTTCTTTCGCGCAAACGTTTAACAGCGTTTTCATTTCCCGCAGCAACCATAAGATGAAATCCGCCGATACCTTTAATAGCAACAATTTTGCCTGAGAGTATTTGTTCAACTGCCATGCGAAGGGCGATGTGATCGCCTGATATTTTATTTCCACTTTCAGTCCAGAGTTCCAAGCGAGGACCGCATTTTGGGCAGGCGTTTGGTTGAGCGTGGAATCGTCGGTTTAGCGGATCTTCATATTCATTCAAGCAATCGGGACACATTTTAAAATTTTTCATCGAACTGTTTTGCCGGTCGTACGGTAGAGCTTCTATAATTGAAAAGCGGGGACCACAATTTGTGCAATTGGTAAATGGATAGAGATAACGCTGATTTTGCGGATCAAATATTTCCATCACACAATCCGGACAAGCGGCAATATCGGGTAATACGATTGCAGATATTTCACCCGACTCGATGCTTTTTCTGATTTCAAATTTTGTATATCCGCACGGATCGAGAAATGAATATTCCAAACTATGAATTGAAGAGCGCGGTGGTTTTTCCTGTTCAATCCGTAAAACAAATTTTTCTAAAACATCTTTCATCCCCTCAACTTCGATGAAAACTCCCTGAGTTGAATTCATCACCCAGCCGTTCAGTTTCGATTCCATCGCAAGGCGGTAAATGAACGGTCGAAATCCGACACCCTGCACCGCTCCGCGCACAACGATATGTAACCTCTGAATCATTTTGATGCACGGTTGATAATCCAACCGCACCACGATTCTATTCCCGCACCGCTTGTGCAAGAAGTTTCGAAAATTTCAAGCTTCGGGTTTATCTGCAACGCATTTTTTATCAATTCCTGTATGTTGCAATTTACGTACGGAAGCAAATCAATTTTGTTTATAATAAGAACGGATGCATTGCGGAACATTGCCGGATATTTAAGCGGTTTATCGTCTCCTTCTGTGGTGCTGATGACGACAACTTTCACCTCTTCCCCCAAATCATAATTTGCGGGACAAACAAGGTTGCCCACGTTTTCAATAACAAGCACGTCTAAATTTCGGATGTCAAGTTTATTTATCGCATCTCGAATCAAAGGCGCATCTAAATGGCAGCCGCCACGTGTAACAATCTGCACCACAGGAACTCCATGCCGGGCTATCCGTTGTGCATCGAGATCGGTTTGCACGTCGCCTTCTATCACGCCAAGTTTTATTTTATCCTTAAGATGATCAACTGTGTGTTCCAAAATACTTGTTTTACCGGATCCCGGCGAACTTACAAGATTGAAAGTGAAAACTCTGTTCTCTTTTAATAGAGTTCTGTTGATGTTGGCAATTTCATCATTCTTCTCAAGAACTTTTCGTTCAATTGTTATGACACTCATAATACACCTTAATCTTCCAATTCAATTTGTTCTATCTGAAGTTCATTCCCGGAAATTAATTTGATATCGCTGCTATGGCATTTCTCACAAAAAAATACTCCATACTCCAATTGAGAAATTTGATTGCACGAATTACACACGGCAGAAATTGGAATCGTTTGGATAATGAGTTTAGCTTTATTAAGCGGCGTGTTATGCACAAGCGTTGAGAAGCAAAACTCAAGTGATTCATTGACGATTCCGCTAAGTTCACCCACTTTGAGAATGATTGAACTTACTTTCGTTTCATCTTCGGGTCGAATATGTTCATGAACAATATCGAGAATATTTTTTGCTACGGACATTTCGTGCATACGGATTCATTATACAATAAGTAAGCCACTTATAAATGCTGAAATACTGTGTATTTAGCGGAATATCGGCGGTTTTTATAGATTCGATTTCAATTTAGTTTAATAAAACGATGTGCGTTTCTCAACTATGAAAGATCATTTGGTAGAGTTATTGTGAAGCAATTCTGAGAGGATAGAGGAGCCTTTCTCGATGAATTTTGGTAATGATTTTTGAACCGGCTCACTTAAACCTTCTATAATTTCGTATGGTGGTTCAATCTCCATTGCGATTATTCTTATCTGTTTAGGAAACGGTATTTTCATCTTCTCTGCATACCGAAACACATCGGGAAGTCCCATATAATGTGGAGAAATTGCAACCACATTCTCAAATTGCTCTTTCGATAATTCGAGGATGGAACCCGGTGGGTGCAATTTTGTAACAACCGCATCGAGCAATAAAACCGACTCGTAACCTTCGAGGATTTCCATGATTTCGAAACCTGAAACAGCGGCTTCAACAACATCTACTTTATCCGGAAATTTATTCTTTATTTCACGCGCGGCAAGAAGCCCGATAGCATCATCACCAAGGATATCATTTCCGAGACCCAGAACTAAAGTTGTATTTTTTTGATCAATCATCATATGCGTGTATTATCTGTACAAAAAAATAGAGCGACGTATTTCGCCGCTCTTCAGATCACTATGAGTAAGTAATTTTATAATTACCTTTTTATTTCTTGAATAATTTCTCCGTCTTTATTTCTGATATTTACGACGAGCGGCATTTGTCCGGGCAATGTATGTGTTGCACATCCAAAACATGGGTCATATGCACGGAATGCCATTTCTACCGTATTCAGAATGCCGTCGGTAACTACGGTTCCTTTTTTAATAAGTCCTCGAGCCGCTTTGTTGATTGATAATGAAATGGGGGCGTAATTGTTCGTAGTACCAACAATGAGATTGACTTTTTTCAAAATTCCCCTCTCATCCGTAATATAGTGATGAGTAAGAGTACCGCGCGGAGCTTCTACAATACTAACACCTTCGGTCGGTGTTGCAGTTGGAATTGTACGAATATTTGTGCCGGTAATTTCAGGATCGCGCACCAAATCGAGCGCCATCTCTGCGGCACTAAGTAATTCGATAATTCGCGCCCAATGAGTTGCGAGTGTTGCGTGAACCGGTTTACCGCCTAAGGTTTTATACATACGATCGTACTCTTCTTGGGCGGCGGGAGTCGGCATTCCGTCGGCAGCATTTAAACGAGAAAGAGGTGTTGCACGGTAAATGCCACTATCTTTTCCTTCCACAAATCCTTTCCAGCCAACTTTTTTAAGGAATGGGAATTTTAAGTACGTCCATGGTTCAACATGTTCGGACACAACATCGAGATACTCATTTGGAGAATACTTAACGAATTCTTTACCGTCCGGGTCAACCACGCGAACTTTTCCATCGTAGAAGCTTACCCGGTTCTTTTCATCTACAAGTCCCATGGAATAAATCTTCATCGAAAACATGTCGGACAGAATCAAATCGACATAAGCTTGATTTTTTAGTACGATATCGTTAAACACTTGAATTGTGAATTTGCCGAAATCAACAAACCATTTGCAGTGTTCCTCAATTTGTTTTCTTTCTTCTTCCGTAATTCCTTTGCTTACCCCGCCCGGGAGCGAAGTTACCTGATGTGTGTTTTTACCACCGAGAGTTTTAATAACTTCCTGAGTTCGTTTTCGCATTTCGATAACTTTTCCTCCGACTTCCAGACCAACTTTTGCAATAACACCGAGAATATTACGTTGCGCCTTTGGAGCATCTGGTCCCACTACAAAATCTGGACCGCCTAAAGCATAGAAATGGGTTGTATGATCGCCGGCGAAGAACACATTATATAACAATTCACGGAGTTTTTTAGCTGTGGGTGGGATCTCAACGTGAAAAACGGCATCGCAAGCTTTTGCCGAGGCCATGTGATGAGCTTCGGGGCAAACACCACAGATCCGTGTAGTAATGCGCGGCATTTCTTCAACCGGTCTGCCGACACAAAATTGCTCGAAACCGCGAAGTTCGGGAATCTGGAAATAAGTGTTTGCAACTTCACCATCATCGTTTAAGAAAATGTCGATTTTGCCATGTCCTTCTAAACGGGTTATCGGATCAATTTTAATCTGTTTCATATTTTATCAACCCTCTTTAATATAGAGTGAGCCATTGAAAAACGATAGAATGTTCCGAGCGGATCGACGATTTGATTCAATATTTCGTCGATCTCATTCGGGTCTTGTGAATCTACTACGGAACTAAGCGCGCTAACCATTTTTGCGCCTTGATCTACAACATTCGGCGGCGCCCCGTAACAACCACGGCAAGGCATATTCGCTTTTGTGCAGAGTGCACCACAGCCGCTCCGTGTTGCCGGACCCATACAAATAATTCCTTGGTCGAGAAGACATTCATTCGGATTAGATAATATCTCATAAGGTCTGAAGAATTTTTTTATTTTTTTCTCTTTACGCTCTCGCGGACATTCATCGCAGCAAGTTTTTTCATCTGCACCAAGGACCGAACCTTTTGGTGGAAGCGGTTTACCGCTTAAAATATATTCGATAACATTCCATATCTGAAACGGCTGTGGCGGACACCCCGGTACGTAGTAATCGACATCAATAACCTGATCGAGCGATTTTACAGTTTCCCACATTTCAGGAATTTCGATCTCACCTTCGGGCATTTTTGTATGAGTTTGAGGATAGACAGCACCATTATTACTGACGGTTGAAGGTGAATCTTTATAAACCCATTTCAATATTGCATCTTTTGTGGTGAGGTTTGCCAAAGCAGGAATACATCCTTCATGCGCGCAAGAGCCGAATGCAACAAGAGCTTTCGATTTTGCGCGAAGAAGATGAGCAAGCTCGGCATTTTCCGAATTTCGGATAGCACCGTTAAACAAACAAAGATCGATGCTCTTGTCTTCCATTTTTCTTACATCATCATATTTAAAGTCCATGGCGACGGGCCAAAACACAATATCGAAAGCGTTCGCCACATCGAGGATCTTTTCTTGGATATCGAGTACTGCTATTTCACAACCGCCGCAGCTTGATGCCCAGTACAATGCTAATTTTGGTTTTGCCATAAATTATATCCTTATATTTTCCTTAGTCCTAATTATTTTCTGATAAAAAGGTTAAGTTCGAACATTTAATCATTGCAGTATCGGATTGCTGGATTGTTGCATTCAACATTGATCCATTACTCCAGCAATCCATTCATTCTTTTTTCAATACTCCCGTTTCAAACAGCAACAGTGTGTTCTGTACGATCACCTTTACCGATTCTCTTTCTCCAATCAAGCGGTCCAAGAGAGCGAATAGTCTCAGTAAATGTTGTCGTTACTTCCTGAAATTTATCTCCTTCGGCGGCAGATATCCATTCGAGACGGAGTCGTTTTTCATCAATACCATATTTCCGCATAATTTTTTTCAGCATGTGTGCACGTCTGAGTGTTTTATAATTTCCCTCTGCATAATGGCAATCGCCCGGGTGGCATCCGCCTATCAGCACACCGTCGGCGCCAAGATCGAATGCTTTCATTACGAAAGTTGGATCGACACGCCCGCTGCACATTGTACGGATCACTCTGATGTTTGCCGGAGATTTTAGGCGCGAAACACCTGCAAGATCTGCACCCGTATATGTACACCAGTTGCAGAGAAATGCTACTATTTTTGGTTCAAATTCCATATTAGTTACTCCATTTCAGTTTTCATTGTTATTCGAATATTATATTGCGAGTAGTCCTTCAAGCTCGGCAAAAATTTGTGCATCCGAGAATCCTTTTCCGGTTATCGCCGATGCCGGGCATGCCGCCACGCATGTACCACATCCTTTGCACAAGACGTCGTTGATTTGGGATATCTTTTTATCATCAATAAAATCGATAGCCGAGTATGGGCAAAGATTATTACACATTCTACATCCGGCGCAATATTTCTCATCGATGAATGCACGGATAGGATCGATGTCAACTTCACCTTTGGCAATTATGGATAGAATGCGCGCCGCCGCAGAACCCGCCTGTGCAACTGTATCGGGAATATCTTTTGGTCCCTGAGCGCAACCTGCTATGTATATGCCATCGCTCATGGTGGATGTTGGATCCAACTTCGGGTGACGTTCCAAGAAAAATCCATCGGGACTTTTACTTATCGAGAAGATTCTGCGTATTGCCTCAATATCGTGGCGCGGCTCAATGGCGTTGCACAACACAACCATATCGACAGGAATTTCTCTAAATTTTCCGATTAGTGTATCTTCGCAGCGAATCAGTAGCGATCCATCGCCATTAATTCCGTGACTACGTTCCACAACTTCGGCTGCTTTTCCTCGGATCATTGTTATACCTTCATCAAGAAGTCGGCTGTAGAATTCTTCATACCCTTTTCCGAAAGCCCGCATATCGATGTAAAATTGATAGATAGCGGCATCGGTTCTATCGTGAACCAAATGCGCGAACTTCAATGCATACATACAACAAACGCGAGAGCAATATGGATGGTTTTCAACATCGCGTGAACCGATGCAGTGGAGTATACCAACCGATCTCGGTTCGTTTCCATTCTTCATTACAACTTTTCCACCTGTGGGACCGGTTGAATTTAAAATTGCTTCGAAATCGAGAGATGAATAAACGTTATCGAGCCGTCCGTAACCGTACTGCGCAAGTTTCGAAGCATCGAAAAGATCGTAACCTGTGGTGAGCAAAACCTGTCCGGCTTCAACTTCTACAATCTCATCTTCCATTTTATAATTGATCGCCTGCGGTTCGCATACTTTTGCACAGGTTTGACATCCACCCGTTTCAAAATAGATACAAGATTCGGTATCGATTACCGGAACCCGCGGAACAGCTTGTAAAGTTGGCACGCTTATCGGAGTTTTTACGCCGAGCGTAAATTCCGGTTTCTTACCTTTATAATCTTCGACAACCATTTTAATATGACCGGTTGGGCATACATGAGCGCAAGCACCGCAAACGATACACTTGTTTGATTGATCTCCAAATGGAAGAACAACTTCACGTTTAATTCCCCTATGAGCAAAAGCGAGTATTTCAGCTTGCACAACTTCGCGACAGACATTTACGCACCGACCGCAAAGTATGCAAGCATCTTCCGCTTCATCGCGCTCAAGACTGGGAAATCTTGATTCTTTTACGCCCAGTTTGGCTGCCATTTCACTAACTACTTTGACGTTGGGCCAGCGAGAGAGCATCAATTCCATTATTATTTTTCGGATCCATTGGATCTTTGCAGAGTTAGTTTGAATGGTTAATCCTTCGCGCACAGGATAGTTACACGCTGTCACGATACGAGTTCGTTTGCCACGGATAACTTCCACGCTACAAAGACGGCAAACACCGTACGGCTCGAACAACTCTGAATGACACATCGTCGGTATCCATATACCTGCCTTTTCTGCTGCCTTAAGTATTGGGGTGTCTTCCTGCACCTGAACTTCTATTCCATCTATTTTTACTGTGACCATCTTTGCTCCTGATTCTTATTCAATAATGATTGCATTAAAATTGCAGACATCATAACATGCACCACATTTGCCACATTTAACTGGATCAATATAATGTACTGTCTTACGTTCACCAATTATTGCGGCATCTGGACAATTTTTCTTACAAACACCACAACCATGTCCGATTTCTAAACAAATCTTTTGGTCAATTGTATACGTTAGTAATTGACGGCAAATCTTTGCTGGACATTTTTTATTTTTTACGTGAGCTTCATATTCTTCACGAAAGTATTTTAATGTTGTAAGAACCGGATTGGGGGCAGAGCCACCGAGGGCACAAAGTGAAGACTCAACGATCATATTCGAAAGTTCTTCAAGTAATAATAAATCTTCTTCAGTCCCTTCGCCAATGGTGATTCTTTCAAGGATGTCTAACATCCTTTTTGTTCCCTCTCGACAAGGGATACACTTGCCGCAAGATTCTTCCTGAGTAAACTTCAAGAAGTATTTAGCCATATCGACCATACAGTTTTCTTCATCGCATACAACCATACCACCTGAACCCATCATCGACCCGATTTTTGTTAGTTCTTCGTAATCAACGGGAATGTCGAGCATACTTTCAGGAATGAATCCACCCGATGGTCCACCAGTTTGGACAGCTTTAAATTTCTTTCCTTCGCGAATTCCACCCCCGATCTTATAAACAATATCTCCAAGTGAAATTCCCATTGGAACTTCTACTAAACCAGTATTATTAACTTTACCAGCTAAGGAAAACACTTTTGTCCCCTTGCTCCCACCCCAAGGATCAATTGAAACATCACCGGTCCCAACGCTTGAAAACCATTTCGCACCTTTTAAAATAATTTGTGGCACATTTACCCAGGTTTCCACGTTGTTCAAGCATGTTGGACAATCCCATAATCCTTTTTCAACTGTGTGAATATATTTGGCTCTTGGCTCACCTGGCCTGCCTTCGATTGATGCCATTAAAGCGGTCGATTCACCACAAACGAATGCACCAGCTCCACGCCGTACGTCAAGATCGAAATCAAATCCTTTAGCGAAAATATTCTTTCCTAATAAACCATATTCCCGTGCTTGCTGAATAGCTATCTGAAAACGCTTGATCGCAAGAGGATATTCCATACGTACGTAAATATATCCTTGATGAACATTCTCGATAGCGTAGGCACCAATGATCATTCCTTCGATAACGGCATGTGGGTCACCTTCTATGATACTTCGATCCATGAACGCGCCTGGATCACCTTCATCAGCGTTGCAAATAACATATTTTGTATCGCCGTGGGCTTTCTTACAAGTTTCCCATTTCACGCCAGTGGGAAATCCGCCACCGCCGCGCCCACGCAATCCAGATGCTTTAATTTCAGACATAACCTCATCAGGTTTCATAGAAGTAAGCACTTTTGCGAGCGCCTTGTATCCACCTCGGGCAATGTAGTCATCAATCTTTTCTGGATCAATCATACCTCTATTGCGTAATGCAATAAGTGTCTGATCGGAAAAGAACGGAATATCGGCCATTTTTGGTATCGGTGTCTTCTCGGCAGGCGGCGTGTAGAGATTCTTCTTCACAGGTCTGCCTTTAAGAAGATGTTCTTCCACGAGGTGGGGGATATCCGTAACTTTTAGAAGTTGATAAAATATTCCATCCGGCTGTACAACCACAATTGGTCCTGCACCACAAAATCCATTGCAGCCAGTGTACACAACTTCGGTCTCGTTTTGAAGATTGTGTTTTTTTATCTCTCTATCGAGAGCTTCTTTTAATTCAAATGAATGGTTAGAGACACAACCTGTCCCGGCACAAACCATTACTTGTAATCTATATTGTTTCATTCTATTTCTCCTGCTTCGGATTTATTGTATTCGCTCGCTGCCAATAGAGAGTGCATAATCCTGCACTAATTTCCCCTGAAGGACATGACTTGCGAAAATCTTTTTTGCTTTTTCTTCTGTTAGGTCTACATATTTTACAGGCGCCTGTCCAGCAAGTTCAACAGTTGCCATAGGTTCGCGGCTGCATAAACCGGCACATGCAGAAGTAGTAAGAATTACGTCATGAGCATTGTGTGCTTCGATTTCTTTTAAAAATGTACTCATGATATTCCGAGCACCTGCTGCTATACCGCAAGTTCCCATGTGAACTGTAATTTTTGCTTTACCTCCGCCCTCTCTGACGGTCATTTTCCTACGCTGCTGGTCAGCGATTTTGTCTAAATCTTCGATTTTTAACCGTGGCATAATAATGCTCCTTCTAATTATTTAGATTCGTATTTTTTGAGTAATCGCGGGACACCATCGACTTTTATCGGACCAAAGAGATCGTCTCCAATAATGACTACCGGGGCAAGACCGCAAGTTCCCACACATCCACAAATGTCAAGACTGTATTTCATATCCGGGGTTGTGTCACCGCATTTAATCCCGAGTTCCCGCTCTATGGCACTAACAACGCGAGGAGCTCCAAGCGCATGACACGGCGTTCCCATACATACATGAACTCGATGTCTTCCTTTAGGTTTTAGACTGAAGGCATTGTAGAATGTTGCGATATTATAAATTTTTGCAATTGGAACATTCACTTTATTTGATATTTCATACAGAAGTTCCTTGGGTAAATAATTGAATTCGTTCTGGATATCGTGCATCATCTCAATCACATTACTAGGCGCACAATTCCATCGATTGACAATTTCCTCTGCTTTTTGTTGAACATTTAATTCCATTATGTTGATCTCCTCGAATACTTATGAAAAACTTTCTGTGTTTTCTTTAATATACTGCCGAACAAAAGAAATTACGCTTGTCGAATTAATGTTAATTCCTTTTATTTTTTCTTTAATTTCTCTCGTGTCCAATACAAATTTATGATCATCACGCTCATATTTATATACTATGTTAATATTTGGATTAGCGATAATAAGCGCAATAATAGTATCTGCCATATTCCCTAACGGTTGACGGTCGACATGGCTCAACTGGAACGTTGCACTGACTCTTGTACCTTTTCCTTTTATCGATTGAATTTCCATCAAGCCATTTGCCATTTGGGCAGCCTGGTTCAGAAGCGATAATCCGAGTCCAACACGTCGTGTTGTCCGACTTGTAAAGAATGGGTCGGTTGCTTTTTGCGTTTGATCCGGTGTCATTCCTTTTCCATCGTCGATAATTTCAATTTTAAGTAGATCATTTTCGTTATTTTCTGTTATGATTATTTCAATATTTTTAGCGCCCGCTGTGGTCGAGTTTTCTGCTATATCCAAAATATGTAGAGATAAATCTTCCATTCATTTTTTTACCCTCATCCCAGTCTAGGGAAGAGGGTCAAACCTTTATCTTTCTACCATTTTCATTTCTAAGGGCTTTTTTGATTTCATCAAACGATGATTTTTCCAATAAAAATTCTGTTGTGCATTTGCCGATATGATCAATAAAGTGTGCGTCTGAATTTTGAATAAATGGATACTTAGTGTACTCTGCATAAATCTTTTTCGCTTCTTCGATGGACATCATTGATGATATTTCCAAAGCATCGAATTTTAAAGTCTCGGGAATAAACCCTAACTGACCGATTACACTATAACTATCGCGATCTATATGCGAGGCGATTGCTAGTCCGTTAAGTTTATGGATTCTATTGACAACTTCCTCAATCGACATATCAACAGCACCGATTAAGAGTCTGTCGTTGAAGCCAAGCACTTCATCGAACTCATTTCCAATTACCTGCATACCGAAAACTTCCGGGTTATTTTTGCCTTGAAGTTTATCGTATACTTTCGCTTGCATCTCAAAAACCGCTTCAATATTTTCAAAGAGCGCTACTAAATGAACTTCTTCTCTCGTGCAAACTTCCATGCCGGGCAGCACGATAAGCGGCGTTCCGTGAGCCGCGCGAAGAACTGCCGGAATGTTCTCCGCGGTATTATGATCGCTGATTGCGATAACGTCTATGTTATGATATAAAGCTCTTGCTACAATATTTTGTGGCGTCATCTTTAAATCGCCACAGGGCGAAAGGCATGTATGCACATGCAAATCTGCCCTGATAATTTTTGCCATTACGATCCGGGATGGATACCCATCTCGTAAAGTTTTCCGACAACCTGAAAAGTTGATAATGTTGTAAGCATCAACGGAACCTGTTCTTCCGTCGCTTTTTTTATGGTATCGGTGTCGGGTTCCCGACCTTCGGTAATAATAATTCCACCAAGGTCTTTTAAAACTGCAACCGCAATAATATTGGCATGCGACATCATTGTCACCCAAACATCTCCTTGTTTGCTGCGGGCAATTACGTTACTCAGTAAATCGCTTGCGTAGCCACCGGTAATTTCCTGCTTAAGCTTTTTTTCAGAACAGAGCAATCTTAATCCTAATTTATTTACGATTGTTTCTAGTTTCATGATGTTATTATTTCAATGTTGCTGTCTATTTTTTCACTATGTCGAAGAACCGTTTCAAGCAATTCGCTCGATAATTTTTCAAATTTTTTAATTGCAACAAAGATGCAATCGTCGAGTGTTACGCGCTCTAATACCACATCTTCTGCAAACGACAAACAGGTTGGTGAACCGCAGGCACCGCAATCTATTTTCGGAAGTTTATCGTGAATGCCTTGCTTCTTCTGCATTTTCTCTATCGCCTTGGATATCTCTTCATCAAGCGGTTGTACGGGGTGAGGCGGAATTTTACCTGTCAGTGAGAAAAAGTTCTTTTGGTATAATCCACGAATTTTTTCTCTATCCTGACACGGAGTTGATCCGTATTTTTTCACCATCCGAAGTACTCTGCCTCTGGCGATATATGGATTTTCAACAGCCAAGGTTCCTCCAACACAAGCGGTTGGACAAGAATGACACTCAACATATTGAATGTTTTTGAGTTTATCGTTTTCGATATCTTCAAGAATCCGCACAGAATCGGTTATGCCGCCAACCGCAAGACAATCCTCAGCTTTCAAACATGCAACTTGCCCGCCAACTATAGGCCATCCAAGTCCCAGCCCTTGCACCTCTTTAAAATCATTACTTCCGTTAGATTGAGCAATGGCTTGAAGCAAAGTAGGATAGATATCGTGCATTGCAATTGCACCATCGATGAAGGAATGTTTCTTTCGTAATGGATTTTTAATGGTTAGCATTTTCGCGGGACAGGGCGTAATATAAATTGCGCCTATTTCGCTTGCTTTGAGTCCGGTTTCTTTCATCTTTAAATTTTTTGCTTCGCGCGCAGCGATTTCCATTGGCGATTCTATTGGAATGAGATGATCTAATAGATTCGGATATCGAATTTGGATTAACTGCACAATGGCAGGACAAAATGATGAGATTAACGGTCTCGGAGATTTATTTGTATCAAGATATTCCTGAATAGCGATGCTAACAGCTTCTGAAGCACAAGCAACATCGTATGCATCGTCGAATCCAATTTTTTTAAATGCTTCGAGTATCAGAGACGGAGTTGTATCTTTTCCGAATTGAGCATAGAATGCAGGAGAAGGCAGCGCGATTGTATATTTAAATTTTGAAAAATCTTTGAACGAACTTGTCATGGCGATAATTGCGTTGTTTGGACAAACACGCACGCATTCACCGCAATCTATGCATCGATCTTCGAGCAGCAATGCTTTTTTATTTCGGACACGAATAGCTTGTGTTGGACATATCCGCATACAATGCATGTGACCATCACACAATTCAGAGACAAATTTTATAGTATGGAATTCTCCGTACATCGTTCAGTTAACATTCAATGTTATCGTAACTTTTGTTCCCTTGCCCAATATAGATTCAATTTTTAAATAATCAGAGTTTTTTTTTATGTTCGGTAAACCCATTCCAGCGCCGAAGCCCATCTCGCGCATCTCTGGCGTTGCAGTTGAATATCCTTCCTGCATCGCTAAGCCGACATCCGGTATACCGGGTCCTTCATCTTCAACAGTTATCGATATTTGTGATGGTGAAACTTCAAATTTTAAGGTTGCCTGTTTGGCATACATCACAACATTCATTTCAGCTTCGTAAGACGCTATTGCAACACGCCTGACTATCTTTGCATTGATGCCGAGCTGTTTCAGAATCGCTTTAATTTCTGTCGAAGCTTTTCCGGCATTATAAATATTCCCTCCTTGAATTTTAAAAGTTTGTAAAAACGTATTATCCATTATCGCCTTCGCACTTCAAACATTCCATCGTTGGAACAAGTCCCGTCTTATACAAAATACCGCAAGCTTCATACATCGAGAATCGTGTTCCTAAAAGCGGTATCTTTTTTTCCGTTGCAAGTGCAATCATTTTAGAATCCGGCTTTTTACCCCGAACAAATATCACAGCATTAATCTCCGCAATGTGTGCGGTTTGAATTGTTTGTATGTTCACCAATCCTGTTAGCAAAAGCGCACCAGATTGTGAAAAGGCGAGAACATCGCTCATCAAATCGGAAGCACAACCAAATTCTATCGGAAGATTAAATTGCTCTTTCCCCGAGAATAACTCGCACTGAAGAATTTCGCTGATGGAAGATAATAGCATCATCGGATATCGCTCAATCCTGTGGTCGCGTTACATTTTCGTTCACAAGTTTTCCGCCTATTAATATAGATCTGCCGGAGGGAATCCTTGTTGCAGGACAATTGCTCCAACATTGACCGCAACCTGTACATTTATCAGTGTCAACATATCGGGCTTTCTTACGCACTTTGATTTTAAAATTTCCAATGAAACCGCTCATACTTTCAACTTCAGAATATGTCATAAGAGTTATATCTTTTCTATGACCCACTGAAACCATTTTGGGTGTGAGAATACAGGCGGCGCAATCCAGCGTAGGGAATGTTTTATCGAATTGACCCATTCGCCCGCCGATAGTCGGTTCCTTTTCAACCAAATAGACATGATAACCGGCGTTTGCAATTTCGAGTGCGGCTTGAATACCGGCGATGCCGCCACCAACAATAAGAGTGTTTTTGTTGATCTTAGCTTTACTAATTTCCAACGGTTCGTGAAGAGCAACGCGGCTTACCGCTGCATTTACAAGCGCTTTTGCTTTATGTGTCGCCTCATCGCGATTATCGTGTATCCACGAGCAATGTTCACGAATGTTAGCAATTTGTACCAGATATCTATTCAATCCGCCTGCTTCGGCTGCAAGCCGGAACGTAAGCTCGTGCATTAATGGAGAACATGCGGCAACCACAACACGGTTAACTCCTAATTTTTTTATGTCTTGTTTTATTAAATCCTGCCCCGGATCGGAACACATAAATTTGTAATCACGCGCAATCGCAACGTTAGGCGCCTTTGCAATAAACTCGCGCAGAGCGGCAATGTTAACGGTTGCAGATATATTCACGCCGCAATGACAGATGTATACGCCAATTTTTGTTTGACCGTTTTGCTGTTGACCATTCTGTGACATAAAAATTCTCCATTAATCGGTCCCGCACCATTTGTTTATATCCGGTGCGGGACAGTTTATCATTTTATTATGAATTGCTTTCAGCCACGTGTTAATTAATCATTTAACATCTGCAGCTAATTTATTTCGCAAATGCCAGAACTTCATCGCTCGATTTCTTTACCGACGCAACAGACTTGGCAAATGCTTCTTTTTCTTTGTCAGTCAAATCCATAGTGATGATTTTTTCAATACCCTTGGCGCCTAATATTACCGGCACGCCGATAAATAAACCATTAACGCCATACTCACCATTGAGCAATGTGCAGACCGGCATTATTTTTTTCTTATCAAAAATAATCGCTTCTGCCATCTCCAACGCCGCCCATGCCGGAGAAACAAATGCCGAGCCGCTGCCCAACAACTTAACTACCTCGCCGCCTGCCTGCCTCGTGCGAGCTTCGATAGCATCAAGTTTTTCAGGAGCAATAAACTTTTCCACCGGCATTCCGCCTACACGGCATGCCGAACGGATAGGTAACATATCATCGCCGTGACCGCCAAGAACCATTGCTTCAATGTTTTCAACGCTTACGCCAATTTCTTTAGCTACGAAATATCTGTATCGCGCCGAATCTAACACTCCTGCCATACCCATAACTTTTTCGCGTGGCGGTTTCAAATTCATGTTGAGTCGATAAACGATAGCATCCAATGGATTGGCAATCGAAATGATAATCGCCTTCGGGCAGAATTTTGATATACCTTCGCTCACTGCATCGGTGATCTTTAAATTGGTCGCCAACAATTCTTCCCGCGTGGGAATGGTGCCATCAGGGCGGGCTGCACGCGGCACACCTGCTGTATTGATAACCAAATCTGCACCGGCTATAACATCGTACTCTTTCGCTCCTTCAACCACCACGTCGGATGATATGATCGGCAAACCTTCTGAGATATCCAGACATTTACCTTTTGATAGATCGGGTGCTTTCACGTCTACGAGACTGACATATCGTGCAAGCTTTCGTCGCACTATTTCCTGCACCAACACACCACCGATGTTGCCGCCGCCAATAATTCCTATTTTCATCTTCTTAAAACTCCTTTCAATTTCATTTTTATAATTTTACCACAGATTTACTATTTTAACTTTGATCCGAATGTACTTCGTACATTGGTATCTACTCACGTATTTCGTCTCGGCGAATCACATGCCGAGTGCGTGCTATTTTTTGATCACAGTTGGTCATACTGAGCGTGTCTTGCATAACCATCTCCTTATATTGTTGATATTATTTGTGAATTAAGATGTTGATCTTCATTGCACATGGAGATTTTGATCCGATCGAGATTTAATTATAACTACCCGCACTACTCGTTCAGACTGTCACTAATGATGTCACTTTATCGCCCAATGGAATAAAAGAAGAATCGAGTCCAATGGCTTTTTGTTGTAAACCGAAAACAATTCCTAACAACTGGGTGAAATATAAAATTGGAACTGAAAAGTTTGTTTTATAAACATCGTTGATTTTATCCTGATACGCTTCAAGATTAAAGTGGCAGAGCGGACATGTTGTAACAATTACATCTGCTCCGTTTGCCACTGCACATTCGAGTAATTCTTTATTCAGTTTTAAAGCAGTTTCTTCGAATGTCGTCATCAACATACCGCCGCAGCATCGCACTTTCATAGGAAAATATACTACCTCTGCGCCGCACTTTCTGAATAATCGATCCATGAGAATTGGATTTTCTTTATCGTCGAATGTTTTATCGGGGCGCACAATTTGACATCCATAGTATGGCGCGATCTTCAACCCATTCAAATTATGTTTCATCTTTTTTTGCATCGCTTCTATTCCAATGTCGTTCATCAGTATATCAAGCGGATGACGTACTTTTGTTTTTCCAGTATAATTTAAACCTGCTTCGGCTAACGCTTCATTCACGTCGGAATGCAGTTTCGGAATTTCGTTTAATATCCTATTTGTTTTAGATAAAACGGTGAAGCATGAACTGCATGGTGCCATCACCTGCAAACCCATTTGCTCGGCAAGAGCGAGATTCCGTGAAGAAATTGCAAGAGAGACAGTTTCTTTAACCGACATATAAACGGTTGCCCCGCAGCAATTCCAATCTTCGATCTCTACAATTTCCTGATCGAGTGTCCGAAACACTTCGCGAACAGATTCATCATAACCACGTTGGGTTTTTTCAAGACTGCATCCGGGATAATATGCGTATTTCACGGTTAATTCCCTTTCCGTTGTTCAAGTTCCATTTCACCGATAGCTTTATATCCAACATAATCGGGAGAATACTCCATCCGTTCCGGTGTGTGGCGAATTTCAATTTCCTGCGCCTTTTTAATTATGCGTGAAAGCGCTTCATGTTGTTTTATCTTCTTCGGAAAGATTGCAATGCGTTTGGTTGCGAACATTTTTCTGCCGAGCGAAATAAGTCCGAACATTTTTGCCACGTTCGTTTTCATGTAATATTTTCTGATGAGGGTTCCCTCGTGCAATCGTCCGTAAGCCATCAGGTTTTCAATAAATAAGTTGGCAAGAACTTGCACTTGCGGGGATTTCGATTTGTATTGCTTTTCCATCGCTGTTCGTTTGAGCGCGTAAATAATATCGGTAATTTTAATCCCCGATGGACAACGCGTTGTACAAGAATAACAGGAGGCGCAGATCCAGATCGTTCGGCTTTTCATTATGGTTTCCATCTCGCCCGCTCGAAAAAGAGCGATCAGTTCGCGCGGCGAAATATCCATTGCATAACTTACCGGACAAGACCCCGTGCATGTACCACACTGAATGCACCGCTTGATTCTTTCTCCGGCCGGAATTTGTTTAACTTGTTCGAGGAAAACTTGTCGGAGTTCTGCCTCTGTTTTTGACATAAAAAATGGAGTTCGTAAAGATTCAGCCATAATATGCCCCTTATTCGGAGTGATTGTTTATATTTGAAATCGTGGATCGTTCCACAAAAAAATGTCTTTGTGAAAGAAAATAAAAAGGCGACAACTGCGATAACCGCATCGTATCAATACGGTCTGCAAGCTGCAATAAAAGATTTGTATGACAGAGCATGTCCACTATTTTTATCTTACTACCAATAACCGTAATTTCCAATTTTTCACTAAAAATGGAAATTCTCTTGTTTATATATCCGTGAATTATTAGGTAGAACGAGTGAATCAAATGCACATCTAAAAAGAATCTCATTTTACCCCATTTTGATGGAGGGATAAATAAAGAACATATATCTTTATAGATTAATATAAGGCGGCGAAACGAACAGGTTTTGCACAAGTTTCGTGCCACCCCAATACACATGTGGTTGTGTCATTTCGTATAAATTTTCAATCATGTCGGATTTCGTTTTTCATTAATGTAAAACCTTTTTATCCTATCTTATCAATTTTAATAAAAATAATATACAAACAGCGTTTAATTTCAGATAATTAAATCTGATTTACCCATTTCGTAGAATGAAGTTTAGGAATTATGTTCAATAAAAATTTCTTATTTTTTTTTCTCCTAAATATTTCTTACTATTTTTTCCATATATTTATTTTAACATGAAGAAGATAACTACCAAGAGCATTCAATCCCAACTGATCTTATATTTTACGATCGCCATTCTTATGCCGGCGGTAATCACGAGCATCGTTGGTGTAAAATTAATTTATAATCAGATTATCACCCGAGCAGAAACTAAAACCCTTTCCGATCTAAACTCGGCGGGAGAAATATTTAGAAACAAAATTGTACAGATCGAAAGCATTGCGCGCTTAACTTCGGCGCGAAGTCTTATTGTAAAAGCGTTGATTGAAAACAACAAAATATTTTTGCAGAAAGATTTATTGCGAACACTAACCCGCGAGAATCTCGATGTTCTAACGATCCTCGATAAAAACGGACACCTGATCAGTCGAAGCCGCAAGTTCGAACCCGGTGAACATTCGTTCATCGAAGATAAATTTGTTCGGCGGGTGATCGATACAAAAAGGATTGTCAAAGGAGTTGATATCGTTTCTCGAGAATATTTGGAGAATGAATCGGAGCAACTCGCCGATCAAGCGGCAATGGAAATCATATCCACGCTAAAAGCAAAACCCCGCACCGAACAAAAAGAAACTTCAGGCATGATGCTGAAAGCTGCCGTTCCGATATTTGAAGATAATGGAAAATTCGTAGGTGTTCTTATTGCCGGAGTGTTATTGAACCGGAATTTTGAAATCGTAGATAAAATAAAAGAAGTTGTGCACGAAGGTGAAAATTACCATGGAAGCGAGATAGGCACTGCAACAATTTTCCAGCATGATCTTCGCATATCCACAAACGTCAAAAATCAAGATGGATCGCGTGCGATTTCCACACTTGTTTCGGAGGAAATAAACGAAGAGGTATTGCAATACGGAAATCGATATGTTGGCGAAGCATTTGTCGTCAATTCCTGGTATATAAGTGCTTATGAACCTATCCGCGACATCGATAATAATATTATCGGGATACTTTATGTAGGTATTCTCAAGAAACCTTTTGAAGATGTACTGCGGAATACTCTAATTACCTTTTTAAGTATCGCTCTCGGAGGTATTGTCTTAATCATTCTTATTGCCGCCCGC
This sequence comes from Chlorobiaceae bacterium, assembly GCA_013824245.1. Classification (GTDB taxonomy): domain Bacteria; phylum Bacteroidota; class Ignavibacteria; order UBA10030; family SZUA-254; genus PNNN01. The sequence continues at coordinate 4,577 of PNNN01000039.1, read as the reverse complement.
ATGGCAAAACGAATTTCAACTCCCCTGAAACGAATCGAAGATATTGCAAATAAAATTGCCGATGGAGATTATCATCAAGAAATAACTATTACCGCTCCCAGAGAAATAGAACGCCTTGCCGGTTCAATAAATCGAATGGCAAAAGAATTGGAAACCGAAAAGCGAGAATTGGAAGAATGGGGCAATAAATTGGAAGTTAAAGTATTGGAGCGGACTGATGAAATCAAGAAAATTCATGCCCAACTATTTCGTTCAGAAAAACTTGCATCGCTCGGAAAACTTGCGGCAGGCGTTGCACACGAAATCAACAACCCGCTTACAGGCATACTCACCAACAGCAGTTTACTTCTCGAAGATCTGCCCGTAAACGACCCGCGGCGTGAAGACGTGGATGTTATTGTTAAAGAAACAATTAGATGCAGAGAAATCGTAAAGAGGTTGCTCGATTTTGCCCGACAAACAAAACCGCAAAAGCAACTTGTTAGCATCAACGAGATCATCGAAAATATTATTCTACTTGTTCGGAACCAAACTTCTTTCCGCAACATTCAGGTGCAGAAAAATTTACAAGAGAACCTACCCGAAATCATGGCAGATAGAGACCAAATACAGCAGGTATTTATCAACATCATTATTAACGCCTCCGAAGCTATGTCGAAAGGCGGATTGCTTTCTATAAGCACTGTTATTTTGCCTACGAACAATTCGATGATTATTACTTTTAAAGATAATGGACCGGGAATTCCTGAAAGCATACGCGAAAAAATCTTCGATCCATTTTTCACAACCAAAGAACAGGGAACGGGCCTCGGCCTTTCTATCAGCTATGGCATTATTGAACAGCATGGCGGCGATATTAATGTCGAAAGTTCTTTAGATCTTGGTACAACTTTTACAATTCAACTTCCCATCAACTCAATTGAAAGCGAGTAATACTTGGAAGCAAACATTCTTATAGTCGACGACGAACTTGTAATTTGCAAAAGCTGCGAAAAAATTTTACGCCGCGCCGGACACAACGTAACCTACGCAACATCGGGCAAAGAAGCGATTCATATTCTCAAGTCGGAACAATTTGATGTTGTTTTTACCGATTTGAAAATGATAGATATCGGAGGCATGGAAGTATTGCAAACGGTGAGGCAAAAATATCCTGAAACACTTGTTATAGTAATCACCGGCTATGCAACAATTGCCTCGGCGGTTGAGACTATGAGAAGCGGTGCATTCGATTTTCTTCCGAAACCATTCACCCCCAGCGAATTGCTCGCTGTTCTCGAACGCGCTCTTGATAAACGGAAGCTCATTCACCTCTCTTCAGAAGGATTTGATTACACAAAAGATTCCGGGTTCGAAGGAATCATTGGCAAAAGTCCGAAGATGCAAGAAGTTTATCGACTCATCCAAAAAGTTGCACCAACAAACAGCACCGTTCTCATAATAGGCGAAAGCGGAACGGGGAAAGACCTCGTTGCAAAAGCTCTTCACAATCAAAGTAAACGTAAAAACGAAAAATTTTTCGCGCTCGATATATCAACACTGTCGAGTTCATTAGTTGAGAGTGAACTGTTCGGACATGTTAAAGGTTCATTCACGGGCGCCCACACAGACAAGCAAGGTATTTTCGAAGCAGCAGACGGCGGGACAATTTTCCTCGATGAGATCGGTAATCTTCCCGTCGAAATCCAGTCTCGTCTATTGCGTCTGCTTCAGGAAAAAGAATTTATACCGGTTGGCAGTACAACAACGAAACATTCCGACGTATGGTTAATCTTCGCAACAAATCAAAATTTAAAACAATTAGTCTCTGTTGGAAAATTCCGGGAAGACCTTTATTACCGGCTGAATGTTTTTCCCATTAAGCTTCCATCGCTGCGTGAACGTAAAGAAGACATTCCCGAACTTGCACTCTATTTCCTTAAAAAATATTGTGAGCGTAATGGAAGAACTACTCCGATAATCCAAACCGAAGCTATTGAAGCGCTTGCAAATTATCACTGGCCCGGTAACGTAAGAGAGCTTGAACATACTATTGAGCGACTTGTTATTTTAGTTGAAGGAAACGAGATAGAGCCGGTACACGTATCTGCCGCACTATTTAGAACCGACGCTTTTGTCCATTCAATAATACCGAAGCACAGTAATGATCTGAAATCCTTAAAGAAACAGATTCGCGAAGCATCGGTGCATGAAATTGAAAAAGTGTTCATCCACGAAGCGCTCATAAGAAACGATTGGAATGTTTCAAAAGCGGCACGCGAAGTGGATATGCAGCGTTCAAATTTTCAAGCGCTGATGCGAAAGTACGGTATTGCAAAACCGAATTCATCCGCATAATTAAATATACACTTGCATATTTATTTTACGCAGCGGTTTCACAGAATATCTCTTCTTTTCGATACTTTTTATATTTTATCTTTTATAAAATCTTATCTTCTTCAGGTCTTTGAATCAATCTATCTACTTTTTATTCGATTGGTATACAATAAGTTACGGCGACATTTCTTTTTTTTGAGGTTTGATGGCATATTCCTTGTACAAGTTAAGGAAGAAATTGAACATAACTTCATCTGAACTTTGAAAGGAATAAAAAATGATAACAAATAAAATATTAGTGGTCGACGACGAAGAAATCGTATGTCAGAGTATAAAGAAAATTCTCTCTCGCAAAGGATACACAGTCGATAACGCGCTTGATGTTGAAACTGCAATCAAAAAAATGAACGATTCGACTTTCGATCTGGTGATCACAGACTTGATGATGCCGAAAACGAACGGCATGGAACTTCTCCAAATAGTTCGCGATCATTATCCGGAATTGGAAGTTGTTATGATTACAGGTTACGCATCAATAGAGTCTGCAGTGAAAGCAACAAAGTTGGGCGCACACAGTTATTTGCCGAAACCTTTCACTCCCGATGAACTGACTGATGTAACTGAGAAAGCTTTAAATTTTCGAAAAGTTAAAATTGAAACACTGGCTAAACAGCCGACTAAACCAGTGATCGAAGAAACGTCTGAAGAAAATATCGACATTGATCTGCCGTTCAATGAAGCCGAAGTTACAAAAGCAACCTCGCCCGAATATGTTGAAGCATTGACGCACACAGATGTTCCGCTTGCAAAAATAATTGCCGATAAAGCATATTGCCAAACAGGCAAACGTGATTGTCCTAAAGTTGTTCTCGACGGACGCGAGTGTGCCGGCGAATGCCCGATTGAAAAGAAAGAAAAAGCACGCGCAAAGCAAACACAGCGAATAGTCCGTGAAAATATAGAAATGATAGATGCCGATATGCCGTTTCCAATTTCCGATGTTGAAAAATATACAGGCATAGATTACATAAACTGTCTTGGCAGCTCGGATATGCCGCGTGTTGCGTTATGGGACCGCGATGCAACCGCAAAACACAATGTACTCGTTATCGATGATGAACCAATTGTATGTCACAGTGTGCGAAGAATTCTTTCAAAACAGAGTTGTGCCGTGGAAGAAGCGTTCGATGTTGATGCCGCAATGCAAAAGATGAAGCTCAATAAATACGATCTGGTTATACTCGATCTTAAGATGCCGAAGAGAAATGGATTAGAAGTTCTCGATTCTATTTCAAAGCAATATCCTGGAATACCGGTCATCATGGTAACCGGATTTGCATCGATTGATACGGCGATTGAGGCAACAAAAGCGGGTGCCTATAATTTCATATCAAAACCCTTCACCCCTGCCGAGTTATCGAAGGTAGCCGAAGAAGCATTGGCTATTTAAATTCGATATCATAGGCACGAAGCAAAAGCCCGACAGGAGCGTGAAAACTGTCGGGCTTTGATATTGACCAAAGCAAACCTCCGGTATCTTCTTAAGTAAGTCAAAGTCAGATACCGGAGGTTTGACGGGTAAAATGTCCGACATTTGACTTAGCCGATCTGAAGAAAATGTCGGACATTTGCATCTGCTTACTTAGTCAACACAATTTTCTTCACATCAGCGAATGAACCCGAATTCATTCTAACAAAATAGATTCTATCAAGATAAACTCTGTAAATATTTTCTTTGTATTCGTGACCGCTGTAATGCTGATACCATTTCAGCGGGTTTATTACATTTCTAACCTTTTTCTCATCTCCTTTCTTTGAAATTACCATGGAAAATAAAAATTTTTAGTCTGTAATTCTATCTCTTTCCAAGATAAACGATTCCTTTTCCGTTAATAGGATCGGGTATAACACCCACTGCAGCAATCAGATTTCCTTTCTGTGCAACTGCGTTAAAATGAATTTTTGAGTTTCGTAGTTCCTCATAATATCGCCATGTAAATCCATTCCAGCGCGATATCATGGTGTAATCTCCGGCAATAGTAATATCATTTATTCCATTCCCACGCATTCCCCTTGGAAATCCCGGAAAGGTCGATGATGTATATGAATATCGTTTTGCTTCTCCGCGGGTATTCGAACTCGCTTTATACAATCCATAATGTGAACAAACATAAATATAACGGTTTGATGGAGTATATACACTTGTAAACGCTCCAGATAAAGTATCTAAAAGAGACATCTGAAAAATTAAAGATAAAGTT